>JAHDGK010000029.1:4994-48452 GCA_020627685.1 Granulosicoccus sp. | reverse complement strand
TTCAACATTGCTTATTGTGTCAGCCGTAGAACCTGAAATACCAACGGTCCCGGCACCGGCACCGGTGTCTGCGAGGGTAGCGATCAAAGGATTAGTGGCGAATCGATAGTCGATCGTATCGTTTCCGTCACCACCATCTATTACAGCACCACCGCCATGAATATCGAAATAATCATCTCCTATGCCGCCGTCTACAGTAAATGTGTACTGATCGACCGCATTCAGCTGATCATCCCCAGAACCTAATATGATATCAGCACCATCAGATTCAATTTGAACTGAGTCATTATCATCACCAGTGTCGAGTGTAACGGGACCCGCTTCAACTTCGACAGTATCCTGTCCGGTCCCGGTATTGATCTCGACACCAGCGTATCGAGCGGTAACTGTATCGTTACCGGCATTAGTTTCTAGTAAAATCGTACCAACACCCGTATCGATAATGTCATTGCCCGAACCCGTTAGTACTGTTTCCACACTGCTCAAAGTGTCAGTACCGTTACCGGCCTTCGTCAAGGTATAGTTTCCACCGGACGCGGTGTTCATCGAACCGGAGATATCAACGGTGAAGGACGTGTAGTCGACAGTATCGTTACCACCGGCAGCATAGAAGATGTCACCGGATCCTAAAGAACCATAGGCAATATCATCACCTTCTCTGAGCCAAAATTCGTTATAGGCCGTGCTTCCAGTGATGATATCGTTACCACCAGTTGCAACTACTCGTTCGAAGTTTGAGATAAATACATTTTCACTGCCGTTGACTGTAACCTCGGTTTGCGTACCGCCTGCGAGTACAAGTTCAATACTGGTAGCATTAGGATTCGTTTCAAACCAAATTCTGTCGCGACTGCCGCTGCCACCATCGTAGATATCCGCACCTTGATCATCGTATACCTCATCCCAATTTCCGCCACCGGCATTAATTACATCATCACCTACCCCACCATACAAGCGGTCATTACCACCGCCTGCCGTCAGAGTGTCATCACCGTCATCACCAAACAACCAGTTAGATCCGCTAGTGTCAGTGATCGTATCGTTGCCATCCCCACCTCGCAACGTATCGTTACCAGCCGACCCGTTAATATCATTATCTTGAGCATCTCCGGTAATATTATCGTTGGCAGTACTGCCGATAATATTCGTAAAGTTGATCAGCGTATTAACCTCAGTACCTCCCACGGTTGCCGTAAATTCCCCGGCAACTGCGGTGGACATATCTAATACAACACCTTGGTTAACAAGATTAAACGACGCTGTATTTGTACCCGTACCACCATCAAGAATATCGGTGCCGATATTTCCTTGCAGTAAATCATCTCCACCCAAACCCTGTAGATGATTATTTAAGGTATCACCTGTTATTGTGTCATCACCGTCTGTACCAATGATATTTTCGACGTCTCGCATAGTGTCGTTGTCACCACCACCAAGGGTTGCGGTTACCACTAAGCTACCCGCGAGCGTAACTGAGACAGATGTCAATCCAACTTCTGTTGAATAGTCCACTGTGTCAGAGCCATCGTCGCCATGGAAAAAGTCTGCTCCACTGCCACCTATAAACGTATCGTCGCCTAGCCAACCATAGAGTGAATTAGCATCAGCATCGCCAGTGATCGAATCATCGAAACGGGAACCAGATATTTGCTCAATGCCAGTAAATGTATCCGATGAGCCATCACCATCATCTGTCGTCTCTTCAGCGACCATATCTACAACAACACCCGCTGCTGCATACTCGTAGGTGATTCTATCAGTGCCATCACCACCTTCCAGGAGATCTATTCCTGCACCACCAGATAAGACGTCATTTCCATCAAGACCTTGCAGGTGATTTTCACGATCATCACCATCAATTTCATCATTGCCCGCCGTACCGATGACGTTTTCTATTTCAGCAACAAGGTCGTTTGTTGTTCCAACTAAGGATGCGACCGCTAGAGAAGCACCGTCGAGTGCTACAGTCAAAGACGTTACACCGGCAAGTGTTGAGTAATCGACTGTATCGCTGTCAGCGCCACCATAGTAGCTGTTTTGACCATCAGAACCGATGAACGTATCTTCACCGTCCTCACCATAGACTTCATTGGTACCCAAACCACCTGAAAGCGTGTCATCACCGTCTCCAGCAAAGAAGGTATTGTCTGATGTATCACCGATGATGGTATCACCGCCGTCGGTTCCTCGAATTTGCTCTATGTTGGATACTGTGTCGTTTTCAGAGCTACCCACCGTGACAAGTGCAGGTGTCGATCCGCTTAGTGTCACGTTAATAGACGTCGCCGCAGGGTGAACGCTGTAGTCCAGCATATCTTCTTCCGCTCCACCATCTATGGTGTCCGCGCCATTTCCTGCCCGGATGGTATCTTCACCTGTACCTGCCGTGATGATGTCGTCACCATCGCCGCCTGTCAGAGTATCCCAGCCAGATCCACCATCGATGATGTCATTACCTTCTCCACCATCAATGATATCTGCGTTAGAACCACCAGATAGCTGGTCGTTACCCGCTAGGCCGTTAATGGTATCTGCACCGACACCACCTTCTATCGTATTGTCCTGACCATCACCACTTATGTTATCCGCACCACTGGATCCAATGATATTCGTAAAATTAGCCGCAGAGTCCACCTCACCGCTACCATGGGTAGCCGTAAAGAACCCACCCGTAGTCGCGGCCATGTCAAGTGTCACACCAACACTGGAATCATCAAAGCTAAGTGTGTTGGTTCCCGTGCCACCATCTAAGGTATCGTTGGCCAGGCCACCGCGCATTAGGTCATCGCCACCACGACCCTCTAGTACGTTAGTGCTCGTGCCACCATAAATGGTGTCGTCACCTTCTGTACCAATGACGTTCTCAATGGCCTGGATTGAATCATTATCAGCACCATCAACTGTAACAGTGACTATGTTCAAACTGTTTAGCTGAACAGATATGGAATTAATACCTGTCTCTTGCGAGTAATCTACCGTGTCAATTCCGTCTTCACCGTCAAGGGAATCAGCTCCTGCTCCACCGACCAGTACATCGTCTCCGCCACCGGCTTCGATAACGTTCACCAAACCATCACCTATGATGAGATCGTCACCCTCTGAGCCAATGACGTTTTCTACTTCACTTACCGTGTCATTGTCAGCGCCCGTCACCGTAACAGGATTGGCACCATCTAGTGTTACGGCAATACCTGTTCCCGGACCGAAACCAGAGTAGTCGATAGTATCAACACCATCACCACCTATCAGGATGTCAGACCCACCCGCACCTTCAAGTAAATCGTCGCCATCGCCGCCTTCAAGTCGGTTAACGAATCCATCACCTACCAGTTCGTCGTTTCCTGCACTACCAATGACGTTCTCAATGCCGAGCGCAAAGTCGTTTGAACCACCGTTGACGGTGATGGTGGATAGCGATGCACCGCCCAGTTGAGTTCTGACAGACGTTATGCCAGCTAATACGGAGTAATCAACGGTGTCATTATCCAAGCCGCCGTCATAGGTATTCTCACCATCGCTTGCGATGAACATATCATCGCCAGAGCCGCCCTCAAGCGTATCCCGACCATCGCCACCATCAAGCGTGTCATCTCCCGCCAAACCTGTGAGGGTGTTGTTTTCACTATCACCCGTCAGCGTATCATCGCCAGCTGTGGCAATGATATTCTCGATTCCTGTTAGCGTATCGTCTGTCCCACCAACTACTTGTGCAGTTGTCGCAACCGCACCCGTTAGTGTGACGTTGATAGAGGCAACACCTGCAAGCCCTGAGTAGTCAACGGTATCCGATCCTACGCCCCCGTCAAGGTCATCTGCACCTTGGCTAGCATTGAACACATCATCGCCACCAAGCGACTGCACAATATCAGCACCCGTTGAGCCGACGATTGAATCGTCTTGCTGTGTCAACACGTACGATTCGAAGTTTGTGAACGTATCTGTACTACCGTCAGCTGCGAACGTTGCTGTGCCCGCTGTCAGGTCAAGACCTACTCCTACACCGTTCAGCTCATCAAAGCGAAGTTCGTCACCGGTGACATGATCACCACCATCTAGGATATCGCTTCCGCTAGCACCGCGAATGACATCGTCACCATCATTACCCTGAATGTTGTTAACCTGACTATCACCTGACAGCACATCATCTCCGGTACTACCGATGATGTTTTCGATCTCACTCAGTGTGTCATTGTCACCACCGGCAACTATCGCGGTTGCATCAACAGCACCATTAAGCGCGATAGTGACGCCAGTTACCCCTGTCAATGTGGAGTAATCAACCGTATCAACACCGTCTGCACCATCCAACGTGTCAGTACCTGCAGAGGCAATAAGCACATCGTCACCGTCATGACCTTCTAGCACGTTTGCAGCAGCGTTACCGCCAATGACATCATCATTAGCTGAACCAATTACATTCTGTATATTCTGTAGCGTGTCGGTAAAACCGAAACCATCATCGGTAGCAATCTCACCCGCTAGATCAACGTCGATACCTGTAGTTGCATCTGCATAGTCAACGGTGTTGTTTCCGATGCCACCATCGATAATATCGTTACCTGAGAAACCCGCGAACTGATCATCACCATCACCACCCGAGAGTGTGTTGGAGCCTGCTCCGCCCTCTAGAACATCATCTCCATCTGAACCAATCAGGTTCTCTATCTCGACGAGTATGTCTGTTCCACCGTCTCCATCGTTGGTGGTAGCACCGTCGTTGATACTTGCTCTAACACCAGAAGCGGCATCAGAATAATCGACTGTGTCGATGCCGCCGTCGCCATCCAGCGTATCATTACCGCCAGCACCTACCAGCGTATCGTCACCATCATCGCCTTCAAGAACGTTAGCTTCATCGCTACCAACGATTGTATCTGCGCCGCCAGAACCTCGAACATTTTCAATAAGAACCAGAGTATCTGACGCACCATCACCATCATCAGTGGTTACGTTTGCGGCAAGGTCCACCGTAATCGCACCTGCTGCCTGGCCGTAGTCGATGGTATCTGTACCTGCACCACCGTCAAGTATATCGATGCCGCCTCGACCTTCCAGCACATCGTTTCGATTACCACCAAGAAGTTCATTGGCAAACCCATCGCCAATAATCACATCGTCAGAAACAGTACCGATAACATTCTGAATTTGTTGCAGCGTATCTGTGCTGCCGTCACCATCCGCAGTTGCATTACCAGCGGTCAAGTTGACATTGATGCTACCACTGGCTGCACCGTAGTCCGCAGTATTGGTACCAGCCCCACCAATGAGAACATCCTGACCGGCAGCACCACGAAGTACATCATCTCCGTCTCCACCGTCTAAAACGTTGTTCTGGAAATTTCCGCTTAGCGTATCGTTCGATGTTGAACCTGTGAGGTTTTCAATGCTGTTAAGCGTATCGTTAGAGCCGTCACCATCGTCTGTAGTGACGTTGGCTGCCAAATTAGCGGTAACTGGTCCTAGTGCATCACTATAATCGGCGGTATCAGTACCGATTCCACCGATTAATTGGTCGACCCCGCCGCGGCCTGTCAGCGTATCATCACCGTCGCCAGCCTGTATGTTGTTGTTATCATCATTACCCGCAATGATATCGTCATTAACAGTACCGATGACATTCTCGACATTGCTCACCGTATCGATAGCCAGGTAGCCATCAGCCGTGGCCGTGCCTACCTCAAGATCAATCTCCAACACATTCGGTGCAGCGCTATAATCGACTGTATCAGAAAGACCAGCGCCTCCGTCCAGTACATCGTTGCTGCCACCACCGATAAGTAAGTCAGCACCGTCACCACCTTCTAGACGGTTGATACCACCATCGCCGGTGAGCTGATCGTCGGAGCTTGAGCCAACGACATTTTCAATACCTGCAAGCGTATCGAAACTTCCGTCACCATCGTTAGACGTGGTGTTGGTAGCCAGGTTAACAACAACTGAACCTGCAGCTTGTGAATAGTCAGCGACATCTGCTGTACCCGCGCCGCCGTCCAAGGTATCAAAACCACCGGCACCGCGAAGCAAGTCATCGCCTTGACCGCCTGTTAGTGTGTTATCACTATCGTTACCTAAAATAATGTCATCTTGATTCGAGCCAATGACATCTTCCATATTCAGGAGTACGTCGTTCGATCCGTCACCATCCTGCGAAGCTGCATTGGCAGCAAGATCGACTGAGACAACTCCGGTAACAGCCGAGTAGTCCGCGGTATCACGACCAGCGCCACCATCCAGTGTATCCTGACCACCAGCACCCGTTAAGGTATCCGAACCACCGTTACCTTCCAGTGTATTATCACTGTCGTTACCGCCAAGAATATCATCGAAATTCGATCCTGCTAAGTTTTCGATGCCTGATAGCGTATCGCTTCCACCCTCACCATCGTTAGTAGCTTGGTTGGTATCAAGATCAACAATAACACCGCTTCCAGACTGAGAGTAGTCGGCCTCATCAATACCGTCTCCACCAATGAGATCGTCATCACCGCCTTGTCCCTGTAGCGTATCGTTACCATCTCCACCTTCAAGACGGTTGTCATTGCTGTCACCCACCAAGTTGTCGTTACCCGCACCACCCGTAACGTTTTCTACTTGAGATAAGGTTTGGTCAGTTGATCCGGATATGGACACAGTGACCGCATTAGAACCATCAAGTTCTACACTCACCGCGTTAGCCGCAGTTAGCGTAGAGTAGTCAGCTGTATCTGATCCGGCACCACCTACAACGGTGACCGAACCCAAGCCTAAGTTGATTAAATCATCGCCGGCTTCTGCATTAACATTTTGCGTATCTGCAGATGTAGTGAGCGTATCCGCATGCGTCGAGCCTCGGATATCTTCGATATCGATCAGAGTATCAACACCCAGCTCACCATCGTTGGCAGTTCCGTTGATTAAGTCAACAGTGACACCCGCCGCAGCACCGAAGTAGCTTACGGTATCGACAAAAGCACCTGTACCACCGTCGAGTGTATCGTTACCGGCCGCACCCACCAAGGTATCGTTGCCGTCACCACCTTCCAAGCGGTTGTCTTCGGCATCACCTGTTAAGATATCGTCACCGTCTGTACCTACGACGTTCTCAATATTGGATATTTGATCGTTGGAACCACCAAATACCTGAACCGTAGTTGTCGCTGCTCCTTGTAAGGTAACATTGATTCTCTGGACACCTGCAAGTGTGGAGTAATCAACCGTATCTGAACCAGCACCCCCGTCAAGCGTATCACTGGCACCTGATGCACCAATGGTGTCATCGCCCGCATTCGCGTTAATGATGTTCTGCTCGGCATCGCCGACGATAACATCGTCTTCACCAGTACCGGACACATTTTCAACGTTGCTGATTGACTGGTCTGTACCGTTCGTCACAACAACAGTAGACGTTGTACCTCCGTCGAGCGTAACGTTTATAGACTGTCCTGCCGGCATACCGGAGAAGTCTATGGTGTCAGTACCTGTTCCACCGTCTGTCGAGTCAGCACCGACGTCAGCGATGATTAAGTCATCTCCAGAGCCACCTTCAACAACGTCGTCGCCCGCTCCAGCGCTGATGGTATCCCCACCTGCGTTCCCGCGGATCACATTGTCTTCACCATCACCCGTGAGCGTATCGCCGAAGTTAGATCCCGCCAAGCTTTCTATGTCAGTGAGCGTATCACTCGAACCATCTCCATCTGCGATAGCCTGATTGTCTTCAAGGCTGGCGATAACGCTACTACCCGCTTGTGAGTAGTCCGCCAAATCAACGCCGTCTCCGCCGATGAGCTGATCGTCTCCGTCTTTACCTTGTAAAGTATCGTTTCCATCGCCACCGTTCAGGATGTTGTCGCTACTGTCACCGACGATAGTGTCATTACCCGCACCACCAATCACATTTTCTATGGAAGTCAGAGACTGATTGTCAGAACCGGTCACCGTGACAGTAACTGTATTCAATCCGTCCAGTTCGACATCGATCGCATTCGCCGCCGAGAAAGCTGAATAGTCCACGGTATCCGAATCGGTGCCGCCATCGATAGACATCGCGCCCAACGCCGCTGTGATGGAGTCGTTACCACCTTCTGCGTTAATTTCTGTTGTTGCTGTGGATGCTGTTAGAGTATCCCCGAAGTTAGAACCCGTGACATTTTCAATGTCGATAAGCGTATCGACACCGCCAAAGCCATCCTCTGTCGCTATACCAGCGTCCAGATCTGCAGTCACACCTTGAGCTGCGCTGATGTAGCTGACCTCATCAACGAAGGCACCTGTGCCTCCATCAAGAACGTCATTACCAGCACCACCTATCAACGTATCGTTGCCCAGGCGACCCTCAAGACGGTTGTCTTGCGTATCACCGATTAATACATCATCACCCGCCGTTCCAATCACGTTCTCTATGTTGGAAACCGTATCGTTACTACCGCCGGTCACCTGCACTGATGAGGGATTTCCATCATCAAGAGTTAACGTAATACGCTGGACACCGGCTAGTGTTGAGTAATCAACCGTATCGACACCAGCGCCACCATCCATGTTGTCACTTCCTGCAGAAGCGCCAATCGTGTCGTTACCAGCACCGGCGTCAATCGTGTTCCCTTGACTATTACCGGTTACTGAATCATCGCCACCCGTTGCCGTGATGTTTTCGACATTTACAATGCTTTGATCAGTTCCGTTGTTCACAGTGACTGTGGACGCAATGGCATCGTTCAGCACCACATCAATAGTCTGACCTAAAGGTAATCCTGAGAAATCAACCGAGTCGATACCAGTTCCACCGTCGATGGAATCCGCGCCTTCGCTGGCTTGAATGACATCATCACCAGAACCACCAAGGATGACATCATCACCTAAACCACCGTCTAGCGTATCGTCTCCACCTCGACCTTCCAGTTGGTTGTTTTCGCCGTCACCGGTTATAGAATCGTCACCGGTTGTACCAATGATATTCTCAATGCCGGCAATCGCATCGTTAGCACTTCCTGCGACAACAACAGCTGTTTGTGTTGCACCTTGTAGAGTGACGTCAATTGAGCCTGCAGAGAAAAAGCTACTGTAATCTAAGGTATCGATGTCATCGCCACCGATCATGACGTCGGCACCGGCACTGGCGAGGAACGTATCAGCCCCTGCCAGACCTTCTAATCGGTTGTCAGCAGCATCACCACCGAAAGTGTCCGCGCCCGTACTACCAATCAGATTCTCGATGCCCGAAATAGTATCGTTGTCTCCACCACCGACAGTTACGTTGACATCGCTGGTACCATTTAGTGTGACTGAAACACCGGTAACACCTGTCAAGCCAGAATAATCGAGGGTGTCTGAATCAGCACCACCATCGATATCATCGCTTCCCGCTGATGCAGTAATGTTATCGCTGCCAGCGCCCGCGTTAATGGTATTGGCTTGTCCGTTACCCACAAGGATATCGTCAAAACCTGTACCAATGACATTCTCAACATCTACGACCGTATCGACAGCGTTGTAGCCATCATCAGTAACATCTCCGGTAGCCAAGTTTACGTTGACTCCATCAGGAGCCGCGCTGTAGTCAACGGTATCGCCTGTACCTGCGCCCCCGTCAAGCGTGTCGTTACCAGCACCACCCACTAACAGGTCGTTACCCAATCGCCCTTCTAAGATATTGTCTTGCGTATCGCCGATTAAGGTGTCATCACCATCGGTACCGACAACATTTTCGATATTCACGATATCGTCGTCAGCACTTCCTGTTACTTGTACCGTTGTGACGGTGTTGCCATTCAAGGTGACGTTTACACGTTCAGCCGAGCCATGTACTGAGTAGTCAATCGTATCTAAGCCGGCGCCACCGTCAAGCGTATCCGCGCCTGCTGATGCACCAATGACATCATTGCCGCCTTCTGTGGAAATGGTGTTCTGTTGAGTGTCACCCGTGACCTGATCGTCACCTTCAGTCGCGATTACATTTTCTACACCGCTCAAGGTTTGATCAGTGCCGCCAGTAATCGTAACTGCCGAAGTTGTCGCACCGTTCAATACGACATCGATTGACTGCCCCAGCGGCAAGCCAGAGTAATCGATAGTATCGGTTCCTGTACCACCCTGATTGTCATCAGCACCATCGCTGGCAATAATCAAATCGGCACCATCACCACCTATCAAGGTGTCATCACCGTCGCCACCACTGAGGGTGTCATCACCTGCACGCCCGTCGAGAGTGTTGTCTTCAGCATCACCCGTTAAGGTGTCATCACCAGCTGTACCGGTTATGTTTTCGATGCCTTCAATAATGTCATTGTCACTGCCCTGTACGATGACTGAAGTTTGCGTACCTCCGTTAAGAGTTACTGCAATGGACCCTGCAGAGAAGAAGTTGCTGTAATCCAATGTATCAGAACCTGCGCCACCGACAAAGGTATCGGCCCCAGCACTGGCTGTGAATGAATCATCACCATCTAAACCTTCCAGACGGTTTACAAACAAGTCACCACCCAGGTTATCGTCACCCGTGCTGCCAATCAGGTTTTCTATGTTTGAGATAGCATCGTTGTCACCACCACCGACAGTGACAGAAACAGTATTGGCACCGTTAAGTGATACATCAATGCCAGTAACACCCGTTAAATTCGAATAATCTAAGGTGTCCAATCCTGCGCCACCATCAATGGTGTCAGTTCCACCGGAGGCAGTCATGGTATCGTCACCACCGGATAAATCGATGATGTTGGCTGAAGCATTACCGACGATAGTATCGGCCGCATTTGTACCCACGACGTTTTCTACATCGATAACTGTATCGACGGATCCATATCCATCGGCCGAGACGACGCCGGAATTCAAGTCGATATTGACAGCCGCCGGAGCCGCACTGTAGTCCACGGTATCAGAATCATCACCACCGTCCAGGGTGTCATTACCACCACCGCCGATGAGAAAATCGTCTCCGCCGCGACCCTCTAACACATTGCCTTCGGTATCACCAGTGAGAGTATCGTTGCCAGCCGTTCCAAAAATATTTTCAATATTTGAAATGGTATCGTTGGATCCACCCGTCACTTGTACCGTAGTAGGAGTTGCACCATTCAGCGTTGCGGTAATGCGTGAAATGCCTGCAAGTGTTGAGTAATCCACCGTATCAACACCTGAGCCACCGTCCATCACATCTGAGCTTGCAGATGCTATAAGGACGTCATCACCACCTGAAGCCTGCAAGTTGTTTTCTGCAGTATCACCTTCGATTCGGTCATCTTCCACCGTACCTACAATGTTTTCTACAGCTGTAATCGTTTGGTTTGTGCCGTTGTTGACGATAACGGTCGTTACATTTGTTTGGTCTAGTGTGACATCAATTGACTGCCCACCAGTCAGCGTTGAGAAATCTACGGTATCAACACCTGCGCCACCATCCGTATTATCAGCACCAACACTGGCCGTAATGGTGTCGTCACCTGCACCACCAATTAGGCTGTCGGTTCCTAAACCGCCGTCCAAGGTGTCGTCACCTGCACCACCTTCTAATATGTTGTCTTGATCATCACCGATGATTGTATCGTCACCGGTGGTACCGACGACATTTTCAACACCGGCAACTGTGTCGTTATCTGTACCGGCTACAACCACCGTGCTCTGTGTATCACCTTGCAAGGTGACAGCAATTGAACCTGCCGCAAAGAAATTGCTGTAGTCCAGCGTATCTAGTCCGGTGCCACCGATGAAGGTGTCAGCACCGTCACTGGCGATGAAGCGATCAGCACCCGCTAATCCTTCAAAGCGATTATCGTTAAGGTCGCCACCCAGGGTATCGTCACCTGAACTTCCCACAAGGTTTTCGATGTTAACAATACTGTCGTTATCACCCCCGCCAACTGTCACATTGACAGCTGTAGGTCCATTCAGTGTGACATCAACACCTGTGACGCCTGTAAGACCAGAGTAATCCAGCGTATCGGAACCGGCGCCACCGTCAAAGGTGTCAGTCCCTTCAGTTGCCGTTAATGAATCATCACCTGCACCAGCGTCAATGACGTTCGCTTCAGTACTACCTACGATCACATCATCTTCTACTGTACCAATGACATTTTCGACAGCAACAACGGTATCGACAGACAGGTTACCGTCGTCAGCAACTACACCCGATTGAAGATTAATATCGATCGCATTAGGTGCGCTGGAATAGTCAACCGTATCGAGGCCTAAGCCACCGTCCAGTGTGTCGTTACCACTACCACCCACGAGGAAGTCATCGCCCGCTCGTCCTTCCAGGCTATTACCCTGATCATCACCAACTAGCGTATCGTTACCGGCAGTACCAATTACATTTTCAATACCCGATATCTGGTCGTTCGCATCTCCGATAACCTGAACGGTTGATGTGCTTGATCCTGCCAGCGTGACATTTATGCGCTGTGCAGTTGCAAGGCCTGAGTAATCAACGGTATCAACCCCTGCACCACCTTCAAGTATGTCAGCGCCTGCAGAGGCACCGATCATGTCATCACCACCCAGTGTTTGAATCGTGTTCTGTTGAGCATCACCGACAACACGATCATCTTCTTCCGTGGCTATCACGTTCTCAACGCCGCTTAACGTTTGGTTATCTCCATTCGCGACCGTGACAGTCGCAGGGACCGCACCCGATAAGGCAACATCAATGGATTGACCCACCGGTAATCCGGAATAATCGATGGTATCGACACCGGTTCCACCATCGACGGAATCTGCACCGACACTGGCTATAATGGAATCGGTTCCTGAGCCACCCAGCAAGGTGTCGTCGCCTAATCCACCATCGAGCGTATCGTCGCCCCCACGGCCGTCGAGTGTATTGTCTTCTGCATCACCGGTGAGCGTATCCGCACCCGATGTACCTACGATATTTTCTATTTCTGAAATTTGGTCAGCATCACTACCCGCTACCGAAACAGTGGTTTGTGTAGCTCCCTGCAAAGTGACAGAGATAGCAGAGGCGGAAAAGAAGCTACTGTAATCAAGCGTATCCGACCCTGTACCACCGATCATGGTATCGGAACTGGCACTGGCTAGGAACGTATCATCACCGCCATTACCTTCTAGACGGTTAACCGCGGAATCACCTCCGAAGTTATCATCACCAGAGCTACCCACCAGATTTTCAATATTGGTGAGAAAATCGTTGTCTCCACCGGAGACCGTCGCATTGGCAGTATTTGAGCCGTTTAAGGTAACGGACACGCCTGTAACACCTGCAAGTGTTGAGTAATCCAATGTATCTGAATCATCGCCACCATCGTAATCATCAATACCGGCAGTTGCGGTGATAGTGTCATCGCCTTCACCCGTTTCAATAACATTCGCTTGCGCATTACCAACGACAACATCATCAAAGGCCGTTGCTGTGACATTTTCAACATCAATAACAGTATCTATTGCATTGTAACCATCATCTGCGACAACACCCGTCGACAGATCGATATCGATGGCAGCAGGTGCGGCACTGTAATCAACGGTATCACCCAACCCGGCACCACCGTCTAAGGTATCACTACCACCAGCACCTACTAAGGTATCGTCACCAGCACGACCTTCAAGCACATTGTCTTGCGAGTCACCGGTGATCGTATCGTTGCCGGCTGTGCCGAATACGTTTTCAATGTTGGATATAACATCGTCTGCGCCGCCAGTCACTTGTACTGTGGAAGGGATTGCACCGTCTAAGGTGACATTAATTCGAGACGCTGTCGTGTGCGATGAATAGTCAATGGTGTCGAGCCCGGCACCACCGTCAAAGACATCTGCTCCTGCGGATGCTCCAAGAAAGTCATCCCCGTCAAGCGCTTGAATA
Organism: Granulosicoccus sp.; assembly: GCA_020627685.1. GTDB lineage: Bacteria > Pseudomonadota > Gammaproteobacteria > Granulosicoccales > Granulosicoccaceae > Granulosicoccus. Next base: position 34,666 of record JAHDGK010000029.1, on the reverse strand, counting down.
TTGTTGGACGCAGCGTCCGTAATGATTCGATCAGCGCCGTCTGTTGCGATGATGTTTTCAACAGCGGCGAGCGTCTGATCAGTGCCACTGGCAATGGTGACATTGACAGCGTTCGCACCATCAAGCTCAACATCAATGGTTTGCCCACTGGCCAATCCTGAGAAGTCGATCGTATCCTGACCGGAACCACCATCTGTATTGTCGGCTCCGACACTGGCGATAATCATATCTACGCCGTCACCACCTCGGATTGTGTCTGCGCCTAAACCACCATCAAGCGTGTCATCTCCAGCACGACCATCCAGAGTATTGTCGTTAGCATCCCCGGTTAGAGAATCAACACCTGCAGTTCCAATGATATTTTCAATACCAGCGATGGTATCGTTATCACTGCCCGCAACATTCACGGTCGTCTGCAGAGTATCTTGCAGTACGACAGAAATAGCGCCAGCTGCGAAGAAGTTACTGTAGTCGAGGGTATCGGATCCTAAACCACCTTCAAATGTATCCTGACCCGCACTGGCTGTGAAGTTATCGTCACCGTCTAAACCTTCAAAGCGATTATTAAATAAGTCACCGCCTAGAACATCATCACCGGAACTACCGACTAAATTCTCAATATTGGAAATGACATCGTTGTCACCACCACCCACAGTCACGGTTACAGGGTTAGCACCATTAAGTGTGGCAGCAACACCTGTTACGCCTGTCAAAGAAGAATAATCTAAGGTATCCGATCCGGCGCCACCGTCTATGGTATCTGTACCTGAGGATCCCGTTATTGAATCATCACCGTCGCCACTTTCCAGCTCATTGGCGTCGGTATTACCAACGATGGTATCGTCCTGGTCAGAACCAACAACGTTCTCAATGCCAATAACTGTGTCGACTGATAGATAACCATCTGCGGCAACTACACCGGTTGCCAGATTGATATCAACGTCCTCGGTTGCATCACTGTAGTCAACCGTATCCCCTAGACCTGCACCACCATCGAGGATATCTACACCACCTGAACCAATCAGGTAATCGTCACCCGCCAGACCTTGAAGGTGGTTGTCTTGAAAATCACCTGTCAGGCTATCATCACCGGCTGTACCAATGACATTCTCAATATTGGAAATGTCATCGTTTGCACCACCAATCACTTGGACCGTAGTGACATTGTTGTCATCAAGCACAACACTGATGCGTTGAATACCTGCGACAGATGAATAGTCTAGAGTATCCGACCCGGCACCACCATCAAGCGTATCCGCACCAGCAGAGGCACCGAGCATGTCGTCGCCACCCAGTGATTGAATCGTGTTTTCTTGTGCGTCACCTGAGATCTGATCATCGCCTGCAGTACCGACGATGTTCTCAACATTGCTGATAGTCTGATCGTCGCCACCATCAACCGTAACAGTTGCAGGGGTAGACTCGTTTAACGATACATCGATTGTTTGACCTGCCGGCAGTCCGGAAAAGTCAACGGTATCAACACCCGTCCCGCCATCAATGACGTCAGCACCCACACTCGCAGTAATAGTATCTGTGCCGTCTCCACCACGCAGAGTATCTGCTCCGATGCCGCCATCCAGAGTATCGTTGCCGGCACGACCTTCAATAAGGTTATCTTCCGCGTCACCTGTGATGGTATCGTTACCCGTCGTACCAATTATATTTTCGATACCGGATATGGTGTCATCACCACTACCAGCTACAAACACAGTAGTGTCACTAGCACCTTGCAATTGAACGTTAATCGCACCTGCTGCGAAAAAGCTGCTGTAGTCCAGCGTATCAGAACCGGTACCACCCACAATAGTGTCAGAGCCAGCTGATGCAGTGAAGTTATCGGACCCTGCAAGACCTTCCAGACGGTTATCATTGAGGTCGCCACCCAGGGTATCATCACCCGTACTACCAATAACGTTTTCAACATTTGAAACGATATCGTTATCACCGCCAGCAACGGTAACAGTGACCGTACTAGGGCCATTTAAGGTGACATCAACTCCAGTAATTCCGGTTAGACCTGAATAATCAAGCGTATCCGAACCGTCTCCGCCATCGAATTCATCTGAGCCTGCTGATGCGGTTAATGAATCATCGCCATCGCCTGCTTCTAATACGTTAGCTTCAACGTTGCCGACAATGACGTCGTCATTGTCCGAGCCGATAACGTTTTCGACATTAAGCACAGTATCGGTTGATAGATAGCCATCATTCGCTACAACGCCCGTCGCTAAATTGATATCGATGCCATTGCCAGCTGCACTATAGTCAACGGTATCTCCCAGGCCATCACCACCATCTAGCGTGTCATTACCTTCTGCACCGATGAGCGTATCATCTCCATCACGGCCCTCAAGGTGGTTTCCTTGGCTATCACCAGTGAGTGAGTCGTCACCTGCAGTACCAATCACATTTTCGATATTGGATATCTGATCGTTAGTCCCCCCTATGACCTGCACAGAGGTAACGTTAGAACCATTAAGTGTGACATTAATTCTCTGAACACCCGTCAACGACGAATAATCAACTGTATCGGTACCTGCTCCACCGTCTAAGGTGTCGCTACCCTGGGAAGCGCCGATTAGATCATCACCTGCCAAAGTCTGGATGTTGTTCTGTTCCCCATCTCCGGAGATTTGATCATCTCCAGCTGTGCCGATTATATTCTCGACACCTTGTATCGTTTGATTATCGCCACCCGTGACAACAACGTTGGCACTGTTAGTTCCGTCAAGTGCCACATTAATAGACTGACCTACCGGCAAAGCAGAGAAATCGATCGTATCAATACCGGTTCCACCGTCAGTACTATCTGCACCCTGACTAGCGAAAATCATATCAGTGCCCGCACCACCAATAACAGTGTCATCACCTAAACCGCCATCTAGCGTGTCGTCACCAGCGCGACCGTCAATTAAATTGTCTTGATCGTCACCCGTGATGGTATCGATACCGACAGTACCAATAATATTTTCAATACCTGAGATAGTGTCATTATCACTACCTGCCACGTTAACCGTTGTCGTGGTATTCCCTTGTAAGGTGACAGAAATGGCACCCGCAGCGAAGAAGTTACTGTAGTCGAGTGTGTCTGAACCGACACCCCCGATAAAGGTATCAGCACCTGCGCTGGCTGAGAAACTATCATCACCGTCCAGGCCTTCCATTCTGTTTTGTGCGGCATCTCCACCAAAAGAATCATCACCAGTACTACCGATTAAATTCTCAATATTGGATATGGCATCATTGTCACCACCGGCAACCGTTACCGTGACGACATTCGCGCCATTCAAAGCTGCAGATACGCCGGTGACACCTGTCAGACCGGAGTAGTCCAGCGTATCCGAACCCACTCCACCGTCTATCTCATCGAAACCAGCGGAACCTGTGATTGAGTCGTCGCCATCGGCACTGTCTATGACATTGTTAGCAGCACTGCCTCCAATAGTATCGTCCTCGGCTGAACCGATGACGTTTTCGACATCAATGACTGTATCAGCACCAAGGTATCCGTCATCGGCTACAACACCACTGGCAAGATTTACATCGATGCCATTTGGAGCCGCGCTGTAATCTACGGTATCGGAGAGTCCATCACCGCCATCGAGTGTATCGTTACCTTCTGCGCCAATCAGCGTGTCATCACCGCCACGCCCTTCTAAAACGTTATCTTGCGTGTCACCAATGAGAATATCGTCGCCACTGGTACCAATCACATTTTCAATATTTAAAATCGAATCGTTGGTTCCACCAACAACCTGGACAGATGTCGGGTTGATACCATTTAGCGTCACGTTTATACGCTGCACACCTGCTAACGTTGAGTAGTCAACAGTATCGTTTCCAGCTCCGCCATCAAGAGTATCTGCACCCGCTGATGCGCCGAGTAAATCATCTCCCGCTAGTGTCTGAATATCGTTGGCAGACCCGTCACCCACGACGCGATCATCTTCACCTGTAGCCAGGATATTTTCGATGTTGCTAACCGTTTGATCGGTTCCACCAGCTATTGTGACTGTGGCAGGCGTGGCACCGTTTAGATCCACATCAATAGACTGACCAGCAGACAGACCGGAGAAGTCCATTGTGTCGGTACCGTCACCACCATCAGTAACGTCCGCGCCACCGCTGGCGATAACCGTATCGGTTCCATCACCCCCTAGGATTTCATCATCACCCAGACCGCCGTCTAAAGTATCATTGCCGGCTCGACCCTCTAAACGGTTGTCTTCGTCGTCACCTGTGATGGTATCGTGACCAGTCGTACCAATAACGTTTTCAATTTCTGAAATTGTATCGTTGTCACTACCCGCAAGGGTCACTGTTGTCGGTGTGGATCCTTGTAGATTGACAGTGATATTACCAGCGGAGAAAAAGCTGCTGTAATCAACGGTATCTGATCCATCGCCACCGATGAAGGTATCGGCCCCGGCACTTGCCGTAAACGTATCTTCACCATCAAGGCCTTCTAATCGATTAGCCGCGGAGTCACCACCAAACGTGTCATCTCCGGTACTACCAATCAGATTCTCAATATTAGAAATGAAATCGTTGTCGCCACCGTTCACAACCACTGTGCTGGTTGTCGCACCATTCAAGGTTGCAGACACGCCAGTCACACCCGTCAAGCCGGAGTAATCTAAAGTATCTGAGTCGTCACCACCGTCAATTTCATCACTACCTGATGAGGCAGTAATGAGATCGTCACCCTCTGCGGTTTCAATGACGTTGTCTGCAGCACTTCCAACAATAATGTCGTCGTCGGATGAACCAATGACGTTCTCTATATCGATAACCGTGTCAACCGATGAGAATCCATCATCCGCAACAACGCCTGACGCCAGATTCACGTTTACACCGTTGGGTGAAGAACTGTAGTCAACGGTATCCTCCAGACCGTCACCACCGTCCAGGGTATCGTTACCACTGTCACCTATCAGCGTATCATCGCCATCACGACCTTCAAGCACGTTAGTTTGGAAGTCACCTACAAGTACGTCATTTCCTGATGTACCAATGACGTTTTCAATATTCTGTACTTGGTCATTTGCACCGCCGGTCACCTGTACGGTCGCAGCATTGCTGCCGGTAAGTGTAACGTTAATACGTTGCACACCGGCTAAGGATGAATAATCGACTGTATCTTGTCCAACGCCACCATCCAGCATATCGGTACTGTTGGAAGCACCGATAATATCGTCGCCAGCACCGGCTTGTATTGTGTTTTGCTCATCATCACCGGTGATGAGATCATCTTCGCCTGTGGCGATAATATTCTCAACATTTCGAACCGTTTGATTGGTTCCACCAGCTATCACTACAGGGGCGTCAAGCGCGCCGTTCAGGGTCACATCAATAGACTGGCCCGCAGGTAATCCAGAAAAGTCAATCGTATCCTGGCCACTGCCACCGTCGGTGGTATCAGCTCCGTCGCTTGCAGTGATCGTGTCTTGACCAGCACCACCCAACAACAGATCATCGCCCAATCCACCGTCGAGTAAATCATCGCCAGCACGACCATCAAGTGTGTTGTCCTGATCGTCACCGGTTATAGTATCGACACCGGCAGTACCGATTATGTTCTCAATACCTTCAACCGTATCATTGTCGCTACCCGCAACAATGATGGTCGATTGTGTATCACCTTGCAGCGCGACATTAATAGAACTCGCGACCGAGAATGTACTGTAGTCCAGCGTATCTGAACCTGTACCACCCACGAAGGCATCAGCGCCGGCACTTGCCGTGAAGGTATCATCACCATCTCTACCTTCAAGACGGTTGCTGGCGGCATCACCGCCAAAGTTATCATCGCCAACGCTACCAATTAAATTTTCAATATTCGATACGGTATCGTTATCCCCACCGGCAACAGTTACCGTTATGGCATTTGCACCGTTTAGAGAGGCACTTACGCCCGAAACACCTGTCAGGTTCGAATAATCCAGCGTATCTGAACCATCACCACCATCAATATCATCACTGCCCGCTGATGCCATGAGCGTGTCATGACCATCGCCGGATTCCAATGTGTTTGCGTCCGCATTGCCCGCTATAACGTCATCGTCTGCTGAACCGATAACATTCTCAATACCAATTAGGGTATCAACAGAGCCATAACCATCCTCGGTTGCCTGACCCGCAGCCAAATCAACATCGACAGCGGCAGGAGAACCACTATAGTCAACCGTATCTGCTGTGCCTGCACCACCATCCAGTGTGTCATTACCTTCAGCGCCTACGAAAGTATCGTTACCGCCAAGCCCCTCTAATCGGTTGTCCTGAGAATCGCCCGTTAATGTATCGTTGCCAGCCGTTCCAACAATATTTTCGATATTGGAAATCTGGTCATCAGTGCCACCACTTACCTGTACAGTGGTAACACCACTGCCACCCAGAGTGACATTGATACGCTGAACGCCGGCTAATCCGGAGTAATCGAGCGTGTCATTACCCGCGCCGCCATCCATGATATCGTTGCCGCCGGAAGCGCCAAAGTTATCATCACCACCCAGGGCTGTGAGTGTATTGCCTAGGGCATCACCCGTAATTTGATCTGCTTCTTCGGTACCGATGACATTCTCGATGTTTCTGACCGTCTGATCAGAACCATTTGCTACGGTCACAACCGAATCATTAGCGCCATCAAGCGTGACATCAATCGACTGTCCAGGAACCAAGCCTGAAAAATCGATAGTATCTACACCGCTTCCACCATCTGCCAGGTCTGCACCATCACTGGCTATCATAAGATCAGAACCGGTGCCACCCAATAGAGTGTCGTCCCCATCACCACCCGATAATGTGTCATCACCGGCTCGACCTTCAAGTGTGTTGTCCAGACTATTACCGGTAATGGTATCGGCTCCAGCCGTACCAATAATGTTTTCTATACCGGATATTGTGTCGTTCTCACTACCCGTTACAACGACCGTTGAATCAACGACGTCTAGCAACGTAACGGATATATCCTGAGCTGATGCAAAGGTGCTGTAATCTAATGAATCGTTACCTGCACCACCTTCGATTCTATCCGCACCGGCACTGGCCGTAAAAGAATCATCGCCGTCCAAACCTTCTAGACGGTTAATCGAAGCATCACCTCCAATTGTGTCGTCACCAGATGTACCAATCACGTTTTCAATATTCGAGGCTGTATCGTTATCACCTCCTGCTACTGTCACCGTGATAGTGGTCGCACCGTTGAGCGTGGCATTAATGCCAGTCACACCAGCAAGTGATGAATAGTCCAGTGTATCTGAATCTGCTCCACCATCAAATTCATCAGAGCCGGCAGATGCGATGAACACATCATTACCATCGCCACCCTCTAATTCATTCTCTGCAGCACTACCTGCAATCGTATCGTCGTTGTCCGACCCGATAACATTTTCAACGTTTATGACAGTATCGTTCGAACTGTATCCGTCGGCGCTCGCAACACCTGCACCTAAATTAACGTTTACATCATCTGGAGCCGCACTGTAGTCCACGGTATCGGACAGACCTGCCCCCCCATCAATGTAATCGTTACTACCGGCACCGATTAACGTGTCGTTTCCATCGCCACCTTCCAATCGGTTACTGCTTGCATCCCCGGTGATATTATCGTGGGATGCAGAACCAATAACGTTTTCGATACCTGATAATGTGTCAAAACTACCGTCACCATCATTAGATGTACTACTACTGGTCAGGTTAACAACCACTTGGCTGCCTGCCTGAGAATAGTCGACAGTATCACCACTACCCGCACCACCGATAATGGCATCAAAGCCACCGCCGCCGCGGATAAGATCATCACCTTGACCACCGTCTAATCGGTTGTCATCACCGTTACCGAAAATGATATCGTCTTGATCAGAGCCGGTTATATCTTCTATATCGATCAGCGTGTCATTTGACCCATCGCCATCTTGGCTTGCTTCGCCTGCGATGAGATCAACAGATATGCTACCGGCAGCATCTGAATAGTCTGCTGTATCCTGCGCTGCTCCACCATCCAGCGTATCCTGTCCAGCACCGCCTTTTAGCACATCGCTTCCGGCGTTTCCTTCCAGCGTGTTGTCGCTATCGTTACCTGTTAACAGATCATCGAAGTTAGAACCGGCGAGATCTTCAATGCCAGAGAGTGTATCGCTGCCGCCGTCACCATCATTGATAGCAATATTATTGGCAAGGTCGACATCTACCGCACCACCTGCCTTCGAATAATCGGCTTTATCGTTACCATCACCACCGATAAGCGTGTCGTCACCATCGCGACCTTGCAGTATGTCGTCGCCCAAACCGCCTTCTAAACGGTTGTCGCTACTATCACCTGTAAGTACATCGTCACCCGGTGTACCAATTACGTTTTCTATAGATGTAATAGAGTGGTCAGTTGAACCTGTCACCTCTAGAGTAACGGTGTTTAATCCATCCAACTCAACGCTGATAGAGTTCGCAGCATCAAGTGAAGAGTAATCTATGGTGTCAGAGCCTAAGCCACCATGAACAGCAATATTGCCCAAGCTCATCGTGATGTCATCGTTGCCGCCTTCGGCATCGATTCTTAGAGTATCTGTCCCTGTTGTGATGTCATCAGAATGTTCTGAACCCACCAGTTCTTCGATACCGATGAGTGTGTCAGCATCACCAAAACCGTCTTCAGTTGTGGTGCCAGTGCTTAAATCGGAAACGATGCCAGACGGCGCATCAATATACGTAACCGAGTCAGCAAACGCATCCGTTCCACCATCGAGAATATCGTTACCAGCACCACCGGAGAACGTGTCGCCTCCCAGTAAGCCTTGCAGGTGGTTGTCCTGAGCATCACCGGCTAAGGTATCATCACCCGCCGTACCAATAACGTTTTCTACATTGGCAATTTGATCGTTGGCCCCACCCGTCACCAGTACTGGCGATAGGTTGCCCTCGTCTAATGTGACATTGATTCGGGTAATTCCAGCCAGCGCCGAATAATCAGCCGTATCAATTCCATCCCCGCCATCGAGTATGTCTGTACCTGCTGATGCGCCGATTAAATCATCGCCACCACGTGTTTCAATAACGTTAGCAAGTGCATCACCGACAACAACATCATCGCCGTCGGAACCAATAACATTCTCTATACCGCGAATGGTTTGGTTGTCACCATTATCAATAGTTACCGTGGCGTCAGCTGAGCCCGCCAAGGTGACATCAATTGTTTGTCCTGCAGGGAGACTGGAGAAATCAATGGTATCTGTACCCAGACCGCCGTCAGAAGTATCTGCCCCTTCACTGGCAATGATGAGATCATCACCGGTACCACCGAGAACGAAATCAGTTCCCAGACCACCGTCTAAGGTATCGTCGCCTCCATCACCTCGCAGTTCATTCGATTGACCATCTCCCGTAATGGTATCGTCACCTGAAGTACCGATAACATTTTCAATACCGGAAATAACGTCGTTATCACTACCGGCTACGTTAACAGTCGACTGACTAGTGCCAAGCAGTGTAACTTCGACGAATCCAGCAGACGCAAATCCACTGTAGTCCACGGTATCAATATCATCACCGCCAAACAGTACATCTGCACCTGCGCTGGCGATGAACGTATCATCTCCTGCACGGCCTTCAAAACGGTTATTTTCAGTATCGCCTGCGAAATAATCATCGCCGTCATTACCAACGACGTTTTCAATATTAACAATGGTATCGTCGTCACCACCTGCGACATTCACCGTCACCGGTGTTGTCTCGTCAAGGGTCACGGAAATATCGCCAATTCCCGTCAAAGAGGAATAATCTAACGTATCCGATCCTAAGCCGCCATCGAGAGTATCACTACCCGTTGACGCGTAAAGCGTATCGTCACCACCCAAGGTGTTAACAATATCTTCTACAACACTACCCGTCAGCTCATCATTTTGATTTGAGATAAAGTAATTTTCAAAGCCACTGAAAGTATCCGTTGAGTCGTCAGCTATATACTCCGCTTCACCAGCGCTTAGATTAAGTTTGACACCGGCTTCCGTTAAGTCATCAAATCTTAGTGTATCCCCTGCATTGTGGGCACCACCCGCCAAGATATCCGAACCTTTACCACCGTAGACAACATCATCGCCGTCTCCTGCGGATATATCATTGAGGCTGTCGCTGCCGCGCAAGACATCACCGAAATCACTACCTTCAAGGTTTTCGATGCTGGTAAGTACATCGGTGCCGCCGAAGCCGTCATTCGATGCACTGCCTGCTCCTAAGTCAACCGTTACTCCGCCAGCAGCGTCATCATAGCTGGCAGTATCACGACCTTGTTGACCGGATAAAATATCGTTTCCATCACCACCGCGTAGAAAATCATCACCGACGCCGCCGATAAGTTCATCATCCCCTTCAGCGCCCGAGAGAGAGTCAGCGCCTCCCATGCCCAAAAGGATGTTGGCCTGCCCATCGCCAGAGATGACATCATCACCCGATGTACCTGTGATGTTTTCAATATTGCTTATTGTGTCATCGTCAGCACCACCCACCTGTACGGTGACTGGATTGCTATTGTCCAGGGACACCTGGATATCGGTAACACCTACCAGATCGGAACTGGAGTAGTTGAGTGTATCCGAGCCAGCACCGCCGTCAATCGTATCCGCACCCAGACTGGCATCAATGGCATCATCGCCATCAAGCGTATAAATTTCATCGGCATTCGCAGACAGGGAAACCGTATCGTCCTGATCAGTCGTTCTGTAGGTTTCAAAACCAGAAAACGTGTCGGCGCTGTCATCTGGAGAGTAGATCGCAACACCGCGCTCGATATCGATGTCGATACCGACAGCACCCAGTTCATCAAACCGAAGCTCATCGGTTCCATCTCCGCCGCGCAGTATGTCACTACCCGCACCACCAAAAATGGAATCATCACCATCACCACCAAGAAGTTCATTGACAGAGGCATCACCGCCGAGTACGTCATCACCCGATGTACCTGTGATGTTTTCAATGCTACGGATATTTTGCGTACCCACACCACCGACAATGACGTCAACAGCAGTATCGCCGTCTAAGGTGACATTAACCGACGTCGCCTGCGGTAGACCGGAGTAATCCAAGGTATCGCGATCGGCACCACCATCGATCACATCCTGACCGAGACTTGCCTCAATGGAGTCGTCGCCAGCCGCTGTGGAAATCGTGTCAACATCAATAGAGCCGCGCACAACGTCGTCTTGCCCGGTTGTGTAGTAAAGCTCAAATCCACTGAGATCATCAGTACTTGCATCAGTGGCGTAGAAGGCCGTGCCCTGCTCGATATCCAGCGTGACACCAGCGCCCGATAAATCATCAAAATGCACTTCATCGCGCAGACCAGCGCCACCATCGAGCGTATCAGAACCTAATCCACCACGAATGATATCGTCACCGTCTCCAGCAATAATTTCGTTGATTTCAGCATCGCCGGAAATAATATCCGCATCATCAGTACCAATGATGTTTTCAACGGTGCGAATGGTATCTTGATCACCGAATCCATCATTAAATGCTGTATTTACAGTTAAATCGACCGATATTCCACCCGGTGCACCCGAGTAGTCGATGACATCCGTTCCTTCACCACCTTCATAGATATCATCGCCGGTATCACTGACAAAACGGTCATCACCTTCATCGCCAAACAGATGATCATCACCCGCTGCACCATCAAGTACGTCATCGCCAGCCGCACCTGAAAAACGATTGTCAAATGAATCACCAGTGATAAGGTCATCACCCGCAGAACCGGTAATACTTTCGATTGAGGTAATTTGATCATCGTCACCGCCGACAACGGTAACAGTTACCGTATTGCCTTCGTTCAGAGTGGCTTCGATATGATCAATGCCGCTTTGGCCTGAGTAATCAACTAGATCGTTACCGTCGCCACCGAAAAATTCGTCATTGCCTGCGCTACTGTTGAAGTGATCATCACCTGCTAAACCTTCAACGTAGTCTGCGTTTTCCGACCCGAAAACAATATCGTCTTGATTCGTTGTCGCGTACTGTTCGAAACCACTGAAACTGTCGACACTACCATCACTGGCATAGGATGCCGTATTCGTCTCAAGGCTTAGAATAACGCCGTCATCTTCAAGGTCATCAAAACGTAACTGGTCGGTACCGTCCCCACCGGACAATACATCGGAGCCACCGCCACCTAGGATAACGTCATCCCCATCTTCACCCATCAAGGTGTTAGATAGCTCGTCGCCAGCAAGAACATCGTCACCCGCCGTGGCGATAATAGTTTCTACATTTCTAACTTGATCATTGTCAGCACCAGAGACTGAAACTTCAGCGAATTCACTGCCTGAGAGCGCTACGTTGATGCTAGTTGCATCTGTAAATAGAGAGTAGTCCAAGGCATCACGGTCTTCACCACCGTCGAAAGTATCAGCACCTTCACTCGCAAGCAGTCTGTCATCGCCTGCACCACCGAGAATTTCGTCATCACCACCAAGACCATCGATGGTGTCATTGCCACCCAAACCCGACAGTGTGTTAGGGAGTTCATCACCAATCAGCGTATCGCTAAAACCCGATCCAATAACAGATTCGATACTGTCAAATGTATCTTCACCGCCATCACCATCCTGGGTTGGTTCCTCGGCCCCTAAATCTACATAAACAGGCGCTGCCGCAAATTCATAACTCGCAGCATCTTGTCCGGCACCACCAGAAAGCAAATCATCGCCACCGCGTCCGAGCAGAATATCATCACCCGTCCCGCCCTGAAGAACGTTGTCTTGAGCGTCTCCGGAGAGAACATCGTCATAGTCTGAACCGGTTAAATCTTCAATTCCGTCGATTGAATCGGTGCCACCAAAACCATCATTGGTGACTTCACCAACCGATAGGTCAATATTTACACCAACCGTGGCTACCGAGTAGTCAGCGCTATCTCGCCCTTCACCACCGATGAGAACGTCATTGCCCGCAGCACCAATGAGAATGTCGTCGCCATCGCGACCATCCAGGATGTTGTCATTTGCATCACCTTGAAGAATGTCGTCTCCCGGTGTCGCTATGATGTTCTCAACGTTTCTGACAGTGAGATCATCACCACCCTCCACAACGATAGCGGAGTCGGAAGCGCCATCTAATACAGCGTTAACCTGTGTGATATTTTCGGTCAGGCTGAAGTCGATGGTATCGGAGTCATCTCCACCATCTATTTGATCATTGCCATCGCTATGAACAAACGTATCGTCGCCCGTTCCACCTTGCAATCGATCTGTACCCAGCCCGCCGTCCAGTGTGTCATTACCACCGGCACCATCAATGAAATCGTCGCCTTCACGGCCAATAATCGTCTGATCGGCTTCGTCTCCGGTCAGATTATCATCATGGTCAGAACCAATGAGGTCCTCTATGTTTTTCAGACGATCAGCATCAGACCCGTGCGTGGCAATAACGAAACCTTCGCTATCTGTGCCACCGCCGAAATTAACGGTGACGCCACTGCTGCTACCGCTGAAGTCAACGATATCGCCGTCGCCTTCACCGCCGTCAAGTGTATTGCTACCTTCGCCGCCAATCAGAACGTCATCACCGGCACCGGCTTCGAACGTATCGTCTGCTGCACCACCTTCCATGACATCATCAAAATCACTACCGATGACATGTTCGATGTTGATCAACGTATCGATGTTGGATTCATCAACGGTGACGTTATTTTCGTCCAAGGTCAGATTGGTTACGATGGGGCCGGTGCTAGTGCTGTAATCAGCAATATCGCGATCTGCGCCACCATCTAGAATATCGTTACCACCACCACCAACCAGGATGTCGGAACCCCCACCCGATGATAAATGGTTATCTTCCGCATCACCTATCAGCGTATCAGCACCTAATCCTGTGCGAATATTTTCAACGGTGGTCAACTCATCGATTTCACCGTCTTCAGCATCACCAACGACCACGTTGGCATAACCATCAACAACCGTGGACAGATCAGCCACGACATTTTCAATGGTCTCTGAATAATCAGCAGTATCGGAACCCGTTCCACCAATAAAACGATCCTGCCCCGGGTTATGGATGATGATGTCATCACCGCCTTCACCGTTGAGAATGTCATCGCCAGCACCGCCATCGATTGTATCGATGCCATCGCCACCTTGAATAAAATCTACACCGATTGAACCGGTGATTTGATCGTCGCCGGAGCCTGAGAAAACCCGATTCGGGTTAGGGTCATTAGCCAGGACCCAAACCTCTTCACCTTCAGCATTAACGTAGTTAAGCTCATCCGCACTGGATACATCGCGCATCTCAAACTCACGCGTATCCTCAGAGTCAATTGTGGGCTCCGGCGGTGGAACGAGAGGCAGGCCATCTTCATCAACCGCTGTTGTATCGAACTCAGCCGTGACTTTGAAATCAACACTAAACGTTTCATCAGAAGGTACCGTGTAGATCAGATTGACACGAATTGACCCCCGGTCGTTGAGCTCTACACTTTCCAATGTGTAGGTATCACCGACTTTCGTAGCTCCTTCAACGACGAAACCGTCAGGGAAACCCGTCATGGTGACTTCAGTCACATTGAACCCGGCAGGAAATGTAGGCGTCATCTCGATGACACGTGTCATTTTACCTGCGTCAAAATAGTCAGGATTGTCCGTCATGATGACTAAATCTTCATCGGACGTCCCGTAGTTCAGAACCTCTGTAGAAAACTGCGCTTCGTTTGACGGATTGAACGCGGACTCTTCAGAACCACCACCCCCGAGGATAGTTCTGGTTTCCAGATCGCCGTCTGTGACAATAGATTCGACTTTACTCGGCTGCAAAAGCGCCATGTCAAACAACGCTTCGGCCTGAGGAACAGGCGGCGCTTCAGCAGCTGCGGCCAACGACGGAGTCTCCGGCGGTGGTTGCTTCGGCGCTACGCTGTATTTATCACCTTCTTCATCAATAAATTTACGGTCGAATTTCCCGTCGTCTTTGGAGACTTCAACCTTTTCAGCAACCGCTTCTTGCTGCTGAGCCATCGATTCGACGGCTTCAGTGATCATCGCAAGAATTTCCGCTGCGGCTTCAAATTCTGCTTCCGACTCTTCGTTTTCCACTTCCGAAGTTTTGAGGTCGTCCTCAAGCAAACTGGAAACGGCGACGAATTCCTGCATCGTTAGATTGCCGATTTCCCCCACCTTAGACAGCAGAAGGTTTGGAGCGATATACTCACCGTTAAATGAAATCAATGGGACTTGATCTTCATCAAATAGGAATATGGCCAACCCAAGCAGGATTACTTTCCCACCTGTTCCGGGATCACTGATGATGACATCGGTATCAACAATATCTACTGATACTTTGTCAAAATCAATGCCCTCAAGCGCGATTTCGCCACCGGGTTGAACGCCAATCTCTTGAGTTTCAGTAGCACTGAACTCAACTGGCTGCTTATTATCTTGGTCCATAGGGGTGTAGACTTTTTCTTTGGTTCTGCGACATTTAACGGCCGGACTTCAAAAAAGGTGAGGTGCGGCACACTCTGGTGCGTGTTACATGGGTGTCAGCTAACAAAATCAACAATTAGCTATCACAGCCAACACGGTATCTATCTCAAACTACTCCGAGATTTCTCTTCTCTCGGCTAACAGTTACTTCACCGTAGGCTCCATACAACGGGACGTCATCCAGCTTTAACAACGAACGAAGTAGCTCGATGCTATTTTGGGTATGCTTCAATTCAACAGTTGCCATTGTCCGATTGTCTCTATTAAGAGAGTGACACTCGCGTAACTGCTGTTTAAGGGTTTCTGTTTCCTGGGATACAGGAGTTCTTATAAACAACTCACTCAAAAACTCGTTGCACTCTTGAAGCCGGTTTAACAACACTGTCTTTTGGCTTCCGAGAGTTGAAAGAGCGTCTAAGTCCCGCTGCTTCATGGCAACTGTTTCTGCCTTCAATACATTAATTAACTGCTTAGACAGCCCGTCCAGCTCAAGTATTAGTTGTTGTTCAGAAATTTCAGTACTCATAAGACTTCTCGTTTTTCAGGGATGGTTACTGCATCAATGCGACTAAACCGCGGTCTACAACCACCGCGTCAATCGTATTTCCTGAGGAAATGTTCTTTACCCGGACAAACCTGCCCCGAGCACCATCGGACAAAGCAACACCTTTAGTTTGCAATTGCAGCCCTGCCGTCTCATAAGTAATCAGCACCGCCTCTCCTTTATTAATGACAGTAGCCGGAGCTAACATAGCCTCGGTCAGTACTGAACCTGCGCGGACTCGCTGAGAAAATTCATAACCCAGCCATGGCTCAATATTCACAACCGGGTCAACAACGTTTCTGTAAGAAGAATTGTTGCCACCTACGGTAACTGTCTCTTCTTTAAGAACAGAACGATTGAGCATTTCACCCCGCCTAACCCCTTTCGCCAGCACCCAAACGCTTCCTTCAAGCGAAACCGTCGCTTGGACATGGATTCTCCAAGGGTGTGGGTAGTCGCAAAGCACCTGGACTGTTACACGACCGAGTTTTCGACTACCGGGCGACCAGAACGTCTCAAGCGGGTTATCACACGCTTTCAGCCGCAGGCGTTTGTCCAGGGAATTGATTTGAACGTTGATTCCTTCGGCATCAGCCTGCTCATCAACAATGAATTCCTTTACGGAAGATTCGATATCCGCGAGTGGATGGGCGTTTGTTTTCTGGGCTGCGAATAAAGCCGGTGTTACCAGCGATAAGCAAAAACAGACAATATAGCGATATATTTTGAGCTTATTCATGCTGGAGGACTGCGCAAGCTTTACACCATCTGTAAAGACTTAAGTAAATACTCGCTCAGCTAACCGTAACGTCTATGTTGGCTACTTCACCTTTTGAAAAAAAGGACGACAACACTCCTTATTTCATCAAGGAAAGTCACGTGTATTCATCACGCATTAAAGGAATCGTCGTCATAGCAAGTTGCCTTATTTTAGGGGCCTGTACAGAGACAATAATCCGCGAAGTAACCCCCGGAACAACAACGACCACCTCTACCAATACTCTTGGAACAGGATCAAATATGGTGCCGGTTAACTCCTCCACAACGGGTACAGGAACCAGCACCACAACAACGACCAACACCTCGAATGTTCAGTTGCAGGATCCAAGTGACGACACGACAGTGGGCTCACCGGGCAATACCGTTGACTGTAACGACTCACTTCCCTGCCGTTGGATTAGCGCTGATAACCAGTTTTCGTTGACAGTCACTAGTGCAGATAACATTGCATCTAGAGATCGTTTGTCATTGAGCTATTTCATCACCACCGCACACGATTCCACCATCGTCGTTTCAAGGTCTGAAGAAGCGATTGACAATATGAACACCGCTTTGCGTCTAGAAGACCAGACACTGGGTGAAGGAAACGGGGGAACTCCTCAGGGTATTCTCGCTGCCGACAAGCTCATTGGTACCGTTAATTTCGATAAGTCAGCAGCTGGGGACTCCATTACGCAGTGGTCCATCGCCCTTCTCGATTCAGGTGCGATACGTATTCCCACGTTTTCAGGTATTCCAGTAGGACCAATCACGACAGCTCAAGCGGACTGTCGCTATACCCTGCCATGCATATGGACAGCACCGGAGAACGATGTTGCGATAACCCTTACCTCTGTTGGCGGAATTTCAACTAATAACCGGGTTAGCGCGAATTTCTCAGTCGAAACCGCGACCTCAATGACTATTGCTGTAGATGCAGGCTCTACTGCAACAGGATCAGATGGAACGGAATTTAGTGGCAGAACTCTTTCGCTTGGAGCGATGACAGACTATCAAAAAATTACAGCCGCCACGACAGCTCGCATTCCCAAGCATGGAGCAGTGAATTTTTACAGAACAGCAACGACACCTACTCATATGTTGCTTATGTCTTTGAGCATCTATCAAGACGATCCGGTTCCACGTTGGAATCCGCAGTTTATTAATGTCCCTATTCAATAGTTTCTACGTGCTCAGTCGAATAACAGTAACGATGTCACATTTTCTAACTATTTCTAAGGCTACGCCGAGATAGTGCTAAAGGTTAATGAAAAAAAGGATTCTGACCGACATGATTGATAATTTTTTATCAGTACATGCTAATTCTCTCAAGCTGCGTGCTCAACGCACGGAGGTATTGGCAAGTAACATTGCTAACGCCGATACTCCAAACTATAAGGCGCGAGACTTAGTATTTGCTGAAGTACTACACGAGACACAAGGTGCTGTTTCAAAAAACAACTCGCAATTGGCTATGACTGGAGGCTTACACACCACTAACGCCAGGCATATAAAAACCAGATCAACGAGCGGAAGCGATGCGCCTGTTATGTACCGGCAACCTGAGCAGGCTTCGTTAGACGGCAATACAGTTGATAAAGATCTGGAACAAGCTCGATTTGCTGAAAATACCATTCGATATCAAGCAAGCCTGCAATTCATTAATTCACGCGTTAGTGGATTAATGAGAACGTTAAGGAGCGAATAATCATGGCACTGAGTATTTTTGATATCGCCGGTAGTGCAATGAAAGCACAAAACCTTCGGCTCAATACTACGGCGAGTAATCTTGCTAACGTGAACACCGTAGCTGGAAGCGCCGAAGAGGCTTACAGATCAAGGCAACCAATTTTCGCAGCAATGCTAGACGGCGAGATTGGTGGCGTGCAGACACGAGGCGTTGTTGAATCCAACAGAGAACCGGAAATGCGTTATGAACCGGGTCACCCTCTCGCCAATGAGGAAGGATATATTTTTGGATCTAACGTGGACAGCGTTGAAGAGATGGCAAACATGATGTCAGCGACTCGAAGCTATCAGAGCAACGTCGATATGCTGGCAACAGTGAGGCAACTTATGCTTCAAACCTTGAAGATGGGAGAATAAACCATGACCACTGTGCAGGCTGCCTCTCTCGTAGATAAATTCGGTTTAGAGACGAGCGCTGAAAATAACTTTAATAAAGATCTTGGCCAAGATGAATTTCTAGAGATCATGATGGCTCAGTTGAAACATCAAGATCCTATGAAACCCATGGAAAACGGTGAATTTCTGGGTCAAATGGCGCAATTCAGTACGGTATCGGGCATTGAAGAAATGCAACAGTCACTCGAGACCATGACATCCACATTCAATTCTCAACAGACACTTCAGAGTACACAGTTAGTTGGGCATGAGGTGTTGGTAGAGAACGAAACAATGTCGCTTGAAGCCGATGGCAGCGCAGGTGGATCGTTTGAACTGGATGCGACCTCTGGTGATGTGAAAATGAATATAAGCGATGCCAGCGGCAAAGTTGTCCGCCAAATGTCACTAGGGGAATTCGTATCCGGTCGGCATGATTTTTCGTGGGATGGGCTAAGCGACCAGGGTGAACGTATGCCTGCCGGGAATTATAACGTTAGCATCACCGCATCCGATGGTGAAGCGTTTACGTCCGCAACTGTTTTGACTTCAAGAATCATCGACTCCGTAGAGTTTGGCAGCGGTTCAGAAACAACGCTTAACACCCGTCAGGGCGATGTTTTATCCATGGCTGACATAAGACAAATAAGACAAGCAGTTGGTAGCACTACCAACTCCACAGAACAATAGTTTCTTAAGAGGTAAAAAATGACATTTGAAATCGCACTAACCGGTATTAACGCAGCCTCTACTGAGCTTGAGTCAATTTCCAACAATATCGCAAACAATGCCACGACGGGCTTTAAGCGATCCAACGTAGAGTTCTCTGATGTTTACGCATCGAGTGCTTTTGGAGCCGCTAACCCGTCTACGGGCCAAGGTGTTCGGATAGCGAATATTCGTCAGGAATTCTTGCAAGGTGATTTGCAATTCACGACCCGAAATCTTGACCTTGCCGTCGAAGGACAAGGCATGTTCAGGCTCGATGATAATGGTGACACCTTATACACCCGTGCCGGTAGTTTTGGCTTAGATCGGGAAGGTAACTTAGTTAATGCAAAAAATCAGAAGTTAACTGGCTACGGAGTTAACGAAGACGATGAAATCCAGCCAATATTGACTGAACTAAAAATCGATTACTCCGATTTAGCGCCCAAGACAACTGAATCTATTGAATTGTCTATGAACCTTGATATCAATGCCGAGGTTTTACCTCCATTTGATATGAATGATGCTGATACGTTTAATTTCTCTACTTCAGTCACTGTATACGACTCGCTGGGTGCTTCACAGTTGGCAAATATCTACTTCCGTAAAGATGCACCCAACAGCTGGACGTCTTTCACGGCAATTGACGGTGTAGAAGTCAGCCAAGTCGGTGGTGATGAAATAACCTTTGATACCGATGGCCAGCTAACAGCAATAAACGGAGCTGCAGCTACGACTTTTACAACCAATACGTTTAATCCTACCTCAGGTGCAAACGCTATGGCTGTGACATTTGATCTATCTGAGATTTCGCAATTCGACAATGCGTTCGGAGTTAACCGAATTGTCCAAGATGGCTACGCGGCTGGTCGACTAGATAACTTTGATATCGATCCATCAGGCATTTTATTTGGTCGTTTCTCTAACGGTCAGTCCAAGATGATGGGCCAGGTGACGCTGACAAGCTTCCCTAATCAATCTGGATTGAAGCAAGCTGGTGATACCGCTTGGTATGAAACTTATGCTTCAGGCGAACCTGCTACAGGGGCTCCAGAGTCAGCCAGTTTAGGATCGCTTCAATCAGGTGCACTTGAAGGCTCAAACGTCGACCTGACAAAGGAACTCGTGGCAATGATTGGTGCTCAACGAAGCTTTCAGGCAAATGCACAGGTCATTAGTACTGGTGACACCATTACTCAAACGGTAATTAATATTAGGCGATAATCCGGTAGCCCCTTATGGATAAGATGATGTACGTAGCCATGTCAGCAGCACGACAGGTTATGATTAAACAAGGAACCAACAACCACAACCTGGCCAATATTAATACGACCGGGTTTAAGGCTGACATTGATAATTTCAAAGCAATGCCAGTCTATGGACCCGGCCATCCTGGCCGGGTTTATGGTGAAGATCACCGTTCCGGTATTGATCATACTCAAGGGCAGTTGATCAGTACCGGCGTTCCACTCGATATAGCTGTCAACGGGAATGGCTACATAGCCGTTCAGAACGAAGACGGTTCAGAAGCCTATACACGCGATGGTAGCTTACGAGTAACGGCACAGGGGTTATTAACCACGTCAGCCGGGCATCCTGTTCTGGGCGAAGGTGGGCCAATAACACTCTCCCCTTACAACGACATCCTGATTGGTTCAGATGGAACCATAACGATTCAACCATTGGGTCAAGCTGGTGGTGAACTTGCAGTAATTGACCGTATTAAATTGGTCAATCCTGAAAGTCAATCTATCGAACGAACCGCCAACGGATTGTTTAAAACAGCAGCAGGTGAAGAGCCGGCAGATGCCGACGTAACCCTGGCTACTGAATCCTTGGAAACCAGCAATGTGAACTCTGTTGCGGCGCTGGTGAACATGATCGAGCTATCAAGACAATTCGAAGCACAAATTAAAATGATGAGCGCCGCGGAAGACAACGATGTTGCCGCAGCTCAACTCTTAAAACTGAATTAATCATTAATAACAAGGTATAGACGGCGGGGAACTGACTCCCCACGGCCTTGAAACGATCGATAACACGGAAAAAAGTGTAAATGAACGGAGCACTCTGGACAGCCAAGACTGGACTTGACGCGCAGCAAACACGCATGCAGGTCATTTCCAATAACCTGGCGAATACCAACACCACAGGCTTTAAGCGTGACCGCGCCGTGTTTCAGGATCTGTTGTATCAAACAGTCCGGCAACCTGGAGCCCAGTCTTCTCAGAATACACAGCTGCCCTCAGGTCTTAGCACCGGCACCGGCGTAAGAGTGGTATCTACTGAAAAACTGCACTCACAAGGCAATTTGTCAAAAACAGATGATCCATTAGATTTAGCCATTCAAGGGCGAGGATTCTTCGAAGTTTTGACTCCAGATGGTAACGTTGCTTATACCCGTGACGGTTCGTTCCAAATCGATTCTTCCGGGCAGATGGTGACCTCTACGGGCTACCCCTTGCAGCCGGGAATCACTATTCCTCAAAACTCTACTGGCATAACCATTGGCCAAGACGGAACCGTTAGCGTTTTACAACCCGGCAATTCGGCGCCTTCGGTTGTCGGTGTCATTAGTGTAAGCGATTTCATCAATCCGTCTGGTTTACAAGCTAAAGGTGGAAACCTATTTCAAGAGACTGCATCCAGTGGCTCGCCTTTGCAGGGAACCGCAGGCATCGGTGGCTTAGGATCATTGATCCAAGGCTCGGTAGAGACTAGCAACGTTAACATCGTTGAAGAACTGGTCAGTATGATCGAAACTCAACGTGCCTACGAAATCAGCTCAAAAGCCATTTCCACAACGGATGGAATGCTTCAATACATCAATAACAACTTATAGGTGATAATCATGCGCACCTTATTGATGTTATGTCCACTACTGCTTAGCGCTGTTGCTTGCTCAACAGCACCTAAGCAGCAACCGGATTTTTCGCCAGCCGAACCCAGTATTGTTATTAAAGACGATAGTGAAAACGGTGCGATTTATAAAGTCAGCAACAACAGGTTCTTTTTTGAAGACATCAGGGCTAGACGCGTAGGTGATGTTATCAATGTCATTTTAGATGAGAGAACAGATGCCACTAAATCTGCATCGACTAATGCAAATAGAGGCACCTCTATCGGTATCCCGAGCCCTACTCTGTTTGGTGGCGCACTCACCGCCAAAGGTCGCGACCTCTTGGCTAATGATATTTCGGCAAGTACAGATTTTGCCGGTACCGCTGATAGCAGCCAGAGCAATCGTTTAAACGGAAGTGTTGCTGTTGTTGTCGATAAAGTTTTATCGAACGGTAATTTGTGGATACGTGGTCAGAAGAACCTGACTTTAAATCAAGGCAGCGAAGTTGTGCGTGTTTCAGGCTTAATTCGTGCCGTTGATATCACACCGGAAAATACCATTCAATCTAACCAGATTGCAGATGCCAGTATCACGTATGGCGGCACGGGACTTTTAGCGGATAGTAATAGAGCCGGATGGTTGACCCGGATGTTCACCAGTCGACTTTGGCCATTCTAGTCTGACATGAAAAATCTACATAAAATATTCCGATCAGTGTTGGCCTTTGCGCTTACCGGTCTCTGCGCTGCCTTACTGGCTACGGCAACGACAGTTCATGCGGAGCGAATCAAAGATCTCGCGTCCATAGCAGGTGTCAGAGACAATCCCCTTCTTGGTTATGGTTTGGTCGTAGGACTGGACGGCACTGGCGATCAGACATCCAGTGTGACGTTTACCGAACAAAGCTTACGCAGCATGCTTGTTCAGTACGGCGTCACTGTGCCACCGTCAATAAAACTACAACCCAAGAATGTCGCTGCGGTATCTATACACGCTGTGCTTCCACCATTTTCAAAACCGGGACAGAAAATCGACGTCACTGTCTCATCACTGGGTAACTCTAAATCGTTGCGCGGTGGCACCCTACTCATGTCTCCCTTACGAGGAGCAGACGGAGAAGTCTACGCCATTGCACAGGGCAACCTGGCTGTCGGTGGATTGGGTATATCAGGCGCAGACGGTTCATCACTGGCCATCAATGTACCCAGCGTCGGCCGAATTCCAAACGGTGCTTCAGTTGAACGAGCTGTGCCCAATCCGTTCGCTAAGGGTGACAACGTCGTCTTCAATCTGCACGAGCCGGATTTTACAACGGCCAGACGTGTCGTCGATGCAATCAATTTGGCATTAGGTTCAGTGGATGCTCAAGCCATTGATGCAGTATCAATAGCCGTGCAAGCTCCCAAAGAGCCATCCAAACGTGTTGCGTTCATTGGCTACCTCGAGGAGATTGATGTCAGGCCTGGAGAAGGTGCGGGGAAAATCATCGTCAACTCAAGAACGGGCACTATTGTCATTGGTAATCATGTGACTGTTGGGCCTGCCGCCGTTACTCACGGTAGCTTAACGGTGACGATTAAAGAAAATACCAATATTAGCCAGCCTGCCCCATTTTCAGAAGGTGTCACTGCGGCTGAACCTAATTCAGAAATCACGGTTGAAGAAGAAGACAGTCGAATGTTTGAACTTAACCGCGGCACAACCTTGTCCGAAATCGTTCAAGCCATTAATGGCGTTGGGGCAGCCCCGGGTGATCTAGTCGCCATTCTGGAAGCCCTAAAACAAGCCGGTGCCTTACGGGCGCAGCTCATTATTATCTAATGGCCGGTCTTTCTCCAGTTGCGAGCCCAGAGCTCTCTGCTCTTATACAGATTCAAGGTGGATCTGCGAACAGCGACTCCTTGCGGGCTCTCAAAGCGCTGCAAAACGCAGCAGCGAATGTAGACCGTAGCGGCTTACAAACTGATGAGGAAAAATCAGCTGAGAGCAAAAAAGCCGAGGAAACAGCGAACCAGTTCGAAGCTCTGTTGATCCACAGCATGCTTAAAAGTATGCGCAAGACAACGATGGCGGAAAACACCAGCAATCAAAAAGCCATGTACGACGACATGCTCGATAAGCAGCTGGCGGATACCATGGTTGAAGCCGGTGGATTGGGTGTTGCCAAGCAACTATTAAGTCAACTCGAAGGTGCGACTGCTCAAAAAGAGCGGATGATAAGTGAGGCAAGAACGGATCGGGAAAGGCTTCGTGCCCTGGCTAACGGCAATGACGATAGCTTCCCTCTTCAGGCAACAACTAACGCTCCAACAACCAACATTGCCAAGTTGAGAATGGTTTCGGGGCTTTGGTCTAGTGAAGAATCAAATCAGAGCCGTTCATTTAAGGATGAGTTCACCGAACCCTTGCAGTTTCACGCCAAACGAAGTGCAGAGAGATTGGGAACGAGCCCTAATGCCATTCTGGCCATAGCAGCCTTAGAGACTGGTTGGGGCCGCAACATGCTTACAGATCAGGAAGGCCAATCGACGAACAACTATTTTGGTATCAAAGCCTCTTCATCCGATACGCACTACTCGGAAAATATAACAACAGAATATTTGAGCGGCGGACCACAAAAAATACAGGCCAGGTTCAAAGCGTACGATAGCGCCGCCGAAAGTATCGACGGATTTGCTGATTTCATTATAGAAAATCCACGCTATGCGAAAGCTATTGAACATGCAGGTGATCCGGAACGCTTTTTAACAGAGCTTCAGAAAGCTGGCTATGCCACAGATCCGCTCTATGCAGAGAAGGCGATTAGCATACTGCATCAAATTAACCAGCAGTCGGCCAAGCTATGACGGACATACTCAATACCGGTAAATCTGCGCTGTTCGCTTTTCAACGAGCGATTGCGACGACATCCCACAATATAGCGAACGTCAACACCGAAGGCTACTCCCGGCAGCGGGTTACGTTGGAGGCTATCAGCTCCGGCAACCGTGATTACGAGTACAACGGAACCGGCGTACAAGTATCCGACATTCAGCGTGTTCACGATCAGTTTGCAACAGCGAGAGTCAACTCTGCGACCAGTGACCATTCCGAACAAGAAACACACTACCAAATGGCTAGCCGGCTGGATAATCTGGTGGCAACTGACGGGATAAGCGTGTCCCCTGCCATGAGCGAATTCTTTAACGCAATGCAGGATGCCAACGCAGACGCATCATCAATTGCCTCTAGAAGTATTGTCATTGATAAAGCCGAGCAGCTGACACAACGATTCCGCTCTTTACAAGATCAGTTTGACGATGCCCAAGTGGAGACCAATTCGCGGCTCCGTGCAGCCGTGGACAACGTCAACGAATATGCTCGAACCATCGCAGAAATCAATGTACAGGTTGTGGGCAGCGGGAGCCATCGTCAGGCACATGATGCCAATGACCTGCTAGATCAAAGAGATAGGCTCATATCGAAACTATCCGAACATATTGAGGTAAGCACTGTTGTTCAAGACAACGGGGCTATGAATGTATACATCGGTAAAGGTGTCCGGCTCGTGACTGACGGAATAGCTGAACCTATAACGACGGTTGCGGATGATACCTACCCGGATCGCCTGCAGCTACTGCTGGGACAAGGCACAACGAAACTGAACCTCGATGCACATATACAAGGTGGAGAAATTGGCGGATTAAACGATTTCACCGGCAATACGCTCTACCCTGCTATGCAAGAGCTGGGAAGACTGTCGCTGATAATGGCTGATTCGCTTAACGTACAGCACAGTAAAGGCGTCGACATACACGGTGAAACAGGTCTCGATTTATTCGACACCCCGGAACCGAACGTATTCTCAAGCAGTGGTAACACCGGTACTGGCGTTGTTACAGCCACCATCGACGACGTGTATGCATTAGAAGCCTCCGACTATCTTCTGCGATTCGACGGAGCCAATTTTACGGCGACTCGCACATCAGACGGTGTTCAGACAACCGGCCCAATGCCAGTAACGCTCGACGGTATGAATTTATCATTTACAGGTACACCGGCGTCTGGCGACACCTTTATTGTCTCGGCCACTAACCGCGCAGCAGGTTCTATTCAGTCGGTAATTACAGACCCACAAAAACTGGCCTTAGCCAGCCAGCTGTCAACCAGTTCGAATATCGCGAATGTTGGCGACTCTGCAATCAGTGTAGCGACGGTGGATGATCCACTCGCAGCGAACCTGAAAGACCCCATCGATATAACCTTTAATACGGACAATACGTTTAACGTCATTGACGTTAACTCAGGTGCGACGCTATCGTCGAACGTGGCGTACACACCTGGCGATACTGTCGCGCTGAACGGCTGGGAGGTCACACTTTCGGGTAGCGCGCGTACGGGAGATACACACCGTATAGAGAGCAATACAACGGGTCAGGGAAATAATGTCAACGGTTTAGCCATGTCTGATATGCAGGCCAGCAATATTATCGGTGGCACGCAGAGTTTCAATGACGCCTACGGTGCAATGGTTTCTGGGGTCGGCACACGCACACATACTGCTCAAGTACGAACGGACGCACTTGAGGCGTTAAAGAGCAGCGCAATTGATCGCCAGCAAGCAACCCAAGGAGTCAGTCTCGATGAGGAAGCTATTGACTTAACGCGGTACCAGCAAGCGTATCAGGCATCAGCCCAAATCATTCAAACAGCAGATACGCTGTTTCAATCAATACTGGGGGCAATTAGATGATTAGTTCAAGAATACCCTCGAATTACCTGATATCTCAGATTGCTACCGATATCGTTCAAAAGCAAAGTGACCTTGCACAGATTCAAGAACAGATCTCCAGTGGCAAGAAAGTCAATCGCCCGTCTGACGAACCGGCCTATTCCGCCAGAATTCTCAGCATGCGCGAGGCCACTGAAAAACTTGAACAGTTTGACCGTAACTCATCTGCCGCAGAAGCCCAGCTTTCTCTAGAAGAAGGTGCCTTAGACGGTGTCGTCAACAATATAAACCGAATACGAGAGCTTGCATTGTCAGTCAACAGTGGTGTTGTTGACGATGTCACGCGACAAGCCGTGAACGCAGAGGTCAAACTACAACTGGATGAACTTTATACACTGGCAAATTCTAGGGACAGTTTCGGTAATTTTCTGTTTGGTGGCAGCAACAACCAGACGGGCCCTTTCGCAAAAGGTGATCCTGTTGTTTACAACGGAAAAGACGACTCAACAGACTTAACTATCGGTTTAGGTCGAAAAGTTAAAACTGGAGACTCAGGTATTGATGTCTTTATGCGTATTCGTAACGGCAACGGTACCTTTTCTACGTCCCCAGATGCTGCGAATACGGGGTCAGGTGTGATTTCTCAGGGTGCGATTACAGACCATTCGCAGTTTGACGGTTCTACTTATCGTCTTCAATTTACCAGCGCGACTACCTTCGATATTCTTAATGATACGACGGGTGGCACCGTAAGCACGGGCAATACCCTGACTGCCGGCAATCCCATCGAATTTAACGGCATGCGTACCACTATCAATGGCAGCCCTGCCAGTGGTGATAGCTTTATCGTACAACCAAGCCAACATCAGGATTTGTTTAGCACGGTATCTAGATTTATTAACGCTATTGATCAAAATCCCAGCACTGCCATGGAATCGGCAGCCCTTACGCAAGCCGTTAACGATACCATCGTTAATTTGGATGTCAGCTTGGACCATATCAACACCGTTAGAGCCGGTGTCGGTGCCCGACTCAATAGTATTGATAGTAGTCGGGAACAGAACAGCAACGTGCAGCTTCAAATAGAGCGTATTTTAAGTGACGTAGAAGACATAGATATCGCCGAGGCGGTGACGAACCTTCAGACGCAGGCGAATACGCTAGAAATTTTACAGAAGTCGTTCTCACGTATTGAGGGACTTTCTCTGTTTAATTTTATGTAAAACGCAAAACAGTCCACAACCGTAACCTAATGTAGGCATTTCGTACCAAAATAATAACTAATTCACTATAGACAAAGCTTCCCATACCGATACCCCTTGCATGAGCGCAATATCCGTGAAAGTGGATACTTGAGGACAAGACGCGCCATCCGATAATAACAAGGACAATAAAATCACATTGGGGAATTAGGAAGACATGCCACAGACTATTAACACAAACGTAATGTCGTTGACTGCTCAGCGTAACCTGAACACGTCACAGTCAACACTTGCCACTTCTATGCAACGTTTGAGCTCAGGCCTTCGAGTCAACAGTGCAAAAGATGATGCGGCTGGCCTTGCAATCGCAGAGCGTATGAATACTCAGGTTCGCGGAATGAATGTAGCCATTCGAAACGCTAACGACGGTATCTCCATGGCTCAGACTGCTGAGGGTGGATTGCAGGAAGTTAACAACATGCTTCAACGCATGCGTGAACTGGCTGTGCAGTCGGCGAACGGTACTAACTCTGACGATGACCGTGCTAACCTCAATGCAGAATTCACAGCATTGAACTCTGAAATTGCTCGTATTGCTGAAACAACATTGTTCAACGGTGCAGCAGTATTGAACACTTCAGGTTCTGGTGCAACGGTTGCGTTCCAGGTTGGTGCAAACACAGCTTCAGGTAACCAGATCAGCGTTACTATGAAGAACATCGATGCACTCGCATCTGGTAGCGACAGCATTTCAACAGTAAGTGCAACAACAACTGCCATCAGTGCGATCGACACCATGATCAACACCGTAACAACTGCTCGTGCAGACTTCGGTGCGATCCAGAGTCGATTTGAAAGTACGATTAACAACCTGCAGGTCGGTATGGAAAACCAAGCCGCTGCTCGTGGTCGAATCATGGATGCTGACTTCGCAGTTGAAACAGCCAACATGACACGTTCGCAGATTCTGCAACAAGCCGGTAACGCGATGGTCTCACAGGCCAACTCTGCACCGCAAAGTGTATTACAACTATTGGGATAATTTCTCAGTAGGGCCCTTGATGCCCGGAGGAATCCTTCCTCCGGGCTCAAGGCATTAATGGAGGGATAGCACAATGATTACAGCAGCAGGAGCCGGTTCCGGCATCGACATAGAGAGCATACTCTCACAGCTTAATCAGTTAAACCAACAACCAGTCAATGCGCTTAACCAAAAACGCGCAAACCTCGACGTAGAGCTCAGCGCCTACGGTACAGTCAAAGGCGCCCTAAGCGGACTAAGCACCGCTGCAAAAGCACTTGGCACCAATTCAGATTT
>JAHDGK010000029.1:0-4894 GCA_020627685.1 Granulosicoccus sp. | reverse complement strand
GACGGTGTCACACTGAATTTAAAATCTGTTGGCGAAGCAAAACTCACGACAGAAAGAAATACCACAAGCTTAAGAGAGTCTCTGGATGAGTTTGTCAGCAAGTACAACTCAATGACCCAAACTTTGAGTAACGTTGGCAATTCTCAGCTTCAAGGTGATCAACTACCTCGTGGTGTCGATACGCGAATGCGTGAAATTTTTTTCAATCAGATTGAATTGGACAACGGTGACAAAGCGTCTCCGCTCGAGCTCGGCTTTAGTTTCGATAGAAACGGCACACTGAGCATCGATGAGAAAAAGTTCAATGCGGCTCTTGATGATGGCGTAAATCGCTATGTAGAATTCTTCAGTTCTACCAACGGAATCGCTTCAACATTCACCAATTTGGTCGATGAATATACAAAGGCGGGAGGAATTATTGACTCTCGTGAAGATGGAGTAGACACCCGTAGAAATTCGATTGACGATCAAATAGACCGCTTGGAATACCGCTTAGACAAGGCCAGTGACAGGCTAAGGAAACAGTTCACAGCGATGGATTTAGTCGTTACAAATCTACAGTCAACCAGTTCGTTTCTAACCAGCAGATTAAGCAACAACAATAGCTGACAATGACACTAAACGCATACCAGACAGTTAAACGCGCGACACTCGTTGAGGGGGCTACCCCGCACCGTTTAACTGAAATGCTTTATGAAGGTGCTTTAAGTAACATTGCCATTGCCCAGCAGCATTTATCAGCCGGTAATAGACAACAATTGCATAAGAGCATTGATAAAGCTGTTGCGATAGTTCAAGAACTACAAGGTAGTTTGAAAGACTACGAAACCAACGAGCTTTCTGGAAACTTGTTCGACCTGTACAGCTATATCGTAAAAACTCTTATCGATTCAGAAAATGCAATGGATAGCGATGGGTTATCGTCTTGTGTTGGGTTGATAGAAACACTGGCCGATGCATGGCGAAGTATTTCTCCGGAGCGTCAAGCTGCATGAGTGAAGCTTTGACAATAGCGCAGCTGGTTAAAGTACACACGCTTATGCTCTCCATGCTTCAGGAAGCCGTCAATGCGAATTGGCAAGAGCTCAATAGGCTGGACAGCGAAAGACGTGTCCTGCTTGATGATAAAAGCAATAGCCCGTTGGCTGAACAGAATAAGCCAGGTGCCGACTACGAAGACTGGTGCCAAAAAATCCTGACATTGGATACTCAGATCAACGAGACAGTTCAGGCCGCACGCCAGCAACTTATCAAAGAAAATCGTGAACTGACAGCTCAGATGAATGCTAAGAAGGGCTATCAGACAACCGCGACCATTCAAACCACGACATACGGGCCTTAACGGGAATGACCGGCATGAGCACAAGCAGTTCAGACATGGGCAACACCTACTCGAAAGAAAGTGCGATTGGTGGAGACATTTTCGCGGGCATGCAGCCTGCGTTCAAGCACGCAATTACTGGCGAGGCCCATCTTGCGCAATCGACACCGGGAGTGCCATCAACAGCCTACGCGTTCGTCGGTTTGCCAGATGCCTGGGTAGCGGAGCGTGACGATGATGGAAACGCTATTGCCCTACATCCGGACATTGTTCCTGGTTATTGGCGGGATGCACAGTTCATCGGATTAACCGACCTGCCTTCCCTGCCCCTGGACGGTTAAGAATCGCGTCTAGCTTGAAGCTGCAGCTGTTGTAGCTTCGCCATATGTCGGATGACCG
The DNA here is from genome assembly GCA_020627685.1 of Granulosicoccus sp. Classification (GTDB taxonomy): domain Bacteria; phylum Pseudomonadota; class Gammaproteobacteria; order Granulosicoccales; family Granulosicoccaceae; genus Granulosicoccus. Next base: position 3,174 of record JAHDGK010000029.1, on the reverse strand, counting down.
CTTCAGCATCATCTTCATGAAGCCTCGTTAGTTGCAATGCAATCCATTGCTCGTTCGGCACATCCGTATTCGGCTCGATTCGGGTAACCGTCGCCAGGGAAAACACCTGTAAATCGCTGGTCGACAAAATCATCTGTAGCTGAACCTGCTCCCCTACCTCGAATGACTCTGCGGTGGAATATCGCACACTGGAGTTAGAGACATTAACTTCTTGCCTTGTCATTCCCTTCCCTGCGACAGTCGACTCTGAAAGACGCGATGCAATGAGTAGAAGCTGTTCTTCCATGCTATCCAAATAGTGACCGACATCGGGGTCTCTTTTTCGGATCATAAGCAAGTTCGGTTTTCGATTCTCCCGCTGCAGTGCGAAATGCGAATTCAGGCAATACTTCAATCGATAAGAATCAAAGTTTTCTTCAATATCGTTTAGTTCAGACTCGGCCAGCTTCGTGACACTTAGCATCATGGTGTCGTCTAAGCGAAATGCCTCTCGTCTATTGACATCAGCAGACATTATTCAGCCTCCGGATTCATCGCAATATTAATCTCTATTCGCCGGTTCTTCGCCCGGTTTTCAGCAGTATCGTTTTCAACGATGGGTTGAGTATCCGAATACGCACGGATTTCAAGGCGCGAAGGTTCAACCTTCACTTGTTCTGCCAAATAATTTACAACAGAGGCTGATCTGGCAGCGGATAGAATCCAATTAGACGCGTAGATGTTATTGGAGATAGGGATGTTGTCAGTGTGACCTGCAACAATGACTCGCCCGTTATTTTTTTCCAACAGATCTTTCAGTTTATTCAAGATAGGAATAAATTCCGGCTGAATATCAGCCTTACCGGAAGGAAACGCATCCGCTTCCCTTACGCGAATCATCACATTATCCTCATAGAGAATAACGTCTATCATCTCTTCTTTGATTTCTTCGGCATAGGCTTCTTCAATTTCAGAAATTAGCGATTCCATCTCTTCCGAAATTGGCGTATTGACCCGGATTTCCTTTCGAGTGTCTTCAACGGTGTTCTGCTTGATAACTTTCATCACCGTAGGTTCTGGCTTACCCGGCGAAAACTCCTGCTTAATGATGGAAGTACCACGCGGTATCGTGTCAGATTTTATTTCCCTCTGAACACCGAATGCCATGTTCATAGAACCTGCGACCTGTTTATACTTTTTTAGATCCATCTCGGAGAAAGACAACAGCAGTACGAAGAAGCACATCAGCAACGACATGAGATCGGCGAAGGTCGCCATCCATGCGGGTGCACCCGATTCGCATTCTTCGCATTCCTGTTCGTCGCTCATGCTGCTGCTCTCCGAGTCACACTCGGATTATTTGCTCGCATCGAGTTCACGCTTACTTTCAGGAAGGTAAGCCACTAGAAGCTGTTGCAATACTCTAGGATTCATTCCATCCTGAATACCAGCCACGGATTCCAACACCAAAAGCTTATTCAGTCTTTCATTGGCGCTAATGGCTTTTAATTTCGCCGCTATTGGCAGTGCAATAGCATTAGCGATAATCGCTCCGTAGAGCGTTGTTAAGAGTGCTACCGCCATCGCAGGACCGATAGACTTAGGATCATCCATGTTCGCCAACATCTGTACCAGACCAATCAGCGTACCGATCATACCCATGGCAGGCGCTGCTTCCGCTATCGATTTGAACATGAGCACGCCAGTTGATTGTCTATCAAGCTCTAGATTAATGTCCTTGGACAACATCTTTTGTACGATGTCGGTTGAGTGACCATCGATACACAGTTTGATACCGTTTTCCAGAAACTTATCTTCGATTTCATTTCCTTCTAAGGCAAGGATTCCCTCTTTTCGAGCAATGTCAGCCAGGCCTATTGCCTCTTCAATCAATTTTTCGGGAGGAACAGATTTATGCAAAAAAGCACGCAAGGTCACTTTGAAAGAACCAAAGAATTGCGCAAGGGAGATCTGGCAGAGCGTTACCATGAAGGTTCCGCCTACAACGACCACCAAACTGGGAACGTTAACAAACGTGTTGACGCTACCACCCAAAAATATGGCGGAAACGATTACGGCTAATCCCCCAAAAAGACCTAGAAGCGTTGCTATATCCACTGTCTGAAAACGTCCCTTTTAACTAAGCTTCGGTACGATATCGATTCGCACCTTGATCGTGTGCAGCCATTGCGCCGTTGCCATGAAGCGCGACAATCAGTGCCGCTTCATCAGCAGACAAGCCATGAAGCCTGACAAGCTCAGCGTGACTTTTACCCTCTTTCGCATCTTTGATAGCGATTTGATGCCTATCATCAGCAGATTGGTAAACTTCGCGAAGCTGTATTTCTGTCCCCAGCTCACTCACACAATGCTGCGTTGCTGCCTGCAACTCTACAATCTGAGCCAACAAAGACTCCAACTGCGAAATCTTTTGTGCCTGTGAGTTTGAATTCTCCAACAGCGTTCGTAGCTTCGTATACAACAACGTACACAAAGAACCCACTAACGCAGTCAGTCCAATACTTAATAAGAGTAATCCGCTGTTCATGATGCCTCCAGAATGGCTCTGTCTACCGACAGACTGGTACCTGTAAAAGACGAGCTAGAGGGCTGGATCAGTCTCTGCAGCCATACATCGTCGGGAGAACGCTCAATTCGTCGACTCATTGCAACTGCCGTCGCAACAAGCACCGAAGCATCTGCATGCTGTAAAGGTCTCTGCACGCTTGCAGAATCGGACCAGTAAGCAATAGGCAGGTGATGGCGAATAATGGCGTTAAACAATTCACCTAATCTGGCATTGCTATCCAGATGAGTCAGTACACATCGGATATTTCGATTCTTACAATGCTTAGCCAGCAGGTCGTCAGCCGTTGATGACTGCGTCGTCGCCGGCAAAGCAAACAAGTGACGCACTGCATCATCATTGTTCGGTCGAGTTAAACAAGCCGGTAATTCAATCGCATCATCATCGTTAGGCAATGTGTGATCGACAAGTACCAGTTGCTTATGTTTAAATGCCTCGATAAGGCTGTCTAATTCTTGCGAATCGTGAGCATGCACGGTAGGTACGCCTAACAAGCGACCATAAGCCTGCAATTCTTCAAAAGCACCAATACGTCGGGTATCTGCACAAATGATAACGATCGATTGATTACCTTCTTTCTTAACGTGTTCTGTTGCAAGTTTGACCAA
>JAHDGK010000078.1:8612-13948 GCA_020627685.1 Granulosicoccus sp. | reverse complement strand
CCGTTTATTCGGAGAATCTGTTGCCGAACTTCATAATTATTCTAACGGTTTTGAGACTCCCTACTCTCGCCCCACGCTTGACTTAGAACACCTTCTGGAAAAACCCTTAAGCATCATTACCCCTTACTTAAGAGACAGGCCAAGCGATCGGGAATTTGTAGAGAGCACTGCAGAAAGACTGCGCGCGGATGTGAATAGAACGGACGTTAAAAACCTGGATTTTGGTTTATGTCATGGAGACTGCCATGGCTGCAATGTACATGCTAGCAACGATTGCTTAACGCACTTTGACTTCGACTGCTGTGGGCTTGGCTTCCGTATCTTCGAATTAGCCACGTTTAAGTGGGGTATACATGGCGATGACAATGAAAATGAACTTTGGACAAAATTTTTGAGCGGTTACCAATCAATACGCCAACCCAGTGCCGAAGACTTATCGTTGTTAGAGACGTTTGTCGTGATTCGACATATATGGTGGATGGCTTTAATTATGGGTAATGCCCGAGACTTTGGTGCGCAAGCTACCAGTGATGAGTTTATTGATCATCAAATTCGTAAAATCAAAAAGCTGCTTAATTAGTTTTGAAACTCTCTAGACGAAAAATAATATTCACCGTAATAGTCTTTACGCTAGGCGCACTTTATTTTGCCAATGCATCATGGCTTGCTTCGTCAACTCCTGAAAATCGAATAATACTAGCCCACCGTGGGCTACACCAAACCTATGATCCGGATGGTGTGAAAACGATGGATTGCACCGCAAGCATTATCCACACGCCTATCCACGACTTTATTGAAAACACCGTAGCCTCCATTGAGGCCGCATTCGAACTTGGTGCAGACATTGTTGAAATTGACATCCATCCAACTACAGATGGCGAATTCGTTGTTTTTCATGACTGGACCCTAGACTGCCGCACGAATGGAGAGGGCGTTGTACGTAAGCACGATTCAACATACTTGAGATCTCTTGATATTGGTTATGGATATACCGCAGACGGCGGCGACACGTTTCCCTTTCGTGGACAATTTGTTGGTGCAATGCCCACCTTAAACGAGGTACTTACAACCTTCCCCAACGAAAAATTCCTTATTAATATAAAAGGCGGAAACGTGGAAGAAGCCAAGCTGCTGACGGACTACCTTCTCGATAATAAAAGTTTGAATAGAGACCGACTATCGGTTTACGGCAGTGGCGAGAACATCCCCGAATACGCCGCATTAAACCCAGACACTGTCGCCCTACATAAAAACACAGCGGCCACCTGCTTAAAGAAATATCTGCTGCTCGGTTGGAGCGGTTATGTGCCGCCCGAATGTCATAAAAGCTTCATCCCGGTGCCAAGAAACTACCAATGGCTTATTTGGGGATGGCCGAATCGGTTTGAAGAGCGTTTGACACGTGTGGGAAGCAAACCCTTACTGATGGGAGACCATAAAAAAGGATCCGCCAACAGTGGTATTGATGATTTGGAGAGTATTCCTACAGAATATGGCGGTATTGTTTTTACTAACCGCATTGATATCGTGGGCCCTAACAGCGCAGAAAGCATATCTCAATGAGATAGCTTCCCGCTTCACGACAGAAATGCAACGCAGCAACAAATAATGAGCGTTACGCACTAACCAAATCTTAACCAAGCCCTAAACTTGGCAAAACCCTGGCCCTTTACTGTGAATACCAGTCCGGAAACCACTCGCCATCAGCGCAACGGTATTCGGTTTAATTCACATGTTAAAGGAAACCAGAATGAACAAATTTCAGAAATTAGCCGCCGCCTCTCTGTTTGCTGCGTTTGCAGTACCGGCTTCAAATGCATTTGCTGTCGATGAGCATTTCATCGGTGACGCTGCCGTTGTTGGTGGCTACGATGTCGTTGCCTACCACACCGTAGGCGCCCCTACTAAAGGGTCGGCAGATTTTTCTGCAACGTACCAAGGCGTCACCTGGCACTTCGCGTCACAAGAAAACCTTGACCTTTTTCAAGCAGAGCCTGCCCGTTATGCACCTGCTTACGGCGGCTGGTGTTCAGCTGGAGCGAGCAAAGGCAAAAAAGTTCCCACAAAACCTGAATTATGGGCAATCGTGGATGACCAGCTGTACCTGAACAGCAGCCCAGTGGCCCATAACGACCTATTTTTGGCAAACACTGAGACAGTCATTCGCAAAGGTGAATCCAACTGGAAGCAGATTTTCGCCACACCTCGTGGAGACCTGTAGAGAATAAATTCACAAATTTCCCGATCTAATTCAGCCGTATTCACGTGATCGGGAAACTTGATGAACTTTCATGACCGCAAGAGCTCCATACACCAAAGACACCTGGACGCTCTTGCGGTTTTACACGTTTTCGACGCCACAGCTAGCCACTTAAACACACGAGGACAAACGCTATTAATACTCCCGCCGATGTGCTCGTCGTGGAAGATGACGAGAACATACTGACCCTATTGAGCGCCTATCTTGAAAGTGCTGGCTACTCTGTGACCACGGCAGTCGAGGGGAACGATGGCTTGGAAAAGGCACTGAATCAGTCTTTCGATATGTGTGTACTTGACGTTATGCTCCCCAATAAAACGGGGATTGAAATAGCGGCTTCTTTGCGCGAGGTGGCTTGCAATACGCCTATTTTATTCTTAACCGCCTTAGGTAGTGAATCGGATGTATTGGAAGGCTTTGGCGCCGGTGCAGACGACTACATGATTAAGCCGTTCTCTCCGAGAGAACTACTGGTTCGTATAGCAGCGATCTTAAAACGTAATATCCAAAAAACGGATAAGAACGACGGCTTATTGCAATACGGACCGATCCAGCTCGATGACACTCAAGCCTTATGTAAAGTACATGGACAAACCATTGAATTGACGCCTTATGAATATCGCATATTGCGTCAACTCGTAAAACGCCCTAACCGTGTTTTCGAACGAAGAACCCTCATTGCCACGATCTATGGAAACGAAGACGCGGTAAGCCCGAAAGCCATTGATGTGCATATGCACCACTTACGAACCAAACTCGGCGAAGGTGTGGGAGAGATGATTCAGACCGTACGTGGCTTTGGCTATAAATTCCTCCTCGAATCTCGACAAGCTTGAGTCTTTTACGTGCCAAAACATTTACGAAACTGGCCTTGGCTAACGCTTCAAATAATCGCCGCCAATGTCATTATCATACTGGCTCTAGCTTCTGCCTGGTACTTTACCTTTATGAGGCAAAGTACGGTTTATTCTGACCGATTAATGTCCACGTTCAACATTGAACCTGGCAGCCTACACGCCATGTACGTTGATGATGTAGAGCATCACCTATGGATTAGCGTAAGCCTAGGTTTACTTGTCGCCATTATGGCATCCGTCGCATTAGCCTTTCTCATAGTCAGGCCTATACGCTCATTGGCAAAAGCCACAGAACAATTAAGGCACGGAAACTACAGCGTTCGCTCAACTGTCGAATCCGGTGAAGTTGGCGCATTGGCTGTGAATTTTAATTCACTGGCTGCATCTCTAGAACGAGAAGAACAACGCCGAAGCCAGTTTCTAACTGACCTTGGTCATGAGCTAAGGACACCTATAACAAGTCTTCAAGGTTTTACCGAAGGCTTAGAAGACGGCGTTTTTCGCGCTAACAAAGAATATTTCAAGTTGATGAGCGGCGAGCTTAGTCATTTGACCTCATTGACTAAAACCATCCATAAGATGCAGCTTGAAACTTATGAAGATGATTGTGAAATGAAGTTTGAAGAACTTACCTTGGTGAGTTTACTAAACGATTCTAGAAACCGTTGGCGCTCCCGCTTTGATAACCGCCAGCTGCAACTGGGTTTCTCAATTCCGCCTTGTATATGCCAACAACAGCTAGCAATTCCATCTCGGGCGTTTCGCCAAATTATCGATAATTTACTCTCAAACATGCATCGTTATGCGCGATCGAATACTTTGTGCTTAATAACGTCTGCAAATGCGCATAAGTCCGAATTTATTTCTATTGCATTTAGCAACGAAACAATGGATGTGACTGAAGACTGCCTACCGTATTTATTTGATCGATTCTATCGAGTATCAAAAAGTAGAACACGAGTTCACACTGAAAACTCATCGGGCCTTGGATTATCCGTCGTAAGGCAACTATGCCATTCTTACAACGGCAACGCAGTTGCATCACTTGATCAAGGTCGCTTGGTTATTAGCATTACGCTGCCGGTTTGCCGCGCACACTAGTGATCAATTGCTACAGCATTAAGCTGAGAAGAAAGCCGATTTAGCGATCAAAACGCAAACATATATTTGTGGCTATTTCTTTCCGCAATAAAAATAAATATGTTTGTTTTTTATAGATAGTTTTTTATTTTTAGTAAGAACTTTTAAAGTATTTGATGTCTTAATTAGCAATGCATTGATATAGATGTTTCTTGCAACAATCTCTTAGTAAATGACATCTACTGCACAGCAATAAGAACCATCTTTTAACTAATGCATTTATTTTTACAACATGCTGGCCATGGCTAGTGATTAACCACCGACTAGGATATTTACACAATGAGCAAAAAATCGACTACTCGAAATGCAGCAGTTATCGCAGGTTCCTTGGCACTTGCTATGACACAGTTGGCGACCGTTCAATCAGCAAATGCCATGGGCAAAGAAAAATGCTTCGGGATCTCGCTAGCAGGTCAAAATGATTGCGCTGCTGGGCCGGGGACAACCTGTGCAGGAACCTCAAAAGTAGACTTCCAAGGAAACGCTTGGACCCTAGTACCTAAAGGTGATTGTGCAAAATACGGTGTAGAAGAGAGTATGGCTCAGTTCGAATTACCGGGTGATCGCACTGGCTCTTTAGAAGAGCTGGATCGTGACCTTCCTGTTAGCTAACGACCTAACGATATGCAAGGGACGGCCTAACACTATTAGGCCGTTCTATAAAGACATTGCATTTAACGTCTGAACACAATCAGCAGTCAGTTTCACTCACCATCAATCGTTAGTTCTCACTATTATTGGCCACACCAGAGCAATATGTCCTCACTTCCTAAAAAAGCGGGTGTTTGTCTCAAGGCACAACATGCCGATCAAATCATGGCCGAGAAGCCACAGGTGGGTTGGTTTGAAGTGCATGCTGAAAATTATTTGGGTAATGGCGGCAAACCGTTAAGCACACTCACCTGGATAAGGGACAACTACCCTATTTCCATACATGGCGTTGGGCTATCCATTGGTTCTTCTACCGGGCTTAACACCGAACATCTTCACCGTGTATCAGATTTAGTTAAGCGATTTGAGCCTGAATCATTCAGTGAGCACTTGGCATGGTCGAGCCATGGTCAAAATTTCTACAGTGA
>JAHDGK010000078.1:0-8512 GCA_020627685.1 Granulosicoccus sp. | reverse complement strand
TGTTTATCGATCAGTCACCGCCACAAAGCCCGGTGATGATGGAATACGGCGCAGATTTTTCCACATTTATTAGCCGATTCCCTGGCGCTGAATCGGTGCCGTACCTGGCGGATATGGCAAAGCTAGAGTGGGCGTGCCTACAAAGCTACCACGCTAGTGATACCACTACCCTCACCCTTGCTGAACTCTCTAACATTCCTCAAGAGCAACTCCTGAATAGCCAGTTGATCATGCACCCGGCAGTTGATGCCATCGTTTCTGAGTGGCCTATAGCCAGTATATGGAGCGCTGTGAAAGGACTCATCGATGGAGACTCTATTAAAACCTCAAAAGGGGAAATTGTTGTCATTGCAAGGCCACACTATGACGTGAACGTCCATCACATAGAGTCACCGCTGCTTGATTTCCTGAAGTTGCTAACTGACGGCCATGTCATCAGTGATGCTGCATCCCTACTGCTGGATAAACTGCCGGAGTTTGACGTGGGTAGCGCTTTACTGTCACTGACGCAAATTGGTGTTTTCGCCGAATGCCGAGTTGCTGGCAACCCTAATTACTAACTCCAAAAAACGAGTAAAGCATGTCGACACTAATTACACGCATTCATAACAATGTCTTCAACGCAGTACACCAACACTTGCACACCTGGTTTCCGGGCCTGTTCGCAAGAATCGTGTTTGCGGGTGTTTTGCTCGTCTACTATTTGCATTCCGCAAAGACCAAGGTCGGAGATGGATTCGCAGGCTTTTTTCAGATTGACGATGCAGCGTACTTCCAAATAATTCCAACGGTGGTCGAACAGTTTGACTATGACGCCAGCCAAATACCCCTAGTGCCCTACAAACTGATTGTATACGCTGGCAGCTATGCGGAATTTATCCTTCCCATTCTTATAGTGATTGGCCTTTTCACCCGCCTCGCCGCTGTTGGCATGCTGGTGTTTGTTGTCGTGCAATCAGTTGTCGATGTCATAGGGCATCACGTTGATGCAGAGACACTAGGTAGTTGGTTCGACAGATTCTCCGATGCAGCAATCCTAGACCAACGTGCCATGTGGTCTGTGTTACTGGTTTATCTAATCATCTATGGCGCGGGGAAAGTATCCGTAGATCATTGGTTATCCTCAAAAGAGCCTAGGTCTACCAATTCTGCTTAAGCACCTGAATTAATGCACCGGCGGACCCTACTCTTCTAGCAGGTTCTTTCTCAAGGCACTGCATAACAATATCTTCGAGCAACGGTGGAACAAATTCAGCAATGTCTGAGGGCTTCGGCGGTGTATCGTTAAGCGTACTTTGAATAACCTCATCCAGTAGCTCGCCGGTAACCGGTGTTTGTCCGGTTAGAGCCTCATACAAGATGACACCCAAACTGTAGATATCAGACCGGCTGTCAATACCCGGATCTTTTTGGATTTGTTCAGGAGACATATAAAAAAGTGTCCCTTGCAGCTTTTGAAACCCGGTCATGCTTGCATTATTTTCCAACCGGTCGATGACCGATTCCCGCAACTGCGATTGTGAACCCGCTTTATCCCAGACCTTGGCTAAGCCCCAATCTAGAAGCAGCACTTCACCATAGGGACCAATCAGAATATTTTCCGGTTTGATATCTCGGTGCAACACGCCTAGAGAATGAGAGTACTCGAGCGCATAAGCCACCTGCACAATAATGTTGACAAGCTGGCTGAGGTCGTAGCGCTCGCGATAGTCAAAAATTTCGCGCAATGTGTAGCCGTGCACCAGTTTCATCGTGAAATAGTAGTGTCCGGTTTTATCCCGCCCCAGTTCGTAGGTTGGAACTGTATTGGGATGCTGCAGCATCGCGGAGACTCTGGCTTCACGCAGAAATCGGGTTTGCTCTATTTCGTCATCGGCAAATTCCGGCAACAGGGACTTGTAGCAAACTGTTCTATTGAGGTGTAAATCCTTACACGACTGAATGAGCGATTTCCCCCCCTTTGCCACGGTTTGGAAATACGCATAGCGAAAGTTCGGGTCAATTTTTTGAGCCAGCCCCTTATCGGTTTGCTCGATAATCAGCGGAGCCTGCTTTTCGGGTAATTTGAGTTTCGGGTATTCACTCATACCTGCTTACCGGGATCGAATTGTCATCGAACAGAGTATAGGCCTGAAGGTGGTGTTTCCGATCAAAAATACCGGTGCGGAACTTCCAAATCCAAGATTCTCGGCCATGACGTGAAAAACGGAAAAATGGCGAAAAACGCTTAAAAAACGCACCATTACGGACGTCAAGCACCATCATGGTGCATGGTTTTGCCCCTATTTTGCCTCTCGTCGTCATGACCCTTGTGATTCGACTAAAACACCTGCTCAAATCCTTGAATAAGCCGTAAGGGATACTTTACACTTTGGCGATTCTTTAAATCAGACAACGAGGAATGCAATGAAAAGCAAGTTGGAATACATCTGGTTGGACGGCTACGAGCCAACTCAGAGCCTTCGCAGCAAGACAATGGTTCGATCTAATTTCGGTGGAAAGTTGGAAGAGTGCCCAATGTGGTCTTTCGACGGCAGCTCCACCGAGCAAGCTGACGGAAGCGATTCCGACTGCCTACTCAAGCCCGTTGCGATCATCCCTGATCCCGATCGCAAGAACAGCTACCTGGTAATGACAGAAGTACTGAATGCTGACGGCAGTCCTCACGTCTCTAATGGTCGCGCTACCATTGAAGAAGACGACGATGACTTCTGGTTCGGTTTCGAACAGGAATACTTCCTGATCAACGACGCAACTGGTCTACCTCTGGGTTTCCCTGAGAAAGGCTTCCCGGCTCCTCAAGGCCCTTACTATTGCTCTGTTGGTTCTAAGAATGCCTACGGTCGCGAAATCATCGAAGAGCATCTGGACATCTGCTTAGAAGCAGGCTTGAACGTTGAAGGTATCAACGCTGAAGTTGCAGCCGGTCAGTGGGAATACCAAATCTTCGCTAAAGGCGCCAAGCGTGCCGGTGACGAAATCTGGCTGGCTCGTTACCTCATCGAACGTACTGCTGAAAAGTACGGTGTATCTGTCGACCTACATCCAAAGCCTCTCGGCGACACTGACTGGAATGGCTCTGGCATGCACGCGAACTTTTCAAACACTGCCATGCGTGAAGCTGGTGATGAGTCTGTATTCAACAAGATCTGCGAAGAGTTCGGTAAGAACATCGCTCGCCACATCAGCGTATACGGTGCTGACAACGACCAGCGTTTGACGGGTAAGCACGAGACTCAGTCAATCGAGCAGTTCAGCTACGGCGTCTCTGACCGTGGTGCATCTATCCGAATTCCAGTTGGAACTATTGAAGATGGCTGGAAAGGCCGTTTGGAAGATCGTCGCCCTGCTTCAAACGCTGATCCTTACAAAGTTGCTGCTGCGGTTATCAAAACCACGACAGAAGCACTTAGCTAAGTTGCTATAAACTGAACGCAGAATCGTACGCCTGGTTGGCTGCGATTCTGCGTTTTTTTATGGGTTTAGAATTGCCCCCCGTGCTCGTGTGCAATGCATGACACCGCCTGTCTCAAGGCACTCCACTACTCTCCAGACGTGCTAAACGTCAGCGCTACTCAATAAGCCTTCCTATACTTGTTCACAGCGGATTCAACCCGCTGAAATGTTCGCAGCATAGGTGTGTCCGCGATCAAAGTGCATTTAGACCCACTGACACCCGACAACGACCGATCATTGTGTAGAAAACTTAATTCAGACCATTAAGCGCTTTGCCCCGTAAAACGTTATAAAGTTACAAAAGGCTTTGACCGGTAAGCATGCCCATGAGCAGTATCGTCGAACTAAAGAACCTGAGTAAAAGCTACGCGCTAGCCAGCACCGAGGTCTCTGTACTCAGACAGTTGGATTTATCTGTTCAGCAACAGGAGCGTGTGGCCATTATTGGTCCTTCAGGCTCAGGTAAGACCACTTTACTGCTTATTCTGACAGGCCTTGATACCGCAACCGAAGGTCATATTTCAATCGGTGGTGAATCGCTACTCGGGATGAGCGGTGATGACCGCGCCGATTTGCGTCGCGAGCGTATCGGCATCGTTTTCCAATCGTTTCATCTCATCCCCAGTCTGACAGCGCGCGAAAATGTCGCCTTACCTCTGGAGATTGCAGGTCTTAGCAATAGCCGCCAGCGAGCCATGAACATGCTGGAGAAGGTCGGACTGTCAGATCGCCATAATCACTACCCTTCACAATTATCTGGAGGTGAACAACAACGCGTTGCCATCGCCAGAGCATTGATACACGAACCCGAACTTATCGTTGCTGACGAGCCTACAGGCAATCTGGACGAACAAACGGGAGACCTCATCATGCAATTGCTGTTCGATTTGAATCGGGACAGCGGCACCACATTGCTCTTAGTAACCCACGACACAGAGCTGGCAGCGCGTTGCGACAGAACGCTTAAACTGCAGGACGGGCGGCTTCATTCCCTTGACTCGTCTGACAAGGCCACCCGCTGATGCCAGCACTAACGGGGTTCATGCTCAGAGATCTGCGCGGGGCTGGCAAGGTCCGCTCTCTATGGGTTTTCGCTGCATGCTTGCTACTCGGTATTGCGCTGATAGCAGCGTGCGGAAGCCTACTGCATCTGGTGAGAGACGGATTCGCCCAACAGGAACGCAACCTGTTTGGTGGTGATATCCAAATAAGTCAGCGAGAGGCTGTCAGCGAGGAGCAGCTTTCGTGGCTGAAAGACAACGCAAGCGTGTCTCTCCTGTTAGAACTCAAAACAATGATGGGCACTGAAGACGGTGAATTTTCGGTGGTAGAACTGCAAAGTGTTGACGAGTCTTATCCGCTTTATGGCGAAGTTGTTCTGAGCACAGGCAACTCCATACAAGAGGCGGTTAAAAAATCAGAGGATGGCACTTGGGGAGCGGCGTTCGATCCGGCCCTCGTCCAACAACTCTCTTTAGAAGTCGGGCAGCTTGTCTATATTGGCGATCTTGAAGTCGAACTTCGTGCCATCATTCTTGAACAACCTGACAGAAGCCTTAGAGCTGATTTTCGAGGGCCTCCTGTCATCATGGACGAGAAAGCTTTGGAAGAAAGTGGCTTGCTGTTGCCCACTAGCCTGGTGGACTACGACTATCGTGTGAGAGTCGACGATGACCCTATCGTTTGGCGAGACAAACTGTACGAGCAATTTCCAGATGCTAGTTGGGAAATTCAAACCGTTGAAGAGCGCGGGGAAATCGTAGGACGGCGGCTGGATCAAGTAGCCTCCGTACTGCTGCTTATTGGGTTCAGCACATTACTTGTTGGCGGCTTAGGTGTAGCCAACAGTGTCGCAGCCTACTTGCAAACTAAGTTACGAACCATAGCCACTCTACAGTCTTTAGGTTCACGGGCGCTTCAGGTTGCCGGTGTGTATGTGGGGCAAATTTTGTTACTGGCTTTCCTGGCCAGTACCGCAGGAGCATTACTGGGGTCATCGGTTGCGTGGATCGCCGCTCAATCATTAAGTGAACGCCTACCCATTACGCCATCGCTCTTGGGGCTCATGCTACCGACACTGCTTGCCATACTCCTGGGGACTTGCACAGCGCTTGCGTTTACGTTGCCGGTATTAGGTCGCACATTGGACATGCCAACGGCCCTACTTATTAAAGGCTTAGTCAGTGATCAAACACGAACACCAGCAGCATATCGCCTTGCGACTGCGTTGATCGGTTTAATCGGTTTACTACTGCTGCTAGCCTTTGTTCCAGAACCATTAATCACTTTAGGTTTTATCGTCTGTATTGTGTTACTGCTACTGCTTTTAAATGGCATCGTACAGTTAATACGTTATGGCGCTGAGAAACTCATACACGTGGCAATGCTGGACGGCCAATTTGCCTTAAGGCTCGCTGTTGCTGGACTGTATCGACCAGGTGCCTCATTGCGCCCCATGCTACTGTCACTGGGGACTGCGCTCACGTTATTGGTCACCGCTGCTATTGTCATCGCAGCCACGTTCCGCACCTTGAACGACACAGTCCCCCAACGAGCCCCGTCGTTAGTCCTGTATGACTTACAGAAACCTCAAGTAGAGGAGTTTGACAAAGCAGTGGCCGAGATAGACGGTTATGAAAGTCATACCCTTGCACCGCTTGTTCTTGGTCGATTAACCGCTGTCAATGCTGAATCGTTAACCGACAGTGATTCCACCTCACGCGTGCTCGAAGCCTATGATGAGCACAAATTGAGTTATCGATACGAGAATATTGATAACACGTCTGTTGTCCGTGGTCAGTGGTGGTCAAATGACTACTCCGGCCCCCCTTTGGTTGCTATGGAAGATCGTGAAGCTGACCAACTCGGATTAAAAGTCGGCGATACGCTTGAATTTACGATCATGGGCGAGCCCATTGTTGCCAATCTATCTGCTATCTATTCGCAAGCTCAGTTTGAAACCAGCTTTTGGCTTGAAGCCGTTTTTTCTGACAATGTATTGGAGCCATACATTACTCGCTATGTAGGCAGTGTCATGCTGGAACCACAAACCGATATTGCTGCGCAATCAGCCTTAGGCCAATTATTTCCCAATGTGGTTACGGTGCGAACCGCCAAAGTGCTAGAAACTTCTCGCTCGATACTTTCGAGTGCAGGCTTGGCCATGGCACTCATAGCCGCTGTAAGCTTAAGCGCAAGTGTCTTAGTCATGGCAAGCGTTGTCGCGGTTAACCGTCAACGGCAAGTCTACGAAGCATCAATAATGCACGCTATGGGAACACGCATGAGCGTGGTTATGAAAAGTGTCATGTATGAGTACGGCTTGCTCACCATTGTGCTTTCCATCTTCGCCATCATCATCGGTAGCGCCATAGCACAGGCACTGCTGACATTCTGGCTGAAACTGCCCAGTGGCAGTAGTCTCTGGGTCGGTTCACTCGTAGCAGTAGGCGCTAGTAGTGCTTGTTTAGCTGCAGGTGCACTGTGGCTGGTATCCACATTAAAAATTTCTCCAGCCATATTGTTGAGACAGTAGAGGGTTCCATTTAAACCTTGATCTTACACAGGAAACTTGCGAACCTGCGGACACCATTTCTGTTTCAATAAAATGCCCTTATGGATCGCAGAACGTTTCTCGGTTTAACTGCCGCATCGCTGATTCACGCGCCCAGTATTGTGCAAGCTAGACAGCCAAAGCACGTGACGGTTATTGGTGCGGGCAGCGCTGGAATGTCCGCAGCTTTTCATCTTGAAAAGGCGGGTATCAAAGTAACGATACTGGAAGCTTCTAACCGCTGGGGCGGACGTGTAAAACGTCTCGCGGGTTTTTCTGATGTGCCCTTAGACCTTGGAGCTGAGTGGATCCATGATGAACCGACTGTTTTGGGTGAAATTGTCGGTGCTGGACAGACTGATCTTGGCGTTGAGACAATAGACTACAGCCCACAAACGTTTAAGTTTTGGCACAAGGGCAAATTGAATAACTTCAATTCACTTCGGCACGTCTATGAAGAGGTCAAATTCCTTGACACCACGTGGTACGGCTTTTTCGAACGTTTCGTCATTCCAAGCATTGAAAACAAAATAGAATATAACGCTGTCGTGTCCGACGTTCAATCTGAGGGCGACGGTGTAAGCGTCCATTTATCAGATGGACGAAAAATAGAAACCGACAAGGTCATCATCACCGTCCCCCTATCCACTCTTCAACGCGGCAATATCGCATTCTCTGATGACCTCTTACCGCCCAATATAAGCGAGTTACAGAACGTCGATTTTGGCAGAGGATTCAAAGTCTTCATGCGATTCAAAGAACGCTTCTATCCGGATATCTTGTTAGAAGGGTCTCGATGGAGCGTTATGCAGGACACCTGGTCATCGAAGATATTTTACGATGCAGCCTTTGGAAAACCAACACAGCAAAATATTCTGGGGCTTTTCACGGTTTCAGACAGGCACTTACCGCGCGCTAATCTGAGTCACAGCGAGATGATTGAAGACGTACTGTCTGAGATTACAAAAATATTCGGCTCTGTTGTCAGAGATGCCTATATTGATGGACGGGTTCAAAATTGGAGTCAAGAGCCACACATCATGGGTAGCTATTCGATGTCTAATCACAGTGACTTGGACGTGACAGAGATCCTGGCACCAGTCGAGGGAAGAGTATTCTTCGCAGGCGAAGTATTAGGGGGAGACGCACAGTCTACGGTTCATGGAGCGGCATTTTCAGCGATTAAATGCGTAGACCAGATTAAAGATTCATAAAAATCGAGACGACTAACTATGGTCACTGCACGTTACGACTGAATAATTCTTGAATTTACATACTCACTCTTTTTTGGCGTTCACGATTTAATGCTAATTTCCCTCGAATTTCACGCCTTAAATTTACCAGCGCCTCGATGTCATGCATCAATAATATCTTTTGATTGACAACCGTATCGCCGTTTGCAGGTTTGTCTTTTAAAACAAAACTCGTAAACACTTCCGCTGCGTCTTCCACAGGGTTGGTCGACGCGTATTCACTCACAAACCGATCTTGATATCGCTCATA
>JAHDGK010000028.1 GCA_020627685.1 Granulosicoccus sp. | reverse complement strand
AATAGTCGCAACGTGCGCAGTAGCTGTGTCATAGCTGACAAGCAAATTCAGCTTATCAACTCAACCACTACCGATGTAACCATGGAGACAGCGTTTATTATTTACCGAACAGGCTTTTCGCAATATCAGCAGGGCTTCCACCGGAACCTAAAGACTCCAGCAAGCTCCCACCTTCACTCATTTTATCCATCAAAGATGGCATAACTTGAGACAGTGATTCTGCTGCTGCACCGGAATCAACTCCCAGCTTAGATGCCATTTCACCGATCTTATCTTCACCCAGCGCGCTGGTTAGCTGATCAGCAGAGACTGGCGCATTTTCACCATCGCCGAGCCAAGAACTGACTTGATCGCCTAAACCGCCTTCTTTCAGCTTCTCAGCGATACCGGCAATGTCTAAGCCTTCACCACTTGTTAGGCCTGAGATAGCATCCATGATGCCGCCCATATCACCCATTTTGTCGCCCAGTAATTCCTGACCTACTTTTAAGAAATCCACAACTTTCTCCTGTTTACAGTTTTAATTTGCGTTATAGCGAATACACTCAACGCATGACAAACTCCCGCGCTACAGGATACACAAAGACCGACAGACCGGGTGCCTGGGCCGTGACCCTCGGAGCAGCCGTTTGGGGGCTTTTTTGGATCCCCTTAAGATACCTTGAACAAGCTGGAATACCCGGCCTGTGGGCCGTTGCGCTGGTTTTGGCGGCTGCATTTGTGCCTGCATTAGCGTTCACCTACTGGAAACGCGAGCTGGCAGAATTAACAACTGTTAACGGCTGGGTGGTCGGATTAGCTCTGAGCCTATCGACCGTGCTCTACTTCACGGCCATTCTATATACAGACGTCATCAAAGCGATTTTCCTGTTTTACCTCCTACCGTTATGGACAACGCTTTCAGCACGGGTGCTCTACGGGGAACCCATAACGCGGAAACAACTATTGGTCATAGCCGCCGCCTTATTGGGTGTATGGTTACTACTGGGTGGAGGGTTTGCTTTTCCGGTGCCCGACAACATCGGAGACTGGTGCGCAATAGCTGCTGGGTTTTGCTGGGGGTGCAGCTTGTCTCTACTGAGAAGTAAAGAGGATACGCCACCGTTTGCCAGTACCACCGCCACCATATTTGCTGGATGTGTGCTTGCAAGCCTTTGCGCACTGTCTCTTCAGTTCTGGGAAGTGGCCGAATTAACCGCCACTGTAACGGCGCAATCTGTTGACCTTGCGAAAACACTTCCATTAGCCGTCGTCTTTGGAGCCGCGATTTTTTTCCCCTCAATGCTCGGACAAATATGGGGTGCACGGCGTATACCCGCCCCAACGGCCTCATTGCTCACGATGACTGAAATACTGGTTGCCACGGCATCAGCTGGCTGGCTGATTGGTACCGAATTAGCGCCTGTATCGTTACTTGGCGGTGCCATCATCATTGCTGCAGTCTGCTTAGACCTTGCGACGAAACGTTAAGGTCTCATCTACCTACCTACTGAATAAACAACCGGCTCTGTTTCTATTCTGCTTATAGACAAGGGTGTATCGGTAGTCGTGTCGTACTGCGTTAAGCCATCGTTATCAATGACATATAGAAGACTGTTTGCAGCTATGACATCACTACAATCGACACCTGGCACCGCACCTTGTGCAACCGGCTGAGTGGCGTTCGAGATGTCAAACGTTTTCAGCCCTGCAATTCCGTCACAGACATATAAGCGATTACCAGATACAGACAGTCCAGCAGGTCCTTGCATAGGAATGGTATTGAGTAAGACAGGCTGTGTGACATCGGAAATATCCACGACATTCATCTGATTGGTTATGCCAGTGTCAGGTTGTGATGTATCAACCTTAAGCGTGATGTACGCAATATCATTTTGCGCAACAACAGGATCAATGGTGCGCGCGTGTTGGAAATCCCCCACGTACTGAGGGGATGCGGGGTCGGTATTGTCAAGAATATGCATGCCATCAGCAGCACCGACAAGCAAATAATCTTCGTAGGGAAAAAGCGTTTGTATATCCCAGTCTATTTGTACTTGTGTCCAAGGTAACGGCGTAGCAGGATTGGCTATATCAAACAACTGAACAGAGCTGCCGGATATAGCGTACAGATAGTCCCCCGCTATCGTCATGCGAGCAGTAGACCCACCTGTACCCGTGAGCCTATCCCCGCCGGTTGATGAAGAGACACTCTCGTCATTACAAGCTGAAATAAATACGGTTGCGGTAAGTATCAGAACAAAAGCAAATTTCATATCAACCTCCGGACAACTGGTAGGAAACAATGACGCCTTGCTCTGCGTCTATGTCGTAACTAGAGAGATTGATGTTGTACGGAATGTTCTGAAACGCATCATAAGGAAAGATATTTTCCTGCCTCCCGACAATTTGCACCTCAGTTGGATTGCTCAAATCCAATATAACCAAATCAATATAACTATCGGCATACAGATAATTGTCTCTGATGGCAATGTCCGTATTCCCCGGCACTCTTATGAATCCTAAGTTAACTGGCGCGGTGGGATCACTGTTATCAATAACGTGTATTCCTTCATTGACCTCATTCAAGAACACATAGTTTTGATACAGATAAACCCTACCTAACCTGTCAGGCGGTCTTGCAACCCCAACCTGAACGGCTTGCCTCAAGTGCTGGTAACTCATATAAACAGGCACTGCAGGTCGCTTGTACTCTACACAATAGTCGCCGTCGTAAGTCGCACACTCTGAATAGCTGCCTCCACCATCGTAGTAAGACCCTAAGGCTAAAGAACCTGAGAACGTGCCTATTAAGAACACCCGGAACTTACTTTTGCGGTTTCCTAGCAACGTGACCGTATACATACCTTCTTGAGCTAAAGGCTGTTTCTTACACAAAGAGTAGACAAGCAACTCAGCCAGAATAGCTCCCGCAACAATGGCCAACATGTCCAAGACATCTACATGTCCAACAAACACTTCTAAGCCTATTAATAAACATAAGACCAACGAGCGATAGTGAACCCGCATTGCAGATTTGTTTTGCGAAAGAAGGCAATGCAGACACAGAAATGTTGCGAATGAATGTACTAAGGATGGTAGCCAAAGCAGCTTGAATCCCAACGGATACATTTGACTAAACGAATGAGCAAATGCGCTGAATCCAGGGACTGATTGCAACACCGGGTGTTGCCGGTAAACACCGTAGTAAAGCGCACCCACCAGTAAGGCACACAGCGCCAGGATAAAACCCTTTACTCGCTGTGAACTGTCCAATCTTGATATATAACTATTCAACATAGACAAAAACTTCAATCCTGATTGTGCAATCACAACTTGTGTCGTGATACCGAATGGACCCATATATGTTTAGAAACTCCCGTATTCCTAATAGGTCATTCACGACACTTAGCAAGGTCTTTCTCTTGTCTGTCTTGGTTACATGTCAATCAACTTACGCCGACACCCTAAGCGTGACAGATGGTCAATCTTTCGACAGCATGCAACTCAAACAATTTAGCCTTGATGTCGCTGCGCGTGTTCAGGCAGATTCTCACCGCATTGGAGTTAGGGCTACGCTTCGCCCTATCTTTAACAATCACGTTGCACCCTTTATTGAAACCAGCCGCTCGTTTGGGAATCTTGACGACCTGACACCTGACAGCACAGTAAAATTCGGCGGTACCAGCATTGGCTCCGGTTTTTATTACCTGGGCCTGCCTGACCTTTACGGCACACGGTCAATTTTAAAAGTGTCCTACATTGATGAGGAAAATACGGTAGACACGCTTATCTCTGTAGGCGGTCGTCAGGCAAGTGTCGATTACAACCAACGCTCAGTATTCGCAACATTACTATTGAGCCCCAAACAACCATTACTAGACAACGGCTTAACCGGTTATGCAGCGGTCGGAATAGGCAATCAACGCACCCGTAGAATCGTATTTGCCGATAGGCAAACCGTCGACCAACTCGCCCGAGACGACTCAACAGTGCAAGGGTATATAGCCGCTGGTGTTGTATATCCCTATATGGATATGCGCTTCTATGCGGTGGCTGAATTTCAGGAGGAAGCGTCCCTGAGCATTGGGATGAGGTGGAATCGAAACAAGCAGTAGTTCACCAAAACGTTTTCACAATCGTAACCATTTAATACGCTAAATGGAACGTTTAGCCCGATAACCGAATGGCACTCCGTCAATAATATTACCTCGGCACACGGGTAATAACCGTACCCTGTCTATCAGATATATTGGTCAATATTGGCGTAGAGAACGTCAATAGAACACTTTCATTGCCAATCTGAAAGAAATCTGCGCGTGCAACTTCCCTGTTATGCGTGCCTCTAAGCACAAACCGTAAAGAGTTTACAAAGTCTTTACAGCTATTCCAGCGTTCAATCATTCCCCATCTGTTCGGGTGATAGAATTTGAACATTCCTCAATTTTCAACACCAAGCTATCCGATACGATGTCTTGGAACTCGCAAGGATTCGAGATGATAAGACCGAGACATACTGTAATGAACATCAAAAACGACAGTGAGGACGGAAAGCCGTTGCTCACAAAACTGATACTTAAAATGCCAAAAACACTTCCACTACTCACACTGTTTGGCACACTGCTTCATCAAGGTATAGCACTTGCTGCTCCCGAACAGCCAAGCAACTTTGAAGGTCAAGTGACAGACACGGTTGTCACTCTGGACTGGGCTGATGCAAGCCCTGAAGATACCGTGGACGGTTACAACGTTTATCGGAATAATCAATATTTAAGTACCGTGTTTGAGTCCGAGTACACCGGCACCGTGGAAGCCAACACGCTATATACATTTAGCGTTGTCGCTTTTGGGGGAGACCCGACTGAGTTCTCCATTACATCAGAAAAACTTAGCTTACCTGAATCTCTGGTACCCACAGATCTCACAATCCCCCCCACTCAGCCACAAGATCTTAGTGGCACCATCGACGGAAACACTGTTGAGTTGACATGGACGGCATCGACTGATGACGAGAGTGTTCAGGGCTATAACATTTACGAGAACAATCGTTACCTGACAACCGTGTTAGAGCCTGCTTACACAGGTTTCGTAGAAACTGACGCCAGCTATACCTGGTCTATTGTAGCCTTTGATGTCAGGACTAATTTCTCGCAAGCCTCAGACTCTCTAACACTGCCTGACACCGGGCCGATTGATACCACCATACCTCCCAGCACACCCACAGGGCTTACAGGCACAGTGGTCGGTAGCAATGCCACTTTAACGTGGACAGAGGCTACTGATGATAGAGGTGTCGCCGGTTATAACGTTTATAGAGATAATCAATATCTGACTACCGTATTCAGTACTACTCACGCAGTGGCTATCAATGCGGATGAGTTTACCAACTTCAGCATAGTGGCCTTCGATTTTGACGGAAACTTCTCATCAAGTTCTGACAGTATTACGCTACCCGAAATCACAGACCCCGCGGCTTTACTAGAGCCTCCGACCCAACCCGGTGAGCTAGCAGGAAACATAACGGGTACCACCGTAAATCTCAACTGGACGGCATCAACCGATAACTTGGGTGTTGCCGGTTACAACGTCTATCGAAATAATCAATACATCAGCACCGTTTTCTCCAACGCCTATACAGGCACTGTTGAATCTGATTTGTTTTATTCGTTTTATATCGTCGCGTTTGATCACAATGGGAATTTCTCAGCACCTTCATCAGCGTTACGACTACCCGAAGGCGGACCCGGCCCCTCTACAGAGGCACCTTCCATACCGGTAAATTTGACGGGCTCACTGACCGACAACGATGGTGAATTTACGGTATCGCTCAGTTGGGATGCATCAACCGACGACGAGGCTGTTGCCGGTTACAACATCTATCAAAACAACAACTACCTGACCACGGTAAACACGGAAAGCTATCAAGGCACTGTTGATAGTGAAGGTCCATATTCATACTTTGTTGTTGCCTTTGACATACCACGAAATTTCTCCGCACCGTCACAGCGTTTGTCTCTTCCTGACGAAGGTAATCAGGCGCCTTACTTTGACGGCTTTGAAGATCAAACTCTCTTTGCAGGACCCGTTTGGGAGCTTATCGTCAGACCTCTGGACAGCGATGGAGATATTCCAGGCTTGTTTGGTGGCACCTTGCCTTTAGGTATGCAGTCTATCGATAACTTTGATGGCACTCGTACACTACGATGGCAGCCGCTACAACCTGCTATCGGTGAACACCAGATTACGATGACCGCGTTCGATAATGCAGACCCTACAATTTCGACAACCCGCACAATCACACTCACTGTTGTCATGCCGGACGATCCATCCATTATTCCCAACCCCGGACCCACCATCGATGCTATTGGGCAGTACTCTGTCAGGTACGGCGACAACGTCGTTATGCGCGTAAAAGCGGTTGATGCTAATGGCACCACACCGCACTTAGAAATTCTCAATCCGCCTGAGGGTTCAACCTTCGAGACATTCCCCTTGGATGATCGAGTGAGAGTGTTGCGGTGGACACCAGACGCATCGTACCTAGGTGTGCAAGAACTTCACTTTAAAGCGACCGATGCTGACGATGACAGCCTGACGTTTGAAAGCACCGTTGAACTGACTATCAACGACCCTAGCAATTATGTTCTGCCGGGCGAAAGGTTAAGGGTGTTAGCCGAACGAATTGATTTCAAATTCGGCTATGCGTCATTGCTGGAATGGTATGAGCAACCTGATGGAAGCCTGTATGGCGATATTGCCGCCGCTGAATTCAATTTAGTCAGCACGGAAAACTCTATGAAGTGGGGATACATCAACCCTGAACCTGATGTTTATCGCTGGGAAGGTGCTGACAACCTGGTGAGCTTTGCACAGGAAAACAATCTGGAAATTCATGGGCACCCGCTAATTTGGTATACCGTTTTACCACCCTGGATTATTAATTCAGAGGTGGAAGCTCGTGAAGCCATTATGAATACATTCATTGATACGGTTGTACAACGCTATAACGACAACGTCACTATTTGGGACGTCGTCAATGAAGCATTCGAGGACGATGGTACTTACCGTAACTCTGTTTGGTATGAAGCCATGGGCGAAGACTACATACGAAAGGCGTTTGTTCGTGCCCGCGCCAGCGCACCGACCGCTCAGCTGTTGTACAACGACTACGACGTGGGCATGAGTGGCGCCAAGTCCGATGCTATGTACGAGTTAATGCAAGAGCTGTTAGCTAGCGGTACACCCATTGACGGCGTCGGTTTTCAGATGCACGTTAAATCAGACTTCGACCAACTTGATGAGGTCGCAGTCAACTTGCAACGCTTTGCAGATCTTGGGCTGGATGTCTACATCACTGAACTTGATGTCGCCATGCAAGAGGGCGACACACAAGAACAACAAGCAGAAGTATTTGCAGGTGTGCTCTCAACCTGCCTGGCTCAGCCAGCTTGTAAAGCCACACAAATCTGGGGCTTCACCGATCGCTATTCATGGCTCAATGATGCCAATGCGCTAATACTGACTGAAGACTATCAAGCAAAGCCTGCTTATGAAGCACTGCAAGGCGTACTGGCTAACCAGTAAAGTATACGGTTCTTAGCACCGTAAAGGTCTTGACCGGCAATGCGCGTTTTGCCATTGCCGGTCTTGTGATTCTACGAAGACGCAGTCTCGTAATTGCCTTTAACTCTTTCCTTAGTCGGATCAAAATGCGGGAACGCAACGACACTTGCCGCTAGACGCTTTTGTTGACCGTCCAGCTGCCCCACCTCAACCAATGTTCCAACTTCAGCGTGCGTCATGTCTATCCGGGCTAACGCGATGTTCTTTCCCAGAATAGGAGATTTAGTAGCAGAGGTAATCTCCCCCACCTGCGCACGGCCTACTCTTATACAATCACCTAAAGAAGGTACGACACCTCCTTCAAGCTCCAGTCCGACAAGTTTTCGTTGCGGATTGGCTTTGCGTTGCTCTAATACTTCCCGGCCGACAAAATCATCCTCTTTGGACTTAAGAGGAACGGTAAACCCGATTCCTGCCTCATACGGGTCGGTTCTATCAGTAAATTCGTAACCGGCAAAAATCAACCCGCTCTCTATCCTCAAGGTATCAAGCGCTGCCAAACCCAAAGGAACCATACCTTTAGGTTCACCGGCCTGCCATATAGCCTCAAAAACGGCTGTAGCATCCTTAGGGTGACAGAACACTTCATAACCCAACTCACCCGAATACCCGGTTCTGCTAACGACAACTGCAGGACCGTGGAAATCACCTAGGCGACCGACACTAAAACGAAACCAACCTAATTCTTCAACCGTCGATTGTGTGGGCGCTGTCCAAATTACTTCGGACAAAATATCGCGAGACAACGGACCTTGAACGGCCACGTTGCAAAGTTGGTCTGTGCTATTTCTTACCCAGGCATTAAGGTTGTGTTTCTCTGCAAGCTCGCGTAGTGCAAGTCCACTGTCATCGTTACCGCCAATCCACCGAAAGTTATTATCGTCTAATCGAAAAACCGTACCGTCATCGATCATGCCTCCATGCTCATAACACATAGCGGTATAGACAACCTGACCCACCGATAGTTTTTTGATATTGCGTGTCACAGCCATTTGCATTAATGCTTCTGCATCCGGCCCTGTCACTTCGTACTTTCTAAGTGGTGACAAATCCATGATGGCAGCTTTCTCTCGGCATCCCCAATATTCGGCAATGCTGCCGAACTGAGTCATGGTGTTAGCCAACCAATAACCGTTGTACTCAATAAAGTCTCTGGTATGTTTTGCAAAGCAGGCATGGAAACCTGTCTCTTTTGTTTCTTCCACATCTGCCTCCGCTGTTTTTCTAAAACCTATTGAGCGCTTAAAGATTTCTTTCTCACCGTAAACACGAGTTTGTATATCAGTTGGATTCCAACCATTGGCCGGGTCTACGTCACAGGGACAAGCAGTGGCTATACACACTAAATCCGTCAAGGCCTGTAATAAAACATAATCGCCGGGACGTGACCAAGGGTCATCCATTAGCAGGGCATTACTATCGTCAAGCAGCGTATTAAAAAAGAAATTGATAGCTGGCCAACCGCCTCTAGGGCGAACACTAAAGTTGCCCAGCTGTATATTCATGTTGTCGGTACAGTTCACATGGCCGGGGTAACCTAAGTCCTCGTAGTAGCGTGCGGTACACGCAAGGCCAAAGGTATCGTGACGACCACAAGTATCCTGCACGATCTCTACTAGCGGCTCCTGATCACTGCTGTAGTATTTGGAAAAAATCCCAGGCGCCGGATACAAAGCACCACCTAGAGATCGCGTTGTCGTCGGGTCAATCTCACGCTCTAATCCCTTGTCCAAAGCCCTTCTTGAAAACGCCTGAAAATCTGAACATTCGCGACCTTGTACATCTAGAATTTGAATGTACTGACCTTTCGATACTTCAAAGGCATAGGCGTTTCCCGGCTGTATGTTTTGATCTAGCACAGGTTCTGCAAGCGGGGCCGGTGCTTGTAAACGCTCACCTTCTGATCTGGCGGTTATGCGTTCCATAAACACTAGAACATCGGTTGGTGTGTCTTGGGCTTCAGGTGACATAGGACCACCGGGCGCTCCAACACAAACAAGACCACCTTCCTGCACAGTGACGCTTCGCATCTCACCGGCAACAGATTCACCATTAAACAGAACCACGCAATCGGCTTGTTCTAGCGAGAAACCTGACAACTCCAATATACGTTTGACCCGCGCTCCGTTTTCGCCACTGTGGGCGAAGGAGTTGATAATGCCTGTAGGCGTTCCGGAACCTTGACGACCTAAAACCTGTGCATCTGAACGACCATCCGGGGTGAAGTGCACTAGTTCAACTGCTTGCAAACCTGAAACATCAATGACATTGATAATATCGCCGGCTTCAACTTCGAACGCTCTTGAGCCACCACCGGGTACCGTGAAACGCTCAACGTTATCGGGTAGAACCGGTAAACCCGGAACGCTAATACCTGACTTAGACGGTGCTTGCGTAAACTTATCTGCCGATGGTGAGATCATTGTGAAAGACCCAGAAGTTTTTGCCGCTCAGAGCCCCACCGTGTAATGAGGTGGTCAACCATCAACCCCATAAATGCGACACACAAACCCAACACCAATCCTTTACCAACATCCGTGGATGACAAGGCTCTCTGCATTTCCTGCCCTAGGTCTTGAGTACCGATAAACGCTGCGATAATGACCATGAACAGTGAAAACATGACAGTTTGATTCAACCCAACCATGATGGTGGGAACGGCCATTGGGAATGAGACAGTTCTAAGCTTTTGCCAGCGATTGGCACCCGACATATCAGACGCCTCAATTAAATTCTCAGGCACGCCACGTAAACCTTCTATGGTGTAGCGCGTCATAGGAACGCAACCAAAGACAATCACCGCGGCTATTGCCGCCACATCGTTAACACCGAACAACATGATGACCGGGATAAGATAGATGAAGCTCGGAAACGTCTGCATCGTATCGCACACCAATAAGACTCGTTCGGCACGAGAAGCTTTTCTAGACGCCCATGTACCTAGAGGCAAACCGATGAGTGCGGACAACACAACTGCGGCGCTAACCATGTAGGCGGTGATCATGGCTCGATCCCACCAACCACTTAGCGCAATAAGCGCAACATAAGCAACGCATATCAATGCGCTTTTTCGACCGCCGATGTACCAGCCTATTCCTGCAAACAGCGTTATCACAGCGCTAAAGGGCAACCATAAATAGGCATCACGCATAGGCACCAGCACTTGTGTAATTAAAAAAGCTCGGATGCTTAGCGTTACCGGATCAATAAAGGTAAGCCCCCAGTCCACTATGGCATCAAATTCTTTTGACAGAGTAAACGCTTGGCGACGCCCGATCTCGGCAGCTAAGGGAAACACCGTTGACAACAATAGTGTCGCAGCAACCAGCAACACCCAAATTAAAAATAACTTGTGGCGGGTTATCCAGGAAGTGCCGCGTTCGTGATGAGTCGGTTGACGATGAGCCCACGCTTTCGAAAACCTATCAAGCATGATCGCTAACAAAACAATCGTAATCCCAATCTCTATAGATCGACCAATCTTTAAAGACTGCAGTAATTGCAAGAGCTTCTGACCCAAGCCCGGCATACCGATAAAACTGGCTAATACAACCATGGCTAAAGACTGCATGATCACCTGGTTTACCCCAACCAGTATTTCCGTCCTGGCAGTAGGGATACGAACATTTCGTAAAAGTTGCCATTTCGTAGAGCCGCACATCTGACCACTCTCAACAACCTCCGGCGGCACTTTGCGCAATCCCAACAAAGTCATTCGAACCATGGGCGGCACGGCAAATATAATGGTGACGATGGCCCCGGATTTCGGCCCGACGCCAATAAAAACAACCACGGGTATCATGTACGCAAAATGCGGTAGTGACTGCGCAACGTTTAGTAACGGGCTAATAACTTTTTCAAACCGGGTACTTCGCCATGCAGCCACACCCAGAAGCAGCCCAATAAGTACGGCTACGGGAACAGCGACCACGATGACCGACATGGTTTCCATGGTCCACTTCCATTGACCCATCAATGCCGCCCAACAAAATGTACCTACACCCAACAGTGCTAAACGCCAACCACCTAAGGCATATCCGATACAACCCGCAGTGAGCGCAATAGTGGTCCACGGGATAGGGCCGATTCGCGGCCAACGCCGCTTGCCATATAAAAGATTTGCGGTGACATCCAGTAATGACTCAACACCACCGGCTATGGCACGCGTTACGTGAATAAAACCTAAATCGTCTTTAATGAAGAAGAAAAGAAAGTTGATCGCATCAGCGAACGGCACAACTAACAACGCAGGCAACCTGATTAAAAACTCAGGCAAGTAAGGCTTTAACACTACCAGCAAGATAGCCAGAGCGATAAGCAACAGACCGATGTTCAACTTACCGGCACTTTTTAGTTCAGAACCGGGTGCTACCACCTTACTCACGTTGTTGAATCCGGCGTTGAGCTTGAACCCAACATCACATCGAGAGCAGCAGCGCGTCTCATTTGGCCGCAAATCTCTCCCGCATCATCGACGAGTGGATAAACTTCGCGCACATCATCAACAAGGCGCCGTGACAAAGAGTGAATAGTGCTGGACGCCGGCAATGCCTCCCCTTCAGGTACGGCGCCTGAAATTTCTTCTTTTAAGAAAGACGCGTGTACGACTCTTGAGCGCTCTATGTCTTCAGTAAAACGCGCGACATAAGGGGTCTGCGGTTGAAGTACGATTTTGTCCGGTGTATCAACCTGCTCAACCACACCGTCTTTCATGATGGCAATTCGATCGGCTAAGCGCAGCGCTTCATCGAAGTCGTGTGTGATGAATACAATAGTTTTTCCGAGCATATCTTGTAATCGAAGAAACTCATCTTGCATTTCCCGACGTATGAGCGGGTCGAGCGCTGAAAACGGCTCATCAAGAAACCATATGTCCGGCTCAATGGCTAAGCTTCTGGCAATACCCACTCGTTGCTGCTGCCCGCCTGATAATTCTCTAGGGAAGTAATCTTCGCGGCCAGACAAGCCCACCAGCTTGATAACTTCCAGTGCGCGTTCGCGTCGTGTGTGTTTGTCCTGCCCCCGCATCTCAAGGGGATAGATGACGTTATCCAATACAGTTCGGTTGGGCAATAGGGCGAAGTTTTGAAACACCATGCCCATTTTGTTTCGTCTTAATTCTATAAGCCCTTTTTCATCCAGGGCTCGCAGGTCTTGACCTGCTACATCAATGGACCCTGCTGTCGATTCAATCAAACGGCTTAAACATCTAACCAAAGTAGATTTGCCAGATCCGGAAAGCCCCATGATAACCAGCATCTCACCTTCAGCAATATCAAGGGATACATCTCTGACGGCCGGTATGTAGCCGTCAGCCTGAAGGGATTCAAAGTCCGGGATACCGCTTGCTTTTTTGCTTTCAAGGTAGGCTTCGGGATTGTCCCCAAATAGCTTCCATAACCCCTTGCAGCTGATTAACGGGCTCGATTCACTCATGATTTGATAGCGATGTTTTTACTGAACACTTGCCAAGTACTGTAACGCACGATACGACCGGTGTTAATAGTTAAGGAAAAGTGCCAGCCTGACATTTAAGCCCACCAATCGCTAACTCAGACGAGCAGTTAACAATTAGTGGGCTTTTAAAGGTTTTAGAAGTAGAGAGGCTTACAACTAACGGCTGCCTCTCTTCTAACTCAGATACTTATTGAATCCAAGCCTTCCAAACGTCTTCATTAGCTGCAAGCCACTCTGAGGCCGCTTCTTCTGGCTCAAATTCATCAACGTCAACCAATTTAGCCATCTCAGCTATTTGTGGGTTGGTGAATGAAATTTTCTGAAGCGTTGCGAATGCAGCAGGCCATTTTTCAGCCATGCCATCCCATGCAGCTTTCTTTAAGTAGCCGTTTGGTGGGTTTGCACAATCGTATGTGGCGTTAGGATTAGGCCCTAAAGCAGGATCCTTATCGCAGCCAGGCTGGTGCTCTGGGAACTCGATGAACGCGCCAGGATGGACCGCTTCGATAAAGTTTGGCGTCCAGTTGAACAGTACGATAGGCTCGCCACGCTTTTTAGCTGCAGCAAGTTCTGCCCAAAGTGCGCTGGCTGATCCAGCGTTGACCACTTTAAAGTTCATACCCAGCGCATCAACACGCTCTTGGTCATGCTTCAACCAATCAACCGGGCCACCCAGGAAGCGTCCTGAATCACCGGTTTCAGGCGTTGCGAACATAGCTGCACAACCGTTCAGCGCTTCCCAGCTAGGAAGACCTGGGCATAGCTCTGCCACATAGTCCGGGTACCACCAGTCTTCGCGAGTTACCGCGTTGTGGTCGCCGGCATCAACGATTCCGCCCTTCTCCATTGCAGCATTAAAAGCTGCACCAAAAGCACCTTCCCAAACTTCAAGCTCTAGCGTGACGTCACCGTTTCGTACCGCTTCGTAAACCGCTTGGCTGTCAGTTGAGACGTATTCAACGTTTGCACCCATCTCTTCGAAGATCTGGCCAACCACATTGCTCATGACAATTTGGCTGTTCCAGTTGTGAATGGGGATGATGATGGGATCTGAGCTATCAGCAGCGTGCAATGGCAGCGCTGAGCCCAGCGTCAGGGCGACCGCCGCCCCTAGCATCTTAGTCGTGGTAACTGCTTGTTTTCTTAGCATCAAGTGATCTCCGTTGTGGTGGTTGACTAACTATCAACGCGTTTACCTTACATGATTATTCCTAAAAGGAAAATCTAATTCCTCTGTTGAAAGACGGAGAATCTGATGGTACCGTCGGTTGCCCAAGATCAGAGAATTTGTTTTCAACATGTGCGGAATAGCCGGGCTCTACCTCAAAAACCCCGATCTTTACCCAAAGCTTGGGGAGCTCTTTAAGCCGATGCTGGTTGAAATGACCAGTCGCGGACCCGATTCAGCAGGCATCGCCATCTATAGGGACCCCGTTCCTGCAGGCAGTACGAAGTACTCGTTGGCGCACGACGACGTCAATTATGACTGGCAGGCGATGAGCCTGGCGCTGGACCAGCAGTTGAAAACAAGCAGCACCGTTGAACAGCGCGACACCCACGCCTTGCTGGTAAACGATGCCGACGAAGAACATGTCAAGCACTGGTTATCGGAGTTCGACGCAACTATTAGGGTTGTCGGAAGCGGTGAAAGTGTTGAAATATATAAAGAAACCGGCTTACCCGAGGATGTTTACGAGCGCTTCGGCCTGGCATCAGCTGCTGGGCAACACATGATTGGCCATACACGTATGGCGACAGAGAGTGCAGTCACCTCAGCAGGCTCTCATCCGTTCGCAACGGGTGCTGATCTGTGTCTAGTGCATAACGGCTCACTGTCCAATCACAACCGCCTCCGGGAAGAACTCATGCGCAAAGGCGTCAGTTTTGGCAGCGAAAATGACAGTGAGGTCGCCGCAGCCTACCTGACGTGGAAACTTCGCCAAGGAATTCCCCTAAAACAGGCTTTAGAGGATGCATTAGACGATTTAGACGGCTTTTTCACTTTTTGCATCGGCACAAGCGATGGATTTGCCGTTGTACGGGACCCAATAGCTTGCAAACATGCCGTCATGGCCGAAACCGACGACTGGGTGGCTATGGCTACCGAATTCCGCGCCATTGCGGCGCTCCCGGGTGCAGAAACCGCCAGAATTTGGGAGCCCAAGCCAGCAACCGTATACGCATGGGGTAACGAATCGGTAGCAGAGCATATCGCCGCACCTCTTTCCTCTTCACAGGATGGTTCTTCTGCAGGAGCAGCACTTTGAACTCACTGGATTTCAGCACGCTGGGTTTGCGTGCCATCAACCAAAAGCTTCAGTCACTAGATCCGGGCACTAACGAACGGGAATGGACTATCACCAACCCGATGGGGCAACACGCTATTGCCTGCGGTCTTACGGCCCCCATTAGCGTCACAGTAGACGGGCACGCAGGGTTCTATTGTGCAGGCATGAACCAAAACGCTGAAGTGACCATCAACGGACACGCAGGCGTAGGTGTCGCTGAGAACATGATGAGCGGTATTGTTCGCATCAAGGGCAATGCCAGCCAGGCCGCTGGCGCGACCGCACACGGCGGTCTCCTTATTATTGAAGGTGACGCATCTTCTCGTTGCGGAATTTCTATGAAGGGCATCGATATCGTTGTCGGTGGCTCAGTTGGACATATGAGTGGGTTCATGGCTCAACTCGGACACATGGTTATCTGCGGAGACGCAGGAGAAGCCCTCGGCGATTCCATTTATGAGGCGAAGTTATTCGTCGCAGGCTCCGTCGAAAGCCTAGGTGCAGATTGCATAGAGAAGGAAATGACAGCAGAGCATGAAAAAACGCTTGCTGACCTACTCGAAAAAGCTCAGATCAACAAAGACGCGAAATTATTCCGACGTTATGGGTCTGCAAGGACGCTATACAACTTCGATATTGACCAGGCAGATGCCTACTAAGTCTCTTGATCATAGACATCTATTTGCTAAGCCCTGCCATTGAAGCGCGCAGGCCGACCAAACAACTTAACTAAAGAATAATGGACGATAAGATTCCACAAGCCGCTCCAAGACCTTCGGCAACATTCGACGAATACACGAATTCGGAAATACGCAGAGCTGCCAGCACCGGTATCTACGACATACGTGGATCAGGCGCCAAGCGTAAATTGCCCCACTTCGATGACCTACTCTTCTTAGGTGCATCCATATCCCGTTATCCGCTGGAAGGGTATCGCGAACGCTGCGGCACGGAAGTGACTCTAGGCGATCGCTTTGCCAAAAAGCCTCTTGAACTCAAAATACCCATCACGATTGCCGGCATGAGCTTTGGTTCATTATCCGGTCAGGCGAAAGAAGCATTAGGTCGCGGCGCAAACCTTGCCGGCACATCGACCACCACCGGTGATGGCGGTATGACACCGGAAGAGCGTGGTCACTCAAAACTGTTGGTATACCAATACCTTCCTTCTCGTTATGGAATGAACCCGGATGACCTTCGCAAGGCTGATGCTATCGAAGTCGTTGTCGGGCAAGGCGCAAAGCCTGGTGGTGGAGGCATGCTGCTAGGACAGAAAATTAATGATCGTGTTGCTGCGATGCGATCTTTACCCAAAGGCATCGATCAACGCTCAGCCTGCCGTCACCCGGACTGGACCGGTCCGGATGATCTTGAAATCAAAATACTGGAACTGCGTGAAATAACCAATTGGGAAAAGCCTATATTCGTAAAGATAGGTGGCTCACGTCCTTACTACGATACGGCACTAGCGGTTAAGTCAGGCGCCGATGTCATCGTGCTCGATGGCATGCAAGGTGGCACGGCCGCAACTCAAAATGTTTTCATCGAACACGTAGGCCAACCCACGCTTGCGTGTATCCGCCCTGCCGTTAAAGCACTACAAGAACTCGACATGCACAGAAAGGTGCAGATCATCGTATCAGGCGGCATTCGCAACGGTGCTGATGTTGCGAAAGCGATGGCATTGGGAGCAGACGCAGTATCTATAGGTTCTGCCGCACTCATTGCTATGGGCGACAACGATCCGTTCTATGAAGAAGAATACCGCAAGCTTGGCACGACGGCAGGCTCTTACGATGCGTGGCATCTAGGAAAAGACCCTGCAGGCATAACCACACAAGACCCTGAACTGGCGAGCCGCTTAGATCCTGAAAAAGCAGGTAGACGACTCGCTAACTACCTCAAAGTTATGACATTGGAAGCACAAACTATCGCTAGAGCATGCGGCAAAAACCATGTCCATAACTTAGAACCTGAAGACTTGGTTGCATTAACCGTTGAATCAGCTGCTATGGCTCAGGTACCCCTGGCAGGTACAAGCTGGGTCCCCGGACAAGGCTACTAAATAAGCTAGACGTATTTTTTCCACTAAACACAAATGAATTGAGAGCAGGTTATGACCCAAAACTTGACGACCCTGGCCAAAGAGCGTGGCATTAAGTATTACCTGTTTAACTTTACCGACTTGTTTGGCACTCAACGAGCCAAGCTTGTGCCCGCAGCGGCGGCTGGCGGCATGCAGAAAAGCGGCGCAGGCTTCGCAGGTTTTGCGGCATGGCTAGACTTCACGCCGGCTCATCCTGATATGTTCGTTATGCCCGACGTGGATTCTGTAATCCAGTTACCGTGGAAACCGGAAGTTGCTTGGATTGCCGGTGACCCGTGGATGAATGGTGAGCCTGTCGCACAAGGGCCACGCAACGTTCTAAAACGTTTGATGGCCGAGTCTGCCAGCAAAGGCATGTTGATGAAATCTGGCGTTGAGCCAGAGTTTCATCTTATATCGCCTGATGGTACTGAAATCTCCGATGACCGGGACACGCAGGAAAAACCTTGCTACGACCAATCAGCCGTTATGCGTCGCTACGATGTGATCTCACAAATTTGCGACACCATGACCGAACTGGGCTGGGGTCCTTATCAAAATGACCATGAAGACGCCAACGGTCAGTTCGAAATTAACTGGGATTTTAATGACGCACTAACCACAGCAGATCAGCTGGCGTTCTTTAAGTTTATGGTTAAGTCCATTGCAGAGTTGCATGGCCTTCGCGCCACTTTCATGCCCAAGCCGTTTTCACACCTTACGGGTAATGGTTGTCATGTACATATATCCGTTTGGAGTAACGACAGTAAAACCAACCGTTTTAGTGATGACGCCGGTGAGCTTGGCTTATCTGCAGAGGCTTACCACTTCATCGGTGGTCTACTGGAGCACGGGGAATCCTTAGCGGCAATTACTAATCCAACAGTCAATTCTTACAAGCGAATCAATGCGCCTCCAACGCTCTCTGGCGCTACTTGGTCACCAAGCTCCATTACCTTTGGTGGCAACAACCGAACACACATGATCCGCATCCCGGATGACGGCCGCATTGAATTGCGTCTGCCTGATGGAGCTGCTAACCCATACTTGCTCATGGCAGTGATTTTGGCTGCTGGCATGAACGGAGTCGATAACAAGATTCCATCAGGGCAACGCTTAGATAACGATATGTACGCCAACCCGGAGTTGGCTGGCGACAACGTTAAAAAACTTCCGTTGAATCTTCTCGATGCTATTCGCAACTACGAAAAAGACAGCGTATTGCAAAACGCGATGGGCAGCGAGTTTAGCGAAGCCTATTGCAAGCTGAGAAGAAACGATTGGAATAAATATGCAACGAGTCTGACTCAATGGGAACGTGACAACACGCTCGACTGCTAATCACCACGACGTAAACAACACAATGTGAGGAGAATTTTTCCTCACTCAATATACCAACCGGAGATAGTTAACCATGACTGCAAGCTGGCGTTTTTCTGCCTTGGCCGATCGACATCGCGCTCTAGGCTCAAACCTTGAAGATTGGAGTGGCATGGGTACCGCCTGGACCTATGACAAAGACCAGGAAGAAGAGTACATCGCCATCCGAACAAAAGCGGGTGTTATGGATGTCTCTGGATTAAAGAAGGTTCATATCTCCGGTGCACATGCGTCTCATGTTATCGATCGTGCAACAACCCGCGACGTTGAGCGTATTTCTCCGGGACGCGCATCTTATGCCTGCATGCTCAATGATGACGGAAAATTTGTCGATGACTGCGTTATCTATAGAACCGGCGCTAACACCTACATGGTTGTTCATGGCTCAGGAGCCGGACACGAACAACTAACTATGGCCGCAGTTGGGCGTGATGTTTCTATACGTTTTGATGACAACCTGCATGACATATCACTACAGGGACCACTATCAGTAGACTTCCTTGAAAAACATGTAGACGGCATTCGTCAGCTTCCATACTTCGGGCATATGCCAACGCGACTATTCGGTCATCCGGTGACAATTTCACGAACCGGCTACACCGGCGAGCGCGGTTACGAGATTTTTTGCCGTGGTCAAGATGCACCGGACATCTGGGACACCATCGTAGAACAAGGTGCTTCCATGGGCATCATTCCAACGCGATTCACAACACTAGATTTGCTTCGCGCAGAAAGCTACTTGCTGTTCTACCCCTACGACAACTCTGAAACTTATCCGTTTGAAAACGAAGGCCCTGGCGACACTCTTTGGGAGCTTGGTCTGGACTTTACGGTATCAGAAGGAAAAGTTGGATTTCGTGGCGCTGAAGAACACTACCGTTTAAAGGGTAAAGAAAGATTCAAAATTTATGGCTTGATCCTAGATGGAGAAGAGCCCGCTGAAGAAGGTGCACCACTCATGCAAGATGGTAAGCAAGTGGGTGTCGCAACCATTGGTATGTATTCATCTTTGCAAAAGCACAATGTGGCCATCGCTCGTATGCCAGTTGATTGCGCTACACCGGGCACCGCTTTACAAGTTAAAAACAGCACGGGATTGATCAACTGTAAGGCCGCGGCAATGCCGTTCTATGACGTTGACAAATCACGCCGCACGGTAAAAGGCTAAAAGATAGACAAAGGGTAAAAATAGACATGAGTCAGCCAGACGATTCGGCCATCTTGAGTAGACCTCGATACGGCACCTTATCCCCGGTAGAGGCAAACTTTCACGTGTTTGTCGCTGATGACAGTGGTGGTGAAACCATCCTGTCACTGGCTCAATCTTTACCCGATGATTTTTTCAACAATGCAGAAATTATTTACGTAAATACCGACTCAGAAAACAATCAATCAGTTATTGACGGGCTTGAAGCACTTGGCTGTCCCCGTCTTTATATCGGCCCGAGTATCGCAGCTGCCTTACCACGCTTAAGAACTTCTCTAGATAGAATGAGGATGGGGACGCAAGTCTATCTTAGCGGTAGTGAAAGTCTCTTAGGCATGGCAACAATGACAGCCATGGAAGCAGGCTTAGATCACCAAGCGCTTCAAACCGAACATCGCGGCTCTCTAGCGCGAAGAGTTCAGTGTGTGCATTGCAAAGGCATTACCGAAAATGTCACAACCCAGCCCGCAGATTGCGATCACTGTGGCTTACTACTCTTTGTACGCGATCACTACTCCAGACGAGCGGCTGCCTTTCAAGGCGTCAATATCAATGCAGAAGATCCGTCAGACGTACCTGCTAAAGAGGAGATATATTCGTGAGTATGCTCGCCAGCCTCGACGTTGTAGTCACCGATGTCGTTACCGTGAATTCGTTAATTAAGCGGTTCCATTTCGCAAGAGCAGACGGCAGCCCCTTACCGGCATTCTCAGGCGGTGCTCACATCGTCATAGAGATGCAAGACGGAGACACGATAAGACGTACACCGTACTCATTAATGAGCTCGCCCCTGAACACTCAAGATTACCAAGTCAGTATTCGCAGAGATGACGAGGGGCGCGGTGGCTCGCTGTTCATGCACAACAAGGTCACCAAGGGTATGTCCATGAAAATAGGCTATCCCGCCAATTTATTTTCTTTGGACAAACGCGCCCCCAAACACCTGATGTTTGCAGGCGGTATTGGAATCACACCGTTTCTTGCGCAAATACATCAACTGATTAAGACGAACGGCAATTTTGAACTTCACTACAGCGCCCGCAACGAAGAACTCGGGGCGTACTCAGAAGAACTTAAACAACTGCTTGGCCATCGCCTGCATGTCTATTACGACGATCAAGATCAGCGCATTGATTTTGACGCTCTATTGAGCTCGCAGCCCACCGGCACACATGTGTATGTATGCGGCCCGGCCCCGATGATCGAACACGTCATCCAGCGAAGTGCAGCTCATGGATGGCCAGATGCCCACGTCCATTTCGAACACTTTGCAAAAGCACCGCCGGGTGAAGCTTTTACAGTCGAACTACAGACGAGTAATAAAAAGATAGAGGTTGGTGAAAATCAGTCAATGCTTGAGGCAATGGAAGCGGCTGGCGTAGATGCCCCTTATCTTTGCCGTGGTGGTGCTTGCGGACAGTGCGAAACAAACGTACTGGAATGCGACGGTAATCTACAACATGAAGATCATTGGCTGGAAGACGACGAACGAGCAAGCGGTAAAAAAGTGATGCCGTGTGTATCCCGCTTTAAAGGCAGCAGACTGGTACTTGATCGATAAGCTGCCTACTTGAAATTCATTTAGAACTCTTTTTGTTAACGCAATAAGCACAACAACAGGATTTAGAGACATGGCGACTTCTGCCAAAGATTTACCGTTTCGTGAAGAGACCTTCAGAGACGACTTTACCTTCAAGAACTCACCGGAAACTGTTCTACGCGCCCCTTTTCCATTTGATAAAGACTCATACATGTATGCAGTCAATATGGAATTGCATCGAGATGGTCGTCCAGGCACAGCCTATGAAGCCCCTATCGATGTAGATGAACACTATGTATCCGAAATGAAGGATCGCGCCTTGGTTCTCGATGAGGATCCTCTGCGTTACCAAAGCCTGCCTCACATGACCTTGGCTGGGTGGGATACGCTTGAGTTGTTGATGACCTGCAAAGCTGAAACCTATCCTGAGTGGTTTTCATTAACCCGTGACGGTGACAACTGGCACTGGGTTAATCGCCCGATGGGCATTGATCAGCACTTTGTATTCGGCGACGAATCCACACTCCCTTATGCGCCGCTTGAATACATCACTCGTCAGGCGCAAGGTGACTTTTGTGTACTGGATGAGCGGGACGGCAACTTGTGGATGGACGCCGGTATGGTGACTACCCAGGCAGATTGGTCACTGGACTTTGACATCGGCATGAATTTCTTCGAATGGCATGCACCTGTCCCATTAGCTCATGAAAAAGGTATTTTTAAGCGAGCCTTGAAATACCTACTCAGTATCCAACAAGGTAATCCGGCACGGCGTCTTAACTGGACTATGACCGTTAACCCTCGCCTCGATACCAGCCCTGAGAACTATCACATCTGGGGCCCTGAGAACACACACATAACGCCTGAGAACGTGGCTGACAAATTATTCCTGCGAATAGAGCTTCAAAGCTTCTGGCGCCTACCCCGTTCTAATGCCTTGCTGTTTCCAATCCGTTGTTACTTTCTAAGTATGAGGGATTTATCAACGGTACCTAAGTGGGCGACTCGCATGCATCGTGTACTTCAGACTCTTCCACCTGAAATTGCCAGCTACAAAGGGCTTGATAACTATCGCGAGATTGCAATCAACTGGCTGTCCCAATTTGACGATGGAAAACCCACTTCGGAAGGCCCGCACCCCGATTAAACCAACACAGGAGAAACAGTCGATTCAATAGTACTCAAATACTTCACCACGTTCTTTAAATGCAGTTCATAAAGCAGGACCACAACTGATACCAGCATAAGTTTTCACGCTGAAGCATAACGTCACATCTAAGAACGTTGTGTGCCTGTCCGTTCGTGGTCAAAACCACTTAATCACCACGACCGGAGTTAGTTAATGGACAATGAGTTAACCGCGCTCGGAATATTGTTTACCGAGTTCTACTACTGGGTGACAGTAGTATTCATGTTTTTAATACACGTTGGTTTTTGCATGTACGAGGTGGGTGCCACCCGTCAGAAAAACCATATGCACACCTTGATGAAAAACACCATGATCATACCCCTGGTCACGGTAACCTTCTATTTCTTCGGCTGGTGGATATACTTTGCCTTCCCGAACGGTCCTTGGATAATCGGCGATCTGCTTGCAGCCCCTTTCGCAACGGCTAATAGCGAATTGATGGGATCTCACCTAGGTGGACCACCCGTACAAGATGCTTTAACTGCTGATGACACTGCATTCTGGGCCCATATTAACGGTGTATTCTGGGCAGCCTTCCTGCTGTTTTCTTGGACAGCAGCATCCATTGTTTCCGGTGCAGTCATAGAGCGCATACGCTCCAGTGCATTCTGGTTTCTTGCCATTCTGATTGGCTCCGTATTCTGGGTTATCGACGCTTCATGGGGCTGGCACCCTGATGGTTGGATGGTTCAAAAACTCGGATATCACGATGCTTATGCATCGGGTGTAATTCACGCCGTTGCTGGTGGTTTCGCTCTGGGTGTACTCATACCGTTAGGAGCACGCATCGGAAAGTTCGATAAAGACGGCAACCCTCGAAACATCGGTCCACGCAATCCATGGTTGGTCACTGTCGGTTTATTCCTGATCTATACCGGCTTCTGGGGTTTTTACGCCGCGTGTAATGTCCCCATGATCGACATACAAGACGGTGAAGGAATATTATTTTCCGCAACCAACATCTACTTAGGGCCGACAACTCTATCTGCCATTACATTGAACTTCCTGATGTCACTAGCAGGCGGCATGATGGCGGCGTACCTTGTCTCTAAGGGTGATGCTTTCTGGACTTACTCCGGTGGTCTTGCCGGTATCATCGGCGCATCAGCGGGTAACGACTTATACCACCCCATACAATCCATGTTCATCGCAGCTGTTGTTGTGGTGATCATCTACAAGTTGCATTTCTGGGTCGAACGCCGATTCAAAATTGATGACGCAGTAGGCGCAGTTGCTGTTCACGGCTATGCCGGATTCCTGGGTGTCGTCATTTGTGGGTTTATGTTGTGGGGCTACCCGGCCTCACCCAACCCTGACTACGCTACCATCAATCCATTAGGTAACTTCATTGGTGCAGTCATCATGTTCCTAGTACTCGGATTTATCCCGGGTTTCGTCTTTGCCTCTATTCTCAAAGCATTCGGTATGCTCCGCGTACCGGAAGCCGTAGAAATAGTTGGTTTGGATGTATCTGCTGCTATCGCGCAGGAGTATGAAGATGCAGCCATGGTTGAAGCCGAGCGCGAGGTCGTTCTAGCTTCCTACTCATCTGGAGAAAAATAATGTCAACAGGAAATGTAGAAAGTTGGACAGGCAACATGTCCGAAATTGGCGCTGTGTATCCATTCGTTGGAATGGAGACAACGCTCATGATTGCAGGCATTGTCTTCTGGGTCTGGTGGCACATTTGCCAGGTTCGTTCTGAAAGCAGGGAACTGGAAGAAGAAGCCAGAAAGCACGGCAACGCAGAAACCATGAATAAAGTACTCGACAGTTCGGATCCGTCGAAACGCTAGGTATCAGCGATAGGAGTATCGTCAGCACGCCAAGTGCTGGCGATACCAAGTGCTATTTAGTCCAACTGGGTAACGACTCTACTCTTGCGGCTTTTTACTTGACTGCGGATACGTGATGATTGACAAGTAGCGCGCTGGCAATTCAATAAGCTTCTCCGGGCCGTGCGGTGCATCGGCATCGAAAAACAGGGAATCGCCTGGCTCCATCAAGAACGTTTTGTCGCCGTGACGGTACTCGACCTTGCCTTCTAAAAAATACAGGTACTCAATTCCCTCATGCTGGAATGTGGGGAATACATCAGAATCATCCGTTAGTGTGATCATGTAGGGCTCACCAATGACCCCACTCTCATTTGCACCCAAATACCCAAGCAACTGATATTGATGTCCAGATCGTGTTCCTCGACGCTCCATGGATACGCCTTCGCCACTTTTAACCTGTACAGCGACCCTCTCTTCTTCAAATCGCCTTAAAAAGTTTGAGATAGGCACACCCAACGAGTGCGACAAAGCTTGCAAGGTGGTCAAGGACGGAGACGTCAAACCATTTTCTATTTTCGACAACATCCCCACTGATAAACCACTACTTTCCGCTAAGTCTGTACCGGTTATACCCAATTGCTTACGCAACGATCGAACTTCGCGACCTATAGCAACCTCTAAGCGGCGTTCGACATCCGTTCGAAGCGCGTGAGGGTTTTGCCGCAACGGAGACGTTTTAGCATCGACTTCGAGCAACGGTTCATTGCTCGCTTCACTGGCGAGAGGTTTTTCCATGACCTCAACTTTACACCATTCACAGCCAACACATAACTCAGCGTTGGTATACCCGGATGTAGTCAATCTCAAAGCGTGCTGGAAATGGAGTTGTATTGTCAGCTGGTCCCGGGAAAGCGCCACCTACTGCCAGGTTGGCTAAAAGATACATCTGCTCATCTGACACTTGATCACCTTCCACACGACCGGTTTCAACATCGTCCACATACCAGACAATTCGACCCTCTTCCCAATCGACACGATACGTGTGAAAGTTCTGCGAAAAGTCACTGATCTCGGCGCGCATTTCTGTTGAAGATTGCTGGTTATAAAAACCACTGCCATCAGCGTCTGTTCGATAGTGGTAGGCATGATTTGCAGTCGTTACCTGATCGCCTATCGCTTCGATGATATCGATCTCAGGATCCTCCGGCTGGTCTTGCTTGTAGTACGCGTTCAGCAACCAAAAAGCGCTCCACAAACCTCTTCCAGCAGGCATCCGCGCACGTGCCTCTACCCGTCCGTATTTAAACCGGAAAGAGTTGTAGCTGGTAATGATACCGGAGAGATACGGCTGCCGGTTTAGCGCAAAACTATTGTCTGCGGTATTGAGCACTCGGCTGGTTCTATCCACCTCAACGCCGTCAGCATTGAACGCAACGACTAAGAACCGTCTGTCGACACCGGGGACTAAATCATCAACAAATAAGGAACGAGCATCACTGTTCACGATAAAGACATCGTTGTCATAGATATCGTAGTTGGACGCGCCCTGCACAGCATTCCAACTAATCTCGGCCGTATGGTCAGAATAGATGGAAGATTTAATGACCAGTCTTTCACTTTGCGCATCCGCAGGCGTGACACCATCACCTGTGTTCAATGTATGCGTTTGCTCGATAATTAATTCATCACAGCCATCGTACGCAGCAACTCGGTAGGTA
Source organism: Granulosicoccus sp. (assembly GCA_020627685.1). Taxonomy (GTDB): domain Bacteria; phylum Pseudomonadota; class Gammaproteobacteria; order Granulosicoccales; family Granulosicoccaceae; genus Granulosicoccus. Next base: position 37,782 of record JAHDGK010000028.1, on the reverse strand, counting down.
TAGTCAATACCTTCTTGCAAGCCGACTTCATATAAACTTTTGTAGTCAGCACCCACAAGCGTTCGGTACAACTCGCCGTTACGGAATACCTCGTATCGGTTTGCACGATTAGGAGACTGCCAAATGATTTCGGCAACCGTGGGCGAGTATATTTTTGAGTCTAAACCCAATGTAAACGCTTGTTGCGGTTGTGCGGGTGCTGGACGATCAGCAGTGTTTACCGTTAGCTGCGCCGTAACCAGTGCATTGCCATTGTCATCTAAAGCAACGACTTCATACGCATAGTCAATACCATCGCGTAAATCAGTTTGGAGATACGAACCGCCCGTTGCGGTTCCTTGCAGCACACCATCTCTATACACTTCATAGAGTGTTGCGTTTACCGGTACACGCCACAACAATTCAACGGCGTTAGCAGAGTATATTGAACGTGTTAGGTAAAGCTGTGAACGGTCAAAAGGTGTTTTTATCGCTTCAATGGAAAGCAAGCCGTCGGATACTTTAAACGGGTTGTAACCGAATTGATTGTCATTAACGTAGTACTGAGTTTCACCGTTAATGATTACCCCGGGCCCCCATAGAAACTCAGTTTCCCAACGTCCACGATCCAAGCCGTCTCCATCGAAATTTTCTTCGAAGACTAGCTGATATTCATTAGAAGGATTAGGGACACCGCAGGTATCGGCGTATACACCTGCCGAAGTCATGCTTAAGGCAAGTACTAAAAAGGGGGACTTGATCATGGGGTGACGTGCTGTTCAGACTGTACAGATATTGTACTCCCCATCACTTAGGCAGCTGGTGGTAGGATTACCACAGACCACCAACTACCTAAGATTTTTCGCACTAATTTACAAAGTGTAACCTCAGTTCACAGTTACCCAGCGAAGAATGAAGAAGTTATCACTTCGCTGTGTCAAAGACACATTGTCTTTAGATGCCCAAATGAGAGGCTGAATATACATAGGCACGTAGGCAACTTCCTGCTGCATCAAACCGTGAACTTCATCAACCATCGCTTGACGCGACTCTTCATTAAGTTCTTTTTGAATCAACGGAAGCAACTCATCGATACGCTCATTGGAGTAGCCGCCAAAGTTCCAGCTTCCTAACTTCTTTTCTTTGTTAGGAGTGGATGCCAGAAAACGAATAGGATGTTCTGCATCGAATGTACCTGGTGACCAACCCAGCAAGTACATATCAAATTTGTCTTCACGAAGCTCAGGCCAGTAGTTTCTGACAGGCATGCTAGTCAGTTTTGCGTTAAGGCCTACCTTTGCCATCATTGACGCTGCTGCCTTACAAATAGATTCATCGTTGATGTACCGATCGTTAGGGCATTGCAGTCCAAAACTGAACCCGTCCGGATAACCTGCATCAGCAAGCAGTGCCTTTGCCGCTTCAGGATCATAAGCGAAACGCTCACTTAATCCTTTGGAATATCCGTTCATATTCTCAGAGACCAGCTGTGACGCAGGTTGAGCATTGCCGCGCATGATTTTGGCAATTAGTGTATCGACGTCGATAGCTTGATAAGCCGCTTGACGAACACGTACGTCTTGAAACGGGTTTTTACCGGATACATCGTCAGAAAACATCAATGCATCGCTATCGTGTTTGAAGCCGAACATAATGACTCGGGCTTCAATTCCTTGGTGCACAGTGAACCCACTACGCTCTTGCATACGTGGCACGTCTTGGAGAGGAATGGGTGAGATGAAATCTATTTCACCAGAGAGCAATGCCGCCATGCCTGTTGCACTTTGACCAATCGGTGTGAACACCGCTTTGGTAATATTAGACTCGGATGAATCCCACCAACCGGCAAACGGTGCTAGCTCGGTACGTACACCGGGGTCGCGAGCAGTAACCGTAAACGCACCGGTACCGTTAGCATTACGAGTCGCAAAGTTTTCAGCCTCTTTGGACGGACGCTCAGCCCCATTAGCTTCTGACCACTCGCGATCCATAATCATGAAGTTAGCAATCGATCCTGGAAACAACGGGTTTGGTGCTTTAGTTAAAAAGTCGATGGTAAAATCATCAACGACTTTAACTTCACTGACTGGTGCGAACCATGAACGGGTATCTGATTCTTCGGAAGATGCTCTTTCATAAGAGAACAAAACATCGTCAGCTGTGAATGCAGAACCGTCATGGAAGGTCACACCTTCACGAAGATTAAAGCGCCAACCGCCTTCTTCAATTTGCTCCCAGCTAGTCGCCAAAGCGCCTTCGACTTGCATTTGCTTGTCGCGTCGAACAAGGCCTTCATAGACGTTGTTCAGAAAACCGAGCACAGGTGCGGTATTGCTCGCATGTGGGTCAAGAGTTTGCGGATCTGTAGTGCCTGCCCATCTAAATGTCTCTGCTGAGGCACTCAGAGGAATCAAGGCGCTTGAGGCAGCTGCCAACACAAGGGCTAGTCCTGCCGTCGGCCATTGTCGACGAATCATAGTTTTATTCCTTTGCCGTTACTTCGCTAAAAATTGTCAGCTCTATCGGATGGTAACTGACGCGTTATGCAGTCAATGCGCGTTCAAGAAAATCCAATCGGTCCTGACCCCAAAAAAGCTCACCCTCTACACTGTAGGTAGGAGAGCCGAATACTTCTAATTCGTGTGCCTTTGCAGTCACATCCATTAACTTACTTTGATTTTCCGGCGATGCGGATGCCTCTAGCAGTGCCTGGCCATTTAGTCCGCAACCATTGGCAATCTCAACCAGAGTATCGGTATCGGAAATGTTCTTCTCGTCTCTCCAAACAGCCGTAAGTACCGCATCACTCAAGGTTGCCGCATCGTCCCCGCTGGCTGCGTACACCATTGCCGCAGCCGCTGTTTGATCGACCGGAAAATGCGCCGGCGTGAAATTCATAGGAACATTTAAGTAGCTTGACCAGCGTTTGAGTTCATCCATGCGAAAACGTTGACGTGAAGGGTGCCGCTTAGCCGGTGGCAGCCCGCCCATATTGCCAAATGTGGATCCGACGTCTATGGGTAGATAGTTGACGGTAATACCCGTTCTCTCCTTGAGGCTATTAAACCGATCAATCGCCAGATAACTCCATGGCGAGATAAGGAAATGATAATAGTCTACAGTCTTTGACACAGCCGGCGGCTCCTTGATTTTTTGGATTAACAGATATGAAGTTGAGTATCTCTCACGTCCGTCTTAGGACAGTATAACCATCGTTGTGTTCCGAACACGACACTAACGTCGCGTTTACTTAGCCGTCTTCTCTCATTGCCCTGTATCGGGGCGACTTTTTCAGGATCAAATCTGCCAAACTCCGCCAATGTTTCTCGTACTCAAACAAACATGGGCCCTCATGATAGGGATGCTGCTCCTAATGCTCGGAAACGGGCTACAAGGAACGCTGTTGGGTGTGCGTGGCTCTCTGGAAAATATCGATTCGGCCACCATGGGCTATATCATGGCTGGGTATTTTCTAGGCTTTCTTGGTGGCTCGAAAGCGACCCCGTTGATGCTGCAACGCGTGGGTCATGTCAGAGTTTTTGCAGCCCTTGGATCACTGGTTTCAGCAGCCTTTATTTTGTATGCCGCTGTGGTCGACCCGATAGCGTGGTGGTTACTACGAGTACTGGTAGGTTTTTGCTTTTCCGGGATCTACGTGGTCGCGGAAAGCTGGCTTAATCACTCTGCATCCAATGAGTCCAGAGGCAAGGCCCTGTCTCTATATATGATGGTTCAAATGGGCGGTATGGTCTTAGGGCAACTGTTGCTCAATATCGCAGACCCTGGTGGCTACAACCTTTTTGTATTAATAACGGTTCTGGTATCAGTCTCTTTCGCTCCCATGCTGCTGTCAGCATCAACCGGAGTAACCTTGCACACCTCTGCTCGTGCAATGCCGTTAAAAGAGCTAATTAAGACATCACCGCTTGCCTGTTTTGGCATATTACTGCTCGGCGGTGTCTACGCGGTTCTCTATGCTATGTCGCCGGTATACGCGACGGAAAGAGGACTTACCATTGCTCAAACGTCTTACTTTATAACCGGTATTTTTTTAGGGGCAATGGTATTCCAATACCCCATTGGCTGGCTTTCTGACAAATTCGATCGGCGCTACTTAATCATCGGAGTAACCGCATTAGGAGCATTCGTGGCCCTTATGGCGACCTATTTAGGTGATAGCTTCTTCGTACTAATGGTAGCCGCAGTGCTGTTAGGCGGGCTTTCTAACCCGCTCTACTCACTACTCGTTGCTTACGCAAACGATTACTTGGAACAAGATCAAATGGCCGCCGCCGCTGGTGGGCTTTTATTTATCAATGGCTGTGGTGCAATGACAGGCCCCATAGTCGTGGGTGCCGCAATGAGCAACTTAGGTATTGAATGGTTTTTCATCACACTGGTACTTTTGCTCAGCGCCATCTGTTTATACGGCATCTACAGAATGAGCCAGAGAACCTACGAGGTACTGGACGAAGCAGCCCCGTATTTGCCGATTTCTGCTCGCACCACTACCTATGCAACAAGCTTTGCCATTGAAGCACTAGAGGAAGAGCAACTTGAGGAACTAGAAGACTCTGAAGAGATCTTCGAGCAACGCCCCTACGATAGTGATGTCATTCAACGATTGGATGAGCAGGACCCCAATCATTAACGGGTAGATTGCGCTCGAACAAGTTCGCGGTAAAGCGTAAACAGGCCCATTGATATAACAATGCCTGAACCCAGCAAGGTGTATTTGTCGGGCACTTCTGCAAAGAAGATATAGCCTAATACAATGCTGAACAACAGACTTGTATATCGATAAGGCACTACGTAGGCAACTTCGCCTATGCGCATTGATCTTATGATGAACTGATACCCGACAAATAGAAACGCAGACGCCAAAGCCAGAGTTTGCACATGAATAATTTCTAACGGTACCCAGGTGCCTTGCACGCCCACCAATGAAAACCCAGAAACCATGACCAACAAAGCGGTGACGGCAGTCACCAGCAATGACGGTAATGAGGGAGGCAATGCTCGCGTAAATAAATCTCTGGCTGCTGCAAATAAAACGGATATAGCCACAAGTACAGAAGCGGGCTCGAATGCGCTGGTACCTGGACGTATGATAATCAGTACGCCCACCAAGCCGATAACAATGGCCAACCAGCGACGCCACCCAACAGCTTCTCTGAACACAATCGCAGCCCCTAGCGTCACAGCTAGCGGTAATGACTGCAGTATGGCTGAGATACTGGCATAAGGCAGATGGACCAAAGCACTAAGAAAAAACAGCGTGGCCCCAAGCTCCATACACCCCCGGAGGAGCACTAGCGGAATAATGGCTTCACGAAATCGGGTGAATAATCCCCTTCTCCATACGACTACACCGATGAGAATGCTTAAGCATAACCCGCGAACACCCATAACCTGCCCGGTAGGCAAATCGCCATCGAGTGTTTTTACCAGCGCATCGTTAATGGCAAAGCCTGCCATGGATAACACCATGAACAGGCTCGCCTTGAGGTTGTCAGACATTCAGAATCCATAACGGAAAATCAGAATGACTGTTCTACTCTACTGTGACCGATTTAGCGAGGTTTCTTGGTTGGTCCACATCAGTACCTTTGATGATGGCAACATGATAGGAGAGTAGTTGTAACGGTATGGTGTAGATAATGGGTGCGATTAGCGCATCACAGTGTGGAACTTCCAGCACCATCATAGTGAAATCATTTTCAAAGCTCGCCTCTTTATCAGCGAAGACATACATCAAGCCACCACGTGCCCTGACCTCTTCGACATTAGACTTAAGCTTCTCCACCAATTCGTTATTAGGTGCAACAACAATAACGGGCATATCCGCGTCAATCAAAGCCAAAGGTCCGTGCTTCAACTCACCAGCTGCATACGCTTCTGCATGGATATAGGAAATTTCTTTTAGCTTAAGAGCCCCTTCCATAGCAATTGGATATTGATCGCCGCGACCTAAAAAGAGGCTGTGGTGTTTATCAGCGAAATCTTCTGCCATCGCCTGAATAGCTTCGTCCATTCCCAGCGCCTGTTCAATCTTTGCAGGCAAGCTTTGTAAGGCTGCAACCACTTCCCGCTCTTTGTCCTCACTCATGCCTTTGTGGTGCCCTACAGCACCTGCCAGCATCAGTAACGCGGACAGTTGAACCGTAAACGCCTTCGTTGATGCAACACCAATCTCAGCACCGGCTTTCATTAGGTAAGTCATGTCCGACTCACGAGTTAGCGACGAGCCCGGGACATTACAAATAGTCAGACTGGTCATATAGCCTTGTTGCTGCGCTAGACGCAGTGCAGCTAGAGTATCTGCCGTCTCACCTGATTGTGAGATAGTCACTAGCAAGCTATTCGGTCTTACAAATGAATTGCGATAACGGTATTCGGAAGCGATCTCTACGTTGCACGACACACCGGCGAAATCTTCAAACCAGTATCGGGCAGTCATTCCCGCGTGATAACTCGTGCCGCACGCAATGATCTGCACGTGCTCAACATTCTTCAAAAGGTCGGACGCATTTTCACCAAAGGCTTCATCCAGGATTTTTCCTTGAGCAAGTCGGCCTTCCAAGGTGTTCTGAATGGCAACAGGTTGTTCGTAAATCTCCTTTTGCATGTAGTGACGATAATTACCTTTGTCACTCGCATCGTTCGATAACGTGGATTCTTCAATGGCTCGTTCGACAGGGTTTCCCTCGACATCCACGATGGATACTTTCTCTCGTGTGATCATGGCTACATCGCCTTCTTCCAAATAGGCAAAACGACGTGTTACCGGCAACAATGCCAGCTGATCTGATGCAATGAAGTGCTCTTTAACACCGTAGCCAATGACAAGAGGGCTACCTGAACGCGCAACGATCAATTGATCCGGCTGCGTCTTATCCATTATGACGGTACCGTAGGCACCCTCTAACTGTGCGACTGTTTTTCGCACGGCTTCAAACAAGCTATCGGCTGTTTTTAATTCGTGAGCAGCTAGATGTGCAATAACCTCGGTGTCTGTATCAGATGTGAACTCATAACCCAGACCTGTGAGCATTTGTCGAAGCTCGCCGTGGTTTTCAATGATGCCATTGTGTACAACCGCAATACGTTCATTCGAGACATGGGGATGTGCATTCGCTTCGTTAGGTTCACCGTGTGTCGCCCAACGCGTATGAGCGATGCCCACACCACCTTCCATACCGTATTCTTCTACAGCATCGACAAGCTCTTTAACCTTGCCTACCCGGCGTAGTCGATTGAGAGATCCATCGCGACCTACCGTTGAGATTCCAGCTGAATCGTATCCACGGTACTCCAGACTTTGTAATCCCATCAGCAGGATATCAGCGATATCTCGCTGCGCGACTGCCCCAACAATTCCACACATAGTGTCGTCCTTATTATTGCTACCAGTAGTTAACCGGCAACTTGAGTTGTTATTTGTTTTTAACCGGTCGTGACCAGTTTTCAATATCCGTTTGCTTGGCCCGTGATAGCGATAAACGATCGGCAGGAACATTACGGGTAATGGTTGATCCCGCACCAACCGTTGCTCCTTCGCTCACGACAACCGGTGCTACTAAAGCGCTATTGGAACCGATAAATGCACCGTCCCCAATTTCCGTTTGATGCTTGTTTGCACCATCATAGTTACAGGTGATGGTCCCAGCACCGACGTTGACGTTCTTACCTAAGGTTGCATCACCCACATAGCTAAGATGGTTGATCTTGCTGGAGGCACCAACATGCGTGTTTTTTGTCTCAACGAAATTGCCGATACGTATGTTGTTGTCTGTTTTCGTACCCGGTCGTAGTCGAGCAAAAGGGCCGATGGTTGCATTTTCACCCACCGATGCGTTTTCGAAGACGCAGTTTGCCAAGACCTTTGTGCCTGATGCAATGGTACTGCCCGATATCAGGCAGTTGGGACCAATCTCCACGTTGTCTCCAAGAACGCAATGTCCCTCGAACACACAATTCACATCGATGACAACATCTCGCCCCGTTTCTAAGGTGCCCCGCACATCTAATCTTGCCGGATCAGCAAGCGTTACACCCGCGTCCATGAGCGATTCAGCGACCTGAGCCTGATGCAAACGTTCGAGTCGTGCCAATTGGGAACGACTGTTTACACCATCAACTTCCCAGGCATCGTCAGGGTGTACCGCAGTGATTGACAATCCATCTTTAACCGCAAGCTCGTGAATATCAGTTAGGTAATATTCACCCTGCGCATTTTTGTTGTCGATACGGCTAAGCAAATCCCTCAAGGTTCCCCCCTTGATAGAGACAACACCGGCATTGACCTCAGAAATAGTCAGTTGATCGCTGCTCGCATCTTTTTGCTCCACAACTCCAACGACAGCGCCACCCTCGCGCAGTATCCTTCCATAGCCTGTCGGGTCATCCATGATCAACGTGAGCAAACCAACAGTCTTATCATTGCAGACATCTAATAAGGCTTGATAGGTTGAAGCGCGGGTCAACGGTACATCACCGTAGGTGATCAACACTGTATCGTCATCTTCGATACCTTCAAGCCCTTCTTTAACAGCATGGCCGGTGCCCAGTTGCTCAGTCTGCATCGCCCATTGAACTGCGTGAGTAATAGTGCTCTTAACCTGATCTGCTTCGTGGCCAATCACCACCGTGATGCTGGTCGGGTTTAAGCTTTCTGATGTGTCCAGCACGTGACCCAATAACGGCTTGCCCGCAAGTCTGTGTAACACCTTAGGCATCGCCGATTTCATACGAGTACCTTTACCGGCAGCTAGTACGATGATTCGAGTGGTCATACGAGAGTCCTTGGACGTGAAAGTACGCGATTATCCCATGGGATATCGGTCACAAACGTAAAATGGTTAAACACTCATTGTCGTTGAGCGTGTTTCGAATGCACAAAACCGGACGCCACTCACAGGTAACCCGCTAAATTGCCTGCGGACGAAACGGCAGAAGTAACTCTCGACAAACGCCATTTATTTGGCTCGCGCAATTCTATCGACACATTGGCAGCTCCTGAAGCCTCCCTAGTAAGAATTCACAATCAATCTCAATTTACGATTAAGGGCTGGGTAAGAGAATCACCCCTCCCTTACACGCAACGCTGCCCGCGACGATTTTGATGATATAAGAGGACTACCCACTCACTTTGACGTTACGAGCAATATCACCATGGAAAAGGACCCCACTACCGACAAGTGTGCTTTAGACACAGCGCAACTTCTCTTTGACGCCTGTGGGAGTAATACAGAGCTCGCATTACAAACACTACATAGACATCGTGCAACAGATGAAGACGACGCGCTGACCGAATTTCGCCAAGCCATACAACAGCAGCTACAAACGTTGACGAATGCTTCACCTGATTATTCAGCAATTGAAACTGAGAAAAATGGCTTTTCGCAAAACTCCGATGCTGAACAAAAGGTGATCAATGCCATCGCTGAAAATGAAGTGGTCGCTGAGAATATTAACGAGGTATTCGACGACCAATTGTCTTTTGGAGACCGAGTCGCTGACCGTGTTGCATCCTTTGGAGGGTCTTGGACTTTTATTCTGACCTTCGTGGGAATTATGGTTGTCTGGATTGCTATCAACACATTGGCTCTGATCAACCCAAACGTCTTTCCCTCCTTTGACCCCTATCCGTTTATTTTGCTTAACCTTGGACTTTCATCCTTAGCTGCATTACAGGCACCGATCATCATGATGTCTCAAAACCGACAGTCTGAAAAAGATCGTTTAAAAGTTGAGCAAAACTATGCGGTTAGTTTGAAAACCGATTTACAAATTATTGATATGCAAAAAAAGCTAGATGACTTTCATATGGCTTTGCTGGATTCAAGAAAATCTGAATTGTAGATCACGGGCATTCTCCCTCTCCATTCCGACCACAAATCATCTTCCATGATTAACGTAGCCATAAACACGCCCACATTGATCCGGCTTGTTTTACCCGCGTTGAAGATGGCGCTTCTTATTGGCGAAGGATGGAGAACATAGTCAGAAGGGTTAGATTCATTCGTCAAGGAATCCGGACGGATAACGCACCACTGTAGCTTCTTATTGTCATTGCTAAACGAACTGCGTAAGTACTCCGCAGCGTCTTCGTTATCAGCATGCGGCGGCAGCAACAATCTAAGCAATCCGATAACGCACGTTTGTGCAAAGGATATTTTTTCGTTTAAACCCCTATGACGATTTCCCGCCGTATTCATTAGCAAAAATTTCACGGGCGATTTCAGCTCGTTAGACTCAATGGCACTGCATAATTTTTTGGTAGCGTCAGTGACCAACCGGTGTGGTGCACCAAACATCCCTTTGAAGGAAAGATTATGACCCAGACAGGATGCGACAGCATCACAGCCCTTTGCATGGCGCGCTAGCTCCTGCTGGTCCATATCTGAGATGTTGCCAACAATGATTTCCAGATTATCTGCGGTTCGTAGGTCTTCAGGTAGGCGATTCGGCGCTCTGACAATCGCACGTACACAGGCACCTTTATCTAACAACTGTCTCAAAAGATGCCTGCCCGTTGCACCGCTTGCTCCAACAACGAGCGTTTTCGACATAGTGGGGATCCTAAAAATGATGAGTGAAAGGTTAGCGAATTCGGCATTTAATACTTACACTGTAAGTTGTATAAATTGAATATTATACTTACAGTGTAAGTAAGTCAATTCAGTACACCTTTGTGGCTCAGTCAAAACCGAATAAACGTCGCTCCCGCGGGCGGCCGCGAACGCAGTTAAATCGTGAACGGATACTCCTCGCGGCGGCAGAGCTGGCCGATCAAAACGGCATTGAAACGCTCTCGATGCGCAAGCTGGCGCAATCGCTAAACGTAGAAGCAATGTCGCTCTACAACCATGTGAAAAACAAGGAAGACATGTTCGACGGTATGGTTGAATTTGTGGTTTCTAAAATTCAATGCCCATCTTTGCAAGGCAACTGGAAAGACGAAATGCGGATACGAGCTCAATCCGCACACCACGTTCTAGTCCAACACCCATGGGCCACCAGCCTACTTGTCTCCAGGGTCAATATTGGTCCAAATATGCTTTGCTACGTTGACGCAACAATCGGTTGTCTGCGCCAAGCAGGATTCAGTTATGAGATGGTTGACAGAGCGTGGAACGCAATCGATAGTCACATTTACGGCTTTACCCTTCAATCACTGAATTTCCCGTTTGAGCCAGACGAATACAGCGACGTCGCCGAGGAATACCTGCCGCAGATACCCGAAACTGAATACCCTTTTCTCAATGCGCTATCCCAGCAGATTATTGAAGGCGAGCATGACGGAGTTCAGGAATTCAATTTTGGATTGGAGTTACTACTCGATGGTTTAGAGCGTATGCTGGAAGAGTAGAACCTTTGGCTGGCTAAGACAGTTAATCCCTAAAACAACCGCGCCCTTAAAGAGATAAAACACATGTTGATCGTTACAGGCATTGCCGCCTCCATACTTGCATTACTATATGTGAAGCTTACTTTCAACGTTATAGGTCAACGCCGTCAACACAAAGTAGGCCTTGGCGATGGCGGTCACGAGTCTCTCAATAGAGCGATCCGGGCGCATGGCAACTTGGCTGAATTCGCACCCATCGGGCTGATCCTAATCGCCTGCCTTGAATACAATCACGCACCCTATTTTCTGACCGTACCATTGGCTATTTTATTCCTTGCCGGGCGCATTCTTCACCCGATGGGAATGAAGGACGGAAATATCTCCTGGAGCCCGCGCGTTAAAGGCATGAAACTAACACTTATTTCACTTATCGGTTTATCGATTTGCAATATCGTTTGGATTAGCATGATTATTTTTGGGTACTCAATGACTTGAAGCGTGGTCGCACCACCTTGCGTACATTCTCGACCCTCAACAATCCCATATAGAGTAGACGCAACTTAATAGCGATTTAAGTCAGTAAACAATGAAATCGCGTGTACGTATAGACGCGTAAGCTGTGTACATATTGATACAAAACCACCGCAAAACCTCACTGGTTGCCAAGGGGGTTGAATCCGATACTTCTCTTACATTCACACACAAGAGAAGTTGTTATGAAGCAACACCACGCACTCATCGGTATTGGCATTTTGGGGCTGTCGCTAACCAGTCCTAGTCATGCCGCAAATTTAAGAATTATTGGCGGCGCTGAAACCCGATTAGACCAATACCCTGCTATCGCCGGCTTACTCAACTCCGGATCAAACGCTACGGACGTGTTTTGCGGCGCCTCACTCATATCGCCCGATTGGGTATTAACAGCCGCCCACTGCCTTGAAGGCGAGTCGGTCGAAAACCTTGAAGTTATATTAAACACTTCAGACTTGGAGAATACTTCAACAGCCGAACGAATTAAGGCAGTCAAGATTGTTAGACACCCTGACTATTCATCAAGCACAGAAGACAATGACATAGCACTGGTTAAACTGGCCCGAGCATCTACGGTCACCCCCATAAGAATGGCATCAACGTCAGATACAGATACCATTCGCACGGGCGAACCTGTCTCCGTAGCCGGCTGGGGAAACCTATCGACAACCGGTGAAAAATTCCCGACAAAACTCCATGCTGTTGATTTACTCATCAGCGATTTCCAACAATGCAACACCGCTTACGGAAATAGTTTAAACAATGGTCAGGTCTGCGCTGGTGTTCCAGAAGGCGGCAAAGACTCTTGTCAGGGTGATAGTGGTGGACCACTAATAGCTCGCACAGCTACAGGAGCTGTACAAGTCGGTATCGTCAGCTTCGGGGAAGGCTGTGCGTTAGCAGACTATCCCGGCGTGTACACTAAGGTTGCGGCTTATTCAGACTTTATCAGTCAATCAATTCCGCTCTCAGGTTCGGATACGGATAACACGCCCCCTAGTCAACCTGATAATTCAACAGGCAACACCCCTGCTCCACAAACACCCAATGAATCAGCGCTTGAACTGACTATTTTCGATGCTTTCGAGAATGTGACCGTTGGTGACACGGCCTATGCCGCCGCAGAAATTTATAACCCGTCAGATGATGTCGTAAGCATTGGCAATATCACGCTCAGTAACAATAATGGTGCAGATTTATTCATCGAAACCGAAAACTGCACATCAGAGCCGCTTAGCTCAGATGAAGCCTGTTATGTTGATATCGCCTGGACGCCAGTGGCAGAAGGTGAACTATCGGAAAAGTTATCAGTAACAGCATCATCGGGAAGCACCACTCAAACGCTACAATTACAACTGGAAGCCTTTGCGCAAAATTTAGATGAATTCGGTTACACCGTAGAAATGCCAGAAGCAGATTTCGAAACTGACCACACTAATCCTTGGACAGCAACAACCGCTGATCCATACTACGGTGGTGAAGCCATGGAAACTGAATTTGATAATAACGATGACTTCTGGCTCGCTGGAGAATTCGAAAACGAATTCGATTCAAATCTGACATTCAGTTATGCAATGAATGGAGCCACCTGCATGATATATATTGACGATGAAGCCTCATACGAGCTGTCCTCTTCAGAGGAATGGGAAGAGGCGAGCATATTCATTCCTCAGGGCAGTCGTGTGGAGTGGCATTTTAAGGCCAATGAAAGATCGACAAAGGGCGGTAAGGTTCGCTTGGACAACTTCCGCCTACAGCGAGTGAACAATCAGTCAGAGTCCAGTCCTATCGAAAGCACCAGCATTGCATCGGGCGGATCAGCTGGAGGCGGTTCAGCGGGTGTTTGGTCAGCCTTCGTACTATTCAGCATGGTAGCTCTGCGACGTAGAGCCTCAGCCACCAAACACTAAGAGTTAAACAATGAGAAATACACGCTTAATACGTCATTCATTACGCACTGCAATGGGCCTTTCCCTAACAGCATGCTTAAGCCTGTTTTCTTTGAATGCTAGCGCTGCCGGTGAGGAATCACCGGCAGATCTGCTCGGTTTTCAAAGAACAGGGAACACGCTGGAATTCACGGTTATCTCTACGGGCTGTACTACCGAAGATCATTTCAGACTCGATGTTACGACAACAGAAAATAACGCAACAGCGAGTGATGAAAAACAGCCCGCGGTAATACTAACCCTCGTAAGAACCAAAGCAGACAGATGCAAACGTATGCCGGGCCCCAGAGTCATATCCCTAGACATTCCAGATAAATACACAGGTAAAACTGCAATACATATTAGCAATGCCTTTGTCGCTCTACGTCCAAGAGGTTAACGATGTCTGAGCCATCTTCAGGGAGCATCTTAGTCGTTGATGACGACACGAGGCTTTGCGCCATGATCTCCGACTATCTCAGTACTCATGGTTATGATGTCCAAACCTGCCACAGAGGTGATGTGGCTATTGAACTCATACTCAACACCAAACCTGATTTAGTTGTTCTCGACTTGATGCTACCTGGCACTGATGGTTTATCTGTCTGCAGAGAAGTAAGATCAAAGTACTCTGGGAAGATACTCATGTTGACAGCGTTAGATGACACTGTAGAAGAAATTACAGGCTTGGAAACCGGAGCCGACGATTATTTAACCAAACCAGTCAGTCCTCGACTACTACTTGCACGGGTAAGACTACAGCTCCGCAACACTGATAACTCATCGCAGGAAGACTCAGAATCCATACAACTGGGATCGTTAGTCGTAGACAGGGCAAATCGATTAGTTATGTGTGACGGGAAATCAGTCAAGCTCACAACCACTGAATTCGACTTATTGTGGATTCTAGCCAGCAATGCAGGCACTCCCATTTCAAGAGAGTCTTTACATGAAAAAATGTTCCGTCTTGAACTTACACCAGAAGACAGACGAATCGATCTTATAATTTCAAGAGTGAGAAAAAAACTAGGAGATAGTTCTGCCGACCCTCAGTTTGTAAAAACGATTAGAGGTCAAGGGTACCAATTAGGTAAAGGGCGATGAAAAAACTCTTTCTAAGCTGTGCGGCTTTTGGAATTTTGTTTTCGTTTCTTGCCTGGTTACTCAGCATACTGCTTATCGATGCTCTCATTGGTCGCGAAGACTGGAACTCTCACGCCTACGAAACGCTTGAAGAAATAGAGACTGAGTTAAATCAAACCAAAGATTTGGATAAAACATTAGCAGAGCTTTCGAGCAAACACTTAGTCACCCTTACAAACTTCGACTCTGATGCGTCACTAGAGAATCTTGATAACTTAGAGGAAAAAGATACCTACTACGACATTATCCTCGAAGACGGAACACTCATAGAAGTCGGTATAGACACCGTGCCACCGCCACTTATTGCTCAAGCAGACTGGCTGCATTTAGCCCTTCAAATTTTGGCCGTTCTCAGTGCCATTTGGGTAACGCTTATCATCTTTGAACGCCAGCTACGACAACTTAATACTGCCGCAAAAAACTTGGAAGCTGACACCAACAACCTGATTGATGCAAAAGCACCTAATCCAATTCCCACTGCAGTCAATGCCTTAGTCTCAGCTCGCCAGCAAATTCAAAAACTCAAAGATGCCGAAAAAGAAGCTATTGAACACCACCGAGACTTATTGGCAAGTGTTGCACATGAATTTAGAAATCCGCTAGCCAGACTTCAATTCGCTATGGAACTAGCCGCGGAGAGAACCGGCGAAGAGCAATACGCCTTGTTTGACGAAGCCCATGTTGCGGCCGAAGAATTAGATTCTCTCGTTAGAGAAACACTTCATTATTCTCGACTGATAAATAATGGTAACGCTCTGGTGCTTAGCAATGTATCTGTCATGGATGCTTTGCGGGCGGTGGCCGATTTACAACCCGGAACCCGACCGAGCATAAACCTGCAAGTTGATTACCCTGAAAATGACTTTTACTTGTTAGCAGAGAAACGTTTATTAATACGGGCATTAACCAATCTGGTTACCAATGCTCTGAAATACGCCAACACACAGGTTTTCGTCACCCTATCGAAAACCAACGGATTAGCGCAAATCAACATTATTGATGATGGCCCGGGCATAGATCCGTCACAAGTAGAAAAAATATTTGAGCCTTTCTACCGGATAGAGAGAAGTCGCAGCCGAGACACAGGCGGCTTTGGGCTGGGTCTTTCAATTGTCAACTCAATCTGCCAGCAACACAACGCAAGTATTCATTTTATACCCAGAAGCGAGGGTACTCACTTTCAATTAGTGTGGCCGCTGGCAGACCAAACCTAGCTCAACACTCGAGCATCTGTTTTTCAAAAATGACTGCTAACCGTCTGAGTCCTTCATCATAGTCGTCCGTGCTGGCTCCACTAAAATTTAGTCGAAAGCAACTTGACGCCGTACGACCATCTGCAAAGAACGGCTCGCCTGGCATGAACGTTACTCCACTTTCTACTGCCGCTCCTAATAGCTGTCTCGTATCAATATTTTTATCACTATTTAACGTTAGCCAAAAAAACAATCCACCGGAAGGCTTATTCCAAGCTGCTAAGTGCGAGAAATGTTTGTGTAAGGATTGATCAAAAGCATCACGTTTGGCTTTGTATTTATGCCTAAGCTTTTCTAGCCTGATTGCTAAATCTTCGTTATGTAAAATATTCATGACCAGACGCTGAGCTACTCTACTGGTATGAAGATCTGACGCTTGCTTAAGCATTAGAAGCTTTGGATATAAATCAGCTGAACACACCAGATACCCTATTCGTAAGCCGGGTGCTACAGTTTTTGAGAATGTCGACTGATACACCCAACTGCCATGGCTTGTCATTGAGCAAATAGGTTGTCGCTCACACGGTTCATAGCACAGCTCTCTGTACGGGTCATCTTCAAACAGCAACGAGCCATTCTCTTCACACGCGTATGCAACAGATTGACGTTGTTGCAATGTGTACACCT
Source organism: Granulosicoccus sp. (assembly GCA_020627685.1). Taxonomy (GTDB): domain Bacteria; phylum Pseudomonadota; class Gammaproteobacteria; order Granulosicoccales; family Granulosicoccaceae; genus Granulosicoccus. The sequence goes on along the minus strand of JAHDGK010000028.1, from coordinate 20,968 downwards.
CAGATGAGGGATTCTGAAAAGTCGGGTTAGCGTACAAGATCGCTGGTTTTGTCTGAGCAATGGCGTCATTGACGGAATCAACATCGAACGGCACGTAGTCTGCGCCATACAACGAAAACACCTGCAAAGCGGCTAAATAGGTTGTGGACGCTACCGCTACCTCGGTACCTTTTTCGATGAATAGCTTTCCGACTAAATCGATACCCTGCTGAGATCCCGTTAAGATCAGAATCTGGTCTGCACTGACTTGCCATCCAGCTTTCTTCAAATCTGCGGCAACGTACTCTCGCAAATAGCTTTCACCTTCTGAGGGGCCGTACTGTAAGTCACCCTTTTCAAACGACAGCGCATCGACTTCGGGAAACGTGTCTGCCGCAGGCAGCCCTCCGGCGAAGGAGATCATACCCGGGCGATTGGATACGGACAAAATCTCTCTAATGGGTGACGCTTTAATTCGTTCAGCCCGACCGGCGAATTTTAGTGCGGACATATCTGACCTCTTTCAATGACCTATGACTGCTATATAGGTCAATATTTATGACCTATTGACAGCCTAGGAGGTTTTTCTTATTGTGTCAATATGATTGACCCATTAAATTCAAAACAGAATCTTGAAGCCATCGAGCTGCTGTACCGTGGCTATCGCTCCTTCACCGCCCAAGCCGATCGGCTTCTTGAGAAACGAGGCTTAAATCGGGCACATCATCGTATTTTGTACTTTGTCGGTAGAAACCGAGACGGTTCGGTGGCCGATTTGCTAGAGGCTTTAGCCATTAGCAAGCAAGCCTTGAACACCCCGCTACGGCAGTTACTGTCAATGGAACTTGTTGAGAGCAAACGCGCATCTCATGACGCCCGAATAAAAATGCTTCGACTGACACCTTCGGGTAAGAGGCTTGAGGCAAGATTAACGGATGCTCAATCAGAGCTATTAAACACCGTATTTGAAGAGGCAGGGCCCAATGCTGAAGACAGTTGGCACACGGTTATGAGGATACTTTCCGACACTTGAAAGCGTCTTAACGCCAGACGTCTTTAGAACAAAGCCCTAACTAAGGCTTTCTTGCATGCCCGCCCAGATGTCTTCCAATACTGTTTTAGCTGAATCGCATCGCGCTAAAGATGCCGATTGCCCAGCCCATGCCTGCATGCCTTCTAAGGAATCTTCTTTCACAGCTGAGGCTCTCATGGCAGCCGTTAAGTTGCGCTGTATCGGATAGGGAGCAGGTACAGGTGCGCCACCGTGCTCTGTTGCCTTTATGTAGTCTGTTCGAACGCTTCGCCCCAAGCGCCCGGAAAACGCACGAGTAGCTGTTGTTTGTTCCGGCCTTATGTTTTCCATTGCCGCTGCCCACGCAGGTGCAATTCCAGCCTCTTGCGTGCGTAAAAATCCCGTTCCAATTTGTACAGCGCTAGCACCGAGTAGCAATGCGGCAGAGGCACCACGACTATCCGCTATACCACCTGTTGCAACAACAGGAATGTTGACAGCATCAACGACAGCCGGCAACAAGGAGAACAAACCTACCAATGATTTCTCGGCATCCCCGGATACAAACGTACCGCGATGCCCGCCAGCTTCCATACCTTGAGCCACAATGACATCTGCGCCCGCAGCTTCAGCCGCTAATGCTTCACTAACGGTTGTGACAGTTGCAAACCAGGCAATGTCAGCTTGCTTCATGCGCTTAACGATAGGCTCTGGATATAAACCCATGATGGAGGACATGACTTGTGGTCGCGCTTTTATCATCGCTTCACACTGCGACTCAAAGTCAGGAGCAGTCTTATCCGCTGCGTGTTCATCCACCTGTGGTCCCCACTGCGAAAGAAATTGCCTTATCGCTGCTTCATGTTCTTTATCTCGACTAGGGGCTGGATCAGGAATCCAGGTATTTAGCTGAAAGCCACCGTTTGTACCTGCGCGTACTTCACTTACCCATGTATCTATTGCATCAGCTTCCATGAGCAATACACCGCAAGCACCCATACCTCCAGCACCAGAAACCGCGATGGATAAACTAGCTGGACATGCGCCTGCCATAGGCGCTAAAAGAATGGGGGTACTTAAACCGAAACGCTCGGCGAACACTTTGCTTCGTTCTAACGGTTTGATCATTTTGTTATCAGCATGGAAAAGCTAGAAGAGCACATAGTACTGCTTTTGTGTTATGTGCCGGGTTTATGGCTAAACTGTGGAAACTCATCATCGATAGTTTGCCACGGAGCTTTTGAAGCCACGCATATGTGGTATTTGTTATCGCACGTAAACTCTGTATCAACCGTACCCAGTCGTAATCTGCACACACCCGCCAAATCTTCTAGCGCACTGTATAAAGGGCTACCGCAATTCTGACAAAACGCCCTAACCTTATTGGGACTTGATTTAAACTCCCGGATATTCTCACTTCCCGTGAATTTCAACAGAGCAGTTTTCACCGGACTGTTGGTGCCAAATGCGCCTCCCTGAGCCTTTCGACACTGGGAGCAATGGCACATCGCAATCTCCTCTATCTCGCCATCATATTCGTACTTAACTTTCCCACACAAGCAACTGCCGCGAATCATAAGATCTCCTAAGTCGATCAACGCTGTGTCCTAAGCAAACTCCGGTATTGTTCTATACAGGCTTTATAGCCATTTTCAGGCTCTGAGTGTAGCCAAAAGGTCACAACCGGGTTTTCGGTTTTGTAAATAGCATTCAAATCCTACAGAATACCGCCTCCCAGCAGGCCAAATTCGGATCCGCGACTCTCCATGACCTATAACGAATCACTGCAGTGTGCAGTTGGATGGATTCGGCGATGAATGTAGCGATGTTGCTGGGTCGGATGACAAGCCCATGAACGAGACGATTGCTGCGCTTGTCCAAAACTTCGATGCGATACAGACCGCTCAACTTGTGGTGATCTTCCTGTTCGCTGCAATCGTGAAAGGTTTCCTAGGCATCGGGCTACCCGCAGCATCCATGGCGTTTCTAACCTTGATCATGCCACCTACGGAAGCAATTCCGCTCTTATGGTTGTCGATCCTTGCCACTAATTCGCTTCAGTTTGCCCATTCACCTAACAAGATGGCCATCGCCCGCGAATACTGGCTGTTTGCCGTCGCGATCATGGTTAGTATCTTTATCGCCTCTATGTTTATTGCCGATTACCCAACAGCGCTTCTGACCGTTGCCATTGGAGTGGCGATGGTTTTGTTCTCGCTCAACCTACTGTTGGGAATTAAGCTTGCGATCGGGCCTGGCCGCGGCTGGCAACTTGGGTTCGGAATTTTGGCGGGTGTACTGGGCGGGATCAGCTCGATCTGGTCGCCGGTCGTAGCCATGTATCTGGTGGCGCGGGATGTGTCCAAGGAGTATTTCATCGGCGTAACCGGATTTTTGTTTTTAGCCGGCGTTCTTCCACTGGGTGCCGGGCAGCTGGTGGCCGGCATCATGACCTTTCCAGTTTTTATAAAGTCAGCGTTAGCGCTCTGTGTTGTTCTTGTCGGCTTTCGGATTGGCGAAGTGCTCCGCGACCGTGTCAGTCAGGAGCTGTTTCGCAAAGCGGTGCTGATTGCCTTCTTCCTGATGGGGTGCCGCTTAATCCTGAACGGCTTGAGTTAACCACAACGAGAGGGCTAACTTAGGTGGCTCCGTAGAGCATCTCGTTAAGGTAAAGCCGCTGAATTTTCCCCGAAGGGCCTTTGGGCAACTCTGGCAGGATGTGCACTGTGTCAGGCGTTTTGAATTGACCGACGCGTTCTACGCAGAATGCGAGCAATTCTGAACTACTGGTTGTCGATGTGTCGCTAAGTCTCACAGCTGCTTCGACACGCTCGCCATAGCGATCACAAGGTCTAGCGAACGCGGCAGCTTCAACGACATCGGGATGCTCATACAGGGCTTCGTCAATTTCGCGCGGCGCGATGTTTTCACCGCCTTTGATAATGAGCTCTTTGAGGCGCCCGGTAACAAAAACGTATCCGTCGTCATCCATACGACCCAAATCACCGGTACGAAGCCAATCTCCATGAAATGTACCAGAGGTGGCATCTGGGTTACGCAGGTATTCCTTCATGACGTTAGGGCCACGAATCTGAATTTCTCCCTCGACACCGCGTACGCACTCCTCCCCGCTTTCATTAGCAATACGGGCCTCATTACTTATTGCTTGTCCAGCAGATCCGATTTTATGCAGTGCCGGATCGAGCGGATTGACCAGGCACTGCGCTGCCGTCTCGGTCAGACCAAGTGACTCCACTATCGCTAACCCAAAGCGCTCCTGGAAGGCGCGTTGTGTTTCGATGGCGAGCGCAGATGAAGCAGATCGCGCAAATCTAAGCTGTGCCTTGAGCGCAGGTTCAGGTTCAGCAGCACCGTGCAATAAATGGCTGATTATCGTAGGAACCACCGAAAACCAAGTGATGCCAGCAGATGCGGCTTGGTCCCAAAACTTACTGGCGGAGAACTTCGACACCATGGCCAGTGAACCACCGGAAACCAGGCTACCCATGACGGAAACACACAAGCCATTGATATGGTAAAACGGCAGAACACCCATGCCGCGATCTTGCGGTGTAAGTTCGTGCGCCACACTGACTGTCCATCCACCGGCAAGCAGACTTGATTGAGTGTGTACCACCCCTTTTGGACGCCCGGTTGTGCCGGAGGTGTACATCAATAACGCATCGTCAGCAGGGGCAATGTCGTGCAGTTGTGCACTCTCGCCACTCGATGCGAAAAGATTCAGTGTAGCCGGGCGAATCTGATTAAAAGATTCCAACTGAGCATCATCGACAAATGCTACTCGCGCTTCAGAATGCTCCATTGCATAACCTAGAGCCTCGGGACCAGCAGCAAGATTGAGCATGGTCACTCGGAATCCACCATAGAGCACGGCAAAAAGCGCTTTGACACCCTCAAGCCCATTGGGATGCATAACAACAACGCTTTCGCCTTTGGCAATTCCCTGCGCGGTTAAATCGCCTGCGATGTTAGCTGCGTGTGTTTGCAGATCCGGCCAGGTTAACGTTTCACCGGTTTCCGGAAAAACAAACGCTGTGCCTCCCTCGTGTGCCCGCGAGTCTACCCAGTCACGAACAGTGCCGGCAGGAGGTGTTAGGCGATCAAACTTCATTGGCCAGCGGCGTTCCAGTAATCGACAAAGATCTCATCCAAGCTTGGCTCTCGCGACGGAATCTCGCGAATGATCTTGGTCGATTGCATGAAGTGTCTGTAGTTGACGTTTTCGTTAACAGAATTACCGCCCCAGGTACCGCAACCCATTGACAGGGAAAACGGCATGCCGTTTGTAAATGAGCCACCCGTGGCGAATGTGTGCGCCTGATTGACAATCACTCGGCTAGTAGGAATAGCCGTAGCCAAGACAGCTGCCCGACTGTCATCGGCAGTATGTAAGCCAACGGAATGACCCGCGCCTTGATGTTCTTGAATGCGGCGGGTCACCTCGACAGCACTGTCGAAATCCGGCGCGCGATACACTGTAAGTACCCGGCTTAACTTCTCTCCCGATAAAGGATGATCGGATCCGATGCCCGTTGTCGGAACAGCGATGTAGTCAGTGCCTGGCGGAACGTCTAGATCCAGCGCGGCGATCATTTTGTCAGCATCTTGTGCAATCACCGAACGATTCAGATGCCCATCAGGCCAAAGCTTGGCAATGATCCCAGCCTCATCCTCCACCAACGCGCCGCCGTTACGCGCCATCGCGGCGACAAAGTCCGAGTAAATTGCATCGACAACGACAACCGAATTTTCCGAACTACACGAAGTGGCGTTGTCGAAGCATTTCGATGCACGGATCTTCTCAGCCGCGGCATCCAGATCGGCGGTTTCGTCAACAATAACCGTGACATTGCCTGCACCCACCGCTACAGCAGGCGTACCAGCAGTCTGGGCACGATGTACGTTGTTCTGGCTGCCGGTGGCAACGATCATGTCACACGCTTCCATCAACGCTTGCGTCTTTTCTTTCGATCCAGGCGCCGGCACCATCTGTACTAAGTCTGGGTCCTCATTGATCTTGGCGAATTCTGCATGCACATACTCCAACAACCGTTCTGCACAGGCCACACCTTTGGGTGAAGGTGCTATCACAATCGCGTTGCCGCATTTAAGGGCGTTAATGATGTTGTTGGCAGGCGTGGCAGCCGGATTCGTTGAAGGTACGATAGCCGCGACGACCCCTTTTGCACGGGCTATTTCTGTTATCCCCGTTGCAGGGTCATCGGAAATCACACCGAAGGTCATCGCACCTTGAATATCGTGCATGACACCCAGGGTTTTGCGATGATTTTTGGTGATTTTATCGGGCACATTTCCAAGCCCCGTGGTCTGCACTGCTAATTCAGCCAACTCACGATTTCGCGCAGGTTCCATAATTGCCCAAGCAGCTGCCTGAGCCGCGCGATCATAGCGAAGCTGTGAACCCTCAGCTTCGTAACGAGCCTGCGCGATCTTTGCCCGCGCGACGATCGATTCAATGTTATCTAGACTCATCACAGAGCCTCCATGCTTGCATTACCTATGAAGGTACACGAGTTGTATTGTGGGTGATGCTGGCAGGAGTTCATTACTCTTCTACAGATTTGGGGGATTTAAAGGCTCGATACACGCTGGAACACAGCGTAACGAATCCGGCAAAAATCAGGATTGCACAGATAGGACGCGAGAAATAAGTGCCCAAATCGTAGTGCACCATCTGCATACCCTGCGCAAAATTCTGTTCGCCAATTTTACCCAAAATTAGGCCCAATACTATTCCCGGTATAGAAAACCCTGAACGACGCAACAAATAACCTGCGATACCGGCAAGGACCATAACGATAACGTCTAGAACCAAGCCTCGGTTGATGTACGCACCGGTCGCTGCCAACATAAGTATCAGCGGTGCAAGAAACTGAAATGGAATTTTAAGCAGGTTGAGAATCGTTTTAGTTTCAACCACGCCTATGATCAGGATAGAAAGGTTGGCGTAGAACATTGCCGCAAAAACAATCCAAATCAAATCTGGCGACAGCATAAAGACCAAAGGTCCAGGTTGTAGATCATGCATCTGAAAGACCACTACCATCATCGCGGTTAATGCTCCGCCAGGTAGACCCAAGGCTAGCAATGGGATCATCGCTGCACCCGTTGCTGCGTTGTTTGCGGTCTCGGCCGATATCACTCCTTCAAGTTTGCCTTTGCCGAATTCCTCGCGGTTTTTGGACCAGCGAACGGCTTCGCCATAACTCATGAAGGCTGCCAATGTCGCACCGATACCCGGCAAGATGCCACACAAAAACCCGACAACGACGGAACGTGCTACCGCAACCTTGTGCATCCATAGCTCTAGCCAGGAAGGGAAGGTCATGGACACTTTAGGGGCTTTGTATTTTCCACTGGCTTTTTTCTCCGCTTGTACGAAGATCTCGGAAACGGCAAAGAAGCCCAAAATGGCTGGAACAAATGCGATCCCGGCGGCCAGATCTCCAATGCCAAAGTTATAACGGTTGATGCCGCCTACGGGGTCTTGTCCAATAGTTGCGATCAGGAGCCCGATTAGCACAGACATCCACCCTTTCCAAATGGTGCGCGCTCCGATAGAGGATGCGACCGCCAACCCAAAAAATACGAGGGCGAATATTTCAGGTGGGCCAATGTTACGAATAGCCCAATTGGCCAACGGTTCAGTTGCCGCCATCATCACCAGTGCTGAGGCCATACCGCCAATGGCAGAACACAATACCGCCGCACCCACAGCTTTGCCGGATTGACCTTTCAGAGTCATCGGGTAACCGTCGAATGCCGTCGGTGCATTTTCAGCGGAACCGGGGATATTAAAAAGTATGGCGGTGATTGCACCACCGTAGGTTCCGGTGCAGTAAATAACGGCGAATAACATGACCCCTTGAGCGGGTTCGAGGGACGCCGTGAATGGCAACAAAATCGCGGCCAGTGTGAGCATGCTGACGCCCGGAATAGCGCCGAAAAGCATGCCACCGATAACGCCAAAAACAAATATTCCGATGGTAAATGGATCGCCGAAGAGAGCCGCGGACCCGGCCAGAAAATTCTCTATCATGGCTTGCTCACAACCCCTGCAATTTAGCGTTCATCGTTAGGATCCAGGCGCTAATGTCATAGAAAGGCGATACGTTGCCTTGAGGCAAAGGCGCATTCAAGACGACAAGGAATAGCCCGATGAAAAGGACATAAATAACAACAGTCATTATAAGGATCGCTTTCCAGCGGCGCTCGCCGAACAACCACATAACGGCGGCGATAAAGAACGGCGCAGAGAAATAGATGCCGACAGGTTTTAGCAACCACGCAAAGATTAAAGGCGTCAACAAAACTCCAGCCATACGGGTGACTGTTTTAGGATCGCTGAAATCCGCTTCATCCTCATTATGGCCGATTGTGCCCTGCGAAGATGATCCGTATTTATGTTGAAACCAGATGTTGCCTATCGTTGCGAACAGCAACACGCCAATAATCACCCGTGGCCACGCCGTCGCCCCATAACGGTAGATTTCAATGGGCTGATTGAACTCGAATGAAAACCCATAAAAGACCACGATAATGAGCAGAAATATTGCGCTCTCAACCCAATGGGTGCGTGTCACACGTGCCACCTTCTGTCTCCTTTAAGCCGCTAGGAAATGAAACGGGGCACCGAAAGGTGCCCCGCAATGCGTCAAATGGCTAACTTACTTAACTTCCAAGCCCATCGCCTTGTAAACATCTCGGTATTGCGCGACCGATCGTGTGATCAGATCCTTCGCACCGTCGGTGTCACGATAGCTGTCGATGACAGTCATGAACTTGCTTTCATTGTATGCCTGGTAGCTGTCTTCACAGTAGCCGCGTTGGAACGCCCACTGTAGCCACTCAACACGATCAGCAGGCGCATCAGCGTGTACGTAAAAACCACGGAAACGCAGCAGTGGTTCGAAATCCATGCCTGCTTCACGGTGTGTCATGGTGTCAGCAAATGCTTCAGGGCGCTCGTCGAAGATTGTCAGAATAGGCTTGAACTGACCTGCATCAAGGAAGTTGCGCACGTCACCGGGCTGTTCGAACAAGGCATCAACTTGACCACCGAGCAATGCGCCGTAACGCGGTGCACCCTTGTCAAAGGAAATCTGCTGAATCTTCATATCAGCTGCATCCGTGATGAAACCCATCGTGACCCGCTCCATTGAACCTTCTTTGGATACGTTCGCAATTGTTGCCTTGCCGTCCTGAGCCTTAACCCATTCAACAAACGAAGGCCAGTCAGTGAATCGCGTTTCATTTGAGCGGATGTAAACCTGGCTAAATGTCACCTGGCTGATCACTAATGGAATTAGATCCTCGGCAGGGTTAGGCAGTGAGGAGTCTAAAGCGTGGGCAGATGATGCATCGTCAATATGCTCGAGAACATTGTAGCCATCAGCAGGTGCCGCCATGTAGGCCGTCATGCCGACGGTACCAGAGCCACCTGGCTTGTGATCGCGGTTGATAGGGATACCGGTGAGCTCAGTCACGGCCTCAGCCATTGCCGCCGCAACCTGGCCCGAACCACCTGCTGGGCCGTAAGGGACTATCATGGTTAAAGCGCGTTCTGGAAAGCCGTCCGGCTTGTCAAAAGACGCTTCTGATCGTTTGCATTCAAATGCCGAGGCGTTACTGGTAGCAAACATTGCTGCAGCAAACGCCGCGGTTCCTAGTAGTTTGTTCATATTTCTCCTCACGAAATACCCGGTGGTTATTTTATTACCGACCGCTTGATTGCGGATGGCTGGGCATCAGTCTAATTCATGAAAGTAAAAATACAAACGTTTTTGTTTATGCTAGCTGGCTGCTCCCGGTCCAACTGGCACAACATGGCCCGTTGAAAAGGTAGGGCAAGTAAATCTGATTTGAAACGCCTTAAAATCGACGACTAGTACGCACTTAAGCCGCCGTAATGGCTATTGTCGTACACCAAGAATCTCCATGATGGATACGGTATTGGCTAACCTTTGGGCCCAAAGAAAAACCAGGCGATTAAACCAAACAAAGGTAACAATAGAATCAAGACGATCCATATCGTCTTCTTGGCCGTTCCGGCGTTACTTTGAATAGTTCGTACGATTGCCCAAATCGTGGCAATCAGCCAAATGACTCCGAAAAACCCAGACACTTCAATGGACACTGTCTTCTCCTTTACTATGTCGTCAATCTAAGGAATATATAGGGATTTGGTGGGCAACATAAAAGCCTTAGCTGCTTGTATGTACAAACACGGTTCGATAAGGCCCTTTTTTCGGCAATAAAAAACCCGAGGCCGCCAATAAAGCAACTCCCGGGTTTGTCGAACCGTGCCACAGTGAGTGGCGCGCTATGTTTACAGGGCTTAAGAGCGGCGCAGTTTCTTGACCAGCTGCAGCTGAGCAGCAGCTTCTGCCAATTGAGCTTGCACGGCTTTGTAGTCGATCTCACCCGGTGTGCTACCGGCTAAGGCAGCTTCTGCCTCTTCTTTTGCTTTTTCAGCAGCAGCTTCATCGATTTCATCAACGCGAAGCGCAGTGTCAGCCATGATAGTAACAACGTAAGGTTGTACTTCCATGATGCCGCCAGACACATATATGTCCAGCTCTTCACTGTCATCGCTTGGTTGTACCCGTACTTCACCCGGCTTGATGCGAGTAATGAACGGTGTATGTCCTGGCGCAATACCGACTTCGCCCATCTGCGCAGAGGCACTGACTAGAGAGGCTTCGCCACTCCAGATTTCGTTCTCGGCGCTGACGATCTCAACTTTGAGAGAGGCGGCCATGATTATGCCGCTGCCTCTTTCTTAGCATTCTCTAGAACTTCTTCGATAGTGCCCTGCATGTAGAACGCCTGCTCTGGCAGGTGATCGTATTCGCCGGCAACGATGCCTTGGAATGCTGCAATGGTGTCTTTCAAAGAAACGTACTTTCCAGGAGAGCCGGTGAATACTTCAGCAACGAAGAATGGCTGTGAGAGGTAACGCTGTACTTTACGAGCACGTGCTACAACCAACTTATCTTCTTCTGAGAGTTCGTCCATGCCCAGGATCGCGATGATGTCACGCAGTTCTTTATAACGCTGAAGCGTGTTCTGAACTGAACGAGCAGTATCGTAGTGTTCCTGACCGATAACCAGAGGATCCAACTGACGTGACGTTGAATCGAGTGGATCTACCGCAGGGTAAATACCCAATTCTGCGATGTTTCGAGAAAGTACAACAGTCGCATCCAAGTGAGCAAACGTTGTTGCCGGAGATGGATCGGTCAAGTCATCCGCCGGTACGTATACCGCCTGGATTGACGTGATTGAACCAGTCTTCGTTGATGTGATTCGCTCCTGAAGCGCACCCATCTCTTGTGCCAGTGTCGGCTGGTAACCTACCGCTGATGGCATACGACCCAGAAGTGCTGATACTTCGGTTCCAGCCAGTGTGTATCGGTAGATGTTGTCGATAAACATCAGTACGTCACGGCCTTCGTCACGGAAGTGCTCAGCCATAGTCAGACCCGTCAGAGCTACACGGAGGCGGTTGCCTGGAGGCTCATTCATCTGACCGTAAACCAGTGATACTTTATCGAGTACGTTGGAGTCTTTCATTTCGTGGTAGAAATCGTTTCCTTCACGAGTACGCTCACCAACACCTGCGAATACCGAGAAACCGGAGTGCTCGATAGCGATGTTACGAATCAGCTCCATCATGTTTACGGTCTTGCCTACACCAGCACCACCAAACAATCCAACCTTACCGCCTTTAGCGAACGGGCAAAGCAAGTCGATAACTTTGATGCCTGTTTCAAGGAGTTCTGTTGAACCTGATTGCTCAGCGTATGAAGGCGGCTCACGGTGAATCGGCATGCGATCTTCAGTGCCGATCGGGCCTGCTTCGTCGATTGGATGACCCAGTACGTTCATGATACGACCCAGAGTCGCTTCACCAACAGGCACTGAGATAGGTGCGCCAGTGTTGCTGGCTTGTACACCACGCTTCAGGCCTTCTGAAGTACCCATCGCGATAGTTCGAACGATGCCGTCGCCCAACTGACCTTGTACTTCGAGTACGGTCTCGCTGTCTGCGACATTAAGTGCGTCATATACCTTCGGTACGGCGTTACGTGGGAATTCCACGTCGATAACCGCGCCGATAATTTCGACAATAGTTCCTGTACTCATGATATCTGTCCTGCCCTTAAGTTTATCTGTTACCGGTTCGTCTAAACGGCTGCCGCGCCGCCGACGATCTCGGAAATCTCTTGTGTGATGGAAGCCTGTCGAGCTTTGTTGTATACAAGCTGCAGTTCACCGATAAGTTCACCGGCATTATCTGATGCACTCTTCATAGCAATCATTCGCGCTGACATCTCACACGCAATGTTCTCGACCACTGCTTGGTAAACCAGTGATTCAACATAACGTGTCATCAGGTGATCGATGACTTCCTTTGCATCCGGCTCGTAAATGTAATCCCAATGATGCTCAAGCTTTTCGTCAACGTCAGCTGCCGCCGGCAGTAACTGAGTGACTGATGGCGTTTGAGTCATTGTATTTACGAACTCGTTTTCAACAATAAATAGACGATCTATGCGTCCTTCGTCGTATGCATCCAGCATGATTCGCACAGAACCGATCAGCTCGGCAAGCTCAGGCTTGTCGCCCAAATCTGCCACTTTACCGACGATGTTTCCGCCCATACGAGTAAAGAACTGAGCCGACTTTTTACCGATGGTAACGATATCGATTTCAGCGCCTTTCTCGGACCATTCAGCCATGGAAGCCACAGCTTTTTTGAATGCGTTGGTATTCAGGCCACCGCACAGTCCGCGATCGGTTGATACCACAATGTACCCGACGCGAGAGACAGTCTCTCGGTCCATCAGGTACGGGTGATGATATTCAACATTCGCAGATGCAACATGACCGATTACGCTACGCATCTTTTGCGCATACGGACGATTAGCCCGCATGCGATCCTGTGCTTTACGCATCTTGGACGCCGCCACCATTTCCATGGCTTTAGTGATCTTCTGAGTATTTTGGATACTCTTGATCTGCGTCCTTATTTCTTTACCTGAAGCCATATCAGCGTCTCTTCAAAGTCGTTGCAAACAATGCCTGTGGATTAACCGGGATTACCAGCTACCGTTAGCCTTGTATGCATCAAGCCCTTTGCGGAAAGCAGCTTCGATGTCACCATTCCAATCACCGGACTCTTCAACCTGGTCTAGCAGGTCTTGGTGATTGCTGCGGAAGTGTGCGTGCATACCTTCTTCAAAGCTTACGATCTTGGTGACGTCGACATCGTCGAGGAAACCTTCGTTAGCTGCGAAAAGAGAAACACCCATTTCGGCAATTGATAATGGAGAGTACTGCTTCTGCTTCATCAGCTCTGTTACTCGCTGACCACGCTCTAACTGCTTACGTGTCGTTTCATCAAGATCTGATGCGAACTGAGCGAACGCCGCCAATTCACGATACTGAGCCAGTGCTAGTCGAACACCACCACCTAGCTTCTTGATGATCTTAGTCTGAGCCGCACCACCTACTCGAGATACCGATAGACCCGCGTTGATCGCAGGACGGATACCAGAGTTGAATAGGTCTGTTTCTAGGAAGATCTGACCATCAGTGATTGAGATTACGTTTGTCGGTACGAATGCAGATACGTCACCCGCTTGCGTTTCGATGATAGGCAGAGCGGTCAATGAACCGGTTTGACCTTTCACTTCACCGTTAGTGAATTTCTCAACGTATTCAGCGTTTACACGAGCAGCTCGCTCAAGCAGACGTGAATGGAGGTAGAAAACGTCACCAGGATAGGCTTCACGACCCGGCGGACGACGAAGTAGCAATGAAACCTGACGGTAGGCCCAAGCCTGCTTAGTCAGATCATCATATACGATGAGTGCATCTTCGCCGCGGTCACGGAAGTATTCACCCATGGAGCAACCAGCGTATGGTGCGATGTATTGCATCGCTGCTGAATCGGACGCACCCGCCGCTACGACGATAGTGTTTTCTAATGCACCGTGCTCTTCAAGCTTGGATACAACGTTTGCGATGGTTGATTGCTTCTGACCGATAGCAACGTATACGCACTTAATGCCTTTATCCTTCTGGTTGATGATGGCATCAACCGCAACGGCTGTCTTACCCGTCTGACGGTCACCGATGATCAGCTCACGCTGTCCTCGACCAACTGGAACCATCGCATCGATAGCTTTCAGACCCGTTTGAACTGGCTGATCTACCGACTGACGCTCGATTACACCAGGTGCAACCTTTTCGATTGGAGCAGTTAATGCTGTCTCGATTGGACCTTTGCCATCAATTGGCTGGCCCAGTGAGTTAACAACACGGCCTAGGAGTTCTGGACCCACTGGAACTTCGAGGATCTTGCCTGTGCACTGAACTTTGTCGCCTTCTGACAGTTCTTCGTAGTTACCTAAAACTACCGCACCGACCGAATCGCGCTCAAGGTTAAGAGCTAGACCAAACAAATCGTTTGAAAAAGAAAGCATCTCACCTGACATTGCGTCTGTGAGACCGTGAATTCGAACAATACCGTCGTTCAAACTAACGATAGTACCTTCAGTTCGAGCGTCAGCTGACGCTTCGAAATTGCCGATCCGTTGTTTGATCAGCTCGCTGATTTCGGATGGGTTCAGTTGCATGACTTCAATCCTCTGGAAACTGGTGTGCCTTGCCTGAGGACCGATTCCTCAAGTTTGGCAAATTCTTGCGACCCTTTAAGATCGCACGGGCGCGTCATCAGTTGACGACTGAGCGCTCCATGTTCTCTACTCGCCCTTTCAGCGAGCCATCGATAACCAGATCGCCGGCGCGGATAATTGCACCACCGATTAGGTCCTTATCTATTTCATTGACGATTCGAACTTTGCGGTCTAAACGCTTCGACAAAGCAGCAATGATGTTGTCACGCTGTGAGTCTGTTAGTTCAAATGCCGATGTGACAGTTGCTTCGATTTCACCTTCCGCTTCAGCACGCAGCTCTTCAAAAATTGCGTGAATATCCGGCAGCAAAGCTAGTCGGTTATTTTCTGAAAGCAGTCGAACAAAATTTCGGCCGTTGTCATCCATCTCGTCACCAACCACAGTTTCGATCATTGTCGCTCGATCCTGATGCGTAAGGCCTGGTGCTTCCAGACGATCCGCCATTTCAGGATGACTTACGAGCGCTGACCAAAACTCTAGACGCCCAGACCAAGCTTCAAATTGGCTCGTATCGCGAGCCATTTCGAAAACCGCCTTAGCGTACGGTCGAGCTGCTGTAGTGAAATCAGCCATGATCAGATTTGACCTACGAGGTCATCAATTACCTTGGCGTGAGCATCAGCGTTGACTTCGGCACCCAAAATTTTCTTGGCTCCGTCGACGGCAATAGAACCTACCTGCTTGCGCAGAGTTTCTCTCGCTCCAATCACTTCTTGCTCGATTTCAGACTGAGCTGCAGCCAACAAACGCTCGCCTTCGGCACGCGCTGTGGACTTCGAGTCTTCAACCATTTCATTTGCACGTTTTTGTGCGGCTGCCACAATTTCAGCTGCCTGTGCTTTCGCATCTTGCAGCATTGTCGCTATTTCGGCCTCTGCCTCTTCACGTCGCTGCTCGCCTTGTTCGGCGGCTGCGAGGCTCTCCGCAATCTTAGCTTGACGTTCGCGCAGCGCACCCATAATTGGTGGCCACACATACTTCATGCAAAAGAGTACGAAAATCGCGAACGAGATGGCCTGACCTAATAATGTGAGATTCAGGTTCACGTTTGCTCTCCAGTCCTAAGACCCTTTAAAAGATACAAGTAAATGGGATTACCCAGCGACCTGACCGATGAAGGGGTTAGCGAAAGTGAAGAACAAGCCGATACCAACGCCGATCATTGGAACCGCATCGAGTAGACCCGCAACGATGAACATTTTAACCTGAAGCATAGGTGCCATTTCAGGCTGACGTGCTGCACCTTCGAGAAAACGGCCGCCTAGCAGACCAAAACCAATGGCGGTGCCCAGTGCGCCAAGACCAATCAACAGTGATACAGCGATAGCGGTGAGGCCAACTACAGTTTCCATGACTAACTCCGAATGAAATAACGATTAATGATGATAAAAAGAAAAAATAACTATTAAAACTAGTGGTTTTCGTGCGCCATACTCATGTAAACGATGGTCAGCATCATGAAGATAAATGCTTGCAGCGTGATTACAAGAATATGGAAAATAGCCCAAGGCACTGACAACAGCCACTGCGCGTAGAAAGGCAGAAGTGCGATGAGTATAAAGATTAGTTCGCCAGCGTACATGTTACCGAACAGTCGCAGCGCTAATGAAATTGGTTTTGCCAGTAGAGCAACGCCTTCAAGAAGCAGATTGATCGGTACGAAGATCGTTTGTACGAGCGGATTAGGGCTGTTAAATGGTTGAAATGCCAGTTCTTTGAAAAAGCCAACGGGTCCTTTCACTTTCAAGCTGTAGTAGATCATCAGAGCGAAGACTGACAATGACAAGCCCAAAGTAATGTTTACGTCAGTGCTTGGAACCACTTTCATGTACGGGATGCCGATAGCTTCTGTCGCGCGAGGTATGAAATCGACCGGCACCAGATCCATGAGGTTCATCAGGAAGACCCAAACAAATATGGTCAACGCTAGCGGGGCTACGACCTCGTTTTTCGCGTGGAATGTTTCGCGAACGTTTGTGTCAACGAATTCAACGATCATCTCGACAAAGTTTTGCAAACCACCCGGTACGCCGGCGGTTGCTTTGTCAGCAGCTTTTTTGAATATCCAGATGAACAGTGAGCCCAGCGCGATTGACCAGAAAAGGGAATCTACGTGTAGTGCCCAGAATCCCATGGCAGCAGCTTCGTCTGCGCCATGCGCAACGCTAAAACCATTTTCAGGATGGATGCCCACCACCAGGTTTTGCAGGTGATGCTGAATGTATTCTGTTGTTGTCGGTGCGTCACTAGCCATGATCTAAACACTTAAGCCTGAACTGGAGCCCGAAAGGGCCACTGAAAACTTTTACTACAACTCGCACACCCGCCGTTTTCTCTCACGGCGTTTGCTCACAACTTTCGAGTTTCCAACTTGGTATAGACAAGCGGGACAACCCAGCTGAGCGCTTGTACTGTTGCAAACCCGATAAACACCGCTGGGGCATTTAATGGCCTGACGTTTACAAACACCAACGTAAACAACCCTGCCGTTAACAGCATTTTTCCTGCTGCACCGGCATAAAACGAGCGAACAATCAGTCGTGCCGCCCTAGCTCCCCGGTATTTAAACGCCCGAAAAGCAAAATAACAGTTTGGAAGCCAAGCAATAAAGCCTCCTAAAAACGCCCCTAAACCTGCGACTGGTCCCCAAAGCAGAGCAGCAAGCCCAACTAAGAAAGCCCCTATAAGTTGCCAAATCAACAGTTGCTTGATTATTCGCAACCGTTGTTCCGCTTGCTGCATGACAACACCCTAGAGGTTTACGCAAACAAAACTAACTGGATCAGCCAATCGACCGGCTTCGAGCAGCGGGAGTATAGCAGCGTTTTTTTAAAGATTTGCAATTGCGACTTAAATATTAGTCACATCGCTTTTTCCATTATGTCGCGGTGCGACTTTTGCGATTAACTGAGTACAGATGAAAAATGAGGCCTAACTCACATTGCAAAAAAAGCCGGAAATTACAGCTTATTTGATATGAGCAAGGATTCCCTGTAGTTCGGAAACAGAAGAATATGACACTTCCAATTTACCGGATCCGTTTGGTTTGTGCTGTATTCGCACACCGGCCCCCAGAGTCTCTCCAAGCTTTTGACTCAGTCGCTCGATATCCGGATCGATAACTGTTTGTTTTTCAGCTGTCTTTTTCTCACCACCACCTTCAACGAGTTCACGCACCAATTTTTCAACGGCCCGCACGGTGAGCTCTCGCTCCACAACCTGTCGCGCTATTTCAAATTGTTGATCTTTCGGCGCACCCAGAATGGCTCTGGCATGTCCCATTTCGATCTCACCTTTATCAACCATGACTTTGACTTCGTCATGAAGCTCGAGCAAGCGTAATAAATTTGAGACGGATGCTCGTGAACGACCCACAGATTCGGCCACAGATTTATGCGTCATTCCAAACTCATCGCATAGACGTTCGAAAGCGGCGGCTTCCTCAAGCGGGTTCAAATCTTTTCGCTGGATATTTTCTATTAGCGCAACCGCAGCGACGGTTTGGTCGGGCATTTCGCGCACGATGGCGGGTAATTCAGTTAATCCGGCCAATTGCGCTGCACGCCAGCGACGCTCACCTGCTATCAATTCGAACGCACCTGCAAACGGGCGAACTAGAATTGGCTGGATTAGGCCTTCAGCCTTTATTGAGTCTGCAAGCTCTTGCAACAACTTTTGATCGAACAAACGACGAGGCTGGTAAGTACCCCGCCTGATCTGATCGATTCCAATGAGCGTTAATTTATCTGAAGGATCGGCCGGCAGCTGGTCTTCAGCGTGTATGACCGATGTTGAATCTATGGTGGTGTCTAAAGAATCTGCGGCGTCTTGAGCCTTGCTCTCTGAAAGGACAGATTCACTGTTGTTGGTCGGCTCTGAAGAATTCTGCTCCAAGCTGGTTTCATTGACAGACGAGTCTGCCCCACTTGAATCAGTCGCGTCCGTATCAGGCGGTGAAACCGAACCTGTTTCGCTGGAAGCAGCGGATTTACTCCGATCACGAGATGCACCACCGAGCAGCGCATCCAAATTTCTTCCCATACGGGGTCGTTTAGCCATCTGCTGTTTCTATATCCGAGCTGACTGGTTTTACCGTTGCTGTGTCTGCACCCACCTGGACCTGCTCGACGGGTGCATCACTCTTATTAGTATTAGATTCTGAGGCAGCGACATTTGCCGATGTTTTTTCCTGCCTGGAGCGTTGGCGCAGAATCTCACCCGCCAATGCGAGATAGGCAAGCGCTCCTCGAGAGGTCTTATCGTACTGCATGATCGAAATGCCGTGACTCGGCGCTTCGGCTAAGCGGACATTACGCGGGACTACCGTTCTGAAGACCTGATCGCCAAAATGCTGAATAAGCTGCCCGGAGACTTCCACGCCAAGACGATTGCGTCCGTCGTACATGGTTCGAAGCAAACCTTCGATGGCTAAATCGGGATTAACGGTTTCCCTGACGCCTTCAATGGTTTCAAGCAATGCCGATAATCCTTCCAACGCATAGTACTCACACTGGATAGGCACCAACACACTATCCGCAGTTACAAATGCGTTTAAAGTCAGGATGTTGAGCGACGGCGGGCAATCAATAAGAATGTAATCGTAATCGCCTCGAACTTCTGTCAGCGCATTGTGCAGCCGCTGTTCACGCCGATCGAGACTCATTAGTTCTACTTCTGCCGCCGTGAGGTCAGCGTTTGCAGGCAATACATCGCATTTATTCTCTAGAGAATGCTGCTTGGCCTCGTTGATGCTCATGCCATCAACTAGAACGTCAAAGACGCTCTTCTCTACTTCGTATTTATCAACACCACAACCCATGGTGGCGTTGCCTTGCGGGTCGAGGTCGATAAGGAGCACGCGCTTCTGCATGCTGGCAAGCGCTGCGGACAAATTCACCGTGGTGGTGGTTTTTCCGACTCCGCCTTTTTGGTTGGCTATGGCAATCACGCGACTCATCCGAGCAGTGTAATCCATAATGGTTATCGTCGCCGACACACAGCAACATGTCGGGCGGATTCTGTGCCCGGAACATCAACGGCAACCAGCTCTTCCAACACGTATTCTTCTGAGAGGGTGGGAGGAAAACGCTCCACTTGCCCCAACATGATCGCTACCCGGCCGTTTTGCGCACACAAGGGCACGCAAATTCGCAAAAATTCTTCTGGGGCCGTGAAAGCACGCGATAAAACCATCTGTGCGGTTTCATGCACATTTTCTACCCGCTCATTAATCACTCTGACATTAGGTAGCTTCAGCTCCATGATAGCTTGCTGCTGAAAGCGCGTTTTCTTGCCGTTGGATTCGATGGATATAAATGAGAGGTCAGGTCGTGATATCGCGAGTGGGATCACGGGTAAACCGGCGCCCGACCCAATGTCCATGACATCAGAAAGCCCTTCCGCCATGGTCGGCTCGGGCATCCAACGGTTCATGATGAGACTGTCCATGATATGCCTGTCCACCATGTGAACAGGGTCGCGCACAGCGGTCAGGTTATAGACGCGATTCCACTTAGACAGTAACTGTAGAAATTGCTCTAGCTTGGGGAGCAAATCGTCACTGACATGCGGGATCGATTGAGCCTTCAACAACTGCAGACTAGCCTGCAGCTGCTTGGACGCAGGAGATTCCACCGACTACGCGCTCTGTTTTAAAGAATGTTTCTTTAAATGCACCAGCAAAAGCGAAATGGCTGCCGGTGTCACACCTGAGATTCTGGACGCTTGGCCAATGGTCTGTGGCCGATGATCTGTCAGCTTCTGAAGCACTTCATTAGACAACCCGGTTACCTGTGAATAATCCAAAGACTCCGGCAACAGAATTTCCTGCTGTGTCAGGGTTTTGTCGATATCGGCTTGCTGCCTATCCAAATATCCGGCGTACTTACCCTGGATTTCTACCTGTTCGATAACATGCGGGTTTAGAGCTGCATGTTCCGGTGAGATGATTTCCAGCAATCCGGCTAACGATATTTCCGGCATTTTTAGTAAGTCACTAGCCCGCTTTTCACGAGGAAAGCTCATGCCAGTGGAATCAGCCAGGGCTTTTGCCTCTTTTGTGTCCGGTCGAACCCACAACGAGTGGATATCCTGCTTAAGGGAATCGATGGATTGCGATTTGCGCGTGAAGGCATCCCAACGGATGTCATCAACCAGACCTAACTCTCGACCTTTTTCAGTCAGACGCAAATCGGCATTGTCTTCACGCAGTTTTAGTCGGTATTCGGC
>JAHDGK010000027.1 GCA_020627685.1 Granulosicoccus sp. | reverse complement strand
TTTTGGGTGGCGCAGATCCAAGGCGTGAGGGTGTTGCGATTGGGGAGTAAGGGCAAAAAAAAGGCAGCACCCTAAAGTGCTGCCTTTTTGTTTGTTAAGAAAAAGTTTTCTTAACAGCTGTAGTACATATCAAACTCAACAGGGTGAGTAGACATACGCATGCGCGTAACTTCTTCCATCTTCAAATCAATATAGCCGTTGATCTGATCATCAGTGAATACACCGCCTGCTGTTAGGAAGCCGCGATCTGCATCGAGTGCTTCGAGAGCTTGGTCCAGTGAGGAACACACTTGAGGGATGTTTGCTGCTTCTTCTGGAGGCAGGTCGTATAGATCTTTATCGGATGCGTCACCAGGATGGATCTTGTTTTGAATGCCATCAAGGCCTGCCATCATTAATGCAGAGAACGTCAGGTACGGATTGCCCGTTGGGTCAGGATAACGAACCTCAATGCGACGACCCTTAGGATTGCCCACATACGGGATTCGGATAGAGGCTGAACGGTTACGAGCAGAGTAGGCCAACATAACGGGAGCTTCAAAGCCTGGAACCAATCGCTTGTAGCTGTTTGTTGATGCGTTAGCGAATGCATTAATTGCACGTGAATGTTTGATGATGCCGCCAATGTAGTGAAGGGCAGTTTCAGACAGTCCACCGTACAGCTCGCCTGCAAACATGTTGTCGCCACCTTTGAATAGTGACTGGTGAACATGCATGCCGCTACCGTTGTCACCAACAATTGGCTTAGGCATGAAGGTCGCCGTACGGCCGTATTGATGTGCAACGTTTAAAACAACGTATTTTAAAATCTGAGTTTGATCAGCACGCTTAACGAGTGTGTCGAACTTAGTACCGATTTCGCACTGGCCGGCAGTGCCGACTTCGTGATGATGAACTTCAGGGGTTACGCCCATTTGATCAAGAACCAAACACATTGTTGCCCGAAGGTCATTCAATGAATCAACAGGAGGTACTGGAAAGTAGCCGCCCTTGACTTTAGGCCGGTGACCGATATTGCCGCCGTCCATTTTTTTGTTTGAGCTCCACGCCGCTTCCTCAGAATTAATGGCGTAGCTCATGCCCTGCATTTCAGTGGACCATCGAACATCGTCGAAGACGAAGAATTCCGGCTCGGGGCCAAAGTAGGCTGTGTCGGCAATTCCTGTGGACTGAAGGTAGGCTTCGGCTCGGCGGGCAACAGAGCGGGGGTCGCGCTCGTAGCCTTCCATCGTGTCAGGCTCAACAATGTCGCAACGAATGTTCAATGTTGTCTCTTCAGTGAACGGGTCAAGAACTGCGGTTTCTGCATCGGGCATTAGCAACATGTCAGAGGCGTTAATGCCTTTCCAGCCGGCGATAGACGATCCGTCAAATGGTTGGCCGTCTTCGAAAACGTCCTCTTCAAACAGTGAGGCCGGGATGGACGTGTGCTGTTCTTTGCCACGCGGGTCGGTAAATCGAAAATCGACGAATTTTACTTCGTTGTCTTTAATGCTCTTGAGTACGTCACTCGCTGACATGTCTAGGTTTTCCTATAAAAATTTATTGTCGGGGCCACGCTTGCGTGGGGCGCGTTTTTGTAAAAAGCTGGTGCAGACAACGTACCAACCATGTAACCCAGTTATTTCTTTTAAAATCAGAATGATACTGGGTTTGCAGAACCGAAATTTGCTTTAAAAAGGTACGGGTAGCAAGAGAGCGCACTATTATAGTGCATAAATAGGCATGAAAATGATGCCGCTCCACTGAAAATGTAAGCGGATTGTCTTAGTCTACCGTATCGTCGTAGCCCGTAGGATTAAGTACACTGGCAGGCTTCGTTTAAAGAGCTTGAATTGACCATGAACGACGCTGCCGCGCAGCCTGATGTAAATACCTTCCAAGGCATGATTGCCGTGTTGCAAAACTATTGGGCTGCCCAAGGTTGTCTGGTGCAACAGTCCTACGACATGGAGATGGGGGCTGGGACGTTTCACCCTTCGACATTCCTTCGTGCCATAGGCCCTGAGCCTTGGTTCGCTTGTCACACGCAATCCTCAAGACGACCTACTGACGGGCGTTACGGGGACAATCCCAACAGGCTGCAGCACTACTACCAGTTTCAGGTGGCGATGAAGCCGTCTCCGGAAGGTATGCAGGATTTATATCTGGGCTCTCTGGAAGCGCTCGGCTTCAATACCCTGGAACACGATATTCGTTTCGTCGAGGACAATTGGGAATCACCGACCCTTGGTGCATGGGGTCTGGGCTGGGAGGTGTGGCTCAATGGAATGGAGGTCACTCAGTACACGTACTTTCAGCAGTGCGGTGGTATTAGTTGCAAACCGGTACTAGGTGAGTTGGCCTACGGTATCGAGCGGCTGGCGATGTACATTCAAGGTGTAGAGAGTGTCTACGATCTGGTGTGGGGGGAGACAGCTGAAGGCACCGTGACCTACGGCGATGTGTTTCATCAAAATGAGGTGGAGCAGTCGGCCTATAATTTCGAGCACGCAGATGTCGATGCCTTGTTTGCGCAATTTGATCAATGTGAAAAAGACTGCGCCAAGCTGTGTGAGTTATCTCTGCCTTTGCCAGCCTATGAGCAAGTCCTCAGGGCCTCCCATTCTTTTAACTTGTTGGATGCAAGGCACGCTATCTCAGTCACTGAAAGACAACGCTACATTCTAAAGGTGCGCACCCTGTCCAGATTGGTTGCAGACGCCTGGCTGACTAAGCGGGAGTCTTTAGGCTTTCCTCTGTTAAAGGACAACGCTAACTCGGAGGCCTCTGACAATGTCTGAACTATTAATAGAGATTGGTTGCGAAGAGTTACCGGCCGGTTCAATGATGCCTCTAGCCGAGCACTTAGCGTCATCGTTGTTTGCGGTATTACAACAAAGCCAACTCTGCACTGAAAAGCCTGAGGTCTTCGCTACCCCGCGCAGAATAGCCGCGCGATTTAGCTCAGTGGGTGAAAAGCAAGCGGATAGCGTTGTAGAGAAGAAGGGGCCGGCAAAAGCGGCTGCGTTCAAGGATGGCGTGCCGACTAAAGCGCTGGAAGGTTTCATGCGTGGCGCAGGTGTCACTGTGGATCAACTCACTACTATCAATACACCGAAAGGTGAATGGATGGTGGTTAACCAAACTGTGAAGGGTAAGGCGTTGGTAGATGTCCTCGCCGAAGCACTGCCGAACGCCATTAAGACGATGTCGATGCCCCGCAGAATGCGTTGGGGTGGCGAGACGCACGAATTTTTGCGCCCGGTTGTCTGGTTAACTGCATTGCATGGTAGTGAAACGCTGCCGCTGAGTGTGCTGGGGCTGACAGCCTCTAATACAAGTCTGGGGCATCGCTTTCACTCCCCGGCACCGCAGCCTATTGATCAACCGTCAAGCTACGAGGCAATACTGGAATCAGCGTTTGTTATGGCAGACCCTGCTGAACGTCGCGCTCGTATCGTTAAATCAGTACAAGCTGAAGCTATGCGAATGGGCGGCACGCCAGTCATGGACGAAGATCTCGTTGATGAGGTCAATGCACTCGTTGAATGGCCGGTTGCATTGGCCGGTAAATTTGACGAAGAGTTTCTTGAAATTCCAAAAGAAGCGCTGATTCAAACGATGCAGGAAAATCAACGATACTTTGCCTTACTGGATGACAAAGGCGAACTGATGCCTGCGTTCATTACTGTGGCCAATATTGAATCTGTAAACAGTGCCACGGTTGTCGATGGGAATGAGCGGGTAATCCGCCCTCGTTTTGCCGATACCATGTTTTTCTGGAATCAAGATAAACAGCAGCCTTTAGCCGCGCATCAAGCACAGCTTTCCCGCCTGTTGTTTCAAGAAAAACTAGGAAGTGTGGCCGATAAGGTGGCACGTATGGGTGTGTTGGGTGAGTGGCTTGCGAGCCAACTCAATGCGGACAAATCAAATGTTGCCTTAGCGGTTGCTCTGTGCAAGTGCGATCTAAACACCGAGATCGTTAAAGAGCTGGCGAAAATGCAAGGTATTTGCGGTCGCTACTATGCTGAACGCGACGGTCATCCGAGTGATGTGGCCGAGGCCATGGAGCAGCATTACTTTCCAAAGCAGGCGGGTGGGAAATTACCAGAAGGCCTGGTTTCCCAGATCGTTTCCTTGTCCGATAAAACCGATACGCTGGTCGGTATCTTTGGTTTGGGTATGAAGCCGACTGGGGCTAAGGATCCTTTTGCGTTGCGCAGAGCATCGCTAGGGATTGTCCGAATTGTGGTGGAACAAAAACTTGATATTGACTTGGTCGAACTGATTGATGCGAGCCTATCGAGCTATGCGGATATTCTGGATGACCCCGATAAATCGGAGATGCTTACGTACATTGTTGAACGTATGCGCGGTTATCTGGTTGATCAAGGATTCGCACCTGATGCCATCGATGCTGTACTTGCGAAAGGTATCTACAGACCATTGGATATTGTGTCGCGGTTGCAAGCAATGCAGCAGTTTCGGCAAACGGATGCGGCTGTGTCGTTAGCGGCTGCGAGTAAGCGTATCGGGAACATTCTCAAGAAAGTTGAGACGGATGTACCTGATGCGGTCAACGCATCGCTACTCACGGAAGCTGCCGAATCTCAGTTGTTTGCACGCTTATCCGACATCTCCCCCACCATTGAGACAAACATCGAGTCAAATGACTATGCGTCGGCCATGAGCCTGACGGCTAGTTTGCGTGAAGATGTAGATGCTTTCTTTGACAAGGTGATGGTTATGGCGGAAGACACAGATCTTAGGGATAACCGCTTGGCCTTGTTAAAGCAGGTAAATGATCTGTGCTGTAGTACTGCTGAGCTGAGTTTGCTCAAGCCTGTTGATGCATCATGATAAAGCTGATTGTTCTGGATCGGGACGGCGTTATTAATGAAGACCTAGAGCGTCCGGTCTCTTCTGCGGATGAATGGACACCGATCCCGGGCAGTCTGGAAGCTATCGCCCGGTTGCATCAAGCGGGTTGGCATGTTGCTGTAGCCACCAATCAGAGCGGTATTGAACGAGGCTTGATAGAACTGGAAACCTTACATGCGATACATCAACGCATGCATGAGATGGTAAATCAAGCTGGCGGTAAAATTGATGTTGTTGCGTTTTGCCCGCATAGTGAATCCAATCAGTGTGCTTGCAGAAAGCCTGCACCTGGAATGCTCTACACCATCTGCGAACGCTTAGACATCGATCCGAGTAAAATAGTCTTGGTGGGGGATTCGCTACGAGACGTTCAAGCAGCCATGGCGACTGCCGCAACTCCCATTATTGTCCGAACCGGCAAAGGTCAAATGACGCTAGACAGTAATAAAGGCCTGGAACACATACCGGCTTATGACGACCTTGCAAGCTATGTAGATGCATTGCTGGCTCCAACAGAGGACGAGTAATCATGTATCGCATATGGCTGACGTTTCGTAGTGCCGTGTTTTGGGTATGGCAAATTCTCTGCACCTTAGTTATCGGACCATTTGTTCTGCTATTCGGTTTGTTCTCTTTCAAGCTTGGCTACGCAGCAGCGATTGTTTGGAATAGGGCGAATATCTGGGGTCTAAAATATATTTGTGGTGTTTCCTGGAAAGTAGAGGGTCGTGAAAATATCCCTGATAAACCGTGTGTGGTGTTGTCAAAACATCAATCAACGTGGGATGCGTATTTTCTGCCTATGCTTTTCTCCTACAGCGTTTATGTTGCGAAACGTTCTCTGATACTAATACCTATTTTCGGTTGGGCGCTTTACGTACTAAAGTTCATTCTTATTGATCGGAAAAGCGGTCGTTCAGCTATTCAGCAAATGTGTGAACAGGCTGCGGACCGGCTTTCGAAAGGCCGGTGGGTGCTGGTGTTTCCTGAAGGAACGCGCCGGCCTGTAGGGGCGCCTCCTGCCTACCGAATTGGCGGTGCAAAAATTGCCGAGCAAGTACCTGCCGATGTACTTCCTGTTGCCGTTAATGCCGGCGAGTTCTGGCCGCGTATGGGTTTTATCAAATGGCCCGGTGAAATAACGGTGTCTATCGGCCCTGTTATCAAAACCGAAGGTAAAACGGCGGCTGAAATTCTTCAGGAAACTGAAAACTGGATTGAGGGTCGCATGAGCGAGATAACCGTGCTCAATCGTTTCCCTTACTGATCGCGGTTTTCTTAGCGCGCTTGCGCTTAGTGGCTTTAATCCTCTTAAGTCCGAACAGCTCTATGGCGTTGCGGGTTGTAGTGTCTGCAATAGACTCTGGATCTTCAGTGCGTAAGGCGCAAAAGGCCGTATAAACATCGAAAAGATAGGCGGGTTCGTTACGTTGCCCGGTATGAATTTGATCAGGTTGATCCGGCGCGTCTGTTTCCAGAAGGATGCTCTCCAAAGGTAAGGAGGCTGCAATGCCCCTGAGTTTAGTGGCGCGGTTATAGGTGATGGCCCCACCGAAACTGAATTTAAACCCCAAATCGATAAGTCGGTGGGCTTGTTGTTCTGAGCCGTTGAAGCTGTGAATCAGGCCTTTATGGATACCCGAGGCTTTTATTAATTCGATAGCGTCCTCAACCGCTTTTCTGGCATGGACAACGATGGGCAGGTCAAATTCACGGGCAAGCGCGAGCTGAGCTGCAAACAATTGTTGCTGAAAAGGCTTGTTCGCATCTGGCATATGGTAATCCAGCCCGCATTCGCCAACGGCTACAGGCTTTTCTCGTCCCAGCCAGTAGGCAAGTTCGTCTAGATGCTCAAGGCGGTGTTCATCTTGAAAACAGGGGTGTAAGCCATAACAAGCGAACAGGTCTGTGTGAAGACTACAAATAGCGCGCACTCTCGGCCACAGTTGTAATGAAATTGCAGGAACGATTTGCGCCACCACATTGGCATCACGTGCACGTGTCAGTACCTCATCGATGTCATTAAAAAAGCGCTCATCGTCAGTGTGTACATGACTATCGATAAGTTGAGGCGAAAGTTGTTGGGTCATCGTCAATCTGCGCACTGATCCGAGTCGAGAAACGTGTAACAATCTATCATGTAGAAAGTGGTTCGGCAGTTCGAAGTTTCGAGCAGCGATAAGACGTAGGAGGCAGCGATGCGCTGGAGAAAAGGTCGAAGAAGTAGCAACATTGAAGATCGTCGCGGACAAGGTCCGGGGCGAGCACGTGGTCGCGGTGGAGCGGGCATAAAATTAGGCGGCGGCGCAGGCATTATTGTCCTGCTTCTGGGTATGTTTCTGGGTGTTGATTTATCGGGTCTTCTTGGTGGCGGTGGTTCATCAAGCGTAGGCTTACCGCAGTTAACCAATAAACCGGCCGGGCAAATTAAGAGTGACGACGAGTCCACTCAGTTTGTGTCCACGATGCTTGCTTACAACGAAGATGTCTGGACTAAGTTATTTGCAGAAGCGAACCAGCAATATAGGCCAGCTAAGCTGGTTATATTTGATGGTGGTGTCAATTCTGCCTGTGGGTTTACGTCTTCGGCGGCAGGGCCGTTTTACTGTCCGGGTGATTATCAAATCTACATCGACCTTAACTTTTTCCGCGAGCTGCAAAGAATGGGTGCGGGTGGAGATTTTGCGCAAGCCTATGTGCTGGCTCACGAGGTCGGTCATCACATTCAAAATTTACTGGGAGTCTCTATGGCTGTGCAGAGACGACAAAGAAGTGTAAGTAAAATTGAAGCTAATCAGTTGTCTGTCCGAGCAGAGCTTCAGGCCGATTGCTATGCCGGAGTCTGGGCGCATCATGCTCACAAAGACAATCAGTTACTTGAACCCGGTGACCTTGAGGAAGGTATGAACGCGGCGGCTAAAATCGGTGATGATGCACTGATGAGTGCGGCCGGAGCTCGGGTCCGTCCTGAGGCGTTTACGCATGGCTCATCAAAGCAGCGTCAAGAGTG
The DNA here is from genome assembly GCA_020627685.1 of Granulosicoccus sp. Classification (GTDB taxonomy): domain Bacteria; phylum Pseudomonadota; class Gammaproteobacteria; order Granulosicoccales; family Granulosicoccaceae; genus Granulosicoccus. Next base: position 57,163 of record JAHDGK010000027.1, on the reverse strand, counting down.
GTTGTATCGAGGGTTGGAAAGCGGAGACCCTCAGCAATGCGATACGTTTGCCAGCTAATACATCAGGTAGTTAATTCCTATGCGAATGGATCGAGAAGAGTTTCTGGCTTGGCCGAGTAAACGCGTCACTTTACTTGGCATGTCAGGTGTCGGGAAAACACGCCTAGCCAACATGCTTCGAAACGATGACTGGTTTCACTATTCAGTCGATTACCGGATTGGCACTCGTTACCTCGATGAGCCCATCCTGGATAATATAAAAGCGCAGGCTATGCAGGTGCCTTTTCTACGCGAACTGTTGCTGTCCGATTCAATCTACATTAGCAACAACATAACCGTCGATAACCTTGCACCGCTTTCTACTTTTTTAGGCATGTTGGGCGATCCTGACAAGGGCGGACTTGCACTATCTGAATTTAAACGCCGGCAGAAATTACACCTCGACGGTGAGCTGGCGGCCATGAGAGACGTCGAATCGTTTATTCAAAAAGCGAAATCGATCTATGGCTATGATCACTTTCTAAACGATGCCAGTGGTAGTTTCTGCGAAATTGATGATCAGTCTGTCATTGAGTCTATTGCAGAAAATAGCCTGATGATCTACATCAAAACCAGCCCTGAAGACGAGGCTTTTTTGATTGAACGTGCTGCTTTGCATCCAAAGCCTTTGTACTATCGCGAAGCTTTTCTTGACGATCAGTTGGCCGATTATTATGCCGAAACCGGGCTCGAATACACCGCGCAAATTGACCCTTCGGATTTTGTTCGATGGGTGTTTCCACGGTTATTTAAAACCCGCATCCCCAGATATGAAGCTATCGCTGAGGCTCATGGGTATGTAATCTCGGCAAAGGATGCGTTTGAAGTTCAAAATGCCGAACAGTTTTTAGAATTAATCGGGGACGCACTGTAGCGTCCTAGAGTCTGTCTTTATCCACCCGCTCTAGTCGCAGAGTGGGTGACTGTCTTTTATTGAGGTTGACCCATGCCACTTGTTGCACATAATGAGTTGCCCAGCTTCGAGCGTCTGCGGGGTGAAGGATATAGAATCCTCTCGCCTGAGCGTGCTCAGCTGCAGGATATTCGCGCTTTGCATATTGGTCTGCTCAACATGATGCCCGATGCAGCCTTAGGTGCCACCGAGCGACAGTTTCTTAGGCTTGTCGGTTCAAGTAATCCCATTTCGCAGTTCTATATCCATCCGTTTACTCTCGATGAGATTCCGCGGGGCGATACGGCTCGCGCACATATCGATAAATACTATGAGCCGCTGTCTTCAATCATGGAGAACGGACTGGACGCCTTGATTATTACCGGGGCTAACGTGACCAGTCCCGATCTCAGTGAAGAGGTTTTTTGGGACCCTCTACGAAAAGTCATTGATTGGGCAGATGAGCATGTCACTTCAACATTGTGTTCCTGCCTTGCGACCCATGCTGTGGTACTTGCTCGTCACAATATTAAACGGCGTGGTTTAGGAAAAAAATGTTGGGGTGTTTACGAGCACGATGTCGTTAAGAAAGATCATCCGCTGGTTCAAGATATCAATACCCGCGTCGTGGTTCCGCACTCCAGATTCAATGAAGTGACCGAAGCACAATTAACTGAAGCTGGATTGCATGTGCTTATTACCGGCGAGGAACCGGGTGTGCAATTAGCTGTTAGTCAAGACGGTTTTCGTACCGTATTCTTTCAAGGGCACCCTGAATACGACAGCATCAGTCTCATGAAAGAGTACAAGCGAGATGTTGGAAAATTCATTGATGGGCAGTTCGATAGTTATCCACCCATCCCTCAGCACTACTTTGACCGACACACCAAAGCGTTATTTGATGAGTACAAGGGTAGAGTCGCTGTCGCCATGGAAAACGACCGGCCTATACCGGCATTTCCCGAGAATCTGGTAACACATCGGCTGCCCAATACCTGGCATGACAGCGCAGAGGCGCTGGTCGGAAATTGGATCGGGCTTGTGTACCAAGTAACCCACCGGGAGCGCTCCCGACAGTTTATGGACGGTGTGGATCGTGATGACCCGCTGGGTTGGTTAGCTGGAGATGTGTCGCGCCTCACGTAATTGGCTCATTGGCTGCATATGTAACTGATTAACGCCGACTAAATAGAGTCGGGGTCACGTCAGTTACGGCTGTAGTCAGGGGCAGGATGACACAACGTTTAAAAGAGGGTCGGCAGATACTGTTCGGCCTTTTGCTATATTTTGGTTTCCAAATGATGTCCTCGGCCGCCGAGGTGTCAGGAGCCTTCGAGGCTACACCTGACTGGGTAAAGCCTGTACCCGCGTTTCAGACGGCATCGACCCATATCGATTCAGACTACGGTCTTCACGAACATTTGAGTGATGTGCAAATCAACGCCTTGGATCAGGGTGATACGCACATTTATAACGCGACTGAATTTTCTTTAACAAATGAGTTTGGTGTTGAGAATTTTTCAACACTGGATATCGCTTTTGATCCAGCTTACCAAGCCGTGAAACTGCACGAGCTACTGGTTAACAGAGGCGGGCTGATAATCGACAAAGTTAAGGATGCGGAATTCACGGTATCTGCCAAATCAATTGATGCTCGGGAACTCAGCTACGACAGTACGCTAACACTGAGTGCTTATATTGCTGATCTTAAAGTCGGTGATGTTGTTCGCTATGCGTACACAATTTCCGGTGACAATCCGGTGTATGAAGGGCATCGCGAATTTAGTTTTCATACAGAGTTGTGGACACCCTTAGATCGACAGTATGTCCGCGTACTCGCGCCTTCAGAGCAGCCGCTTAATCGTCGTGTAAGAGGCGATCGTCATTCCGTATCGGTTAAAGATAAACTGGGTGTGCAGGAAATAGTTTACGAGCAGCGAGACGTAAAAAAAATATCTACTGAGCATGATGTGCCCAGTTGGCATGAAGCACGAGGAACGGTTGTATTCAGCGATCTCGAAAGCTGGCAGGATGTTGCCAACTGGGGACGGTCCCTGTTTCAACTGCCTGAACAGACTAACAATGAAGTTGTAAAGCTGGCTAACAGCTTCCGCGCTCAAAACGATAGTGTCGATGCGCAAATTGGTGCGGCACTCACGTGGGTGCAATCTGAAATTGACACGGTGTCGGTCGATTTAACACTTGTTTCTGATGCTCCTGCGTCTGCCGAGGAGACGCTTAAACACGGTTTCGGTAATAGCAGTGATAAAGCTCAATTACTGACGGCCATCCTTCGCACACTAGATGTTAATGCAACAGTCGCACTAGTTAACACGGCCAGGGGGCTGGAAGCAGGGGACTACCCTTACAGGCTGCTGGCCTTTAATCACGCGCTCGTTCATGTGGAGCGAGATGGCGAGTCGCATTTTATTGATCCGTCTAGAGAGAGTCAGTCAGGTGTCTTAGGAGAGCTCTTCGAGCCGAACTATGGTCGGGCACTAATACTCTCTGCAGATGCAGCATCGTTAACAACGATGAGCGATAAGCGCTCTGCCGTGCGCTTGGCTGTGCACAAGGAACTTACTCTGCCGGGTGTAGCAGGGCAGTTTATTCGAACGTCCCTGAATCAAGGTGAGCAGTTGAATGAATCTATGGCTGCATTGACGGTGGTGTCGAAGAAGTATGGTTTGTTAGCCGAGCAAATTAGAAACAGCTTGCAGGAGGGTGCGTCCGGGGATTTAGAAAGAATGTACTTGGACTACTATCAGGTACTTTTCCCATCAATTACCGCGCTGGAATCAATTGAGCATCAGGATAGCGCTAATAATCTTTCAACATCGACAGAGCGATATTCCATTGAAGACTTCTGGAATACCGATGAAAAGGTTGGAGAACATCGGTGGTTGTATGCGGATGACATCATTGCGAATCTAGATTTACCGCGCAAGGTAGATAGCCGACGTCATCCCTATGAGTTGGCTCACCCGGTCGATATCCAGGAAACCTGGGTTGTACCGGTATCAGCAGATATTCGAATGTATTTGCAAGAAGCCTCTGTCAGTAATGAATGGCTGACGTTTTCAAAAAGCGCTGTCATTGATGAGGCTGAATCACTGGCTACCATCACGTTTAGTTACTCCACACTTAAAAATGAAGTGGCAGCTCAGGATATTGATCGCTATGTTGCATCTGTAGAACAGATTAACGATCATGCATCATTCTATTTGCAGCACGCTCCGTCATTAGCGGCCGCAAGAGAAGCGACAGTTTTTCCATGGAACACGCCAAAGGTCAAATTTTGGGTGGTGTTTATAGGAATGTTATACTTCACCGGATGGTGGCTTCATTTCATGAGACGGTATCGAAAGTCAATGGACTACTATTCGGCCGAGCCCTAGTATTTCGTGCTACGCCTTTTGTCCTTGTAAGTACGGAAATAGAATTTGTCGCCGCACCGCATGTTCTAGATAACTGCAGGCATACTGAGGTATCGGCTCATGACTGATACAGCGCTGACTCAATCTCACACCGATCTTCTTCAGCTTTTTTGTTTGGTACTCGCGGTGCTAGTCACCGCAACAATCGCCGGGCGATTGCTGAAACGTAAGAGCAATCAGAACAACCAGCTCACTATTGATAACTTTAATGATCGCGTTCACGCGTGGTGGGTGATGGTTGTTTTGATTGGCGCGGCATTCATGCTGGGCAAAACCGGTGTTGTCATTCTGTTTGCCATTTGCTCTTTTTTTGCACTTAAAGAGTTTGTCGCAATAGCCCCCGATATTGAGGCAGAGCGTCTCTCTTTATTTTCTGCATTCGCCATCGTGCTGCCCGCACAATACTATATGGTGGGTATGGAGTGGTATGGACTGTACTCCATATTTATCCCTGTCTATGCGTTTTTACTATTGCCTATATTATCTACTCTTCGTGGTGACACCCATCAATTTTTAGAGCGAATAGCGCAGACACAATGGGCGCTGATGATATGTGTGTTTTGTGCGTCACATGTGCCTGCGCTTTTAAGTTTGACGATTCCAGGCTATGAAGGGCGAGAGGTTTTACTCATAGCGTTTTTGGTGTTTGTCGTACAGATAAGCGACGTATTGCAATATGTTTGGGGAAAGTTGTTTGGGAAACATCCCATTGCTCCAGTTTTGTCGCCGTCTAAAACCATAGAAGGGGCAGTAGGTGGTGTGTTGAGTGCTACACTCATCGGTGCTGCGCTATTCTGGATTACACCGTTTACACCCATTCAGGCGGGTGCCTTAGCTTTCGTTTGTGCTCTTATGGGGCTAATGGGCGGGCTGGTATTGTCTGCAATCAAAAGGGATAAAGGTGTTAAAGACTGGGGTAAAACAATTTCAGGTCATGGCGGGTTTATCGATCGTTTAGATTCAGTACTATTTTCAGCGCCAGTGTTCTTTCATTTGGTTCGCTATGGTTGGGATGTCTCATGAGCTCGCCTAATGCAGATCCTTCTGAAAACAGACGGCCCATATCTAGTCGAAATCATAATTGGGCTCAGCGTTTAGCGCGTAGCCTAGTTAAGAAGGGTATCAGTGCGAACCGTATATCGCTTACTAGTCTGCTATTCGCAGCTGTAGGGTGTGTCGCCCTGTGGCTGAGTGCTGATGTCTCTTTACGTTGGCAACCTTCCTTGTACGTCGGTGCCGCTCTTTGCTGTCAATTGCGTTTATTGTGCAATTTGATGGACGGTATGGTTGCTATGGAGTCATCGGTTAAAACACCGACAGGCGCCCTATGGAACGAAATTCCAGATAGGTTCTCCGATATCTTGTTTTTTGTCGGGGTTGGATTCGCTGCTAATGATATGACCTTGGCACTCGTGCTATCAGTGTTGGCCGTTTTACTATCCTATGTCCGAGAGTTTGGGCACGGAGTGGATGGCACTATGGACTACGTGGGCCCTATGGCTAAACCACAGCGCATGGCACTGACAACGTTTGCCTTGCTGCTGGCTTCGCTGGTGGGAGCATTGCCTGTGCTTAAAACAATGAGTGTGACGTCATCAGACGTTTTAAGTTTCAGTCTTTGGGTAATGGTGTTTGGGTGTGTAGTAACACTGATCCGCAGGCTTAAACGCTTGGTGGATCGTGTCAGTCGCTAAACTACCGGCGACGTCTGCGTAGCTTTATCGCATCCATAATGTTGAGCCGGCCGGCGCGATTATAAGTATGCGTGCCGATAATCTCTTCATCCCAGTTGGGCATGATTCGCGAGACCAGTTTCTCTTCGTATTCATCTGGTGTCAGCGTGACAATCTCTGACATGTTGAATCCGTAGCCGTAGTAACGACTGCAGTTTTGCGATGGACGGAAGAGTCTGCCGTTGTATTCAATAATGGCTCCGGCTGGCCTTGCGTTTCTGACATCCGAGCTGATTGGATTGCTAGGGTGCGACTGCCAGTTCCCGTCACGAAAATCCTTCGACGAATAAAGATAACATTCATCCCAGCGATTGACTCTGTTGCCATAGGATTGATTGCCGAATAGCCACCAGAGGCCATCTTTAAAAAATAGCGTTGCATCAACTAAATTGACGTCGGTCATAATGTCCTGAACAAACTCCCATTTGTTAGGGAATTCAACGCAACGGTACAGCTTAACGGAGTTAGTCGCAACGGATTCAGGAATCATATAAAGCTCGCCCTCATGTTCTAACAAGAACGGATAGGACAAATGCGAGTCTGTAACTAATACGGGTTCTGAGTCACTGATATTTCCTTCATCATCCATCTCGATGACTGAAATATGGCCTTTTTCAGTGTTGTACGGATACTCTTCTACAAAGATGTAGTATTTACCGTCACGCTCAATAGCGAATGGGTCAGCCCAAAAGCGATCAAGCGGTGGAATGAGTTGTTTGTACTGACGTGCAGATGTCTGTGGGTCGTCACTTAAGTGATAAAGCAAGATCCATTGTTCTACACAACGCTTGTTGTGAGTGATGAACTTTATTTTTTCCCAGATCTTATGCAGTGTTAAACAAAAGTATTCCCGAGGATGCGGAAATTCGTACAAGCGTTGGGAATAAAATTGCAATTCAGATTGCTTTGGCAGTCGCTTAGGAGAGAAGAACGCTTCAGCTCCGAGCATGTGCAGTCTCTCGATTTCTCGAGACATCATTGCCTGCGACTTCCAAAACAAGTTGTTTTTTGTTTGTGCTATAGAAAAACGATCTACAGGTGCTTGGCTACGACTGAGCACAAGCCTGTTATTTTTTCCATGCGTGAGTCGTTGTAAAACTGAGCCTACTGTGTCCCACGATTGCATTGTTTCCCAGAAAGCGGCGGGGCCACCTCTATTGCGTCGTTCATCTCCATGATGCAGGGCCCAGACTCCGTGCTTGGGTACGTGCAGTATTGGATTTTCCAGGATGCCAAATCCAATACGAATAATTAAATCCAGGTCGTAGCTGCGGATTGTTTCGATATCTTCATCGGGTAGTACATCCACGCGATCAGTTTTTACGGTTGGAACGGCTAACTGAGGAATGTCAGCGAGTAACCCGCTAATATCTTTTGGTTCAAATGCGTCAGCTACACGGCTTGGTGCTTCAGCGAAAGTCTGGTGCAATTTATCTGCAATGCGCAGGGTAAATCTATCGATGAAGTTATAGTCGGGAGCTTTTGTTTCCCTGGCTGGACCCTTGTCGTACACACGTAGAGCAACGGTCGCGTATTGCTTTTCTATAAGTTCGGTGAGTAAAGCTTCCACCCACACGGGGACCGTGTTGCTGTCTAGCAACAGTCCAACCCTGACTGGAGGATTACTCATGGGAACCTATAAACGGCATTTAGCCTCGCATTTTTGACAGCAGAGTCACCCAATGTTCCTCCGGCTGTTTGCCTTAAGTCGATCTAGAGAATATGGCTATTCACGATCTATTCCAAATCAAGGGGTTAGCCGTCTTCCATGTGGCTCTATTGGAGTATTAGGGACAAGCACGCTGTGGAAGCCCGGGAAAACGCTGTCTGAGGGGTTAGATGACTAAGTTAAGCATCAGCAAGCTGACAATCAGAAACAGGATAGTCATCAATCCGCCGGCACGCATGAAATCGGCCACTTGGTATCCGCCCGGACCCATTAGCAGCGCGTTAACCTGATGCGTTGGAATGAGAAAAGAATTGGAGGTTGATATCGCGACGGTCAGGGCGAATATGCCCGGATCTGCGCCAACCGCTACTGCCATGTTAACTGCTAGAGGAACCAGTAACACCGTCGCCCCGATGTTAGACATAACCAGCGTGAAGAAGGTGGCCAGCAGTGCGATGACGACTTGTAATACCCAGTTAGGTACGTCTCCGACCAGCAGCAGTATTTCCTGCGCTATCCAGGCAGCGGTGCCCGACTGGTCAACAGCAATACCCAGGGGAATTAGGCTGGCCAATAAAAACACGGTTTGCCAGCTGACTGCATCATAGGCTTCGTCGATGGTTAAAACGCCGGACAAGATCATGCCCACAGCACCTGTCAGCAATGAGATGGACAGGCTATCGGTAAGCAGGAAAAGGGTTAGTGCCAATGAAAAAAAGATCAGCGCCTCTCTGACTTTATTGGTTCGTAAATCTTCATACTTCACATCGGTGGCAAGTACGAAGTCACGATTTCTGGACAGGCTTTTAAGGTCCTTCCAGCTGGCATGCACAACCAGCGTATCTCCCGCATGTAATTTCTGGTCACGGAAACCGCGTTTGATGATTTCCTCATTGCGATAGATCTGCAATATATTTGTACCGAAATTTCTGCGCGGCTTTATGTCGCCAATGAGTTGTCCTACCAGCCCGGAACCGGGCGGAATAACGACTTCAGCGATGCCACCATGTTGCGGGTTCAGTACGTCCGCAAAGCGATCGGGTTCGCCCAATATTTGCCAATGGTTTTCCTCGCAGAATTTGGCTATTTGTTCGCGATCACCCATAAGACCTAAGCGCGTATTGACCCAGATCATTTCTTCACGGTCAGGGGGGACTTTCACCACATCGCCACTGTACAAGGCCAGCATCAGCGGTGTGTTTGCGCTTGTTTCTTCTACCTGATGGATGGACATGCCCACTTGGGGGCTGTCATCGGTGATACGAACCTCTACCAGCTCCCCTTTGATGCCATAGAGGTTTTCAAAGTAATCGGAAGCGCGCGATGTTCGGTTGCCGCCAGTGTCACTGGTAGAGGGCAGAATGAAACGCCCGGCAATGATGAAGTACACGATGCCAGTGATCACCAGCGCTATGCCGATGGGGGTGACGGAAAACAGCCCGAATGTTTCCATTTGCTGATCGGCTGGAAGTGTCTTGTTAGACGAGATCAATAAATCATTCAGCAGTATCAGTGGGCTTGAGCCGATCATTGTGATCGTACCGCCCAGAATGGCACAGAAGCCCATAGGCATCAGCAGGCGAGACATGGGTATTTCTGTTCTGGCGCTGATGCGGGAGACCACAGGCAGGAACAATGCAGCAGCGCCAATGTTTTGCATAAAGCTTGAAATGAAGGCGACTGTTCCGGATACCAGCGGGATAATGCGTTTTTCGGTTTTACCGCCTTTTTGCAGAATAACGGAGGCAAGCCGACCCATCAGTCCGGTTTTATCCAGACCGGCGCCAATGATCATAACGGCTATGACGGATATAACAGCGTTACTTGAAAAACCGGAAAATAAATCCTGGCGGGATATTAAAGGTTCGATTCCGGGCAACATGGTGCTAAGGCCCAACAGAACCATCACGCAGATTGCCGCCAGATCGACTCGAACAATTTCAAACGCAAACAGGATAATCGTAATAACGAGCAAGCCCAAGACCAGCATCATTTCGGTGCTGAGTGTGAGCTGCTCAATCATAGAGCCAGGCAAACCGTGTTGGCGTATGAGATATCCATTGGTCGATTATTTAACCGAGTAGAGTAGATCGATGACCTCATGCCCAAGGCGATGACCGCGCCGTTCAAAGCGCGTGACCGGTCGCCATTCAGGGCGTGGGGAACCGTTTCCGGGCCCAGCACAATTGTCGAATCGGGCATCATTTTCCAGTTTTTCGATCATCCACTCACCGTATTCAGCCCAATCAGTTGCACAGTGAAGGATGCCTCCCGGCTTCAATGTTCGTGCCACAGCATTCAGGAAGTCTTCCTGGACGATACGACGTTTGTGGTGGCGTTTTTTGTGCCAGGGGTCGGGGAAAAGCAGTAGCACTTTATCGAGGCTGTCCGGTGGGAGCATGTTCTCCAGGATTTCCATGGCGTCATGCTGAATCAGCCGAACATTATTGAGAGCATTTTGCTCAACACCAATCAGTGCGTGGCCAATGCCGGACTCATGGACTTCCGCACCCAGAATGTTGGCATCCGGGTTGTTGCTGCCCATGTTGATCAATACATCACCATTGCCGAAGCCGATTTCAAGCCACACAGGGGCCGTTCGGCCAAAGGCGTCACTCAAATCGAATGGAGAATCGGAATACGGGATGCCGAACTTAGGCAGGAGTCGTTGCAGTGCGTCTGTTTGAGCGGCTGTTGTACGGCCGTTTCTAACGACAAAACTACGGATAGAACGTCTTGTGAGGCGCTCTTCTGCGTTCGTATCTATTGCAGGCTGACGGTCAGTGTTGACCTTGTCAGGGATGGTCATCAAAACTCCGATAAGCGAGCTGCCCTTAAGGCAGACACTAGACGCTACTTCTACACCACATTATAGGTGGCTAAAGTCATTCGGACCTGATTGATTGTGGTGTCATTAGCGGGGGAAGAATGTAGCCAGCAGTAGAATTTGCGCTACTGCTGGCTGGAAAATGCAGGTTTCTAGCGACGTCCTCCGCGCTTTCCACCTTTGCGTGGCTCTTCAAACTGCACTTTCAATGACTTATCGCCAACGATTTTGCCGTTCAGAGCAGCGATTGCAGCACGGGCTTCGTGCCCTTCCATTTCAACAAAACCAAAGCCTTTGCATTTGCCGGTAAATACGTCAGAGGCAAGTTTGATAGACCGTACCTTGCCATATTCATTGAACATTTCTGTCACTGTATCTTCCGTGGACTCAAGTGGCAGGCCACCAACAAACATCTTTTTCACGTATAAACCTCGTAGTTCGAATTCGGTCTGGGGATGTCGAACAAACGCAGCGCCGCCAGCGGCGCTAGAAACGCGCTGGAGGGGCAGTTGTCCACATCGTTTGTTATCAGTATTACCCGTGCGGATGATCGGATCGCTGTAGTTACAGATCCTTCAGATTGGCCTGTGCAGGGGCTACCAACAATCAATAGCTCCGTTGAGTGTACTCCTAAGTGGGCGTATTTGCTAGGTATTGGCCGAGTGATTTATTAGCGTTTCTTTATCCTTGCGACCCAGTTGCTTTATTTTCCACTCGCTGCGACTTGCCTCCGCCCGGTCTGCAGCGGCTTCAGAGAAGACCAGTTTGACGGGACGCCGAGCGCGGGTGTAGCTTGCACCGCGCGGAGACTGGTTGTGTTCCTTTACACGTCTGTCGGTATCCGTTGTGATTCCCGTATAAAGCGTGTTGTCATTGCACCTTACTATGTACACAAACCAAGGTTTATTTTTCGACGATGTCTCCTGAGAATTCTGATGCTGCTTTTGGCGCGTTGGCGCGCGTTTTTGGCCACAAGGCTTATGGGTATCTGTCACAGCTACGTATCTGTGTTGTCGGCATTGGTGGGGTCGGTTCCTGGACTGTTGAATCGTTAGCCCGAACAGGTGTGGGGCATATAACGATAATAGACCATGATGACGTGGCCATAAGTAACATCAACAGGCAGTTGCATGCCTTACACAGCACCATCGATCAATCGAAAGTTGAACTCATGCGCCAGCGAGTGGGTGAAATAAACCCACACTGCGACCTGCACGCCGAGGATGATTTTCTGGTTGAGAAGAATCTTGAGCACTACTTGGAGCGCGATTTTGATGTGGTGATCGACGCCATAGACAATATCCGGTTTAAGGCGGCCATGATCTCGTTTTGCCGTCGGCGGAAAATCAAAATTATTACGACTGGTGGCGCGGGCGGACGTACCGACCCGCAAGCCGTGGAAGTGGCAGATCTATCTCGAACCTGGAACGATGCGCTGGCCGCGAAGGTCCGTTCGCGTTTGCGATCAGATTACGGGTTTACTAGTAACCCTAAAAAACGGTTTGGTATTGAGTGTATCTACTCACGAGAGCAGCCTATGTATCCCGGCAAAAACGGGGAGGTTACTCACGCCAAGCCCGGAGTTCCCGGTGCGCGCCTCGATTGTGATCAGGGCTATGGCTCCGTGTCGTTTGTAACAGGTACGTTCGGTCTTTTAGCAGCTTCGCGTGCCGTGAACTATGCTTTGGCGCAGCGTTTGCGTTCGGATAGCTAAGTTTACGTGTGCGTATTATGGATATAGGCCTCAACAAAGCAGTCTCTAAAAGCGAGAACAAATCTGGTGTTGTCCGCAAGATAATTGCGCTGGCAGCGTCAGTAGTTTTGGCATTGGGTATTGCTGCGTGTTCTGGATCCAGTAACTCCCCCGCGGCTGGCGACCCATCAACAGCCTCGTCATTGGTATCCGATCCGCTAGTTTCTTATGTGCAGCCAGCAGCTCTAGTAGTGTTGCAGGATGACATTGGTCGTATCTCGGAAATTCCTACGATTGTAGCCGGAGAAATTTTGGCGGAATCCGGGCTTGAGGTTGCCTACACAAGCGTAGCGCTAAGCGAAGATGTTCCAGCGTTGGATATTGAGGCGAACTGGCTGCATATGCAGTCGTGTTTGAATCAGATATCGGTTGCGCCGTTGGTTGTTGTGGCCGAGAGCGTATCGCCACTCACCATCCATGATGATGTCATACATACCATAGATGGAATTCCGTTTGCCACGTCAAGCCAACGAGATATTCCTGTTATACAAATAGATTCTGAAGATTTCTTTGAAGATCGCATCTACGGATATAACTTGAGATCGATCATGGGGCGTCTGCTTTGGTCCACAGCCGGCTTAGCTGTGAGAGACTATCCGTTCGAATGTGCAAATCAGGTTATTGAGCCTAGATGACGACTGTTTCTGCGACCCCGACTGCGGCGGTTTTACTCATTGGAAACGAGCTATTAAGCGGACGCACTCAAGATAGCAACCTGGCGTACATAGCGAAAAGAATGACAGAGAAAGGAATACGCCTGCGAGAAGCACGCGTGATTTCTGATACCCCCGATGTCATTGTCCATACGCTGAACGAACTACGTTCAAAATATACCTACGTGTTTACAACGGGTGGCATCGGTCCGACACATGACGACATAACAGCTGATTGTGTCGCTGAAGCCTTTGGTGTGGATTTGCCCATTCATCCGGAGGCCGAAGCCATACTTATGGCGTACTTTAAAGAGCGTGACATTGAGCCGAACGCAGATAGGCTGCGAATGGCCCGTATTCCTGTTGGCGCCTTGTTGGTGGAAAATGCAGTATCCGCTGCCCCCGGATTTCAAATAGATAACGTTTTCGTTTTTGCCGGTGTTCCCCGTATCATGCAATCAATGCTGGATTCTGTGCTTCCTCGTCTTGAAGAAGGTGAGCTTGTACATAGTGTCACGGTGTACTGCCATTTAGGTGAGGGGACAATAGCATCATCGTTGCGTGACATTCAGTCTCAATTCCCGTCTGTAGACTTAGGATGCTATCCAGGAAAAATGAGTGGGGAAATCAAGCTCTCCCTGGTGGCGCGTGGGACAGATGAAACCGAGCTGGCGACTGTGAAAGCGTTGCTGGAAAAAATGGTAGCCGATTTAAGCTAACCGTGATTCAGTGCCTGCGGGATGTGTCATCAAAAGTAGGTTGATGTCTTCTGAATTCTGACTGCATGTTGTCAGGCATACGAGTTGTATCGTTGCTAACGACTAAAATGCGTATGTTTTGATATTCGTCTTTGATATCCATGGTTGCTGACGCAGTGACGTTGATGTGGCGTCCGGATTCGCTGACATAGCGGCAAGGAATATTTCTTACGTTTCCTGATTGACGAAGTTCTTGCAGTACTTTGCTGATATTTTTCCGAGAGCTCTTGTGTAAATAGCGGAACGCATGCCGTCCCAAAACATCCTCACTCTTAGCGTCCATGATTTCCAGCCAGCATCGATTAACGCTTAGAATTCTTCCGCGTATATCCAGTTCTTGCATCATGATAGGGGCGTTTTGATATAGCGATTGAAATCGCTTTTTACTATCCAGAGCTTCTTGCTCTGCACATCGTATTTCAGTGACGTCCGTGCCTATGGATTGAACTTCGAGCATGATGCCATTGGAATCAAAGAAGGCTCTGTCAGACCAATGTATCCAGTGAACATCATCGCCACTAACGATGCGCTTCTCGTAGCTTGATGTTGGGAACGCAGGTGTTAATGCACAAATCTGGTTTTGGTAACGCTCAAACTCATCGGGTACGGTTAACTGACTGAAGCTTCTACCTTCAAGCTCAGAGACCGGTTTTCCCAAATAATTTGCGTATGCTTGATTGACGAACGTTAACGTACAGTCGGGCAGGCAACGGTAAATGAGCTCTGCCTGGTCTTCGACTACATTCTGATATCGGGCATGGTTTACGACCAAGTCCCGATGGGCTGTATAGCTCCGTTGAGCACTCTGTACTGTGTTTACCAGCGAATAATTGGGTAAATTCTCATACAGAATCCAATCTTGTGCACCCGCCTTAATGGCATCGAGTGCTGTAGATGCATCACTTGAGTCCCCTAGAAGAATAACCGGAATGTGCGCATACAATGCGTCGCCGAGCTCATCGGCATCGATGTCATGGAGTTGCAAGGCTTTTACATCGAGAAGAACAACATCTATATGATCTAATGAGATGGTATGGATGTCGGTAGTACTAAGGCAGATATGGTTTAAGGAGAGAGCTCCTTCTGATTGCCGCACTTGTTGAACAACGCGTCCGATATCGGAACCCGGGTAGCCTATAAAAAGAATGCTTTTGGGGATATGGCCGGACATTTTCAGTGCCTAAATAGACTGGCCTTGTAATTGTTCTGAATTCAAGGTTCTCATGAAAAACATTTGAATGGTCAGTCCCTTTTGTGTGAAACGAACCGACGCATTCCGTTGCGTCGGAAATCTCAACTTGTAATTTTAAATATCGATTACAAGGTTCATGCTTGTCACACTGTCGCTGTTAGAGCTAAGTGGGTTGTCGCCTGAAGAGAGGTCGCTATTGCTACGCGTAAAATGCGAGATTTTGAACGCCATCTTTTCAGATACTTTGAATGCTACACCAAGGCCCATTTCAACAAACGTGTTGTCGCTTCCAAAATCACTTCTAAGGTCAGCGTTAAATGTAACGTTTTCGTTTACACGGCTTAGGAAGTTCAAGCCTAAGTAACCAACACCACCGTTGATGTCGTCACCTAAGACTAAATCAGTTGTCTTGTTACCGAAACCAACTTCAGCTGTTAAGAAGCCTGCTGGCGTTGAGTAAAAGCGATGACCGACACCAATGATTTGGCGAGTAGCTGTGTCAATGTTAGCTGGCTCGTCTTGTTCCCAGTCCAGGATGCCGAAGAAGTAAGTTTTGGGGCTGTAGTAGAACTTAGGCTGGTAGCCTAGCGCCAATCTATCAGAGTTATCACCTTTAACGATTGTGCGCTGTGGTCGACCGTCGTCACCGAGGATAGGGTCGCCGTTTTGATCACGCTCAACAATAACGATTGATGATGAACCTTTGAAAATGCTGCCGAATACTAAGTGTTCCCAACGTCCAACTGTTTTACCCAGGCGGATAGAACCATTAATGTTGCTTGACTCAGAGTTACCGCTTGAGCTTGTTGCACCTAAAGATGCGGTACCACTCCATCCATCAAAGGCACTAGTAACTTTGTCTTTGATGTCGTCTTGTGCTGTAGCGGCCGATGAGAAAGCCATGGCGCTAGAAACCAGCAGAGCGGCAATTGATTGTTTGTAAGAGATATTGAGAATCATATCGATGACTTTCGTTGTTTAGGAGCCGCAATTATGACGAAGGATGGTGCATTATTTCGGCGCGTTACGATGTTTAACACATTGGTCAAAAACCACACGCGTCGTCATTTTTCTAACCCTGAAACGGCGGAAAACGCACTGAGTTGATGCGGTTCTCGGGATTATCTATAACGGATTCGCACAACAGTGATACCCAATGCCGTTAAATACGGAACTAGTCTTTCAGTTGGGTTTGCGAGTAAATCCTCAAGGATTTGTGGTTACGAATTTTGTAGGGCTTCGCTTAATCGTTGCAAACGTTGACCGCAGTCACCCTCAATTTTTAAATGCGCGAGCTCGTCAGCGCGTGTTGTTCCATTGTTGACTATGACGATAGGTTGATCTCGACGCTGTGCATCGCGACAAAACCTGAAACCCGAATAAACCATCAGGGATGAACCGACAACCACAAGCACATCCGAAGACCGTAAGTTGTCCATGCATTCAGCGACGGTACTCTTGCCGACATTCTCTCCGAAAAATACAACGTCCGGTTTCATCAAGTCGTCGCATGCTGGACATGGCGGAACTACCAAGCGGGAAAGGTCATCGATTTCCAGATCTGCGTCCCCGTCCGGGGCGTAGTCAGCGTCTAAGGAGCTGAGCCAATGATTGGCCGTATATAAATGTTCTTGGTAGTCATCGCGAGATTGTTGGAACCCACAGTTGATACAGCTGACGGTGGATAGCCTTCCGTGCAAATCGACAACACTTTTGTGACCGGCTTTTTGATGGAGCTGATCTACATTTTGTGTCACGAGAGTGACGATGAGGTTTTGTTCCTCAAGTTGTTGCAGCGCTTTGTGCGCTGGACCGGGTTGGGCTTTGCTGAAGGATGGCCATCCGACAAAGCTTCTTGCCCAGTAACGTTTGCGGGCTAGCTCATCTCCTATAAAAGTTTGACCGGTTATGGGTTGTTTGCGTTTCCATTGACCGGCTTCGTCCCGATAGTCGCCTAGTCCGGAGGCAGTGCTGCATCCCGCTCCCGTTAAAACAAACAGTCGGCTATACCGACTCAGGCATTCAGCGAGTCGATGATCGTCATCATCCGTATTCAAATATGCCTGCCTGAGTTATTTAGGACTTAAGTCGCCATTCACACTGAACGGTATTTTTAATGGCCAGTTGGATAGCTTTACGAATCCGTTTACATCGTAGTTCACGGTTTGGGTGTCTGATCCGGCAAGTTGGAATACCTGGGCCAGAATTCGGTTCAACCGAGTACTCACGACTACGCCGACCATAGCATTTGAATTGGCTGGCAGCGTTACCGGTTCATTGCTGATGCCCTGGGCGACTTCGCTGCCTTCAATCTCGGCGATAAAAGACAATGATTGGAGCGGTAAATCGTAAGGGTTTGGGTTATTGATATTGAGCTGGAACAATAGCTCTTGTTTGCGCAACCCAAGTTTCACCGGTTCAACCGATTCGAGCTCTACCGTGGGTGCAATGGGCGGCGTGCTGGGAATTGAACTGCACGCAGCTATAGTCGTGCTCAAGAGCACTACAAAAAAGATGCGTAGCAATGCTGTCGTCATATCCTTTCTATCCCAGGTCGCCAAGTAGAGACTGCACCACTGCGATAGTGGCAGGTCCAGCGGTTTCAGTTCTGAGTATACGCCGTCCGAAATTGACCGCCAGCACACCTGTACGCACAGCCATTTGAATCTCATCTTCATCGAAACCGCTTTCTGGCCCAATTATTACCGCACAGTGTTGAATGGTGGCTGAACGGTTACTAAAGAGTTCACTAAAACTTGATTGAGCGTTGGGAGCGAGTATCAGACTGATGAAACCCTCAGGTGATGTCACTGTCTCTGCCGCGGGCGAGTGGTTTTTTTGCTCGAGCAATGTTGCCAAGGATTGGGGCTGTTCGAGAATAGGAATACGAGCACGGCCGCTTTGCTCACACGCACTGATAATAATGTTTTGCCAATGCTCCATCTTTTTGGTCGTGCGCTTCTCATCGAGTGCTTTTACGGATTGGCGAGAATAGATAGGCTGTATCCGGTTTACGCCTAACTCAACTGCTTGCCTGATAGTGATATCCATTCGATCACCTCGAGAAACGGCCTGAACCAGTGTGGTCGCAATTGGGGATTCTGTAGACGCATCTTTACAGTCGATTATTTGCAGCCGCGCACGCTTGCCGGGGCTGCGTTGTCCTGTGTCTGTCACAATGGCTGTGTAGTTATTGCCATCGCCGTTAAACAGTTCGATGCGCTCATCTTTCTTCGTGCGAACCACCGTGATTAAATGATGGCTGGCCTTTTTGGATAATTCCAATTCGGTCGCTGCCTCAATAGCACCATCATGATAAAAACGTGGCGTTCTTGCAGTGCGGGTTGCTTTCACCAGAGGAACCTTGTCTGTGTCATCACGTAAATACTTAACGACGTTTGAGGCCGAGTAATCCAGTACGGGCAGACGGGTCAACTCGATCGGCAAGCTTTTGTTGACTGCGTTCTTTTAGTCGTCCGATACAGTGGGCAAACTCAAGCTCTGCAGAGGTTTGATCAAGCTCGCGTCCATCAGGATAGTAAGGTTTGGTTGCAAGCTTTACCAAATACGCGTGGCTTTGCCCCTCTCTGAATCTTTCCAATAAGCGGGCAGTTGTAATGTCTGGCGTGCTATCGCAGTAAGCAATCAGTTTGAGCAAGACATCCGCACCCGGTAGCTCAGGATTTAAATCGTAGTCGTCTGGTGCAATCGTTTGAACCACACTCGGGTATTGCAGACACAGCAAAACTGCGCGACTCATCGCAGTAAGGCCCGCATCACCCTGATTCCTGGGTGGTCTGGTGGGTTGCGGTCTGCTGCCGGCTTTTTCGCTACCTAAGGAAAGGCCAATTAGGGTTTCTAGGCGTCTCAAAGCGAGTTGCTTGTAGATACCTTTTGGAATGGTCGCTAGCAGTGGCTTTGCTTTTTCAGCCAATTGGGCTTTGCCACCAATACCGGACATATCCAAATCGGATGAAAGATACTGATAGAGATAATCGATAATTGGAATTCGATAGGCTAGGAGATCGTTGAAGCTTGCGGCACCGCCGGCTTTGACAACGGAGTCCGGGTCTTCACCATCGGGTAAGAACAGAAAGTGCGCATCGCGGCCATCTTGCAAGCATGGCAGTGTGGCTGTTAGTGCTCGCCATGCTGCGGCTCGGCCCGCGCGATCTCCATCGAAACAGAACACGATATTACTGACCGTACGAAAGAGCATTTCCGAATGTTGTTGATTGGCTGCTGTGCCTAATGTTGCAACTGAATTTTCAATGCCGTGTTGGGCAAGGGCGACGACGTCCATGTAGCCTTCGACCACGATGATCATGCCTGCATCTTGTCCGGACTTTCGTGCTTCATACAGTCCGTAGAGCTCCTGTCCTTTATGGAACAGAGGCGTCTCCGGTGAGTTTAAATATTTAGGTTCCTGTTTATCGAGAACGCGACCACCGAACGCTATCACTCGTCCACGTTTATCGCGAATAGGGAACATAATTCGATTGCGAAATCGCTGATAGGGACGTTTTCCGTTATCACCCTTTATTAGCATGCCTGTTTTGAGCATGGCGGCTTCTTCGTTCGGGAAGTGTTTTTGAAGCGCGTCCCAACCATCGGGCACATACCCGATGGAGAATCGTTTTGCTGTCTCGCCACTCAAGCCACGGGCTTTAAGATATTCGATGGCCTCTGGAGATTGTCGGAGTTGGGCTGTGTAAAACGAGGCAATGGATTCCATCAAGGTGTACAGAGGTTTGCTGTCGTTTCGGACCTGCGTGGCCTTGGCGTCCCGGGGGACTTCCATGCCTACGGACTCTGCCAGAGATTCAATGGCATCCACGAAGTGCATGCCTTCATATTCCATGAGAAAACTGATAGCCGAGCCATTCGCACTGCAGCCAAAGCAATGATAGAACTGCTTGGTTTGGCTGACGGTAAACGAGGGTGTCTTTTCGTTATGAAAAGGGCAACAGGCGCCGTAGTTACTACCGCTTTTCTTGAGAGAAACCCGTTGGTCGATCACATCAACGATGTCTACTTTTGCAAGTAGATCGTCGATAAAGTGTTGAGGAATCTTGCCAGCCATTGTAGTAGCACTATACGGCTTCTACAGCTATTCGGGTATACGCATATTCCCTTTAGTGCGTATACCCGACAGTCGTTAAGCTGCCCGACCGAGAGTGGACAGCAATTCGCCGAGTTCGGCAGCTTTTGGCTTCACCATCCAGAAACGCGAGGCCAATGAGTAAAAGTCATCGATGAGCTCTTGCCCGAGGTAACTGCCGGTTTCACGAACGTGATCTTCAATTAGGCTCTGCAAGTAATTGCGGTACCTCTCCATTGACTCGGAATGCAGGCGATGGATATCGATGAGTTCGTGGTTATAACGATCCACAAAAACATTGTGTTGATCGAAAACAAAGCCAAGACCACCCGTCATACCAGCGCCAAAATTCACGCCAGTCTCGCCTAACACAACGACACAGCCGCCTGTCATGTATTCGCAGCCGTGATCACCAATGCCCTCTACGATAGCAATGGCTCCGCTGTTTCTTACGGCGAATCGCTCACCGCCAAGGCCTGCCGCGTAGAAATTCCCACCGGTTGCCCCGTATAAGCAGGTATTTCCCACAATCGTGGACTTTCTACCGGTAAAACGTGCATCACTGGGCGGGCGTATCACAATCTTCCCACCGGCCATACCTTTGCCGACATAGTCGTTAGCATCGCCATCCAGGTATAGATTCAATCCGCCAGCGTTCCAAACACCAAAGGACTGGCCAGCAGTACCCGTGCATCGAATATCGATAGGAGCATCGGCCATACCTTTGTCACCATGTGCCTTTGCAATTTCACCGCTGAGGCGAGCACCAATGGACCGGTTGACGTTTTTCAAGGTGTAGTGGAATTCACCACCGGACTTCTTACGAATAGCTGCCTTACAGTCAGACACCATTTGCTCAGCCAATAAGCCTTTGTCGTAAGGTGTGTTTCGTTCAACCATACAGAAGCGAGGCGCCGAGTCAGGTACACCGCCTGTTGCCAGGAGTGGTGTGAGATCGAGGCGTTGCTGTCTAGCCGTTTGGCCTTCCGCAGGCACTAAGAATTCCGGACGACCGATAAGGTCGCTCAAGTTTCTTACGCCCAAATACGCCATATGACGTCGAACGTCTTCAGCGACAAACTTCATGTAGTTCATGACTTTCTCAACGTTGCCGTTGAAGTGCTTAACTCGCAGAATTTTGTGCTGTGTTGCAACACCGGTTGCACAGTTGTTTAAGTGACAGATGCGTAAATACTTACAACCCATGGCAATCATGGGGCCTGTGCCAAAGCCAAAGCTTTCAGCACCTAGAATGGCGGCTTTTATGACGTCTAGTCCAGTCTTTAGACCACCGTCTGTTTGTACTCTTACCTTGCTGCGAAGGTTGTTGGCACGAAGCACCTGATGGGTTTCGGACATGCCGAGCTCCCAAGGTGAGCCTGCGTATTTCACACTGGTTAATGGTGAGGCGCCGGTTCCACCGTCGTAGCCTGAGATAGTGATGAGATCTGCATAGGCCTTTGCCACGCCTGCGGCAACCGTACCGACACCAGCCTCAGCCACAAGTTTCACCGAAACGAGTGCCTCAGGATTGACTTGCTTAAGATCGAAAATAAGCTGAGCAAGATCTTCTATGGAGTAGATATCGTGGTGCGGTGGTGGTGATATCAAAGCTACACCGGGGTTACTGTGGCGTAGCTTGGCAATCATGTCATTGACTTTATGTCCGGGCAGCTGTCCACCTTCACCAGGCTTTGCGCCTTGCGCAATTTTAATTTGCAGTACTTCGGCGTTAACCAGATAGTGTGGTGTTACACCAAATCGTCCGGACGCTATCTGCTTAATTTTAGACATCTTCAGCGTGCCGTATCGAGCTTCGTCTTCGCCGCCTTCGCCTGAGTTGGACCGACCGCCTAAACGGTTCATGGCTTCCGCCAGAGTTTCGTGTGCTTCTGGTGATAGTGCTCCTAAAGACATACCAGCAGAATCAAATCGGGCAATGATGGATTCAACGGATTCCACTGCCTCTAGTGGAATTGAAGAACCCTTGGGTTTTAGATCGAGCAGGTCGCGAAGCATGGCCGGGCGACGACCATCAACAGTCTTCGCGTAGATCTCGTAGTCTTCGTAGTCCCCGCTGGTAACGGCTGCTTGTAACTGCTGAACCACATCCGGGTTGTAGGCGTGGTATTCGCCGCCGTGGATATATTTCAGCAAGCCGCCCTGGCTGACACCTACCTGTGGATTGAACGCAGCTTTTGCCAGTGTCTTGGTATCAACTTCGATATCGCTGAAATTAATACCTTCGATACGGTTTGTTGTGCCGCAAAAGCAAAGATCAACCACTTCCGAGTGCAGACCGACTATTTCATAAAGCTGTGCTGCTCGATAGCTAGAGATCGTGGATATGCCCATCTTGGACAAAATCTTCATCAAGCCTTTGTTGATGCCTTTACGGTAATTTTGTTCAAGCTGCGGGACGTCTTCATCGGGGAGTTCGCCACGACGAGACATACCGTGAATAGATTCGTAAGCTAAGTACGGGAACACACAAGTGGCTCCGTAACCCACCAGAACAGCCACCTGGTGAGAGTCTCTTGCAGTTCCTGTTTCAACGACAATATTGGCGTCTGTTCGGCAACCGGCGTTGATGAGTGCGTGGTGAACTGCACCTGTTGCGAGCAATGCGTGGACGGGCAGCATACCGGTCACTAATTCGCGATCGCTAAGCACGATAACAACTTTATGATCATCAACAACCGCGCTGATAGCCTCTGCACAGACGCGTTTAACCGCATCTTCCAAAGATTCTTTTTCGGCGTCGTAGTTCAGGTCGATACGAATGTGCGAGTAGCCTGGCTCGTCGTCCATAGCCAGTAAGGTATCGAATTTTTCGCTGGATAGAACCGGCGATCTGACTAGCAGTCGGTTCGCATGATGGTGTGTTTCTCGGAACAGATTTTTCTCACGCCCCAGGCAGGTTTCCAGAGACATAACGATGGTCTCGCGCAGAGGATCTATTGGCGGATTGGTCACCTGTGCAAACTGCTGTCGAAAATTGTCGTACAGCGGACGTACATGTTCTGACATGACCGGGAACGGTGTGTCATCGCCCATAGAGCCGATGGCTTCCGATGCGCCTTCAGCCAGCACGCGTAAAACCTGATCGCGTTCCTCAAAACTGATGTTGAACATCTTCTCGTAGGTGGCGAGCTGATCGTCCTTCATGATGGGTGTTGAATGCGGAAGGTCGCGTAGACGTGACCGCAGGTGACGAGCGTTCTTCTGCAACCACTTTGCATAAGGCTGGCGATGTTTTAAAAGGTCGCTGACATCCTGAGGTAGTAGTAAGCGGCCGGACTGTGTATCTACGGCTAGCATTTCGCCCGGCTTTAAGCGGCCTTTTTGAATGATGTCACTAGCAAGATAATCGTAAACACCGACTTCAGATGCCAACGTGATGTGGCGATCTTTACTGATGACATAGCGGGCAGGGCGTAAGCCGTTTCTGTCCAGTACGCAGCTGGCATAGCGTCCGTCAGACAGCACGACACCAGCAGGACCGTCCCACGGTTCCATATGCATGGAGTTGTATTCCAGGAAAGCGCGTAGGTCGGAGTCAAGCTCCCAGGTGTTCTGCCATGCCGGCGGCATAAGCATGCGCATAGCACGGAAAACATCAATGCCACCGGCCATCAGTAACTCAAGCATGTTGTCCAGAGACATGGAATCTGATCCATGCTGACTCACTAATGGAAGCAGTTCGTTGAGTTCGGGTAAAACTGGGGAGCGCAGTTTAGAGGCGCGTGCGTTTGCCCAATTGCGATTGCCTTGAATGGTGTTTATTTCACCGTTATGCGCCAGATATCGAAACGGCTGTGCCAATCGCCACTGCGGCAGGGTGTTGGTGGAAAATCGCTGATGAAATACTGCGATTGATGATTCCAGTGACTCGTCTTCTAAATCTGTATAAAACGTTGCCAGATACTCGGGCATAACCAGCCCCTTGTACAAGATGACATCACTTGAAAGAGAACAGACATAAAAATCAGGGTCGGTGTCACGTAGGCTAATTTCGGCTCGTCGTCGTGCAACGAACAGATGGCGATTGAATTCTGCTGAATCCATCTCCTCAGTGGCTGACACAAAAATTTGTTCGATGGTGGGAACGCTCGCCTGAGCTTCTTCACCGCAAGCGGAGAGTTCGGTTGGGACAACACGCCAGCCGTTTACTTCTAAGCCTCGTTCTTCACACGCCTCGTTCAGGGCTTTTCTAGCCGCAGCGGCTGTCGCTTCATCACGGCTCAAAAATACGATACCAGTGGCGAATTCGCTTCTCAATGAGATGCCGGCTTCGGCGGCAGCTGAGCGAAGGAATGCCTCGGGTTGGCGCAGCAAGAGTCCACAGCCATCACCGGATTTACCATCAGCACCAATGGCGCCGCGATGCGTCATTCGACCCAGTGCAGTTATGGCGGTTTCGACCAGCCAATGGCTGGGTCTGCCGTCCATTTGGGCGATAAGTCCGAAGCCACAATTGTCGCGTTCGAAATCCGGTTGATATAGGCCGTGTTCGGCTAAATTATCCAGGTACGTCATAGCAATAATCGGTATAAAACGTGGAATTCAGGCGCTAAAATTCACCGCGCAGCCCGCCATTATACCGAGTCGGGAGCTCTCAATAAGCCATTCGGCTGCTTGAGAGGGCGGATAAATCTTATCCGCCTAATAAAATCAATCGCTTACTGATCCTTCAAAACGTCTTGAACACGCCCAACTGAGCGAATCCAGGGCTGATTGACCAGTGCTTCAGCCGGCATGCTTTCCACTGCCGCGCGAGCATCCTCAATGCTGTCGTATAGACCGTGCAGCAATGCGTACCAGGTGCTGCCGTTTCGTGCGAATGAGTAGATGGAGTTAGGAGCGGGCAGGGTGCGCGCATGTTGATTCAGGAAGTTGACTACCGAATTCCGGTCTCTGGATGCGCTCATCTGCACGGTAAAGCGGTTTCTGTCCTGAATTAATATCCAGCTAGACGATTCCAACTCTCCTTTTACCGGTGTGTCGGGTGTACTCGCAGCGGTTTGCGTAGGTGCAGGAGTAGGTTCCGGGGTGGGTGCGGGGGCGGTTTCAGGCTCCGGCGCAGGTTCGGGTTCAGGTGCCGTCTCTTCGGTCGTTGAGGTCGATGATTGGGCGGATGCATTCTCAGCATTTGCATCGGATTCAGGCACGATAACAATAGGCGTTGTTGCCGCTGAGTTTTCCTGGCTGTCGGCTACAGCGCTGATCGAAGACGCAGCTTGATCTTCAGCTGTCTGGCTGGAGTTCGCATCGGCGATCGCACCCTCCTGAAGCTGCGAATTTGTTTCGACGCCGTTCAGAGTGATTGATGTAGCTCCTGAATTGGTCGATCCGGCATTGCTTTGATTAGCCGCCGTCCCGGTGGAATTGTCAACCAATTGAAGTTCGCTTTCGTCAGTATCTCCGAGGGTTACGGGTTGAGTCGTTACCGTGTATCGGGTTGAATCTTCATTGGATTTTCCCGGAAGAAACATCAATATGCCGAGCAGTATGAAGAGCGAGGCAAGTACACCCATGGCAATTTTCGCGAAGCGTGATTGCAACCAGGCCCCACCAGCTCCTTTGACAAGGTCGCTGCCCAAATCACGTTTCACCGGCCCGTACTGTTCGTTTAGTGCATGTGCAGCAGCCACCTGCAGAGGTCCCGGCAAGCCCTCGCTCTGGTGGACTAAACCGTCGACTTCTTCTTCGGAGAATACAGGCTCGCCAATTAATCCGGCCTGTCGAGCTCGAAAATCGAGAAAGTCTGTTGCTCGCACCGTGCTCAAACCAGTAATCATGAGGCTGGAGTAGGGAAGGTCTGCCCCTGGAGGGAGTAAATCCGGAATACGTTCTTCAAACTCAGGACCGGCGGCCATGGCAATTCTGAGAACCGTTTCGTCCTGGCTATTGACGTACAACATGCTGCTGAGTAGTTGGGTTAACTCGGCCTCGCTGACATTGTCCGCATCATCCAGAACAATAATGCTCAGCGTGTTTCGCGAGACCATTGTCTGTAAGTAAGGGATCAAATCATCCAGAATGTCCTGAAGCTTTTCAGGGGGTGAATGTTTGAATGCCTCCAGCAGTCCGGCAAACAGGTTCATTGTGCTGAATCGTTCGCTTCCTTTTACCGCGAAACATTGAATTCGCAGACCGCTGTGCTCACCCAATTGCTTGAGCATGACGCTTTTTCCGGAGCCGTCGGCTCCCAGAATGAGCAGCAGATCGTCGCCTGTGATCAGCGCCTGTTTGACATCAGCGAGTTGTTCAGCAGTGGTTTCATCACTGAACGTATTGCTGTTCGGGTCCAGTTGACCGAACGGTTGTTGCGGCAAATCGAGCGCCGCAAGGGTGGCGTCGGAGAGTAATACTGATTGGGCCACATCCGATGCGTCTGTTAACGACATGCTAGAGCTTCGATACGGTAGAAAGGTGGATACTACTATAGACCGGACCGGTCTCGCGCATCGATCAAAGAAAACTCAGTCGCAAAAGTGTGCAAGGGTTGCGTGCAAGGCTGAATGATCAAAATCCTGACTCACATGTGCTTGACCTATACCGTCCAGCAAGATGAGACGGATATTGCCTGATAGGACTTTCTTATCTCTTGCCATGTAGCGCAAAAATAAATCAGCCGTCATTTCAGTGGGCGGCGTAATCGGCAGGCCTGCTTTTTCCAGCAAGCGAAGGCCCCGCGCCTCAGTGTCGTGATCAATGAGTTTCAGGCGTCGCGATATGTCCATTGCCATGGCAATGCCGGCGCTGACGGCTTCCCCGTGTAGCCAGTGGCCATAACCCATAGCTGCCTCAATGGCGTGCCCAAAGGTATGCCCTAAATTCAATAATGCCCGGATGCCATGTTCTCGCTCATCGGCCTCAACAACACGGGCTTTGATTTCACACGATCTCTTCACTGCTGTGGCAGTAGCCAGCGCATCGCGACTCAATAGCGCCCCCATGTTGTCCTCAAGCCATTTGAAAAAATCGGCATCTATGATGAATCCGTACTTTATTACTTCTGCAAGTCCGGCCCTGAGTTCACGATCATCGAGAGTAACAAGGGTGCTCATGTCGGCTATGACAGATATGGGCTGATGAAAAGCGCCAATCATGTTTTTGCCTAAAGCGTGGTTCACTGCGGTCTTACCACCGACTGAGGAATCAACCTGTGCCAGAAGCGTGGTTGGAACCTGAATAAAATCAACGCCACGTTGGTAGCTGGCAGCGGCATAGCCCGTCATATCACCAATCACACCGCCGCCTAATGCGATAAGCGTGCAGTTCCTGTCAAAATTTTCGCTCAACAGAGCCGAGAATATTTTGTTCAGCTCGTCCAGATTTTTAAACGATTCCCCATCGGGGAGAATCACACTGGATGAAGGGATGTTGCCTAAACTGGCCAGCGTCTTATCCAGGTAGAGCGGGGCGATGGTCTCGTTGGTGACGACCATGGCACGATTCCGTACGCTTTCGGCCAACAGGCCACGCTGACCAATCAGGTCTGAGCCTATGTGGATCGGATAACTGCGATCGCCGAGTTCAATGGAAACCGTTTGCATGTCTGAAGCAATAGAATTTGTTGAGGCCGAAGCGCGAATGTACCACGCTGTCCGTAAAATTTAATCCGACCCGCAGCCGTTGCAGTGGCAGGGCGTGCTAGCGGTTGGGATTTTGCGAAGTGTTGGTGGTTTTCTTTAACGGTTCTTTGATCGCTTTGAGTTCTTGTTTTTCTTTTGGAGCGGCTTCGAGCGTGACGTTGTTTTTTTTCAGGTGCCTGAGAATGCGTGTCACGACGTGGAACATACGCCGCGAATCGGTTGAGATCTCTACATCGGCCACTGCCTTGTAAATAGGCTCGCGTTCTTCCATAAGAGATTTTAGACGAGCTTCAGGATCGTCCGTTTTGAGTAGCGGCCGGCTTGAGTCGAATGCGACTCGGCGTAGTTGTTCTTTGATATCCACCTGCAGGAGAATGACATGGCCCCGAGAATTTAAATGTTCGCGATTTTGTTCTCGGAGTATTGAGCCGCCCCCGGTGGCCAGTACGATGCCCGGTAATCTGGTGAGCTCGTCGATCATGCGGGATTCCCTGTCACGAAAACCTGCTTCGCCTTCGTAATCGAAAATGGTGGGTATGTCCACGCCGCAACGGGCTTCAATTTCTCGATCACTATCGAGAAACTGATAACCGATTTTGTTGGCAAGAGCTCGACCAACGGTACTCTTGCCTGAGCCCATAGGGCCGACTAGAAAGATACTGGTCATGAGACTCTTTTTAGTGCAGGTGTCTAATGATACCTAGTGTTGCGCTGCTGAGAAAGCATTCATTCCAACTCGCGCTTAGATTTTTTAGCGTGGTCAAATTCTGGGCAAAAAAAACCCACGCTTACCGTGGGCTTGAAAACTGTTGTTTTCTAAAGAGCTAGGTCAATGAGCTACCTAGTAGTTCAATGAGACACTCTCTTTGACGATCTTAGGCGTTACAAACACCAGTAGCTCAGACTTGTCATCTTGATTCACGGTGTGTTGGAACAGTCGGCCGATTAACGGCAGGTTACCGAAAAACGGAACCATATCGACTTTGTTCAGAATAGTCTGTTCGTAGACTCCGCCTAATACTACCGTTTCACCGTTGTCGACAAGCACCTGAGTGTTGACTTCGCGGGTATCGATACTGGGTACTGCCAGAGAACCTGCACCGAAGATTTCACCGACGGTATCTTTGTTGACCTTCAGATCCATGACGATACGATCATCAGGTGTAATTTGTGGTGTTACTGTCAGACCCAATACTGCCTTTCTGAATGATACGGATGTTGCACCACTTGACGAAGCTTCGAGGTAGGGGATTTCTACACCTTGCTCGATATAGGCTTCATGCTGATTGGCTGTGATAACACGTGGGCTTGAGATAACTTCACCGGTACCTTCAGCTTGCATTGCAGATAGTTCCAGTTCTAGCAAAGTACCGAATGGAAGTTTCGCAAGTGCAACTCCGAGGGAGCCTGCCGCATTGTTGGCCGGTAGGTTAGTATTGAATCGTCCATCACCCACCGTTTCATTATTGAGAAGATCCTGGATACCTTGTGCGTTGCCTGATAGTGCGAAGCCGCTTCCGGTTTCTCCACCACCTGGGTTAGCCGTGTTACGGTTCAGACCCCAACGTACACCGATGTCTTTATTAAAGTCATCTGTTGCGATAACAATACGCGACTCAATTAAAACCTGACGAATGGGTACATCCAGTCGGTGAATTAAGGCGCGAATGGCTGTCAGCTGCTCGCTGGTGTCACTGATAAGAATGGTGTTAGTGCGATCATCCACCGAGACACTACCTCGATCTGTCAACATGCCACCTGTGCTGCCTTCTAAATCTGCGCTGGTGCTTTTACCTTGAAGCAGGTCTGCTAAATCGCTGGCCTTGGCATAGTTCGCTTGAAAGAATTCTGTGCGGATAGGGGCAAGTTCAACTTTCTGCTTTTGGGCTTCCAGTTCTATACGCTCGCTTTCTGCAATCTCTTCTGCAGGTGCAATCATAATGACGTTGCCCGCTTGACGCTTACCCAGTGCTTTGGATTGAAGAATAATATCCAGAGCCTGATCCCAAGGAACGTTCTTCAAGCGGAGTGTTAGCTTGCCTGAAACCGTGTCACTAACAACAACGTTTAGGTCTGTGAAATCTGCCAGCAACTGTAGTACTGAACGAATCTCAATGTCCTGGAAGTTCAGTGAGAGCTTTTCACCGACAAAGCCGAACTTAGCTTTCTTGCTAGCTATCATTTCGTCTCTGGTCATCGGCTTTAACTCGACCGTGAACAAGTTGTCTGATTGATACGCTAACTGTTCGAAATCTGGAGACGCAGGTTGAATAACAACTTTGGTTCCACGCTTGTTAGAGATTGAATCGATGTACTTGACTGGTGTGCCGAAATCCATGACATCCAATCGCTTTTGAAGATTAGCAGCGAGTTGTGTGTCGGGAAATTCAACAATGAGCTTGCCGCCTTCACGACGCAGGTCTGTGACTGCGCTGGAAGTAGAAAGATCGAAGATGATGCGACCTTCACCCATCGGTCCACGTCGGAAATCCAAGTTGTTGATCGTATTGCTACGTTGCTTAATCACCTGCGTGTTTGTTGTCTCAGGTGTCGCAGCTCCGAGTTGTACGGGCTCATCTGCTTCAACGAAGTCTGATGTATTTCCAGACGAATCTAGGTTAATCAGTAATTGATTGCCTTCAACCGTCGTAGAGTAGGGTGCGATTGCCGTGAGGTTTACAACAACCCTTGTTCGACCACCTGCTTCAATGGTTGTTACGTTTTGCAGCAGACCAGAGCTGATGCTAACTGTACGACTGTCCATTGCATTTGATGTGTCTGGAAGATCCAGCGCAATCCTGGCAGGGTTATCAATGGTGAATGCTTTTGGTTCGAAAGCAGGGCCACTCATTGTCAACGCTAGCTGCTGCTTGTTGCCCGGGAGCGAGACATGGGTAATGTCTAACAAGGAGTTTGATGCAGCATGCAGCCCGTTACCCGCAAAGGCGAGTCCCGCAATCAGCGTTGCACCAGCTACACGAGTAATGTCATGTAAACCAATCTGGCTTAAACGTCGCAACTTATCTCGGACTTGCATTGTTAAGCTAATCTCCATTTGTCTAGTCCTCTGCCATGGCGAGCTGAGCCTCGCGGTTAACCCAGCCACTGAGGCCGTCTGGCACCAGTTCAACTATATGTATTTTTGTATCAGACACTTGAGTAATCTTGCCGTGATTCTGACCGGCGTAGTTCCCTGGTTGAACTCTATGAATTATTCCATCGGGGTCTCGTACTAACCCCCATGTTTGTGATTTCTGCTGCAATAAGCCGACCATTTTCAGAGCATCGACGGGATAACTCTCCAAGGCCTCTCTCTGACGTGTAGCTTCAGGTCTTGGGCCGCTACCATCGTCGGCAGCCATGTTGATGTCCGACTGAGGTTTAAAAGGATCACGAATGTTGTCAACTTCATAAGTGAAGTTGGTGTATTCGGGAAACTCTGGCAGTGGATCCACCTTGCCGTGGTGGGCTTGTTTCGTCTGAGCGATAAATTGCTCGAGGTCGGCCATGCTGCCTCCGCAGGCAGTCAATAAGCTTGTGATACCTATTAATGGTATTAGTTTCAAGCGTGTCATGGCTTATTCGCCCTCCTCAATGTATCGATAGGTCGTAGCCACGAGGTCCATCTTCAGCTTTTTAGCACCTCGATTAACACGGCTTATAGAAGATTGGTCCTGTTGCTCTGCAGACCGGACAGTGATATCTGTAATGTCGATATTGCTAAGCGTCACGATACGTGGCAGAGCTGCCAGCCCGCTAACAAATTTCCCAAACTCATGGTACTGCCCGGTTACGCTTATGCGAATCGGATATTCAGCGTAGAACTCTCTCGAAATTTCGCTTTCAGGCTTGAAGAACTCTACTTCCAAGCCACTGGCAACACTTGTTTGAGATAGGTCAACCAACAGACTTTCAATGTCTGTTTTATTAGGTAATTGGCGAAGCATGACATTGAACGTCTTCTTCATCTCTTCCAACTGCTCAACGTAGGCTTGACGATTAGCGGCTTTAGCTTGCTCTGCATCGAACGTTGTTCGAAGAACCATTTCCTGTTGCTTTAATCCATCTAGTTCAACAAACTTCGGCTTAACGATGAAGTGAGCTGCGGCTGCGATGACTGCTGCACAGGCAATGAGTGTGAGAGCTGCTCGTGCGGCGACCGGTGCAGTGCCAATTCGGCTGAATGATTCAGCGTCAATGTTCTGCAACTGATCCCATGTATCACTAAATGTCATTTTCAGACTCCGCATCCTTGGCAGCATTCGGGTCGTTCTGTTCGAGACTTAATTTGAACGTCGAAATAGCATTGTTTTTGTCAGATGTAATGACTTCCAGCGCTGGATTGGTGAAGTAGTCACTTCGATCCATTCTGCGCATGAGTGCTGATACGCGAGCGTTTGATTCAGCGAGTCCATCAAGCTCCAGTTTCTTTTCACCAGATTGCTTCATAGCCGTTAGAAAAATCCCATCGGGAATTCGTGCTGCGATCTCGTGAAACGTATGAACGATCTGTGGTCGGCTACTTTGTAGTTCCTGAATGATTTCCATCCGTGCCAGTAGGTCGTTCTTAGTTTCTTCCAATTCTTTAATTGCCTGCAGCTCTTCTTGTAGAAGTGCAATTTCATGATTCAGGCGCGCGTTCCGCTTTGCTTGGAAGTTGACTTTGTCTTCGGCATATTTGAAGCCTGCGAAACCGACGCCAGCTGCCAGTGCTACACAGAATCCCAAGACAACGTAGAACTCTTTGTTCTTCTCAAGGCGATATGTTTCGCGCCATGGAAGAAGATTGATGCGTGTCATAGCTCAGCTCCTCGCATGGCCAGTCCGCATGCGATCAACATGGCGGGGCCGTCATCTTTCAATCGTTGTGTGGGAATATCTGAGCCAACGCGCATTTCACCGAATGGGTCTGCAACCACTGTTGGCGTTCCAATACGTGCTTCAATAAGTTCAGCAACACCTGGAATACCGGTACAGCCACCAGCGAGTACGATTTGATCAACGTAGTCGTTCTTGTCTGCAGAGAAGAAAAATTGCAAGAAGCGGTTGGCTTGCTGAACAATCAGATCTCTAAAGGGTGCGAGTACTTCCGGGTCATAGTTATCTGGAAGACCGCCTACGCGTTTCACGCGGCCAGCATCTTCATAAGACAGACCGTATCGACGCATAATTTCTTCGGTCAACTGTTTTCCGCCAAAGGGTTGTTCACGTGTGTAGACGAGTTGTTGATTTCGTAATACGCAGAGGCTTGTCATACTGGCACCTACGTCGAGTACCGCAACGGTACGGTCCATACCGTCGTTGGGGATCTGATGCTTAATCAATTGAAAAGCACCTTCAACGGTGTAGGGTTCAACATCAACAACCTTGACATCCAGGCCGCCGATCTCGGCTGCAGCGATTCTATCTTCAACGTTTTCGCTGCGAGAGGCGGCGAGTAGAACGTCAACCGTCGTTGCATCGTTTTCAGTAGGACCGATAACTTGGAAATCTAGATTTACTTCCTCTATGGCATAAGGAATGTACTGATCTGCCTCGAGCTGAATCTGCGCATTCATCTCGTGATCCTTGAGATCCTTGGGCATTTGAATCACCTTTGTGATGACCATTGCGCTTGGAACGGCAACAGCGCATGCCTTCGTCCGGGTTGCAGAGCGTTTGTAAGCGCGGCGAATCGCCTCACCAACAGCCTCCACGTCCTGCAGGTTTTTCTCAATGACCGCGTTGGCCGGTAAGGGCTCCACGGTATAGCTCATCACTTTGAACCCCTTTTTCGCCGGTTTTAATTCCAGCAATTTCACTGAGGTTGCAGTGATATCAAGGCCGATAAGGCCAGCTTTTTTGGATGATATTTTGAGTGCCATGTCCCGTTTAGCGCCCAAAGCGTGACTTTCCTTTAGGCTCAGTCGAAATTTCTCAAGTTCAATGCGAGATCCAGTCCACAATTACCGGGCAGCTTTCTGTTACGTGACATAGGTAACCTAAAGCCTCAAATTCTGGTTAATTTCGTGATTTGAATGGCTTTCCGGCGCGGAATCTGCCATTTCAGAGTGTTACAAACCTTTACGAATGTATAAGGTTCCGCCCAGAGCTCAGGCTATTGATATAATTCCGGGCGTTCCCAACCGAAATGGCTTCTAGATGCCTTCATCATCAGGTTCTTCGAGAAGATCTCGAAGACGTCGCTCAAAAAACGCCAACAAGGGCGGCTGGTTCGGCAAAATCGTCAAGTGGCTGGCATTTACCGGTGTCCTGGTCGGTTTGCTCGTGGCCATTGGGGTGGGTTATCTGTACTACACCATTTCTCCCACACTGCCTGATGTGCAGCAGCTTCGCGAAGTTCAGTTGCAAATGCCTCTGCGTATTTTCACCGCAGATGGTGATTTGATCGCCGAGTACGGTGAGAAGCGACGAGAGCCCGTCATGATCTCGGAGGTTCCGGATAGCCTCAAGAACTCAATCATCGCGGCAGAAGATCAGCACTTTTATTCTCATCCCGGCGTTGCCTGGCAAGGATTGGTGAGAGCCGCCATCTTCCTGGTTAAGACTGGTCGTAAGGGGCCGGGTGGAAGTACCATCACCATGCAGGTGGCACGTAACTTCTTCCTAACGAATGAAAGAACCTACGATCGGAAAATACGGGAAATTTTCTTATCGTTCAAAATTGAAAACGAGCTGGAAAAAGATGAAATTCTCGAGCTCTACATCAACAAGATATATCTAGGTAACCGTTCTTACGGTTTTGCGGCTGCGTCAAAAGTCTATTACGGCAAAAAAATCTCTGAGCTCGAGTTAGTCGAATCGGCGATGTTAGCCGGGTTGCCTAAAGCCCCTTCACGATATAACCCCATCGTTAATCCCGAACGTGCCCTGCTGCGCAGAGACTATGTCCTGGGTCGGCTTCTTGACTTAGACATGATCACTCAGTCCGACTACGATTTGGCCAAGGCCCAACCTGTAACGGCCAAACCCCATTACGCGACGCCAGAAGCCGAGGCTCACTATGTGGGTGAAATGGCCCGATCTCGTGTCCAGCAGTTGTTCGGTCAGAACTGGGCAAACGCCGGCTATAACGTGTACACAACGATTCGATCAGACGATCAAAAAGCGGCTAACGCAGCGCTGCGTGACGCCTTGTACGATTATGAACGTCGGCATGGTTACACCGGTCCCATCGACACACTTGATGCTGAAACCCTGGCTGACATAGAAGCTCGCAACGAGCGCCTAAAAGCCTTGGGTGATCCGGGAGATATTCAACCTGCTGCTGTCATCGCAGTGGATGCCTCTAGCGCTACGGTTGTAACTGAGGAAAATTCAGAGTACGTCATACCTTTTGAAGATGTTGAATGGGCGCGAGAACGTCTCAACATTGATAAACGCGGCGATGAAATCGAATCCGTTGATCAGGTGCTTGCAGTGGGTGACGTTATTGCCCTGCAGATAAAAGAGGATGGAACTGTTCGGTTTGTTCAAGAGCCGGGTGTAGAAGGCGCGTTTATAGCTATAGAGCCGACGAGCGGCAAAATCACAGCACTGGTTGGCGGCTACGATTATTACCGCAGCAAATTCAACCGAGTGACGCAGGCCCGCCGTCAACCCGGATCCACGTTCAAACCGTTTATTTATTCGGCAGCATTAAGCGCCGGAGATACAGCCGCCACTATCTATAACGATGCGCCCGTGGTTTTCCATGACGACGCATTGGAAGGCGAGTGGAGACCATCTAACTATAGTGGCCGCTTCTTCGGTCCCACACGCTTACGTGAAGCCTTAGTGAAATCACGTAACCTTGTGTCAGTTAGAGTGCTTAGAGAAATAGGTATTCCTTACACCGTGGAATATTCACAGCGCTTCGGCTTCAAAGCTGAAAACTTACCACCCGATCTCTCATTATCGTTAGGTAGCGCTGCCGTCTCTCCGCTTGAGATGAGTTCTGCGTTCTCCATTTTTGCGAATGGTGGATACCGGGTGCCTGCGCATTTCATTGATCGTGTACAAGACCCACGAGGCAATGTTCTCTATGTCGCGCCTAAAGTCGTCTTTTGCGATGGCTGTGATCCAGCGGTGGGTAATCCCCTCGATGCTGAGATGGGTTCAGAGACTGGAGAGGCTACGACAGGTGCGGCAACCGCTGATGATGCCAGTTTGGCGGTGTTGCGAAATGAAGATGCGACTGCCACTGAAAGTGCTGCTGCGAGTATTGAGCTCAAAAAAGTTCTGTTAGATGCAGTGGATGCGCCGCGAGTAATTGATGAGCGCAACGCGTTCATCATGACCAGCATCATGAAAGAGGTTGTTCAGCGTGGTACTGCCAGGCGTGCAGGCGAGGCGTTGCAACGTCAAGATTTG
This sequence comes from Granulosicoccus sp., assembly GCA_020627685.1. GTDB lineage: Bacteria > Pseudomonadota > Gammaproteobacteria > Granulosicoccales > Granulosicoccaceae > Granulosicoccus. The sequence continues at coordinate 21,156 of JAHDGK010000027.1, read as the reverse complement.
GCTGGAAAAACCGGTACGACTAACAATCAGTTAGATGCATGGTTTGTTGGTTATAACCCGAAGGTTGTCGCATCGGCATGGATTGGTTCTGACGGGCTAGACCCACTGGGACGTGGTGAAGCCGGTGGTGTAGCGGCCTTGCCTATGTGGACAAGCTTTATACAACGTACGGTTGTCGGTTCGCCGCAAATCGAAGCGCCAGTGCCCGAAGGCATCAAGATTGTTCGGATAGATCGTAAGAGTGGAGAGCCGGCTGCCGGGGAAAACACGATTATGGAAATGTTCATGGAGGACAACATGCCGGATGAGGAGGAGATTGAAAGGTTGGAAGAGGCTGAGATCAAGGCGCAGCAGGGAGAGGCAGTCGTCGTGACCAAAACGCGGAAAGAAAAAGCCAAAGAAGTTGAATCGCTGTTCTAGAGAGGCGGCTGGGATGTTATGTCCTTGTAACGGCTTTTTTGTGACCGTGTTGGCGGATAAGCAAAGAACTTTTAACCCTTTGTATTAAGGGTCGCCACGCTTAGCAGTAGTGTAGTGATTACTGCCTTTGAGCTGCCCGCGAATAACTGGGGTGCATCTGAATAGGCATCCAGTGAGCGGAACAGTATGAGTGACGTTGTCGGGAAGATCGGAGATGACGCCTGGCGTGCGCAGGCGATGACGCCTGTGTTCGTCGGAAGCTGCGTCCTGCCTCTGATCCTCATCGTAGCCACGGTCTCACTCCCTACCGTTACTGCAGAATTCTTAAATCGTGCAGGCGATTTTTACCTGGCGAAATTTCCGCATTGGATCGTTTGGAGTGTTTCACTCTTCCTTGTCTGCACGATGCTCGTTGCCGCGCTGCCTCATATCGGCAAACGAAAACTAGGGCTTGCCGACGATCGCCCTCAGACATCGTTCTTCTCCTGGTTTTCCATGATATTCGGTGCCGGTATGGGCGTGGGCCTGCTGACCTGGGGTGTAGCCGAGCCTTTGGCTGGAATGCAGAACAATCCCGATGTCATAAGAGGCTTAGCTACAGCCGGTTCTTCTCAGAACATGCCTAGTGCATTGAAGTGGACTTATGCGCATTGGGGCCTAGCGGGTTGGGCGGGGTATGCCATTGTAGGGTTGGCGGTAGCCTATACAGGGCACAGACAGAGACTGCCTTTAACTATCCGGACGGCCTTGCTCCCTTTATTCGGAAATGCGATGAAAGGCAGTTTAGGGCACTTCATTGATATGGTTACTGTCGCCGCCACTCTACTGTGTATCCTGCAAATATTAGGTTTTGCGCTCGAAGAGCTTGTGATGTGTATTGCGCTAACGATAGATGCGTTTTGGTTGTTGGAAGCTGACGGAAGTGCAAAGGTAGAAAGTAAGATTGGCGCCAGCGTCTTCATTATGGCGTTTGCCGCTGCTTCCGCTATCTCCGGTATCGGCCGGGGAGTTAAGTGGGTATCAAATGCAAACATGCTAATGAGTATTGTTATCCTCGTTATCATGCTAATGGCAGGGTCGTTCATGGATAGTTTGAACGCTTTGTTTTTTAGCGTATCCGGTTACCTGATGGATTTACCTACATTACTGTTTCAAGTCTGGACGAAAGACGGAACAGAAATCGGGGATAAACTACAAGCCTGGCAGGGTGAGTGGACGATGTACCATTGGGCTGGATGGTGGCTAGCGTTCTCTCCATTCATCGGTATTTTTTTAGCGAAAGTATCCAAAGGAAGAACGATTCGGCAATACGTGTTTGCCACGGTTGTCCTCCCGGCTTTTCTAACGATGGTTTGGATGTCTTTTGCAGGTGGCAACGCTATCGGGCTTGAGCTTGATGGAACTGCAAATGGCGAGTTAATCAGAGCCGGCACCGGTCAGAAAATATTCTCGATGGTTGAATACTTATTCGTCGAATGGGCTGCCACAGTTGTATCTATAGTGTTGGTGTTGCTGCTAATTACGTATTTAACGACCACCATCGATAGCGCAGTTATTGTTATCAATACTGTTTTGGGGCAAGAGTTGCATTCTGCTACCAGCAGACGCTCGGTATTAGGTTGGACAGCAGTTTTGACCGCAGTAATGATATTGCTGATCCTGCTCGATGGATTCCCATCGATCCGCAGTGCAATGGTTGTATCCGCTGCCCCTATCTCCCTCCTTATGACGCTATTGTGCGTATCGCTGGGTGTGGCGATTTATAAGGATGAGACAGCAGCCAAATTGACCAAAGACCCCATTTAAGCGCAATAGAGTCCTAGTTTCTAGAAAGAACTATTCCCTTCGTCCAGCTTAGCGAAGGAATGCCGGCATACGGGGTGATTCTGATTGAACGATATAGCTTGGCGTCGACGCGTCAAGCACCAGTGTCGTTGCGTAGTCGTCACGGAAATTATTATCGGGTTTGTAGTTTAAAAAACGATTGCTTGCCCGATAAGCGAACTCTTTGAGATCAGCTGATAAGCCTGATTCGGCAATGCCGGGTTTTGAAATTTTCATGTTGCGCATCATGTAATGGTTAGCGCGCTGGATATTGAATCGTTTAACAGATGCTCTGGTTTTATAAGAGCAGTTAATCGATACACACATTTCATTGTTTTCTACACGATGCGGCGCTGAGTTGTCCCACCAAACCACTTCACCCGGTTGCAGCACGCATGAGTTACTGCCTTCATCAAGTTGTTCGCTATAGGGTAAATACTCCAGCATTTTCCCAGCAAATATAGCTTCCATATTCTCCTGAGAGATATAGTCGAAGTCCATGCTGGGGTACACCCATAGTTTCTTCGAGCCAACGAGGTGCCATAATGCGCTTGGTCCTCTATCGATGTGGTAGTGAGTATGCGCACCAGGAGACGTCAGTAGCATGTCACAACTTAGCTCGTGTAAGCCTGCGAGGGGCGCACCTTTACTCGCCAGTTGATCGAACATTTCGTCCAGCAGTTGCTGATAGGAATCGTCGAATGTTTCTAGTCGTTTTAAGTTAAACCAAAACATTCCGGCTTCTGCCGCTTCGTAGAGTTCTGCACCACTGGCCTCATCCGGGTCTACTGCTTTGATGCTGTCCTTATTGGTCGCATCTGCAACCATGGTGTAACACTGAATCTGTTTTTTAGGCAGGTTATCGAGTAAATCTATGATGGATGCTTTGCTGAACTGATCATGTTCATGAAGTTTGTGTTTGGCGACTGAAAATTCCTGGTTGAACTTTGTGCACAACTCGTCGCTCCACGTATCGATGGATAGATGATCAGTAAACATGATGGCTCCTACGCTATGTCTATTCGGCGTTATGCCACTAATCAGATACCTGTGGAGACTTAAAAGTTCCAAATCGATACGACTTTTTTCTTCTTCTATTTGTCGTAGTCGATCGGCAGTTATCTGCGGCACAACCTTTAGTGACCGCAATCCTACAGAGCCGTATAAATATGGGTACACTTTTAGGAAATAGTGTGGGCTATTTCCGAAGACGCTTTTTTCTCTGTGACAGAGTTGGTAATCCAACTGCAGAAAGCGCCTGCAAAAGAGACGCAGCAGGCGCCAAGAAGTGCGTGGAGTGTCGAGGATTTAGCCTTTGATCTGCTAAACGTTAAGACAACGCATTTGGCGAGATAAGCGGCTCGATGACCGGCTATTCTCTCGTTGTGACGAACCAGCGGCGCTTGCCTAGCGGCTGCTTAGGTCTCGAACAGCCTCAACCATAATGCCTAGATGTTCCGGGTTGACGAACTGATGTATGCCGTGTCCTAAGTTGAAAACATGTCCCGGCCCTTGACCATAGCTATCTAATACTGCCTTGACATGATGTTTGATGGTGTCGGGGGATCCGTACAAGACACTTGGATCGAGATTGCCTTGTAAAGCGACTCTGTCACCGGTGCGAGCACGAGCATCGCTGAGGTTGGTTGTCCAATCAACTCCCAAGCCGTCGCAGCCAGTGTCCGCCATGATGTCTAACCACTGGCCACCATTTTTGGTAAACAGAACCACTGGGACTTTACGGCCATCGGCTTCACGCGTTAAGCCATCAACAATCTGTTGCATGTACCGAAGTGAAAACTCCCGATAGTTTGCAGGTGACAATACACCGCCCCAGGTGTCGAAAATCATAAGCGACTGTGCGCCGGCTTCAACCTGAGCATTCAGATAACTGATAACTGACTGTGCTGTTTTATCCAGTAACTGGTGCAAGGCCTCAGGGTCACTGAAGAGCATGCCTTTTACTTTTGAAAAGTCTTTGGTGCCGCCACCCTCAACCATGTAGGTGGCAAGTGTCCAAGGGCTTCCTGAAAAACCAATCAAGGGCACACGACCATTTAACTCACGGCGTATGGTTGAGACTGCGTCCATGACATAGCGCAGAGAATCCATGGGGTCAGGTATGGGAAGTTTTTCAACATCGGCACGAGAGCGTACAGGGTTAGAAAACTTCGGACCTTCACCGGTTTCGAAATGTAATCCCAATCCCATGGCATCCGGGATGGTTAGTATGTCAGAGAACAAAATCGCCGCATCGAGATTGAATCTATCGATGGGTTGAAGAGTCACTTCGCATGCTAAATCCGGCGTACTGCAAAGCGTCATGAAGTCGCCTGCCTGCTTGCGAACTTTCAAGTACTCCGGCAAATACCTTCCAGCTTGTCTCATTACCCACACAGGGGTTCTTGGTGTCTCTTCTCTATTTAATGCTCTGAGGTATAGATCGTTTTGAAGCGGAGTGCTCATGTTGCGTCGACTGTCTCGGCTAAATACTGAATGATGCCTGTTGCAGCGTTTCGGCCTTCAAAGACCGCAGTAACAACGAGATCAGATCCGCGGACCATATCACCACCTGCAAAAATTTTAGGGTTCGTGGTCTGATGCGTAAATCCACCGTTCTCGGGTGCGATGACTCTTCCAGAATCGTCAGTTTGAATGTCAAAGTCTCCGAACCACTCGGCAGGATTTGGTCTGAAACCGAAGGCAACCAACACCGCATCGGCTGGTATGACTTCCTCTGATCCTTCAACCACTGTAGGCATACGCCTGCCTCGTTGATCAGGCTCACCCATCTTCGTTGTGACCACCTTAACGCCGGTAACGTTCCCTTGATCGTCGCCGACAAGCTCTACAGGTTGTCGGTTCCAGACAAACTTAACGCCTTCTTCTTTGGCGTTTTTAACTTCGCGACGCGAGCCTGGCATGTTCTTTTCGTCACGGCGATAAGCGCACGTTACCGACTTGGCCGATTGTCTGATTGATGTGCGGTTGCAATCCATTGCAGTGTCACCACCACCGAGAACAACAACGTTCTTATCTTTCAGGTCGACGAAGTTATCTTTGTTTTTGTCCCAACCGTATTGGTAGTTAACGTTTGAAATAAGGAAAGGAAGTGCTTCGTGCACATTGTTCAGCTCTTCACCGGGAAAGCCACCGCGCATAGAGGTGTAGGTTCCCATGCCTAAGAAAACTGCGTCGTATTCGTCAAGCAGTTGTTGGAAAGGGATGTCTTTACCTACGTCTGTGTTCAACACGAACTCAACACCCATCTCTTCCATGATGTCGCGACGAGTGAAGACCACTTCTTTTTCAAGTTTGAACGGAGGTATACCAAACGTCAGCAGCCCTCCGATTTCTGAGTACCGATCATAAACAACGGCCTTCACGCCATTGCGTGTCAGGATGTCTGCACAACCCAAACCTGCAGGACCGGCGCCAATGATGGCCACTTTTTGTCCGGTGGGTACAACATCAGACATATCCGGGCGCCAACCCTTCTTTAAGGCTTCGTCGGTTATGTACTTTTCGATAGAGCCGATAGTGACGGCGCCGAAACCATCATTGAGCGTGCAAGCGCCTTCACAAAGTCGATCTTGAGGGCAAACCCGACCGCACATCTCAGGCAAGGAGTTCGTCTTGTGCGACATTTCAGCGGCTTCAAATAGATTGCCTTCAGCAACCAGTTTCAGCCAATTAGGAATGTAGTTATGTACCGGACATTTCCATTCGCAATACGGATTGCCGCAAGACAAACATCTGCCTGCCTGTTTTCCCGCCTTTTCAGCAGAAAACTGCCCGTAAATTTCCTTGAAATGTTTTATCCGAACCGGGACTTTGACCTTTTTTGGGTCTTTTCTTGGAAGATCCAGAAACTGAAAGATCATGTCACTCATAGATATTTCCTTATCCTCAATGTGTCCGGCATTGCGGACACCGGATTAAAAGATCACGAATTGAGGCGATCTTTAATAGTTTTGCTGACGCTGGACATGTCGGCACGGCCTTGAAGCTTGGGCTTTACCATGCCCATAACTTTGCCCATGTCTTTTACGGACGCCGCACCAGTAGTCTCAATAGCTTCAGCTATGATCGCAGAAATTTCATCGTCGCTTAATGCCTCTGGCAGATAAGTCTTGATAATTTCGGCTTCGGATTGCTCTTGCGCAACCAGATCGTCGCGTCCCGCAGCTTCATACTGAGAGATGGATTCTCTTCGCTGCTTCATCAGTTTATCGATGATGGCAAGCGTGGCTTCTTCGTTGAGCTCGATACGCTCATCGACTTCTTTTTGTTTGATGGCAGCTGACATCAGTCTTAGCGTGGCTAAGCGAGGCTTGTCGCCTGCTTTCATCGCTGTTTTGATGTCATCTAAGATGCGTTGACGTGTTTCACTCATCACGTGGCTCCAATAAACCAAATGGGTGGAGCATTTTACGCTGGTTGCTGTGTTTTGCACGCACAGACAAGCTGTGGCGTAATGCTAGGGGATGGAAAATCGTATTGTTGATCTAAACGCTAAGGTGGTTAGATCTAGAACTGCGAATAACAAACTAAGGTAGCTGGGACAATTGCCCAGCTGCCAGTACGTTATTCTTAATACATTCTTACGCGACGTGAAGATTCTTTAGAAACCTTTTTCTGATGGCGCTTAACAGCAGCTGCAGCTTTACGCTTACGCTCAGTGGTTGGTTTTTCGTAGAATTCACGACGGCGAGTTTCTGTGAGAACTCCCGCTTTTTCGCAAGATCGCTTAAAACGGCGTAAAGCCATTTCGAAGGGTTCGTTCTCTTTGACACGTACTGAAGGCATTAATGAATTACTCGGCTGAATCGCGGAAAGCTCTCTATTATAACGGGTTCCGTGCCATAAACTCAAACTTCGTGATATTTCTTTGAAAAATTCCATGATTACCCTCGGAATCGAGAGCTCCTGCGATGAAACGGGACTGGCTTTGTACAGCTCAGAGCGCGGTCTGCTGGCCCATTCGCTATTTAGTCAGGTCGACTTGCACGCGCTTTACGGCGGAGTGGTGCCTGAGCTGGCGTCTCGTGATCATGTGCGAAGGTTAGTGCCGCTAACGCGCCAAGTGTGTGAAATGGCTGAAATTTCTTTAGAAGATATTGATGCGGTTGCCTACACCGCTGGTCCAGGGTTGGCCGGAGCTTTGTTGACCGGGGCCATGATGGCACAAGGTTTGGCCTGGGCAATTGAACGCCCGGCATTGGGTGTCCATCACTTAGAGGGGCATCTGCTAGCGCCGATGCTCGAAGATGAGCCTCCCGAGTTTCCGTTTCTGTGCTTATTAGTGTCAGGCGGGCACACGCAGTTGGTCAGAGTGACTTCATTGGGTGATTATGAGCTTTTAGGGGAGTCTATTGATGATGCAGCGGGTGAGGCATTCGATAAGACTGCAAAAATGCTCGGCCTGGGTTATCCGGGTGGGCCGGCGCTCTCGGCTCTAGCCAGTTCAGGCGATGCTAGCCGGGTGAAATTGCCACGCCCCATGATGGACAGGCCAAATTTAGACTTCAGTTTCAGTGGCTTGAAAACCGCCGCTATTACCCGTTACAAAGCCTTCGACGGCTCGGATGAGCAGCACGCCCAGTTTATGGCTGATTTAGCTGCCAGTTTTGAACAAGCTGTGGTTGACGTTCTTATCGGTAAAAGTCAGAAAGCCTTGCAGGAAACCGGATTGACGAGACTCGTTATTTCCGGAGGAGTCAGCGCTAACCGACAGCTGAGGGCCGCCGCAGATGCTTTGACCGCTGAGGGAGTGCAGGTTTTTTATCCGCGACTGGAATTTTGTACTGATAACGGCGCCATGATTGCTCTTGCAGGGGCTCAGCGTTTGGCGCGTGGAGAGGTGTCGGAGCTGGGTGTCAAAGTTAAGCCGAGATGGCCTCTGGACACCCTTAACTAGTGTGTTTTCAGTAGTTTAAGAGCTTGTCTACTTTTTGCCAATTAATGGCTCGGTGCCGTTAATCAGGCGTTGAATGTTCGAGCGGTGCGTATAGAAAATGAACGCACCGATAATGACGAACGCAACTGCGAACGTTGTCTGCTGATCAAACAGCAGATAGAGCGGAATAAGCACAAACGTGAGCAGCGCGGCTAAAGAGGATCGCTTGAACGCAAGACTCATGGCCAGCCATGTTAGTAGTGCCAAGGCACCGATTGTCAGGTTCAAACCGAGCAATGCACCGAACCCGGTTGCAACGCCTTTTCCACCACGAAAGTCGAAAAAGATCGGGTACAAGTGTCCGAGGAAGGCTGCCAGTGCGGCAAGCGCCACTGTAGGAGGGTGGTCTATCAAGGCTGCAGTCACGATCACCGGTAAAAAACCTTTGAGTGCGTCGCCCAATAGCGTCAGCGCCGCGGGAACCTTGCCACCCACGCGAAGAACATTGGTAGCACCTGGGTTGCCAGAGCCTTCTGTTCGAGGGTCGTTAAGCCCCATCGCTTTGCAAACGAGAATAGCGGCGGATACAGAACCTGCTAGATAGGCAAGAACCCCAACGAACAGGGCAGGTATGGCAAGATCAGCGCTAAACACGATTGAGTGTCCTAGGTCATGAGTCAGATGGCTGGGACTATATAAGAATAACGCGCACAAGATCCAACCCTTTGATCGCCCTCAAAAGACATTCTTGATCATGAGTTCTCTCATTCAACCCGGCTCGGTGGCGCAGGTACGCAGAAGCTTGGTCAGGAATCAGCACGCGTTTGACCAGCACTGCGCTGTGTTTCAGGCAACGTCCGAGCAATTGCTTGAGCGACTGGATTTGTTGGCTATTGAGCCTAAAGCTGTGTTGGATCTGGGGTGTCGAACCGGCTATCAATTGGATTCATTGCAGCAAAAGTACCCTTCAGCCGAAGTCATCGGTTGCGATTTTGCAACGCTCCCGCCAGCCAAAATTCCGCGCAGTTGGCCCGCCTGGCTTCGGTCGCAGCCTAAGAACCCCGCAAGGCTTGAATGTGATCCGCATCAGCTTCCGTTTGCGGCTGAGTCGTTTGATTTGGTGGTGTCCAACCTGATGCTGCCTTGGTGTCATTCACCCCATCGAGTGTTTGAAGAGGCCGCGCGTGTGTTGAAATCTGGCGGGGCCTTCATGTTTGTTAGCGCCGGCCCGGACACATTAAAAGAGTATCGGGCCGCTTGGGCCTGTATTGACGGTTATCTGCATGAGTTCGGCCTGATAGATATGCACGATATCGGTGATTCACTCATGGCAGCCGGGTTCGCGGCGCCAGTGCTGGACAGGGATTCGCTCACTGTTGATTACCCTGATATTGGCGCGTTGCAGCATGAATTGAGAGCTTTGGGGGCGGCCAATGTCGCGACTGGGCGGCGCCTAGGCCTGATGTCGCCGAGTGTCAGGCAATCGTTAAGCGCAAATGCGGAGGAAATTGAGCGTTTTAAGGTATCTCTCGAGCTGGTCCACGGCCATGGGTGGAAAGGAGAATTGCATCCATCTGGGCAAAACTCTGATTCCGAATATAAAATACCCGTAGATAGCCTGAGAGGTTCATGGAGCAGTAAAATTGCTCGGTAGCGCCTATTGGGCTGGCATGACATTAGCTGCGGTTAGTTCATGACAACCATTCACTGTCGATTATCGTAAGTACACCTACGGAATTTGTCGAATCGGCGTTAGTTGGGAAAGCTGCCTGTGATTGAAGTTCAGGAGGAGAATGGCAAGACCACTCGGCTGATAGTGAAAGCTAATCAGTCTATGAGCTGGCGTGCCAATCTCTATCTGGCTGCTAGCCTGGGCGTCATTTGCATGGGTGTGGCCATAGCCATGGCGACATTCGGCCTTTGGATGGTTATCCCCTTTGCTGGTGCGGAAATCATCCTGATCGTGGTTTGTTTGTACCTAACGCTAAAAAGGTTGTCCAGAAAAGAGGTAATTACGCTTAACAATGAAGCGATTCGGTTGGAGTGGGGCTACAATCAACCCGATGTCACTGTAAACTTGCCCCGCCGGTTTAGTCGGCTGTCCTACAGCTGTCCGGAAAACATATTTGAAGTCGGGGATTTAAGCGTATCGGCACACGGAAAACGCTATGCGCTGGGAAGCAGTCTGAACAGGGAAGAAAAAAAAGAGTTGTACACAGAATTGCAGAACGCTCTGGGTGATCGGGCATAGGCCTTTGAATCTTCAGAGTGTAGAATTAAGAGTTACCAACACGAGCTTGGTTCCCTGCAGGGCGTTCAGGTTCATCAGGTTAATGCGCGAGAGCGCTGATCGATTTTTTGTTTAATTTTTGGAGAGTAGTTATGACGTCTAACGTTTCTCGTTGGGCGCTTCTGTCGTTGATGCTGCTGTTGGTGCCATTGGGTGCTTGGGCAGATTGGGGAGCGTTGAACATGCCGCAAGGCGTAACGGAGATCAGCAACGAGGTTTATACCCTCCATATGCGGATTTTTTACATCTGTTGCGCAATTGGTGCAGCTGTGTTCGGCGTCATGATTTATTCCATGTTCGTTCACCGGAAATCTAAAGGTGTTAAGCCTGCGACATTCCACGAGAGCACAACCGTCGAAATCGTTTGGACCGTCGTTCCGTTGATCATATTGATCGTCATGGCGATTCCTGCAGCTCGGGTCCTGATCAAAATGGAAGATTTCAGCGATTCTGAAATGTCGATCAAAGTCACCGGCTACCAGTGGCGTTGGCATTACGAGTACATGGACAGCGGCGTTTCGTTTTTCAGCCAGCTAGAGCCGACTCACAACCAAGCTCGTCAGATGGGCTCAGATATCGATCTGCAGTCTACTTTCGTACCTGAAGCTGGTAATTACCAGGGCGAAGGCGAAATTTACTTAAAGGAAGTTGATAACGAACTGGTCGTGCCGGTCGGTAAGAAAATCCGATTTCTGCACACAGCAGCTGACGTTATCCATTCCTGGTGGGTTCCTGATTTAGCAGTAAAGAAAGACGCTATCCCGGGATTCATTAACGAAAACTGGGCTCTTATTGAAGAGCCGGGTATTTACCGCGGTAAGTGCGCAGAGCTATGTGGACGCGACCATGGCTTTATGCCAGTCGTTGTTCGAGCGGTATCTCAAGAAGAGTACGACAGCTGGATTGCCGAGAAGCAAAGCGCGATGGCATCCGTAACTGAGCAGTCAGAGCGCCAGTGGGCGCATCAAGAACTGGTCAGCGTCGGTGAAAAGGTTTATCAGGCTAACTGCATGAGTTGCCACCAGGCCGAAGGCCAAGGCATTCCGGGCATGTTTCCGGCAATTGCAGGAAGCGAGGTTGCTACAGGCAGCATCGATCTTCACGTCGATACCGTTATGAACGGTATCGAAGGCTCAATGATGTCTAAGTTCAGCGACGTGCTGAGCGATGCAGACATCGCTGCGGTCATCACCTATCAGCGTAATGCTTTTGGCAATAGCACAGGGGACACACTCCAGCCGGCACATATTAAGTCGCTGCGTGATGGTCTCGACATCAGTGCTCCGGCAAGTGTCGCCGCTCTGCCTGACATGAACACAACTACGGGAGTCAACTGATGAGCTCAAATGACGTCACTCACCACGCACCGGATGATCATGCCCATCATGATCACGACGAGCACGGGCCTGCACCAGGTCTAATGCGTTGGGTCACTACGACCAACCATAAGGACATCGGTACTTTGTACCTCTGGTTCTCTCTTATTATGTTTTTCATCGGCGGTGCGATGGCGCTGGTTATCCGGGCAGAACTTTTCCAGCCTGGAATCCAAATCGTCGATCCGATGTTTTTCAACTCTATGACAACGCTTCACGCGATTGTCATGATCTTCGGTGTGGTTATGCCGGCCTTCGTAGGCTTGGCTAACTGGATGATTCCGATGATGATCGGTGCACCGGATATGGCTCTGCCAAGGCTGAACAACTGGTCTTTCTGGATCATGCCGTTTGCCTTCCTGATTATGCTTTCCACATTGTTCATGGACAGTGGTGGTCCTGCAGGTGGTTGGACGCTTTATCCGCCGCTTGTACTGCAAATGGGCGATAGCTTTGCGTTCGTTATCTTTGCCATTCACTTCATGGGAATTTCATCGGTCATGGGCTCGATCAACATCGTAGCCACCATTTTCAACATGCGCCCACCGGGCATGACCTTCATGAAAATGCCTATGTTCGTATGGACATGGCTCATCACGGCTTATCTACTTATCGCCACCATCCCGGTATTTGCCGGTGCGGTAACGATGCTGCTGACAGACCGTTACTTCGGCACTAGCTTCTTCAGTGCTGCAGGTGGCGGTGATCCGGTTATGTTCCAGCACATTTTCTGGTTCTTCGGACATCCGGAAGTTTATATCCTGATTCTGCCGGCTTTCGGTATCGTCTCTTCAATCATTCCAACGTTTGCTCGTAAAGAGCTGTTCGGATATGACTCAATGGTTTACGCGACAGCGTCAATTGCATTCCTGTCGTTTATCGTTTGGGCTCACCACATGTTTACAACGGGTATGCCGTTGGCCGGTGAGTTGTTCTTTATGTTCTCTACCATGATGATCTCAGTGCCAACCGGCGTTAAGGTTTTCAACTGGGTCGCAACCATGTGGCGCGGCGCGATGACCTTCGAAACTCCGATGCTCTTCGCCATTGGCTTCGTCATCATGTTTACGGTCGGTGGTCTGTCAGGTCTTATGCTTGCGATCACACCTGCTGATATTCAGTATCACGATACCTACTTTGTGGTTGCTCACTTCCACTATGTATTGGTACCGGGTGCCATCTACTCACTCATGGCTGCTACCTACTACTGGCTGCCTAAGTGGACCGGCAACATGTACGACGAGAAGCTGGGCAAGATGCACTTCTGGATCTCCACTATCTTCGTAAACGTCCTGTTCTTCCCAATGCACTTTGTAGGATTGGCCGGTATGCCTCGTCGTATCCCGGATTACAGCCTGCAGTTCGCTGACTGGAACATGATTGCCACTATCGGTGCGTTCGGATTCGGCTTTAGCCAGCTGATGTTCGTGTACATCATCGTCAAGTGTGTACGTGGTGGTGAGAAGGCGACCGGCGAAGTTTGGGAAGGTGCAAGAGGCTTGGAATGGACTGTTCCATCTCCAGCGCCATACCACACTTTCGAGACTGCACCTGTCATCGAACCTTCGACGGTAACTCGATAACGGGGCTTCAAAGGCTCAGTTTAATAACACTGCTATGAGTAACGAACAGTCAGACAGCACTGCGAAGAAACCGGGGGAGAAATCTCCCGGCTTCTTCAAGCGTTACAGACTTCCGCTGAGTCTGGCAGTTATTGCGCTGTGTCTTTATGTTGGAAGTATCATTTACATTCTTTATGGAAGAGGGCAGGTAGCGTGACAGACTTACCACACGATCCACCTCGTAGATCACATGCCAGAGTGGCGGGCAAGATGGTATGTCTTGCGTTTGCCATGTTTGGTTTTGGTTATTTGATGGTGCCGCTGTACGACATCATTTGCGATATCACAGGGCTTAACGGCAAAACAGGCCGCCTGAGTATTGCTGAGGCACAGGCTACGCAAACTGAAATTGTTGCTGAAGACCGAAAAGTCATCGTTGAATTTGTAGCTAGTATCAATCAAGGCGGCTCATGGATTTTCAAGCCGATGGAAAAGACCATGACGGTTACCCCTGGCAAGATGTATCACGCCAGTTATTACGCGGAAAACCTGAGTGACAATGCGGTAGTTGCGCAGGCAACCCCGAGTGTTACACCGTTTGCAGCCGCGAAATATTTCAATAAAACCGAGTGTTTTTGCTTCACTCGACAAGCCTTTGAGCCTAAGGGGTCGAAGGATATGCCGTTGACGTTTATTATTGACCCGGATTTGCCGATTAATGTAGACAGGGTCACTTTGTCCTACACTTTTTTCCGCTCGCCGAATCAAAGTTAAGACGACGTAATATCGGTTATTTGTAACTATTTTTTTTGACGAACAGAGCGCTGCAGCGCTCAAATAGGATCAGACATGAGTACTGCCACTGGCTATTTCATCCCGCACGATGCACGCTGGCCCATTGTCGGCTCGATAGGCTTGTGCATTTTCTTTTACGGATTTGGACTTTGGCTGAACGAAGCGGCTTTCGGAAAAGAGCTGTTTTTCATCGGCGCCGCCATCATCGTATTTATGATGTTTGGCTGGTTCGGTCTCGTTGCCAAAGAGAGTGAGTCTGGGACGTACAACACCCAGGTAGATAGTTCCTTCCGAATTTGCATGATGTGGTTCATCTTCTCTGAAGTCATGTTCTTCGCAGCTTTCTTTGGAGCTCTGTTCTACGCGCGATCATTCTCTGGTCCATGGTTAGGCGGCGTTGGCGGCGGTGGTGCCGAAATGACCAATGCTGTACTTCATACGGGTCACGACTACGTTTGGCCCAGTAATGGTCCAGGCGATGTGGGTGGAAACTTCCAGCCTATGGGTTGGTTTGGTCTGCCGCTTATCAATACACTGCTCTTACTGACATCAGGGGTCACTTGTACTCTCGCTCACCACGCGATTCGTGCAGGGCATCGCAAGCCTTTTATTTGGTGGTTACTCGCTACAGTCGTCTTAGGAGCTATCTTCATCGGCTTGCAGATTGAAGAGTACATTCACGCGTACACAGCTTTGAATCTGAAGTTGACGAGTGGTATTTACGGCTCCACCTTCTTTATGCTCACCGGCTTTCACGGCTTCCACGTAACCATGGGAGCAATTATGCTTTTCGTTGTTATGATTCGCGCAATTCGCAATCATTTCTCCGCAGAAAACCATTTTGCGTTTGAGGCAGCCGCTTGGTACTGGCACTTTGTTGATGTGGTTTGGCTGGGATTATTTATCTTCGTCTACCTGTTCTAACGAAGTTAAATTCAATATCGGTTGTTAGGCAAAAGGGCGATTTACTCGCCCTTTTGTCGTTTTTGGTAGGCCGATTTTCGCTCACAAAGCAAGCTCACTGCATCCCTTGAGAATGGGGCAGGGCGATCAACGGCGAGTGATCTCAACGGTTATAGAGATTGCGGTGTCCGCGGCCTTTTTAGAACCCTAGGGTACTAAGCCACGCGCGTAGGGTTTAAACTGCCCTGAAAGCAGCGATCGTATTCTCGATTTTTTTCGTAAGAATAAATTATTAACTAGTTGCCTGATTGGATTGGACGTCTTCCGCTTCCGGGCTTTGAAGCCTCATCGGAGAGGGCTCCTTCGGATGACGGCCTTGTGACCGTTGCGTTTCCATCAAGCGGGCTTGGGTTAATTTCCAGAATGCCTGTAACGCCTGCTATCAAAACCACGATAATAGCGACCACGGACAAGCCGATTCGCATAGTTAAGGCGTTAACGGTTCTATTGGATTGACCCTTATCTTTTACAAGGAAGTAGAGTCCTGAGAAAAGGCTGATAATGACGAACACCAGCAGCACTAGAACGATGATTTTGACTAATAGCATGCCGCTAGGTTACCACTATGCGCATCGGTAGCAGGCAGTTTTCGCCTAAGCTTTGGGCGATAGCGTTGTATGTGGCGGTGCTGTCATGCATGCTGTGGTTGGGTCAATGGCAGTTGAATCGGGCAGCGTTAAAAGTCTCTTTCCAGGAGTCCGCCACACAGGCTCAACTAGCCTCAGCAACACCTATCAATACTGTTTCCAATCTGATTAGTGCTGCAGCAGTTTACAGACGAGTTCTGGTTGAAGGTACTTACGACCCCACTCGACAGTTTTTATGGGACAACAGAACAAAAAACGGCATAGCGGGTTTTGAAGTCATATCGCCAGTGAAGATGCCTTCGGGCGAATGGGTGCTGATTAATCGGGGCTGGGTAGCACCGGGAGCATCACGCAGCCAGTTGCCAGATATTGAACTACCAACCATCGCGCTAGAACAATCATTGTCTATAGAAGGTTTATTGTCCCGCCCTTCAAAAGGCTTTTCCAGCGGTGATGCCGTGGAGACAAGCGATGGCTGGCCGCGTATATTGCAGTTCTTCGATTATGAATCCCTGTCGGATATTTTGGGTGGGCCAGTTCTGCCAGTCGTCGTACAAGTACAATCAGTGAATGGAACAGGTGCGGATGTCACGGTTTATCAGGCCAGGCCTGAGTGGCTGGAAGCCAATTGGGAGCCTGCAGCATCGGGCCCTGCCAAACACTACAGCTACGCGTTTCAATGGTTTGCAATGGCCTTAGCCCTGAGCATTATTTTTATTGTCGTTAATACCCGCAAACTGAACAGTCCCTCGACCGATTCCAGTGAATAGCGACATATTAGTTAATTAGAGTTTTTCAAACGATGAGTGAATCCAGCCAGTCCAATATGAAGTCTGAGACAGATTTCCCCGAGATCGACCCGGAAGTTCGACGTCGTTCGCGCATGAAGCTGATACTCATCATCGCAATTTTTGCGATTCCCTTATTGTTAGCGAGTATCTATCTGCATCTGGTTCGCAGTAGCGGTGGCCAACTGGGAGACACTTCCCGCGGGCAATTGATCCAGCCGGCGGTTCCATTGACTGAGTTTTCTTTTGGTGAGGGTGACACTGCTTTCAACTTGGACGTGGCTCGCGGCAGCTGGACAATGCTGTACATGCCTGAGGGTGAGTGCAATGAGGCCTGTGAACTCAATCTCTACCACATGCGACAAGTTCGCCTAGCGTTAAACCATCGAATGGACCGTGTTCAAAGAGCCGTTCTTTTGGAGAGCGAATCTCAGTTGTCGAAAGAGTTGCTGGCAGAGCACCCCGGGCTGATCGTCGCCACAGGTGATGAATCTGAGCAGGCTGCACTGCGCGATCAGGTCAGCGCCGCGCAGGAAGGCATGGAGAAAATTGATAATGCCATTTACCTGATAGACCCGTTTGGCAACATCATGCTGCGCTTTCCACCGGATTTAAAACCCAATTCGATGCTTAAAGATATAAAACACCTATTAAAAGTGTCTCGCATCGGGTAAATTTCTGCACCAAGAGCCCAGTGTATCTGGATTTTACGCCGTGCCGGAACTGAATGAAAACCACAACACAAACCAAGTCTGCTGAAGGTCTGCTGTCTCACAGCTTGCTGCATTGGCGTGATTATCTGGAGATAACCAAGCCAAAGGTGGTTTTGCTGCTGGTGTTTACGGCGTTGGTGGGTATGGCGTTGGCCGTGCCGCTTTGGCTGCCGCTGCAGGAAACGTTTTTCGGTTTGCTAGGAATCGGCCTTGCCTCGAGTTCTGCAGCTGCAATCAATCACGTTATCGACCAGCGTACCGATGCAATCATGAAACGCACCGAGAACCGGCCGATTCCCCAAGGGGCTCTATCTACTCGGCAATGCCTGGTTTTTGCGCTGCTCTTAGGCGTTATCGCCATGGTGATGTTGGTGTTTCTGGTAAATCCCTTAACAGCCGTATTAACGTTCTTCTCGTTAATCGGGTATGCCGTTGTTTATACCGTCTATCTCAAACGTGCCACGCCGCAAAATATCGTTATAGGTGGAGCTGCGGGCGCCATGCCTCCAGTGTTGGGGTGGGCGGCTGTCACGAATGAAGTGACTGCCGGTGCGTTATTGCTATTTCTGATTGTTTTTATTTGGACGCCGCCGCATTTCTGGGCGCTGGCCATACATCGGCGTGATGACTATGCGAAGGTAGATATTCCGATGTTGCCGGTCACGCATGGAATTCCTTTCACTCGGGTGCAGATTTTTCTGTACACGGTGTTGTTGGTCATCGTCACGCTGCTGCCGTATCTGATAAGAATGAGCGGTCCACTGTATCTTGCGGGTGCCGTGATTTTGGGCGCGATGTTTCTATTTCATGCCTGGAAGTTGTTTGATGATTCAGCGGTCAAACAACCCATGAAAACCTTCGTTTTTTCTATCAATTACCTGATGTGGCTTTTCGGCATCATGCTGGTTGACCACTACATTCCGGTGATTCAGCGAGCTTTCGCGTAGTTAGCATCTGAAATCGTTTTTATTGATCGTAAATAACGAATCATTTGACAGAAAAGCACGACTATTCCTGACTATAATTCTGGCCGACACTATGTACAGGCCACGAGATGTGCTGCGCACACAGCAGCTGGCCTTCAGTATCGAGGCCTACGGGCAGCTCGATAAGCGAATTATCACGGGAATCTTAACTAACTCATGCTGCTTTATATTTTGGCGATTGCTGGAGGCTGTGTAGGTCTCTACTACGGTGGTGATCTGCTGCTGAAAGGAGCAACCACCATAGGTACAAAGCTGGGGTGGTCTGCTGCCATCATTGGCTTTGTTTTGGTGTCACTGGGAACCAGTGCTCCAGAGCTCTTTGTGAGCGCGGGTGCGGCGATACAAGGTTATGGAGACATGGCCGCCGGTAACGTCGTTGGATCAAACGTCGTCAACCTGGCAATCGTTCTGGGCTTGGGGGCTTTGATCATACCGCTCAGCATCGATCGGGCTATTAAGGTTCACCAGCTACCTCTGATGATTGTGCTCACGCTACTGGGCTACTTCTTTCTGATAGACGGTCATCTGGGCCGTAGCGAAGGTTTGATTCTATTTTTGTCCGCCTTCGCCAGTGTGTTGTGGGCGATGCGAGTCGATGGCCCTCCGCCAGATATGGAAGAGGCTTTGGGAACCAGCGTCAGCGAGGCTAAGTCGCAGAGCTATGGCCGCAGCGGGCTGCAGGTCTTGGGTGGAATTCTCCTGCTGATTATTGGTGCAGAAGGGCTAATTTGGGGTGGGGTGGGCTTGGCTCAGATATTCGGTGTGCCGGATGCAGTCATCGCACTTACCGTTACCTCCATAGGCACAGGCCTACCGGAAATTACAGCGACTGTCTTGGCGGTTGCACGGCGAGACAGCGCTATGGCAGTTGGCAATGTTGTTGGCTCTAACTTACTCAATATCGGTTTGGTATTGGGTATGAGTGGCATGATCGCGCCTATAGACAGTGGTGGAGTAGGAAATCTGCCGTTAATGACAATGGTCTTGTTGTCTCTTTTGTTGGCATTGCTGGCCTGGTTCCCGGGATACATTTCCCGACTGGCTGGAGGTGCCTTACTGAGCTCCTTTGTTGTTTACACAGTATTGCTCTTACGGTGATAAATGAATTCGCCGGCGATCGGTATACAGGTAATTATTGATGCGTCATCTGAACTACAACCACCTACTTTATTTTTATACGGTGGCAAGAGAAGGCAGTGTGGCAAGAGCTGCCAAGGTTTTGCACTTGACCCCTCAAACTGTGAGCGGCCAGATAAAACTGCTTGAAGAAGCTGTTGGAGAAGCCTTGTTTATCAGGGTGGGGCGCGGTTTAACGTTGTCCGATACTGGGCGCGTTGTACAAGGCTACGCAGATGAAATATTTTCTGTGGGCATCGCGCTTACACAACGCTTGTCTAACACGGCACAGAAGAGTCCGCGAGCATTGAGGGTGGGCATTGTCGATTCCTTTCCCAAGTCCGTTGCCTGTCGTTTGCTCGGTGATACGCTAACGGATGAAGATCCTGCGCGCCTTTGCTGTTCTGAAGGTAAATTGGAAGCCTTGCTTGCCGATTTGTCGGTTCACAAAATTGACTTAATACTCTCAGATCGTCCGGTGCCGACAGAGCTTAATGTGCGAGCCTATAACCATACGTTAGGCTCCAGCAATATAGCGTTCTTCGCACCAGAAAGCTTAGTTAAGCAACAGACCCTGAAATTTCCACAGTGCTTAGGCGAGCTGCCTTTGTTGCTACCCAATGCATCAAGTGCACTTCGACGTAGTCTCGATCACTGGTTTGATGAGCGAGAAATTCAACCGACAGTTGCTGCTGAATTTGACGATAGTGCGTTGATGAAGACTTTCGGTGAAGCAGGTTTAGGTGTATTTCCAGCACCCGAGGTTATTGCTGACGACGTCAGAAATAGCTCTCGCGCGATAAAAATTGGTACGGCAGAAGATGTGCAGGAAACCTACATTGCTATCTCTCCGCAACGAAAGCTTCGTCATTCATCTGTTCTAAAAATCGCTAGTACAGCTGAATCTGTCTTCGCTGAAAAGTAAGTCAATTGCAAGACTGGTGTTGGTTAGTTACGCCACCGTATAGGTAGCGTCGAACTTCACTGGGAAATTTAAAGACCGAGCGATAAAGCAGTATTGGTGAATATCCGCGTGTATTGCATCGGCGATGCTTACGTCTGAACCTTCGGATAAAGTAATTGTGGGCTTTAACGTTACGCTGGTGAATCGACCTGCGCCGCTGCTTGCAACTTCGCCGGTTCCAATCGGACTGTCCGTGTAGGCCTGTACGATAATTCCAGCGTTACTGGCTAAGTGTAGATACCAAAGCATATGGCACGCTGAGACTGCGCTAAGCAAAAGGTCTTCAGGATTTGGCAGGCCAGGATCACCACCTAAGAGCGGATCGTTTGAACAATGCACGACTGGTTTACCCGGCGTGTTGATATCCCAAGTGCGTTCATAGGCGCGGTAGGCACTGGTTCCTGTTCCCGTATTACCCGTCCAGATTATCGTAGAGGTGTACTCGTGTTCAGTAACTTTTGATTTGCTCTCTGACATAACGTTAGTGCTACCTCTTGTTGTGACTCAATAGCTTTCAAGTCTACTAACTAAAGAGGCTGCCAGCGCAGTTTTAACACGCTGGTTAGAGACTGAATTCGGGCAGAGTAGGCATCCAGTATTTCTGTACGGTCGCGTAAATTATTTCGCTCAACAATCCAATCCCGCTGGTTGGAGATGATTTCGCCGGGCCACATACCCTCGTGTCCTTCCAATCCTCTGAAGCTCAATATGGCTCGATACAGTTGTTCAAGCAATGCATCTGCCTGCGAGAGCGTCGGATCATCGCAAATGATTTGTTCCGTTGGATTTAATGCTTCGGCATTACACCAGGATGGGGATGCCGCGACGCTGGACGGGGAAACTTGCAGCAGAAATATCGTGATTGCCCAAGCA
>JAHDGK010000115.1 GCA_020627685.1 Granulosicoccus sp. | reverse complement strand
TACACATTGCTATCGGTGGCTCCACCATTGCCGCAGGGCGACTGGTATCCATGGACTTGGCTGCGGTGAAATCTGCACCTGGCGTCGTAGACGTTATAACGCATGCCGACCTACCAGCCGAAACAGACATTGGCCCCGTGTTCCCTGGTGACCCACTGTTAGTAGACAAGGATGTCTCCCATCATGGGCAGCCCGTATTCGCGGTTGTCGCCACGTCACACCGCTTAGCCCGCCAAGCTGTGTTACTCGCCGACGTGCAATACGAGCCTGCCGAACCGATCCTGACAGTGGAACAAGCCATGGCACAAGCCCACTACGTCAGACCGCCATACACCCTGCAACGAAACGATGCGGATGCAGCCATTGCTAGCGCACCTCATGTGTTGGAAGGCAAGCAAAAGATCGGTGGTCAGGAACATTTTTATTTGGAAGGACACAGCGCGGTCGTACAACCGGATGAACACGGTGGTGTACGTGTCACGTCATCGAATCAAAACCCGACGGAATCTCAGCATATCGTAGCTAAGGTGTTAGGCGTGCCTATGCACCGAGTCACCGTGGTTACTCGTCGCATGGGTGGTGGATTTGGTGGCAAAGAAACACAAGCCAACTTATGTTGCGCCCTTGCAGCCGTAGTGGCCAATAAACATCAATGTTCAGTCAGTTGCCGCTTAAGTCGTCGCGATGACATGATCATGAGCGGTAAACGTCACGGTTTTTACACCGATTGGACTGTTGGCTTTGATGATGACGGGCGTTTGCTGGGTGCAAAATTTACCTTAGCCGGTGAGTGTGGTCATTCGCCAGATTTGTCCGACGCCATAGTGGACAGAGCCATGTTTCATTGTGATAACGCGTACTACTACCCGGCGGCAAAAATAGACGGGTTACGTTGCCGCACCAACACCGTGTCGCACACAGCGTTTAGAGGCTTTGGTGGCCCGCAGGGAATGTTAGCGGGTGAGGCCATGATTGAACAGGTGGCAAGGTATCTTGGTAAAGATCCTTTGCAGGTGCGAAAACTTAACTTCTACGACACAGAAACTCGCAACGTTACGCCGTACTTTCAAACCATCGAACACTTCAATCTGCCGCGCATCGTGGAACAGCTCGAAGCGTCTTCCGACTACGACAACCGCCGTAAAGCCGTTGACGAATTCAATGCGAATAACACGGTGCTAAAACGCGGCCTATCATTGACACCCGTAAAGTTCGGAATCTCTTTTACCGTAAAACACTTAAACCAAGGTGGCGCACTGTTACATCTGTACAGCGATGGCAGCGTACAGCTCAATCACGGCGGCACTGAAATGGGCCAGGGCTTGATGGTTAAAGTGCAGCAAATTGTGGCGCATGAATTGGCAATGGATGCAACGCGCATCGCTGTTACCGCCACGCAAACTGACAAAGTTCCCAACACCTCTCCCACCGCCGCTTCATCTGGCACCGACATCAACGGCGCTGCCGCCAGAAACGCCGCACAGAAATTGCGAACACGTTTAACGCGGTTCCTGGTTGAACAACATCAATTAGCCAGCGACAGTGACGTGGTATTTTCAAACGATGAGATTAAGGCAGGGGATGTAAGTTACTCCTGGGAAACCCTAGCGCATGCTGCGTACATGGCTCGGGTGTCGTTATCAGCAACGGGCTTTTATAAAACGCCAGATATCCATTTCGATCGTGAGTCCGCAAAAGGTCAGCCGTTTTACTACTTTGCCAATGGCGCAGCGGTTACCGAAGTGGTTGTGGATACCTTAACCGGGGAGAACCGCATTCTGCGAACCGACATTGTTCATGATGTGGGGCAAAGCATTAACCCGGCCATGGACTTAGGACAAATTGAAGGCGGTTACGTACAAGGCGCGGGCTGGTTAACGCATGAAGAATTAACCTGGGGTGATGACGGTCGATTGCTAACCGACGGTCCGGCCACTTATAAAATACCCGCCATCAGCGATGCGCCGGATATCTTCAACGTCACGTTGTTAGAGAATGCACCCAATGAAGCGGCTACTGTATTTCGTTCCAAAGCGGTAGGGGAGCCACCGCTGATGTTAGCCATCTCTGTGTTTGGCGCGATAAAAGATGCGGTTTACGCAGCGAACCCAAACGCGCAAGGCCTAGATGCACCTGCCACGCCTGAGTCTATTCTGCGAGCCATTAATTCTTAAGCGTTCAACGCAAGCCTAAAACGTTGTTCTTAAACTTCTTTAGCTTGCTCACGCAACAAGAACTTCTGAATCTTGCCAGTTGATGTTTTAGG
>JAHDGK010000077.1 GCA_020627685.1 Granulosicoccus sp. | reverse complement strand
GCGAGGGACATCGGTGTATCTCCATTAAATTGATTTGTCGCAAAACCAGTCTAATAAATCCCGATGTCCCCCGTTAATGATGTAGAGCCTCTATCGGTTTTAGTTTCCACGTTCTTTCGCCGGGCGTTCAGTAACTTCTTGAGACTGCAGCTAACATTTCCGCCTGCAACAAGTCTGAGTTAATGCGCCGAATTTTTTGTATTTTGCTTCAAAGTTTCCGTTTTATGCATCATGATCTCTAGGCGAATAGTATTTTGTCATCCTGGATAGCATTATACTGCCTAAGATGTCATTCAGAGGGCGATTATGTGATTTTAGAGGAAATTATATGATGCTAAATGATATTTGGGGGCAGCGATGATTCGATGTCATTTATCACGGCTCATGGGGGAGCAGAAAATGAAAATTGCGGATGTGGCAAGAGAGACAGGACTGAACAGAAATACTGTCACCCTGCTTTACAAGGAAACTGCGACTCGCGTTGATATCGCAGCTATTAACGCGCTGTGTGAATTGTTTGATTGTGATGTAGGAGATCTCTTTAGTTACGTGAATGAGGTCGATCCGGAAAGTTGATAGGTAGAAAGAAATGTCTAATCAGTTTTTCGAGAAGCCCATAGTCAATTCTCCATATGATTACCCAGCCCAGCATTGGGAACTGGATAAGTCTGGGCAGCCAACGCATCGCTTATTGCAATCCCGCCGCAGAGTTGAATTCCTTACCCCTGTACCTGCTCCGAAAAGACGAGGCAAGAAGCAATCAGAATTAGATCTTGAACAAAGTCTGGATGACTCGACGCAGCGATATCACGCTGGAATCATAAGTGGCGTGCGCGATCAAGTTGATCGGTGGCGCACCTCAGATGAAAAGAATTGGCGCGTCACTCCCGAAACAGCAAGGCTATTGAACTTTTGGCGCCATCATCAGTTTAGTGGTATCCGACCGTTCTTTTGTCAGGTGGAAGCTGTTGAGACTGCAATCTGGCTTACCGAAGTTGCTCCATCAATCGGTAATGTAGGTCGCAACTACATTGATCACCTAGCACAGGCCAACAATGATTCGAACCCGGGCCTAAATCGACTAGCACTAAAACTCGCAACAGGTGCCGGTAAAACCACAGTCATGGCGATGCTAATTGCCTGGCAGACCGTTAATGCCGTGCGAAGACCCTCCAGTAAACGATTCACCCGAGGTTTTCTCATTGTCGCCCCCGGTCTGACTATTAAAGACCGCTTACGGGTACTGCTACCCAATGACCCTGAAAGCTATTACAAAACTCGTGAGTTGGTACCCGCAGATATGCTGCCGGATATCGAGCGCGCCAAGATAGTTATCACTAACTACCACGCCTTCAAACTTAAAGACAAAATGGAAATCTCAAAAGGAGGCAGGCAGTTGCTGCAGGGCCGCGGAGAAGAGCTACAAACCTTAGAGACCAACGGTCAGATGATGCAGCGCGTCATGCCGGAGTTACTCGGCATGAAAGACATCATGGTGCTCAACGATGAAGCACACCATTGTTATCGTGAAAAACCCGAAGATGACAGTGATGAAGCTACTCTGAAAGGAGAAGCAAAAAAGGAAGCAGCTAAAAACACTGAAGCCGCAAGAATGTGGATCACTGGCATCGAAGCCATCAATGAAAAAATATCGGTGTGTCGCGTGTAATGGATTTATCTGCAACGCCGTTTTTCCTCAGTGGTTCAGGCTATGTAGAAGGCACGCTGTTCCCGTGGACCATGAGTGACTTTTCACTCATGGATGCGATTGAGTGTGGGATCGTAAAGCTACCGCGCATACCCGTAGCCGATAACATCTCAAGCGATGAAATGCCAATGTTCCGCAACCTGTGGGATCACATTGGTAAGAAAATGCCCAAAAAGGGTGTGAAGTCAGCTGGAGGACTTAATCCAGACGAATTGCCATCGCAGCTCAGAACAGCACTTGAAGCCCTTTATGGTCACTACGCCAAAACCTTTGACCTGTGGAGAAAGGCAGGCATAGACGAGCCACCGTGTTTTATCGTTGTGTGTAATAACACTGCAACGTCCAAGCTCGTATACGACTATATCTCTGGCTACAAAGCCGAGAACGCAGACGGAAGTGAAACCCACAGAGACGGCGCACTGGAGCTCTTCAGCAACTTTGACGAGCACGGCAACCCATACCCACGACCAAAAACGCTTCTCATCGATAGTGCGCAGCTGGAATCCGGTGAAGCGCTTGATAACAATTTTCGTAAAATGGCCGGTGCTGAAATAGAACAGTTTCGCCGTGAAATAGTAGAACGTACCGGAAACGCAAAAGAAGCAGAGTCGATCACCGATCAGGACCTGCTGCGTGAAGTCATGAACACAGTTGGCAAGAAGGGTAAGCTTGGTGAGACAGTTCGTTGCGTTGTTTCGGTGTCAATGCTTACCGAAGGTTGGGACGCAAACACCGTAACGCATGTGTTAGGAGTAAGAGCGTTTGGTACACAACTGCTCTGTGAGCAGGTCATCGGAAGAGGACTGCGCCGCCAATCCTACGAGTTAAATGATCAGGGATTATTTAACGTTGAGTATGCAGATATCTTCGGTATTCCGTTCGACTTCACAGCCGAACCCGTTGTCTCAAAGCCACAAGCACCTCGCGCAACCGTTAGCGTCAAGGCTATTTCGCCAGAGCGCGATTCACTAGAAATAACCTTCCCGCGCGTGCAGGGCTATCGCATAGAGCTGCCGGAAGAAAGGCTTAAAGCAGAATTCACCGATGACTCTGTTTTTACTATTGATCCAACAATGGTAGGTGCATCAAAAACCAGAAATTCCGGCATTATTGGCGAGGCCGTAGATCTGGATCTTGAACATACAGGCAAGGTGCGAAAATCAACAATAATCCACCACCTCACCAAAGAACTCGTGTACACCAAATGGCGAGACTCTGATGGTCAGCCCAAAATGCACTTGTTTGGGCAGCTTAAACGCATCACCAAGCAATGGTTAGATGAGTGCCTGGTGTGCAAAGGCAATACCTACCCAGCACAACTTCTCTACCAGGATTTATCAGACACTGCCTGCGAGCGGATCACTGAGGCCATCACGCGCACCATGGAAGGCAATAACAATATCAAGGCCATGCTGGACCCATACAATCCTAAAGGCTCCAGCCGATTCGTCAATTTTACTACCAGCAAAACAGATCGTTGGGAAACCGCAGCAGACCGCTCACACATTAACTGGGTGATTCTGGATAGCGGGTGGGAGGGTGAGCTGTGTCGAGTGCTTGAAAGCCACAGCAACGTGATTGCTTACGTCAAAAATCACAGCCTTGGGTTTGAAGTGCCTTATCGATACGCAGGCGATAGTCGCATTTACCGGCCAGACTTTATCGTTCATATAGACGACGGCTATGAAGATCCGCTGCAACTGATCATCGAGGTCAAAGGTTATCGCAAAGAAGATGTAAAAGATAAAAGCAACACGATGCGAACCTACTGGGTGCCTGGAGTGAATAACCTAAAAAGCTACGGCCGCTGGGCGTTCGCAGAATTTGGCGATGTGTTTGAAATGGAATCGAATATGGAAGAAGCCATACAGAATCAATTCGATGAAATGCTAACTACCGTATTCGAAGGCAATGACGCCTCTGAAAAAGTGCAATCGTCTACTTAACCGAGCAACGAAATGGCAAAGAAAAAAGCAAAAAAGAAAGCAGTCGCCAAGTCGGTTGAAACGATAACTCACCAGGAAGACAAGCGAACCAATATACCCACCGCCGAAATGACTGCGGTCATGGAAGACAAGGAAAAGTACGGTAGAAAGATCAAATATCCGCGCAATACCGATCTTGATCCGCAACTCGTATGGCGAGGTAAAGACGAACAGGACTGGTCGGATTTGGTAGTGGATACACCACCATTGTATATTCAGGAGAAGGTACACCCGAAAGTTCTAATTGAAGACCTTGTCAAACAAACCAAAGAACAAGAGCAAAAAGAATCTTTAGCTGAAGGTGGCGAACAGTTAGATATCTTTGGCGACTTCAACGGTTTACCCGATGAAGCTCGCAGCACTGATTTCTACCAGCACGAAGCTAACTGGACTAATCGCATGATCCTCGGCGACAGTTTGCAGGTGATGGCCTCACTGGCAGAACGTGAAGGGCTGCGAGGCAAAGTCCAGTGCATCTACATCGATCCACCTTATGGCATTAAGTTCAACAGTAACTTCCAGTGGTCCACGACCAGCCGCGATGTGAAGGACGGGAAGTCTGATCACATCACCCGCGAGCCGGAACAGGTAAAGGCGTTTCGCGATACTTGGCGAGATGGGATTCACTCGTATCTGACGTATCTGCGAGACCGGCTGACGCTGGCCAGAGACCTTCTCAGCGAGTCGGGATCAATCTTCGTGCAGATTGGAGATGAGAACGTTCATCGGGTACGAGCGTTGATGGACGAAGTCTTTGGTGAAGACAACTTCGTCTCTCAGATCGCCGCAGCTAAGACATCGGGGCTTGCCGCAACGGGCGCGCTAGCCGCCGGTCACGACTTCGTAATCCATTATGCGAAATCGACCGAGAGTCTGAAATATCGATCTCTGTTTGTTTCTAAGACAGACGAAACGACGTCCGCGTCTGAGTACTTCAACGTGCAAGATTCGAACTTCCGTCGAAGGCGTATGACGACGGAAGAGAGAACCAATCCATCTGTGCTGGAACAGGGCTTTCGTTCGTACCGCGTCGACAACCTTACGAAGCCGGGGCCGGGCTCAAGATACGACGTCGTACACAACGGAAAGACATTTACGCCGAAAGCACGTTGGTGGGGAACCACTGAAGAGGGAATGCGACGCGTACAGTTTGCAGACCGTATTCACCAAGGCGGTACAACGATTAGCTATGTTCGGTTTTTAGATGACTTCGCGGTTAAGCCAATCAACAACTATTGGCGAGATGTGATCCTATCGAGTCGCGTAGAGGACAAGATCTACGTTGTCCAAACTTCGATCAAGCTCATTCAGCGCTGCATCCTGATGGCGACTGATCCGGGGGATCTCGTGCTCGATGCCACGTGTGGCTCAGGCACAACGGCATACTCTGCTGAACAATGGGGCCGCCGTTGGATAACAATCGATACGTCTCGTGTAGCGCTCGCGCTCGCTCGATCCAGAATCATGGGCGCCCGCTACCCGTACTACTTGTTGAGTGATAGCAACGATGGACAAACTAAGGAAGCCGGGCTTTCTCGCACCACCGCTAGTGATGCGATGACTTACAACAACATCCGGTACGGCTTTGTGTATGAGCGTGTCCCGCGGGTTACTTTAGCGGCAATCGCCAACAACGCAGAAATCGACGTGATCTGGGAACAATTTCAGGCGAAACTGGAGCCACTTCGAGAGGGCCTCAACAAGGCTGCAGGGCAAAAGTGGGAGGAGTGGGAGATTCCTCGCGAGGTTGATGGCGACTGGTCAGACAAGGCCCAAAAGCTGCACGCCAATTGGTGGAAGCTTCGCATTGAACGGCAACAGGAAATCGATGCGTCGATTGCCGCTAAAGCTGACTTTGAATACCTGTACGACCGGCCCTACGAAGATAAATCCAAAGTTCGAGTTGCTGGCCCCTTCACTGTCGAATCCCTTTCACCCCACCGAACTCTCGGCGTTGACGAAAACGATGAATTCATCGATCCAATGGAACAGCCAGATCGTGGCGACGAAGCCGATTTTGCGACCATGGTGTTGGATAACTTAAAGAAAGCCGGAGTACAACAAGCCATCAAAGAAGACAAAATAAATTTCACCAGCATCACGCCATGGCCAGGCAGGTATATTTGTGCAGAAGGTCGGTACACAGAAGGTGAAGAAGCTACAGAAACAGAAAAACGTGCCGGCATATTTGTCGGTCCGGAGTTTGGCACAGTGTCACGTGATGACCTGGTAGCCGCATCTCGTGAATGTGGAGAAGCTGACTTTGACGTATTGATTTCCTGCGCATTTAACTACGAAGCCCATGCACACGAGTTCAGTAAACTTGGCAAAGTACAGGCGCTAAAAGCGCATATGAATGCAGACCTGCATATGGGGGAAGAGCTTGCCAACACGGGCAAGGGAAATCTCTTTGTCGTCTTTGGTGAGCCGGATATCGATATCATTGATGAAGGTGCAAGCGAGATAACCGTTAAAATCAACGGTGTAGATATATTCCACCCCAACAGTGGTGAAATCCGTAGCGATGATACAGACGGCATAGCCTGCTGGTTTATCGACACAGACTATAACGAAGAAAGCTTCTTTGTTCGCCATGCCTATTTTTTAGGTGCAGGCGATCCTTACAAATCACTCAAAACCACACTCAAGGCCGAGATAAATCAGGAAGCCTGGGAAACGCTATATAGCGATACATCCCGACCGTTTAAGAAGCCAGACTCCGGTCGCATCGCTGTCAAGGTAATCAATCACCTCGGTGATGAAGTGATGAAGGTGTTCAAGGTTGATTAACATGGAGGTGATACTTGCCAATACGTTTCAAGACAGCCTGGACAAGCTCAATAACGAAGAGCAGAAGCAAGCCAAGATTTCTGCAATGGATCTGCAACTGAATCCATCCAATCCGGGTTTACAATTTCATAAACTAGACAGAGCACGAGACCCCAACTTTTGTTCTATAAGAGTGAATCGGGATATTCGCATCATTCTGCACAAAAGTGGTTCTGTTTTGTTGATGTGTTATGTCGACCACCACGATGATGCGTATGCCTGGGCTGAGCGGCGGAAGATGGAGCGGCACCCCAAAACCGGTGCGCAGCAGATTGTCGAAATCAGAGAGCTGGTGCGTGAGATTGAAGTACCGGTCTATATTGAAAAGCCAACTCAAGTGCCGGAAAAGCCTTTGCTGTTCACAGGGTACTCTGAAGACGAGTTACTGAGCTTTGGTGTACCGCAGGAATGGATTGCAGATGTACAAGGTGCTAATGAAGACAGCATTCTTGATATAGCGGATCACTTACCAGAAGAAGCAGCAGAAGCAGTGCTGGAGATTGCTACAGGCAATACTCCAGTAGCAGCACCAGTAACCAGCGAAAGTGAAAACCCGTTTGATCACCCCGATGCGCAGCGTCGATTCCGCGCCATAGGTGATCAGGAAGAACTCGCAGTAGCGCTTGATTATCCTTGGGAGAAATGGACTACATTTCTGCACCCCGCACAGCGCAAGCAGGTAGAGCGTGAATATAAAGGTCCGGCACGTGTATCGGGCACGGCAGGGACAGGTAAAACCATCGTCGCACTGCATCGTGCAGTGTGGGTAACAAAGAATGATCCATCTGCACGCGTACTACTGACAACGTTTTCTGATCCGTTGGCTAATGCGCTAAGAACAAAACTTAAATTATTGATTAGTGGTGAGCCAAGGCTTGCGGAACGCTTAGAGGTCGCTTCGTTAGAAAGTGTTGCCGAAAAGCTCTACGCAACACACTTTGGTAAACCCACAGTAGCTTCAAGTAGTGAAGTTGCCGAGATGATTTCTCAAAGCGCAATACAGTCTCCTAATGGCGACGAATTTACACAATCCTTCCTGGTGGGTGAATGGAATGATGTGATCGACGCAAGACAAGTGACCCAGTGGGCAGAATACAAAGACGCGCCACGAATCGGTCGCAAGACAAGACTGGCGGAAGCCAAACGGAAAGCGCTCTGGGATATTTTGTCAACGGTGGTGGAGTCGATACAAAACCAAAATAAGATTACCCAAAAAGGCATCTATCACAGTTTGGCTACCCACTATGCAGATCAGCCTTCGGGGCCGTATGACTATGTGATTATCGATGAAGCTCAGGATATTGGTATATCGCAGCTACAATGGCTGGCCGCTATGTGCACCAAAAAGCCTGACACCTTGTTCTTCACGGGTGACCTGGGCCAAAGAATTTTCCAGCAGGCATTTTCATGGAAAGCCTGCGGAGTAGATATCCGTGGTCGATCTCGCAGTTTGAAGATCAACTACCGAACATCCCATCAGATTCGACAACAAGCTGACAAATTGCTCGACCCGACCGTCTCCGATGTAGACGGCAATTCCGAGGAGAGAACCGGTACGATTTCCGTATTCAACGGACCGAGACCGATGATTGAGGTTTATGAAGACGAAGATTCGGAAGTGAATGGTGTGGGAGAGTGGCTTAAGAATGCAGAAATCAACGGCATTGTGCCTCGTGAGGTCGGCATCTTTGTCAGGTCTGAAAGTGAAATTGATCGTGCTAAACAAGCGGTTAAGTTTGCTGGATTGGAAGCAGTGGTATTGGATGAAAGCATCAAAACTGAGAGTGGTAAAGTCTCCATTGGCACCATGCATCTGGCTAAAGGCCTTGAGTTCAAAGCAGTGGTAGTAATGGCTTGTGATGATGAGGTGATTCCATTGCAGTCACGAGTAGAGATCGTAGCGGATCCGAACGATTTGGATGATGTATTAAATACTGAGCGACATTTGTTGTATGTAGCGTGTACCCGTGCTCGGGATCAGTTGATGTTATCGAGTGTTGATCCAGCTTCTGAGTTTCTGGAAGATTTGGAGTTTAACCATTAAATAGCAGGCATTCACGCTGGAGCGAGCTGGTTCACGCAGCGCATCGTCAAGTTTCTGATAGTGAATGACCTGTTTTTCCACTTAGAGAGGTAGTCATGAGTCTCAACCTTAGCGGTAATTTTTATCCGCGGTATAAAAAAAAGAACTCGCACTACGATGAAGATACATTTAAGTGTGCTGAGAGAACAGTTAAGCGACTGTTCGAAACATCAACAACCTCCGAGCATCCAGGTATGCTGCTGGGAAAAGTCCAAAGTGGTAAAACCCGCACGTTCATCAGCGTACTCGCGCTGGCGTTTGATAACAACTTCGATATAGCCGTTGTGCTTACGAAAAATTCAAGAGCGCTTGTCGAACAAACATTTAAACGGCTTAGTTCTGAATTCAGCGATTTTATCGAAGACAGGGACTTGGACATCTACGACATAATGTCTTCACCCGAAACGTTCACTGCGTTTGAGCTGGAATCAAAACTGATTTTTGTTGCAAAGAAAGAGAAAAACAATCTGCTTCGTTTGACAAACCTTGTTACTAAAACATGTCCAGCAATGTCAAATATGAGAGTGTTGATTGTTGATGACGAGGCTGATAATGCTTCGATAGGATATTCACGAAAAGCTGGTCTGGTTGAAGCGAATACCATAGCCAACCAGATCAGTGGATTGCGAGATCAGATGGCAAATTGTTCTTTTCTCCAGGTTACCGCTACACCGTACTCTTTGTACCTTCAGCCTGCCGAAGTGACGGTAGCAAATGCTGTTACTTTTCAACCAACGAGACCCGCTTTTACGGAGCTTGTTCCAGTGCCTGATACCTATGTTGGCGGCGATGTTTATTTTGGCGAACTGGCTAATGCAGAGGAGCCGAATTTACACAACTTGATCCATCATCCCGTAGAGGATAGGGAACTAGAGCGACTAAAGAAGGAAGATGGCCGATGGTACAAGCCGGAAGAAGTGCTTACCACAGCTCATTTAAAAGGGTTTAGGCATGCGCTGGTCACGTTTACTGTTGGTGGAATCATTCAGAGAATTAATGGCATAGAGGCAGGTAAAAATGCCAAAAAACTCAGATACTCGTTCCTGATTCATTCAGAGGCAGCTAAGGGTGCACATGAATGGCAAGAGCGACTGACAAAACACCACATAGAAATGCTAAACAAGTCGATTCATAGTGGGGATAAAGTCGCTGACGAGCTGGTCAAGGATTCGTATGAAGATCTTGCTCGTACACTGGCTATGGATGGATTGCCAGTGCCTTCTTTAAATGTTGTGCTCTCGGAAGTAAAACTAGCGCTGTTGAATGAATACGTGACTATCGCCAAAGTGAACTCCGATGAAGACGTCTCTGCACTTTTGGATGATACTGGCCAACTCAAGTTACGAAGCCCCTTATGTATCTTTATTGGTGGCCAGGTGTTGGACAGGGGGGTTACGTTGTCGAATCTAATTGGATTTTACTACGGGCGCCGCCCCAATAGATTTCAACAGGACACCGTATTGCAGCATTCTCGAATGTACGGTTATCGCAGAGACGACCTAGCGGTGACTCGTTTCTATACCGCTCCACATATTCGAGCTGCAATGAGACGCATGGAAGAATTTGATATGTCGCTGCGTGGGGCGATTGAAGCCGGTGGAGATCAGGCGGTGCAGTTTATCAGGCGCGCAGCTGATGGTAGCGTGATACCGTGTAGCCCTAACAAGATACTCGTAGCAACAACGCAATCACTTCGTCCGAATAAAAGGCTCCTTCCCATCGGTTTCCAAAGTGGATATAGGACCGGTAAAAAGGGTATTGGAGCAACAATAGAAGCATTAGATGAAACTCTAGAAGAGCACTGTGGGTTCAATGCAGATGATCCAACTATGGTCTCGTTGGATTTTGCCCTTGAAATCCTGGAACGTATCCAGCCAACCCTTTACTTTGAGGACGATAACGCAACCAAATTTGACTGGGAAGGAGCTCGGGCAGCTTTGTGTCACCTTGCTGTGCAACACAGTGATTCCAGTCAACGAAATCAAGTATTGCTATGGGCAGCAAACAATAGGAATTCAAGTCGTCTTGCTAGCGAGAGTTCACATGCCTTCTACATTGAAACGCCTGATTCGGAAAAAACTGAAGGCAGAATCGCAAGGCTACACGCTGTCGATTATCCGATTTTGTACTTGCTGCGGCAAAATGGAGCGGAGCAGGAAGGTTGGCGTGGCACACCTTTTTACTGGCCAGTCATTAGAGCACAGCAAAACACACCCACCACAATCTATACTGCTGACACTATGCCAGATTAGAATTCACCCCCGTTTGTGGATTTATTCGCTGCCGTTGGATACACACTGGCCATTCGAGGCGAGATAACGATCAGAAAGGCAAGGTAGCGCGTGAATTGTGCGGGAATCAGTGAGACTTGGTTGTGCTCAGTTGGTGTTTAGAATGCCGATGATGGTTTAAATCATTGATTTTAAGGGCATGATTATGTGCTGATTAGGACTGAAAACTCCCGTGTCGGCAGTTCGATTCTGTCCGTAGCAACCAATACTTGCTTCTTCGTCGTTGAGCTTTACGCTCCAAGTGAATCGGGCTCCACCCACTTAACGGGTGAACGTGCATTCTCTACACACAGTTGATAATGCTGTCCCACCTACAGTGGGCCATGACTTGTGCTCGGTAGTTCTCGAAGTTCTTAAACCCAAAAGCTCGTCTACTGATCATCTTCATCTTGTTGTGGAACCCTTCGGTTATGCAATTGCGCTTGGTGAATCGCCACTTGGCAACAATGGGCTAAAGCTATCTAACGTCTTCGCCAATGTTCGTGAAGAGCTGTCGTGCAGCTGTTGGATGAGTTTTAAGAACCCAGGTTATTTGCTTGACATTCGCGTTGCTGTGAGTATCTTGAGCAGCACGAAACGCATAAGCTTTTGCTTTGCTTTGCACAGCGCTTTTAATGCTGGATAGTCGTCAAGGTATCGACCTAACTTCCCATGTTGATCGTCCCTCAAGCGCCATTCGTGTCTGCGCATCAAGCTCAACAACCCGCAGTTCTCTCGGCTTTCGGTGTCTTGCTGTTTTCAGGCGTTCAGGAGGTGGTGATTGATAACCCGCACCACGTTGGAACGGTCTGCCACGATGGTGGCGTTTGGGAAGTAGCGATGCTGCTGTAGGTTTCAGATAAATCCATCACCATCACCTTGACGTTCTCACGATGAGGCAGAGCCTTTAAGTAGCTGCGTAAACTGACCTCTGAGCCGCCCGAGCTGCACATAGAAAACATGATGCTTACCGAGGTCGACAAAGGTTGTGGCATAGCATTTTTTTTATCTTTGTGGTAGCGATATCAGCGTTCGAACATCGCCGGAATTATGTTGTGCGTGTTGGAGAGCTTATTTTGTGTCACGCCCCCATCGTGCGTTTCAAACACTTCCAGATGATTGTCTCCGGAGGCGCGTAATCGGGGCCATATACCCGTGAAGCGATGACAGAAATAACGACTACAGGCCTGGCAATGATATGTGGGTGCTTTCAGGTGGAGCATCACCACCCGATTGCCCTGTCGAGAGTGCTTTACGGTGCGCTTTTCAGTGGCCTTGATCCGAAGATGCCGGCAGCCACAGTACAGGCAGGATGGGCGTTTATTGGGCTTAGCCCAGACGTCGATCTTCGTATTCCAATCGACACGTTCGACTTCCAGGCCCGGAATACCTAGAATGCGAGAGGCGAGGGACATCGGTGTATCTCCATTAAATTGATTTGTCGCAAAACCAGTCTAATGAATCCCGGTGTCCCTCGTTAATGACGTAAAGCTCTAGTTTATTAGCGGAATTTCATGGAATTAATAGGTAATGTAGTTAATTTGAAGTTTCTTGGGAATTTTCTACCGCCTGATGAGAAGGTTGCAGATATAGATTACGTTCTAGCTGCTATCGCTTATGGAAGTGAGATTAATAATCCTAAGGGAGGTCTGGTCGACCACTGCGTAAATAACAAACTGCGCTTAGATCTGTGGATGCGATACGACCATACAATTCCCGTAACAATTTCATTGCTAGATAAGCTCAATCGGTATCAATCGCGAAATATATTTACAAATTTTATCCCGGATTGCTTCCATACAAAAGCGATTTGGTGGAAAGGCTATGGGGCATATATAGGATCTGCCAACCATACTGAGCGAGCATGGCACAGTAATTTAGAACTAGGCGTTTTTTTTTCCGATGAAGAGTTAATAAAAAATGGGTTGGACCTACAGTTAGACTATTATTTCGAGTACTTAAAAAATATCGACAAATCTATTCCCATATCTTCGGAATACATCGACGAAATGAAAAGCCTGAAGAGTCTGCAATGGAATTCTTCTAGCGCTAAGAGAGCTCGAAAATGGTCTGAATGGCGTGGCCCATCCTTCCAGGAATCGAAAAGCTCTAATGAGCGTGGTAAAGACAGATTTAAAAAAGAGTGGAACAATGCTTTAGGAATTTTAAAGACAATAGAGGGGCAGTTGCGAAATAATCGACCAGTATGGGTTAATGATGATGTGCCTCTCGGTTGGCAAGTTGATCAATTTCTCCATGCCTACTATTACAACAAAGTTGGAGACAAACAACGTAAACCCTTCGAAGAATATTTCAAAAAAAATCATAAAGATCCAGCGTTAGCATTGCAAGCCGGAATAAGTTGGTGGGCAAGTCTCAAGCACGCACCATCTAAGGAAGATATTACTTTTGACGAGGATGCGCCTATAGTTAGAGCCCTTCTATCTGAGAGTAGTTTGCGCTCTTTAAGTGCAGCAGATTTTGAGCAAGTTTTCTGCAGGACTCACGCGACTAAAGATTACATGTTAAAGGTGTCAACTTCCGATCTAGGCAGACCGGATGTGAGTAGTCTAAATCTCGTTGAGCGCTTACCTCTATTTGCAAAATTAATCATGAATGGGAGAAACGCGAAAGGTTGGGATATAAGAGAGCTCTTGTACTACGTTTTATATGATGGAAGCGCCACCGATTTGTGGGAACGGCTTTTTCATGCCGGCAGAGATCCCAATTATAAAATTAGATGGTATGGTTTAAATTCCTTGGCGGAGGTAGCTGGCTGGGCAAGGCCAGAGGTAGCGCCTCCTAGAAATGGCAGAACGAGTAAAGCACTACGTGCACTCGGATACGATGTAAAGATTTATTAGAATGTTAATGGTTGGCTAATTTGTGCCAGAAAATCTCTATTTAATAATCCTCAAATAGATCGAGTGAAATTTGCGTTAATCAGTGATGTTTATTAGAGCGAATTAGCGCTCATTCAGGTGGTATTAGGTTCTAACTTGTAAATTAGAGAACACTGTTTGTTTATCTAGTAAATTGAAAATGCCTGTGTCGGCAGTTCGATTCTGTCCCTGGCTACCATTTACTTCAATCACTTACGTCTTTCTTTCCTGACTTTAAATAATTTTAGCGGATGAGTTTGCGTGAGCGATCGTGCACTTATTCTCCGCAGCACGACGATCTCGGTTTGTTATTCACCCTTATCCAAACATACCTTTTGTTCGCAGCTTCTAAAACAGGGCGGTCGTCACCATTTTTCATTCGGTGGTCAGGGATGATTAATACTGCTGTTTTAAGCTGTGCTACATCCAGCTTCTATTCCCATTTAAGGTTACAGATTTCCGTATCTCTCCTCCACAGTGTTCACCGCGAATACGGCCATGCTTGCGATGTGGGCTGGTTGTGCATCAAACAACGTAAGCGTCACGTACACCACATCTTTTTAGCGACATCGATTTAATAAATCATTGTGCTTCCTCAATCTCTATTTAAGGAAGCAGCCATGACAACCCAACTAACACCTTCGCAAAAGTTCTGGACAGAGAAACTAAAACAGCCTGAGCAGTCTGGCCTGAGCCTGGCCGATTTTGCTCGTCAGGAAAACATCCCAGC
>JAHDGK010000076.1:12394-14571 GCA_020627685.1 Granulosicoccus sp. | reverse complement strand
GCAAGTGACGCCCCTGCACTTTCAGCATCACCTAAAAGCGACAGCATGAGTCCGTGACTGTCCACAATGCCGGTTGATGGCGAGTGCAAAGCCGCTAGGCAGCTCAACGCCGGCTCCAGTGTTTGAGCCTCGTGTTGAGTTAGCATTTTTAAATCATCAACACCGTTTGCGACTGCTCGCTGGCGTATACCTTCAAGCTCTTGCACCTGCTCTTCGCTGGTGGCAACAATCAGCTTACCCGTGCGTTTATGGTTAATATGATTGCGCTGGCAGTAATCGTAAAGGGCATGCTTGCCTGCCACGCAAAATCGAGCCTTGAGACTATCTGCGGCATAGTAAATACCCGCATGAATCACTTCTGAATTACGGGCGCTGGTCATGGTGCCGAAGGCTGACTGCTGCTCTAAAATTAGAACATCACGCCCGGATTGGGCAAGGCTTGCAGCTATGGCAAGTCCGACAACGCCCGCACCTATAACAATGCATTCGCAGTCTGCCGACATCGCTAAATACCCTACGACTCTTTAGACAAGGCTAAATAGTTAGTGGTACTAAAGAACTCATCGCGCTCGCGATACTTTTCAACGTGCGCCACACCACGTGGTGTGATTCGGTACAACGCAAAATTTCTTGTCGTAAAGAAGTACCAGAAATCCTGAAAGAAGGTTCGCGTATCGATATTACAACCGCCGAACTCGAACTGAACAATACGGGTGTTTTCTAACGCCTGAACGCTACCGGTTAACGCGTCTAACTCATGACCTTCTATATCGAGCTTGAACAGATCGATGCGGCGACTACCCAGAGCCTCTTTCCAGTATTCATCGAACACTTTGGTCGTGATAGTTTCGCTGACATCAAAATCATTGCCTCGATGATCGAGACGCCGACGCGTTAAGCTACCCAAACCTGAGCCCGGCTTATCGGAATACAAAGTGGCCTCCGATGCTGTTGATGACAATGCATAGGGTTGCAGTGTCACTTTCTCATCGTTGTCAAAACGCTTTTCTAGAATGTCGATGTTTGTCTTTGACGGTTCAAACATGTGGACTTCAGCGCCGGGGTGAACCTTACGAATGGCGCCGGTGTAGTTACCGACATTTCCACCGACATCGATGGCAAGCGATATCTCTGATTGGCTGCCAAGCAGAGAGCCCGCGGCACGCAACTCATGCTCGACACTGCCAGCCCCCCATCCTTTTCCTTGACGCCGGGCCATGGAGCGTTCGAGTTTGCCCAGAAGCTGATAATACATAGTCAAATGTGAGTGTGAGATGAGCGGCAGGGGTATGCGTAGAGATTACCAGAATCGGGTGGCGGGCGACGACCCTTGATAATCTGCGCTTAACCCGATGGGGAGTCCGGTGCTATCCTAGAGGCAGTTTCAATCACCGCAAACGGCCCCCCGCTTGAACAGTCACCGGGTTGGCTTTTATTGCATCTTACTCACAGCCTTATCGGAATACCCTTCTCCATGGATTTAACCTTAGCTCAAGCAAAAACAATCATCGAACATACGCTGGCCGCCCAGGGTGCCAACGGTTTCAAGCCCATGGCAGTCGTGGTTTTAGGTGCTGCCGGCACCATCAAAGCCAGCGAAAGCCAGGATGGCACCAGCCTGTTGCGACCTAAAGTCGCACACGGCAAAGCCTACGGCGCTATCTCATTAGGCATCGGTTCCAGAGCCCTGTTTGAAC
Organism: Granulosicoccus sp.; assembly: GCA_020627685.1. Lineage (GTDB taxonomy): Bacteria > Pseudomonadota > Gammaproteobacteria > Granulosicoccales > Granulosicoccaceae > Granulosicoccus. The sequence continues at coordinate 12,874 of JAHDGK010000076.1, read as the reverse complement.
GCGCTAAAGCCGAGCCTTTCTTCATTCAAGCGGTCAACTCACTGTGCGACGGAGCCCTGGTGCCAGTAGCTGGTGGCGTACTCGTGCGTAACAGCGACGGCGAATTATTGGGTTCTGTCGGTGTGACCGGCGATACTTCAGACAACGATGAGTTGTGCGCAGTAGCAGGTATTGAAGCGGCAGGCTTAGTCGCCGATACCGGCGCATAACTTACAGTGATGCTTACGGGGAACCCGCGTTGTTTTACGCAGGTTCCCCTGCTGTAGTAAGAGTCTCTGCACTGGGCAGTGAAAACGTCACCCGAGTGCCCCTCTTTTCACTACTGGCCAAATGAATACTCGACTGGTGAAGCTCAATGATATTTTGAGCAATGGACAAGCCCAAGCCGGCATTGCCACCAGAGTCTTTGACCACACCCGTCTCTGAATAGTGTCTGCTAAAGACATGCTCTAACTTATCGCTGGGAATACCAATACCGGT
>JAHDGK010000076.1:0-12294 GCA_020627685.1 Granulosicoccus sp. | reverse complement strand
CGCTGCACCAATGTTTCCAAGTAGCTTTGCATGGTGGTTAGTGGCGTTCTTAAATCATGCGAGATGTTTGCAAAAAAGTCGCGTCGGTTTTGATCGCTGGCCTGAAGATGTTGATATTGACTCACAAGCTGATTGGCCATGGAATCGTAGGTTGACGTAAGCACATCTATTTCATCACGCGGCTGAGTGGGACTCGGGCTATGTATTTGTTTAGCGGAATCCCCTCCATGCAACTGCAATGTGTTCTGCCACTGAGACGCACTATGCGTGAGTTGCCGTAGGCGGTTGGTCAACAGAAAAAACACGGCAATACCTGCTAGCAGCGCAAACAGCAAAGTGCCCGCTAAGGTTAACGATAAGTTTTTAATGCTATAGCTGTCTGACAAAGAATTAAGCAGCGACTGATGGCGCTCACCTGCCAGTACCACGTAAACATAACCTAATTGTTCAGATGGCTGGCCTATAGAAGGGGTTGTACTTAAAGGCGCTACAGAGAAAATGCTGTTACTGCCCGGCTTACGCGGATTAGTGCCGAATATCGGATAAACAGACTCTGAATTTAAAAACGTCTGAAGGGGTTGCATGTCGACAAGTACAGGATCCACTTCTGCATCCACTGACACACCCTCGGAAGTGTCGACAGAGGCCATCACCTTACCATCCATATCCAGCAAGTAGACTTCCACACTCGGGTTAATAACAACCACGTGCTCTATAAGTTTTGTAAACGCCTGCGTATTAATTTGCCGATCCTCAATAAGGTCGGCATTCTCGGCCATGTACATCGCAATGGGACTATTGAGCTGTTGAGTAAACTCCAGAAAATAGTCGCGGCTGTTACGGTGTGACACCCATAAGGTGGTTAGCCCAAGGGTAAGCAATATGACTAGGAAGAATAATGAGAGACGGGCAAAAAGCGACGACGGAAGAATGGCCATGGGCTAGTTGGCAAACTTATAGCCAATACCCCAAACCGTTTGAATGTAAACCGGCTTTGCAGGATCCTTCTCTATTTTTGATCGTAGTCTATTGATATGAGAATTGACCGTGTGTAAATAGCCGTCGTGGCAAGTACCCCACACCTTCTCCAGAATTTCCGATCGTTTAAATACCTGACCGGGGTACCGTGCAAAGTGCAGCAGTAATTCAAACTCTCTGGCAGTTAAGTTAACCGACTGTCCCGCAACCGATGCAGTATGCCTAACCGGGTCTAACACAATACCGTTGACTGACACCACATCGGTGGGCACTACGCCCTGCATGGCATCAACTCGCCGTAAAACCGCTTTAACTCGGGCAATCAGTTCATCAATGCTAAACGGCTTGGTGATGTAGTCGTCAGCACCCACATCCAAACCCAACACTCTTTCTTCCTCACCACTACGGGCAGAGACAAGAATAATAGGCGTTGTTGGATGAGACTCTCTTACCTGCTTGCAGATGTCTAAACCATCGAGCCTGGGCAGTGTTAAATCCAGAAGAATGAGGTCCCATGACTTCTGTAACGCAAGCGTTAAGCCTTGGACACCGTCGGTAGTATGCGTAACGTCAAAGCCTAAGTCACTTAAATGCAGGGTGACGATATCGGCAATCTCTTGCTCATCCTCGACCAACAGGATCGACTTATTGTGGTGCTCTGGCGTCATCACTGTGTGTGAGTCAGTCGCGGACAAAAAGTTCATGGTAAACAGCTTTAAAAATAACTACGGGATCACAGCTAAGAGTAATAACAAGGTACTCGTAGTGACAAAGCCGGGGTTGCTTAAACGGCAACCCCGGAAGTACAGCTCAACGAGAATAATGGAGAAAGTTAATTACTCAAATGTGCTTACAGATACCTGTGCGCTTGGTCCACCGACACCATTGGCATCAACCGCACGAACTTCATAGGTGTATTCCACACCAGCTCTTAGTGAATCATCGAAGAAGCTCAGTGCATCACGCGTATCGATGAGGGTGCCATTTCGGTAAATGTCATAGGCAACAACCGTGGAGGAATCGGATGTAGCTCTGTCCCAGAAAATTTCAATGCTGCTGGATGAATAGGCAATGCCATTTAGACCACTGATAGCACTCGGTGTATTAGTGTCGCCACCGTCGTCGCCCATTCGGGTAACCGTCACACGGGCAACCGGGTTTAGCCATCTGTGAACTGCCGCGTTGATATCGCTAGCACCGCCGTTAGGGTCTAAATCGCCCAATACGTTGCGGTGAATGTGAACAAAACCTTCAGCATGTGCTGGAACACCATGACCACCAGTACCTGTACCCGTTGCTACAACCGGAGGTGGCGCAGGAAATCCCGCTTCGCCCGGTGCACCACTACCAACTAATTCATCGTTAGCTTCGGTTCCGGCATCGTATCCATTCACGTTCCAAGTCATGCTTGCTGGACCACCAGCACCTGGCAATGGCACTGAATTCAGACCCAGAAATCCGTCGTTAGTGGGTAGCAACATGCTGGTGACAGACAACACGTTATTGCCTGCGTCACCAGAATCAGAGATGGTAAGCGTGACCGTAGCACCCGGCGCTACAAGCCCGTCACCCGTGGCGACTGCAGCTCCAACACTTTCAAGCAATGCCGCCATAGGCGCAACGTTTCCACCTTCGGCAATGGCCTGTAGTTCAGGTGAGGCTGGTGCGCCTGAACGGAACATGGCAACACTACCCGCATGAGCACTGGCGATGACTGGCGTGAAGTAGAGGCCACTGGTAAGGTTAGTTACGGTGACTTGATAGTCGGCAGCACTGGCTGTTGAAACACTGCCAAACAAGGCTAAGGCAACTGCGGCACCGGTTGAAGTAATGCGGTTCATAAAGATTTCCTGTATCTGTTATCGGAGATTTATCGAACGACTAACTGCGTTCTCGTTTACTCAGATACAGGGAGCTTTAAGAAGTTGTCACAGAATTGTCCCGAATTCTGTACATTTTCGTCCCGCCCTATTCGACGGTTATTTCATCGGCAACTATCTTCCAACCCGCTTTACGATACGTGTCCACCATCTCATCACGAACATTGTGATGGCCCGCAGATTTAAACGTGGCACTGCTGGTGCGCCCTACCCGTTTACCAAAGTCTGGACGGCAACTCCACAGAGATTCATCATCAGCTGGATGAGGCGGCACATAGGTACCCACACCATCGTGCTTCCAAGCCATACAACTTAAATGGATGTCTTCGCCGTTCTCCCAGGACATCGGTTGTTCCTGCCAGATATATTTTAAGTGTTCTTTCTTAAAGAACCAGGCATGGCCGACAAGATCAACACGCGTGGCTTCATTAAAATGATGACCATTCCAACCCACTTTATTTTTAGAAGAGTACCCACCCTCTGCCGGTAGAAGCACACCCGAGCCTCCCAGTATTCCATCGATACCGGATGCATAGGTATCTAAACAGTTCTTTAACCAATTGGGTTGCGGAAGAATGTCATCATCGAATAAACAAATGTAAGGCGTGCGAACAAGGTTGGCGATGGCAAAGCGTCCCCAGAACTTCCAGTTCGAGTTAGACACAATAACGCGGTCGACGATCTCTGAGACATCCTCAAGAGGTACATCACTGTCGTTACACCAAACCCAGATTTCCGTGGGCGGTATCGTTTGTTTCTTTAGTGCATCCACTTGAGCCGATAAGTATTCACCGCGCTTATACACGGTCAATATGGCAGTGATACCTTCACTGCGCACATCACCGATTTCAGTGCCGGACTGTTTGAATGCAAACGTCGGAGCCGAACTATTACGCTTGTTGATCAGTGCGGGTAAGCGGACTGTCCACAATGATCGAATACGCGTATTCCACCACCAACGCAGACCTTCCATGGGTGTACGCTTAGCCCGTCGCGCTCTATCTCGTCGCTTACTGTCGTTCATCAGCTTGCTACTGTGTCTGTGGCCTTACGCAAGCGTTTGCGCAAAGCAGATAAATGTGTGCCTTTAGAGTAGCGGCCTTTCTCTGCATGTCGAATACGATACAGATTGATGATGTCCACCGCTTCCCCTTCGTATTCGATAACTCGTCTGAAGACCGTATCTTCATAGGTTTTGCGCCATTGCTCCGATGGGCTTTGATAAACCGGTATAGATGAGCAGTAACCCACCGCTCGCGCCACATCGCCGTGCACAATTTGGAAAGCTCCTTTGGCTTTATAAATGGCATTACGATGAAACAGTGATGGGTCCACGTCTATCGTGCCTGTCCGCCCGGCGTGTTGATTCAGCATGGGATGCTCTGGTGGCAACAGGTCGGTGATGCCTTCGTGATCGGGGAATACCATGCCCGTCTGCTTACCGGCGACCGCTTTAACAACGGAATCCAGACAACCTTCATGAAAGATAAGATCGCAGTCGGCAAACCAGATCCAATCGGCTTTGCTGGCAAGCGCGGCTTTGTTGCGACCAATGGCACGCCGAAACAGCTCGGCTTTGGGTAGCACCTGCCAGTCCCAAGTGATGTTGGGTATATCCATTTGAGAAAAGCGAGCCACGAGATTTTTCATGCCCTCGTCTTCTTCGGCATAAAACAAGGTGTACGTCAGCTGGCAATCTTTGGGCGGATAATTCACCAGAGAGCTTAACTGGAACAATGAAAGGTGCGCGTAGTTCCAGCAATGACTGACAATTTGCAGTTGTATGGGAGAGGCAGCAACGCTTAAGTCGTTGGGTCGTGGTGCCTTCGGTGCAAACCAGCTAAGCGGTAATACGGAGCCGACAACACGATTGTAAAACTGATTGCGCAGCCAGAGCCCGGCGTCACCACTCATTCGCCCAAAGCCTTTATGACGCGTTTTCGGAACACATTAATTTCTTTGGCAGCCTGTTTATCACCATTGCCCAAGGCCACCTCTTCTCCCTGATCGAAAGCGGCTTTTGCTTCCTCCAACTGACCGGCCCCTGCTAATGCGCGACCGTACATTTTCCAGGCAGCGGAATAGTCGGGTTTTAATTCCACGGCTTTACGCAAGTGTTCTACCGCTTCGGGAAATTTCTCTTCGTTGAAATAGGCATTGCCGAGGGTGTAGCGCAGCATCTCGCTGTCCTGCCCCTTAGCGAGCATCGCTTCGAACGTATCAATCTGACTCATACAACGCCGGCCCTGTTACTGGTGCTTTGGACGCTTTGCCACCAACCTAGCCTCGGCCTTTCCGTTTTCATCCGGATCCGGCTCGTGATATTCCAGGATATGTAGCCCCTTGAATAATCTTAACAGTTCATTGCCTGCTAGCAGGTATTCGGGGTTGGATAATCCATGAGTAAATGTTTGATAAAAAAGGACACCGCCGGGCTTCAAGGCAGCCTGTATCGCCGGACATAGCGCGCGATCGAGAAATCTTGCGACGACGATGACGTCAAAGGAATTTGGCTCTGGCGGGTTTTGTTCGACATCACGCACTTGCACATCGGTAAATACGGCGGACTGTCGGCTGTTGATCTCATCGATAACCGTCTGGCTGATATCCCAGGCACTCACCTGAAACCCGCGAGCGGCCAGCCAGTGAGCATTCGCCGCACGGCCACAGGCTAGATCTAAAGCTGTTAGCGACTCCCCTTGAGGAAGCCACCGTTCTGACTGCGTGAGTACCTTAGCCGCGGGCGGTAAGGGTTTACCCGAGTACGCATAACGAGAGTTCCATTTACTGGCAATCTCATCGCTCATAGGTTATTGCCGCCAGAACGTGGGGGTAAACAAGATGAGTAGCGTGAAGATTTCCAAACGGCCAAAGAGCATGGCGAGACTTAAGACGGACAAGGAAAAGTCACCCAAGCTGGAATAATTGGCAGCCACCATGCCTAAGCCTGGGCCCAGATTATTCAAACAGGCAACCACCGCTGAAAAGGCGGTTTCCTGATCAAGCCCTGCCGCCATAAGCAACAACAACATAACGGCAAGCAGCGCCAGATAGCTGGCAAAGAAACCCCAGACGACATCGATCATACGGTTGGACATGGGCTGCTTGCCCACCTTAACCATGATGGTGGCATGCGGATGAAGCAAGCGGCGAATTTCACGCTGCCCTTGCTTAAACAACAACAGCACACGAATGACTTTCATGCCGCCACCGGTAGAGCCTGTGCAGCCACCGGCAAAACTTGCAAATAACAAAAGCACCGGTAGGAAACCCGGCCAATTAAAATATTCTTCGGAGGTGAAGCCGGTTGTTGTACCAATGGAGACAACATGGAACAAACCATTAACCAGTGAGTCGTTCCAATCGGACGTATCGCTTAAATACAAATAGCCACTGGTGATGACGGTTAAACACACCGCAATGAGGATGTAGGTACGAAACTCTTCGTCTCGCCAATAGTGAGTTAAGTCAAGCTGGCGCGCCGCCGTAAAGTGAAGCGCGAAGTTCACACCCGATATCAGCATGAATACCACGGCTATCATTTCAATGAGCGAGCTATCGAAGTAGCCAATGCTATTGTCGTGAGTCGAAAAGCCACCGATAGCCACGGTAGAAAAGCTATGCCCTACGGCATCGAAGGCACTCATACCCGCAGCCCAGTAAGCTAAGGCGCAGGTGACGGTCAAACCTAAGTAGATGTACCACAGAGCTTTGGCGGTACCGGCTATGCGCGGTGTCAGTTTGTCTTTACTAATGCCTGGAGTTTCTGCGCGAAATAATTGCTGGCCACCAATACCCAGCATGGGTAGTACGGCAATGGCTAAAACGATAATACCCATGCCCCCCAGCCATTGCATTTGCTGACGGTAGAACAATATAGAACGGGGTAGTAAATCGAGCCCCACGATGATGGTGGCCCCGGTCGTTGTTAAGCCGGACATCGATTCGAAAATGGCACCCGCCACTGACATGTCCAAAGGCGAGTAAAGGAAAAACGGCAGACTTCCGAAAATTCCCAGTACGGCCCAGAACAGCACGACTACCAAGAAACCATCACGTAGACGCAACTGCCCCACATAGTCTTTCACCGGTAAAAACAACAGCAGCCCGGTACCTAAGGTGGTGACGAATGCGCCAATGAATGGCGTGATAGCGTTCCATTGATCGCCGGACATCAACCCCACCATGAAGGGGGTAAACAGCGTAAAGCTAAATAGCGTTAAGAGAATGCCAACAACTCTCTGAACAACCTTAATTTGTATGGGGATGGAAACCATGAGAAATTAGACGAAGGTAATTCCGACCTGGAACAACTTCTCAACGTCCGGAATCTGCGCCTTGTTGGTTACCAACACAATCAGATGATCTTCCGGTTCCACAACTAGGTCGTGGTGGGCGACCAATACATCACCGTCCCTAACAACCACACCAATACTGGCACTGGAAGGCAGTTCGATATCGCTGATGGCCTTACCCACCAGAACTGACGTTTCCTCATCACCGTGTGCAATACCTTCCAGCGCTTCTGCCGAACCTCGTCGTAGGGAATGCACTGCGACTACATCGCCACGCCTTATTAAGGTGAGTAATGCACCAATGGTAATTTGCTGTGGGGAGATCGCGACATCGATAATGTCTCGCTCCACCAAATCGACATAGGCCGGACGATTAATCAATGACATGATTTTTCGGGCACCCATGCGCTTTGCCAGCATGGCAGACAGAATGTTGGCTTCGTCATCATTGGTTAACGCACAAAAAACATCCATCTCCTGAATGTTCTCGTTAATCAACATTTCCTGATTAGCAGCGTCACCGTGCAACACCATGGCCGAGTGCAACGTTGAGGCAAGTACTTCTGCCCTCTCACCTCTGGCTTCTATGATTTTTACCTGATACAGGTTTTCTAACTTTCTGGCTAAGAGCAAACCAATGTTGCCGCCACCGGCAATCATGACGCGCTTGCACGGAAGGTCTTCGTGATGGAATTGCTGCATTACCGTACCGGTGTACTTTCGCAACCCCATGAAGAACACAATGTCTTCCGCCATGATCAGTGTCTTACCACCGGGAATGATGACTTCCTCTCCTCGGTAGATGGCCATGACCCGCGTTTCTATCTCACCCAGGTGAGTGGTCAGCTCGGCGAGTTCTTTGTTGTCCATCGGTGCACCGGCTTGCACTTCAACACCCACCAGTCGAACACGACCGTGCGCGAAGTCAACCACCTGAATAGCACCCGGGTGCTCGATAATGCGTTGGACGTGTTCGGTAATTAATTGTTCGGGACTGATAATGACATCGATAGGAATATTGTCATTGTCGAATAAATTCTTTTCACGCATGTACTCCATAGAACGAATACGCGCAATTTTTGCCGGAGTCCGATACAAGGTGTAGGCAATCTGAATGGCTACGATATTTGTTTCATCGGAATCGGTTGCCGCGATAATCATGTCGGCATCTTCGGCACCGGCACTGCGCAGCACTTCCGGGTAGGAGGCAGGCCCCTTCACCGTTCGTAAATCCGAATTGTTTTCCAGCTCTTCGAGTATGGCCGCGTTGGTATCGACAACTGTGACTTCGTTGTCTTCAAGGACAAGACTACGAGCAACCGTCAAACCGACCTGGCCAGCACCTAAGACAATGATCTTCATGCGTTAGAAACCAGCTTCAACTTATTCACGTGCCTTATCCAGATCGATATCCAAGCTACGCAGCTTGCGGTAAAGATGCGTACGCTCCATTCCAACGTGCTTTGCCAAGTCGCCGATATTGCCTTGCGATTCTGCCAGGCAACGCAGCAAGTACTGACGTTCGAAATCTGCCCTCGCCTCGCGCAGCGGTAGATCGTGCCTGAGCGCCAGGGTGGTATCGTTGCTGGGCACGATACCCAACACGCGATTAATTTCCGGGACTTCGATTTCAGCCGGGCCACCTAGCAACAATATTCTTTGCACCAGATTTTTAAGCTCCAGCAGATTCCCCGGCCACTCCAGATTTCGTAATCTGTTTTGCGCTGCCACACTGAAATGACGATAGGCCAAGCCTTCTTCCTCGACGTGCCAATCCACCAACCCTTCTAACAAGGCTGGAATATCTTCGGGATGTTCGCGTAAAGGTTTGATCGTCAGTGTCTCATTGCTGAGCATTCTGGCTAGCGATGCATCTAACATGCCTTGACGAACGGCCACGGCCAGCTCACCTCTGGACGAGGCAACAAGGCGGCATCTGAATGGCACGCGCGTAGTACCGCCAACCCGAACAAACCCTTGTTGTTCAATTGCTTGGCGTAAACACTGCTGTGCACTCTGAGGCAGCATTTCGACATCGGTAAGAAACAGTGTCCCGCCTGCAGCCGACTCTAAGTAACCCGTGCTGACCGCACCGTTACTTTCATCGCCGTACAACTCGCGATGTGAATTGACTGACGACAAGGTGTCGCATCGTAGCTGTATGAATCGGCCGTTAAGCTCTACATTCTGGTCGTGTGCATTCTGTGCAAACAGGACCCGCCCGCTTCCTGACTCACCAATGAGCAGCAGAGAATCGGTGCGCGTGGATTGCGCGCTGAGTTGCTCGCGCAAGATTTTCACGTACTCACTAACACCCAAAAGTAGTGGAAGCCGTTTAGCAACCGGTGCTAATTGCTGGGCAGCATCTTCGGTTTGAGGTACGTGTTCGGTTAAGGCTTTTTCAACGGTCAGCAATAACTTAGCGAGTGAGAGAGGTTTTTCGATGAAGTCGACTGCGCCGTGACGTGTCGCCTCAACAGCGGTCTCAACAGTGCCGTGCCCGGAAATCATAATGACCGGAAACTCAAGTGCGCCGGAGCTCTTCCAGGATTTCAATAAAGTGACGCCGTCCATATCCGGCATCCAGATATCCAGTAGGACTAAATCGGGTTTGAACTCATCGACATACGCCTGCGCAGCCGCAGCCGTATCCGCTGTGGACACCGCGTAGCCCTCGTCTTCCAGTATCTCTTGCAGTAGGCCGCGAATATCAGGTTCATCATCAACGACTAAAACAGCACGTTCACTCATGCAGCATCTCCTCGAAGTTGCAGTGTGGAAGGATACGGCAAACTAATGATTACAGCAGCACCACCATCAACACGATTTTCAGCTCTTATTTTTCCGTTGTGCTCTTCAACGATTTTTTTCACGATTGCCAGGCCCAAACCCGTGCCTTTGGGCTTAGATGTGACATATGGTTCAAACAGTCTGTCCATGAGTTCCATAGGAAAACCGGGACCGTTGTCCTCGGCAACCACTTCCAACACGCTTTGCAAAGCACCCTGCTGAAAACGTGTACTGATATGAACCGTTTGCAACTCTTGCCCTTGCTGAGCTTCCAGCGAGTTCTTAATCAGGTTGTGAACAAGCTGACGCATTCTGGGCACATCAACCGGGATTTTCGGCGCGCTATCATCCAGCGTCAGTTCGATTCGGGCCGGGCCGTCCGGGTCTCTGTATAGCTCGGCTATTTCCTGCATTAACGTTTTCATGCAGGTAGAGGTCAATGTTAAGTTAGGTGTTGAAGCATATTCAGCAAACGCGTTCACCATCGACTTCAGTGAATCCACCTGATTCTCTATCGTGTGCGTAAGGCGATCTAACAGATCAATATCAGCACCCTCAAGTTTCTTGCTGAATTTCTGACGCAGACGTTCGGCCGATAATTGTATGGGCGTAAGCGGGTTTTTAATTTCATGTGCTAAACGCCGGGCAACTTCACTCCAGGCAGCATCTCGCTGAGCACTAATGATGGTGGTCATGTCATCGATAACGATAACGCGCCCATTCAACGCGCCAATGGCATCAAGCAACACAGTACCGCGACAAAAAAGAAACCGCCGACCGCCTTGGTCGAACACTTCTATTTCCGCCGACCATTCCTGCATACCGGCAGCCTCTAGTGGCTGTGCAACCTGCTCGCAGAATTGCGCAACAATGGTGTTGTCCTGCGCATCGTAACTAAGCGACTTTCCTTGCAGTTGAAGTAGACCGTTGCCCAGAATCGTAACCGCTGCAGGGTTGCTCGTCAGCACCTGCCCTTCAGCATCCAGCGTTATTACACCGGACGATATTTGTCCTAGTACCGCTTGTAGTCTTGTTCGCTCTCGTTCAACTTGCAGCTGACTTTGCTCGGCATTTTTTCTGGACTGCTCAAGTTGCAAGGTCATGTAGTTAAACGATTGAACGAGAAAACCCAACTCATCGTTTTTGCTTCGCTTATAAATACGCGTTGAGTAGTTACCTTCAGCAACACTTCGCGTACCTTCCACCAAGTCGTGTATCGGTACCATCATGCGCCGTGCTGCATACAAGGCAAACCACACGGCCATCATGACGGACAGCAACAATGCCAATGAGAGTGTCAACATGGAGCTCAACATGAGTGGTTGACGCAGGAACACTAGCTGGCGATATTGCTGGTAACTGGACTGAACGCTTTCAGCAAGATCGGATGAGCGGGACGCAATAGGATACAAAGCCTGCAACACCGAGTTTTCAACCGTTGCATCTTCGGAGAAAACCGGTGTAACCACACGGATGTATAAATCGCCGCCACCGATAGGGTCAACACCGACATACGACAAACCTTGTTGAGCGCGTGCGACTAAATCATTTTCCGGGCGATTGGGCTGTACGGTAATGCTGTCAAACAATCCGGTTGATGCAATGATGCGGTTGTCCGGACCAATCAAGGTCATTTCGGAGGCTTGAGTTTCTGCACTTAGCGTATTAAGTGCAACGACCGACACCGACTCACTAACACCCACTAACTGCTGCGCTACGTTAATGGTATCGCGCTGTAGGGTTCGCATTTGCAGACCTAACGATTCACGACTGAGTTCTAGCGCATCATCTAGTGCCTGTTCTATTTCCAAATCAAAATAACTGTTGATGTTGGCGCGTAGAAATCGAATGGAAAATCCGTATACCAAGGTTACCGGCACCAACGCTAACAACACCGACAACACAACGAGCTTTGCCGTTAAACGCGAACCGGCAATACGGGCCCTGAATTCCCTGACCAGTCTTAAACCGTTTATAGCGATGAGTATCGCGATAAACGTTAAGGCCAGGCCGTTGCCCAACAACAACCAGTGGTAGTACTGTCCGAACCTGTCTAACTGCAGCGCAATAGTGCCCAGCACATACAAGGACACAATAAGCACTAAAAACAACAGAGCCATAAAGATGGCACTGGTGAGTGTGCGATTGCGAAGTCTTGCTAATTCACTGACCACAAGACCTCCTTACTCGCTAAACGCCAACTGGAGGTAATAACCGGCTGTAAAGGCAATGGCAATGACCGCGAATCTAAGCGGAAATCCAATGCGGCAAAAAGCTCTCCGCCCCCTTCCGCGAAAACAATGGCATCGTTAGACAAGGTCATCTGATGCTGATCAATGTTTAACGGCAAG
>JAHDGK010000075.1 GCA_020627685.1 Granulosicoccus sp. | reverse complement strand
GGTTGATAAGATTGAGTTACCACACTTAATCGCAACAACCAAGAGACCACTACCAATGAATGATGATACCAAAGTGTTGAACAAGGTTATTAGCATCGACGACAAACGCATCAAGAATCACCTAGATTGATTGGTGGGAGACAGCGTTGAAGAAACGTTAAACTCTTTGCTCGATGCCGAAGCTGATGCACTGTGCGGCGCACAGCGTTACGAACGTAGTGCAGATCGAATTGATACGCGCGCTGGCAGTTATGAACGGCAACTTCATACTAAAGCTGGCGAAGTTACCCTGAAAGTCCCTAAGCTGCGTCGCCAGACATTCGAAACAGCCATTATCGAGCGATACAAGCGTCGTGAGGCTTCGATTGAAGAGTCTTTGATCGAGATGTACCTAGCAGGTATTTCTGTCCGTCGAGCAGAAGATATTACTGAAGCCCTGTAGGGAACACGTGTCTCGCCGAGCACCGTAAGAAAGCTGAATAAAAAGATCTATAAAAAGCTGGAGGCTTGGCGACAGCAACCGATCGAAGGCAACTATCCGTACGTTTATTTGGATGGCATAGTGCTAAAACGCATCTGGGCTGGGGAAGTGAAAAACGTCTCAGTGCTCGTGGCAATCGGTGTTGATAGTGAAGGCTACCGTTAAATCCTAGGCGTACAGGAAGGCCACAAAGAGGATAAAAGCGGTTGGTCTGAGTTCTTACGCTATTTAAAAGAACGAGGACTCAAGGGCGTTAAGCTGATCATCTCAGATGCGTGTATGGGTTTGTACGAATCTGTTGGAGACTACTATCCAGAAGCGGACTGGCAACGCTGCATGGTTCACTTCCATCGCAACGTGGCGAACCGAGTGCCGAGCAATATAGTAAAAGAAGTGGCCCGCATGCTCAAAGCTGTTTATGCCCAGGAGAGTCGAGAAGCGGCGATGAGCAAAGTGGCTGATGTTTGTGAAAAGCTTCGAGAAATGAGATTGCCTAAGGCGGCAGAACTCATCGAAGAAAAGATTGAGGAGACGCTTACGTACTACAGTTTCCCAGACAATCACTGGGTACGGATCCGAACCAACAACGCGTTAGAGCGAATCATGCGTGAGATACGACGCCGTACTCGCGTTGTCGGTGCGTTCCCTGATGGCAACTCAGCACTTATGCTCGTTGCTGCCAGGCTGCGTCACATATCAGGTACTAAATGGGGGGCTAAACGCTACCTGTCTATGGAAGAACTATACAAGCAAGAAATTACTGAGCAACAGAGCGCCTGAGACTATCGCTAAAAAATGTGCGAAAGACTGTTGACGTTATCCGGAAAAGCTCACGCACCAAGCATTCCATCGAGTCAACATTTGCCACTATTCAGCGATCGGATATGCTGCCAGTCGGGTTAAAGCATACTGCACGTACCAGTACTGCTGTCGCATAACTAATTCACGTTGTGATCATTTATTTCTGGCGACTAACTAACAAATTTGGAAATACTAGGTACCAACACAAGTCGATTTATGTATAAAATTCGCTTCGATTGTTCTTGGCTGGCAAAAATTGTTCTTAGCTGACAAGAAAAAAGCAAAATTGTACATGTTCAATATATGTTTATCATGGAAAATGAAAAATAGCAGACTAGGTGTAGATGAAAGTAAAACATGTAGTAAGAAATATAGTCTTCATATTGAAAATGATTTCTGTAATCTGATTCGTAAAGAAGAAAAGTACATTATGAGCTTTATAAGAAGTCGCTGCTGGAACGAAGAAGACATTGAAGACGTGTTCCAGCACACCATGCTCGAGGCGTTCAAGTCTCGCAAAAGCTTTGTAGGGGATTCTCAACCAAGGACTTGGATTTGCGCAGTTGCTTTTAACGTTATGAAAAAATACAACAAAAGAAAATATATTGACCGGAATATTGTATCAATGGAAAGTTCTCCCAATGTATTGAAAAACCACGAGAGCGACATGTCACACAACTACAACACAAACCACACTGAAAGGGCTTACGAGCTCGATTCGGCTCTAAAAACAACTGAAAACTACATAAATGAATTTTCCGACAACATAAAAGATGTTTTTGTTGCAGTAGTGGTAGAAGGAAAAAGCTACCAAGAAACAGCAAGAGATTTTGACATTCCTATCGGAACTGTACGTTCAAAGATCGCTAGAGCCAGGATGCTTCTTAGAGAGCAACAGGATACTTTGTGGCCGTCCAGCTAATTTGAAGTTGGAAGCGAAACGATGGCTCCTACGCTTCTGTTGACACCCTGACCTTTCCCCTGCGTTAATGCCATAGCATCAATGAAAATTTCATATTATTGAAGGGCTCCCCATTTCAGTACCACGCCGTGTAAGAATCTGACGGGTTATGTGGCCAGCGAGGCCGCGTATTCAGCTGGTGACAGATCATTGAGAGCCCTGTGAGGTCTGCTCTCGTTATAATCCTTGTGCCAAGCTTCGATTTTAACTCTAGCATCCGATAAGGAATCGAACCAGTGTAAGTTTAAACATTCATCGCGGAAGCTTCCATTGAATGATTCAATGTAAGCGTTATCCGTTGGTTTCCCGGGACGTGAAAATGCTAACTCGACCTTGTTTGCATAGGCCCATAGATCTGTCATACGACCTGCGAACTCGCTGCCATTGTCGCAGTAAATACGTTTTGGCTTTCCTCGTTCAGCCGTTACTCGAGCCAATGCGTTAACAACGTTTTCACTTCTCATTCTATAGCCAACATCAGCTGCTAAACATTCTCTAGTAAATGTATCGACAAAGGTGAGTATGCGAAGTTCAGCCTCCTGCCACCCCATTATTCTAACCTAAGGTAACGGTAAACTGGCCTGATGTAGGGCGTGGATTCTGACCAATCTATCTGAAGCCCCGCATTCGATTTATTCATTACAGTCTGGCATCTGATTCAATAGCCAACGAGCGCTTTCTTTAAGCAAAATGGGCGTACTTTTCGAATTAATGAGCGACTGTAGTCTTTCAGTTGAATATTCATCTCTAAAGAACGAGATGCCAAGCACATAATTATGCTCACTCTCTAGGTAAAGCCTGTAGTCAAAGAATGTTGATAGCACAGTAGAGTATGTAAGATTGCTCATTTGATATGAAACTGCTTCCTTTTCCATCGAAAGGTCGTTATATATTTTCAATTGCATTCGTAAATGTTTTGTTCCGTTTGCTCAGCAAACTTGAAATGCTGGATATACTTATCTACTGAGCAAAATTCGAGTGTATCGCGCTAAGTGTGTAAATACTTTCTACGGTTCATGATAGTTGGTTACCCGATCGCCGAACTCAAGGCTAAACCGGCTAAGCGAAGGTTTCCAGTTCCTATAGGCATCGGGTACATTCTCGGTGCTTTGTGTATTGCATGGTGCACAACCTCATTAGCTGAATCTTCTATGGGAACAATTCCAGATTGAGTATCGCATTGTGAACTACAATGCTTAGCGACTCAATAGGGTTGGTAGTATCGTTTAGTTTCTGTTGTATTGAGGGTACTTATGGATAGCGGAAAAGTTTCGCTCATAGCTTGCGCATGTCAGGCTCATCTGCGGTGGATCCCCACCGAAGATAGACAAAAAGCTAAGCCGCGATTGCTGGCTAAAAGCCCAGCCAACTTTGAACTGGAACAAACTACATAATCGTCTACTGTTATTCGGAAGGGGCACATTAGCGGGTCTCAAAAATTGGAGAGCGGTTTGAGTGCTTCGTATCGAATGCTGCGGAATAAGCTTGAGGGTACGCCTCTTAATATTTGACGTTTCGACACCAACGCTAAATAAAGACGCAATTGAACTAACGGTCAGACCTCTATCGCCGGGCCCGATAACAGAGTGACTCTAAGCAACACTGATCAATCGAATTCATTAACTCGAAGACCACGTGGTTGGCAGGGGCTAGCGCATTACTATAAGCCGATCGCGCTACGACCGAAAGCTCTAATTGCTGGAAAACTGAGAGCACAAATCCTTTGCCCACTTATTTTTCCTGTGTTCCAGCGAGTCTGCTAGATCTCCCACAAAAAAATCATTGCTTGAGCCAACTAACCGACTTTGGCTGGCAGTTCTAGAATTTCATGCTCGCCGCTTATCTGATCTCCTTTGTCATAGCCTAACTCAACAGTGGAAAGTAGATGTTGCTTCCACTGCGTAATCTAACAGGCTTGCAAATCTAACCTTTTGGACCGTTTGCACCATAGCCATCACACCGAGAATAGCTGGTAGGGTTTCCGCGACTTTGGATCCAAGCTTATGCAATATGCTTTTTCTCCTGATCTTCTCTCGCTCGAGAATAACGTACGAAAACGCTCATGTCATCCTCCGACTGCCGATCATCGGGGGACCACTAGCCTTTACCCCTCCCTGCATTGCATCTTTCTAGCACTTTGTTAAATGGAGTCTTTTGGACACCCCTTTACCTGCAGAGCGAAAGCGACACTGTTAGCCGGTTCAGCCAAAATTTATTTATCTGATTTTGCGTTGGATCACTTTCTCAGTATTGTGATCACGAAAGTTTACTTTTTGGTCTAGGTCTAATTTAACAACTCAATTAAAGTTGGTAGATTTCACTCTTTACTGTGTGTTTTCAGCTCGATGCTTTTAGTGAAATATCAAATCAGTTCTAGGCTTCTGCCGATAAATAAACAGCGAGTCAGAATTCTCTACTTATCCAAACACCCCAGCGGCCAGCGAAACGAGGGTGAGGCTTGATCTGCCGGCTGAATTAATGAGTAGTTTTCCAAAGCGCCAGATGATTATCGTCCACGAGATCCCACTGCTCGTCTCTGAAGACGTCAACTTCACAATTTAAGATGAGCCAACACAAAAACTCCGGCAAGTTCCTATACCGGCCAGAAACAGATTTATCATAGCTAACCAGAGGTTCACTATTTTTTATAAATTGTTCTCGATTTATACCGTTCAGTGCAGAGGCAACTGCCATATCACGGTTCTCTAAACAGATAATTCGGCGAATCATGTCATAGGCAGCTCTGCTGGAGCTATACATTCCAAGTCCAACCAGTGGAACATGAGACGCCACGTCGGACACGAAAAGAACTTTTGGATTCGCGACCATACGCGGCTTCAAAAAATTGAATAGCATTAGCGGGAGGCCAGAATTCATGAATACGCATTCGTTATATTCTTCAAGTGTAACTTCCTCTAGTTTCAATGACTGCGGTATATAACTGCCAGCAAATACTAATGCGTGTACATTCTCATTAGTTGTAGTCTTCATCGCACTTTCCAAATAACTACTGACAAGCTCACCCTGGGTTAATTCGCCAGTACCAGCTTTGGCGCCGCTCGCTAAATCGAATTCACTTGAATCAGGGATCTTGATGCCGACTACATTTGCGCCTTGATATTCCAGATGATGTGCTAAACGCCTCCCCAGATCACACTCTATGCCAAAAATAACAACTATCTGTTTCAAATGTACACCTCGAGAGCACTCAATACAGAGAGCTGCATGATAAAGTCACGGCCACGTCCTACATAGTTTACGCAAGAGGGGCGGTATTTTACGGATCATCCATCTTAAGTTCAAGTTGCGATCAGTCGAAGTATAGACGCATATCTTAGCTAAACAACTCAATAAGCAGATGTGTAACTTATTCAGACCGCTCCATCATGAAATTTTGGAATGGTATATCGTTACGCGAGCGTTTAATCTCGCGTGTTTGCCTCTTCGGCATGGTCAGTTTTCAAAAAATGGCCATTTAAACTACGCACTTATATTTGCGCCGCTCTCTTCATTCTAGATGCCGATTTGTCCTGCATGTATTTATGAAAGCGCCTGCCCACTACGGGTACCAGGGTGTCAATGGCATATCCTTGGGCGTGAAGAATGGTCGTCAGACTTCTTAGTTCGTGGCAACCTCCCAAATAATTGACTTACATATTGCTACAGAACTTAAGCGCTAGCTTTTGCTGTTCTATCAAACTGTAAAAATTTGCACTAGTAGCCCCCATGCGCCCGACTAGTCGATCGCTACCTTTGGTTAGGCTATTGGAATAGCAGGAGCGTTAATGAGTAAACTATGTGTCGACAAGTGCTGGCTGCGGAATCACTAATGTGTGTAAAGAAGCAGGAATTGATCCTCGCACTTTTCGACGATGGACAGCGGGTGCCTCTGACACACCACCAAACGTGCCCATACCAGCACTAGCTGATGATTGAGCTCATATTGGTTCAGTATCCACCTGCTATCGCACACTACACGACGCTGACAAACAAAATGCTCGTGGTCTTGCCCGTAAAACTTCAAACAAGTTACCCAGCACACATCGCGCAACGGGTGGCAAACGACTTCAATGTTGGGACATCACGCTTTTGGCCCGCCTGTCTCGCGTTATTTTTTAACTTATATAGGGTGATGGATATCTAAAGTCACCGATAGTGGATTGTAAAGTCTATGAATCAGAGGGCGGAAAGTTAGTTTCCAGGCTGTTTGATCGCACCATATTGAGTGAAGGTTGACGTGGAAAAGGTACAGTAATACATGCTAACAATGAAGCACCACAACGCTCCAGCACGTTGCGCGTAAGACTGAGAGCTTCGGTTTACGATCCACTTACACTCGCCCCAGGAAGTCAAACGACAACGCAAACGCTGAACCGTTTTTCCGTACAGCAAATATAAGTTATGACTTCCATTCTAATGGCTTAAAGAGCATTCAAGATGCGCGAGTATGGGTACTTATATTTTTTCGTTAGTATCGCTATGATAATTGTCATAGCCCCATCAAGATTTTCACTTCAAGCCAACGCCATACTGGGCGTGACATAAATATTCTGGCCGCTCGCAAAGCTGTTTACAAACACGCATAAAACAATAACCACAATCTCTGTAGCGCAGACTCGAGACTAGGATAGACCGGGCGAGATTTTTCTTTTCCTCGAAAACCCAACTGCAAAAGTAGACGAAGAACTCAAAAAAGTAGCATGTGCAAATCGGCTAACAATCTTGACAACGATGAAAACTCTATGTCGGCATAGCCTTGCATGGAACACTGACCTAGCGAAACGGTGAAGAGCACTTTGCTGACCCAATTGGCTCGGACTTAGATCTGATTGTCTGGCGCGTTCTGACATAAACGCTAACGCCTACAACCAATGGAAAACAATTCGCTGTTCAAAAGGGTTTACTTCAGCCGAAACGTAGTTATTTTAGAATATACGTGAGCACGTATCAGCCTCATCTCTCTATTCAAAAAAAGGAGACTTCAGACGAGTCTCCTTCTGACTAACTGGGTTAGTAGCTACCCTTAGCCAGACGCCTCCAATCTTTCTGTCTCTGCTAGATAGGATTCCTCCCCTGCTTCACTGTACTCTGCCACAGTTTCAAAATTCTCTTTGAATTCCTTCATTACCTCCCCCCTAGTTTTCGCCGCTGGCTGAGGTGATGCTTCACTAACAAGTTTCACTTGGGCCCCACTTCGAGGAGTAGGTCTGCTTGCAGAATTTTCAAGTGGACGAGGGCTTATCACTGATTCTTTATTTTTACCAACCAACGACGCCTTCTTAGCCGCAGCTGCAGCATCTACGGATGAAGCGGTTATGGCTAGTCTTCCACTATGGAGACCTCCTTTTGCTACCTTAAAGACGCTCTTACCGAAGTTTCTTACCGCGGCGCCAGCCCCACCTGTACCAAGAGTACTAACGATATCTGCGGCCCCCATAACAGCAGTTTTAACATTTTCGAAAACATTGCCACGACCATTCGCCAAATTGGCTATTGCTCCAGAAGCAGCTACTGCACTGTCAGTCACAGAAGTTACAACTCCTGTCACAGCTGTAGCAAAAAATCTAACCGCACTTTTTCCTGCATCTATAATTTTATTACCGACATTCTCACCCGCAATTACAGTTGACGCTAATGCCAAACCAGATGTTGCTACGTTCACAACACCGTCGACCCAATGCTTTGCGGCATTTGAGACGCCGCCCGAAACAGCTTTCACCCCATTCGATAATCCATCATAGAAAGAACCCAAGGCTCCTTTCATATCGCCTTTTAGCATTTTATCGATCCCATTTCCAATTCCTTTTGCGACATCCACTACACCGACTACCACTCCTTTTACCAGGCCAGCAATACCTTTCGCGAACGACTTTACTCCATTTACTAAACTCTTGACGGCTTTGGTGACCCCGCTTACGATTCGTTGAAAAACGTTCTTCTTCTCAAAGTCTGCCCAGTCCTTTTTAGACTCCGCAATAGCGTTAATGTCTTTTATATTCACTTTCACTTCTTTTGTTGAACTGCCTGTGTCATTCACCCTTCCTTGTATTTCCACGCTCGACAGGTGAGAGAACGATAGGCCATTGACACCAGGCAGCCTTCCAGGGATAAATGGCTGATCGGCGATATCGTCTTTACTTACTTTGTGTATTTCCTTTTTCCCAGTATCCTTATTAATTCCTGTGATCGTATATTCCGTGAATAAACTAAGATCCAGAGAAGTATTGCTCAACCCAGAAATACCGTTAAATTTCTTAGCTGGATCTGAATTTTCTGACACGGCGTTGCTGCGCGCTAACAAAGTCTTTGCACTTGCAGGCAGCGCTCCTACCTTCTCTAAATACGCATTGAGTTCAGGTGAGTCTTTCCCATACTTTTTGCCTATACGGCTTATCTGATGCTCGACATCTGAGACGTCGAGTCCTCGACCATCGGGCCCACCTGACTTTAGTGCGGCGAATACTCCAGCAGCGGCTCTGTCATCTAAATATTCTCCAGTGGCACCTTCACGCTTTAACAGACGCTCAGTGGCATCTGTGTCGGCTTTTTTACCACCTTCTCCTTCATGATGAAAATCATATTTCCCCTTACCGTTTATGGTGTTTTTGGCCAAATCTAAATGATCTCCTACAGACTTACCGTCCCAGTTGAAATCAAGTGCGTTTTTATCTTTGGTCATTCCACTTTTCTTTAACTTACCTTCAAAAGTGGGCGTGTTGTACTCCCCCTTTGAACCCGCTAAACCCGCTGAACCCGCTGAACCCGCTGAACCCCCCCATCCACTTCCAAATATTTTAGCAAGACCTTGACCTAACACACTCACTAACGGCAACTTTTCCCCGGAAGAATAATCTGCAGCCTTTTTACTCTTTTCACCCACCACATGTTCACTGTTCACGACCGATATATCAGCCCTGTTGTCCCTTACCTGCGGACTAATATCAGCCACCCTGGCTGCCCGCTTTGGATACACTACATTCATAATTTTCTTTCTCCAGATTTCGCAGCTTCTTGCTCTGCAGTAAGAATAGTGAACCGTTCACGAATTAGGTTCATCTAAATTTAGCAGGTAATGTTTTTCTCGTTTTCTTTAGGCTGCATGATAAGTTCGTGAGTTGCCAACAACAGCTCGTACGGGAAGAAGCAAGCTACCAGAGGACTGCTATCAAATGTTCCTCGCAATATGAGTGGCATGGATACAGAACTATTCGCAAATCACCAGTGAGATATTTTTGCGACAGGTATTTAGGTCAAACAGGCACCTCCCACTGCTCTGAACGCGCGCCACTAACGAATATAACTTCTACTGAGATTTTTGTATGTAGGAGCCCTACCTTGGATAAAAGCAGACAAATCGCGCCTTTGACATTGGTTGTTTAGCAATAGTCAACGCGGCGCAAAAGCCAGTGCCAATTTGTACAGCTTGATTGAAACTGCAAAAGCCAACCAGATTGAACCCTATCAGTATCTGTCGTGGCTGTTTGAAAGACTTCCTGCGATACAGACAGAAAACATAGACTCACTATTGCCGTGGAATATGCCAACTACAGTCTCTAAACAACCCTGACGCTTACATTCAATTCGAAGACAGGTTTACTATTAACGATTAATTCAAACGGCTCACACACAAACTATCTGACACTACCATCTCCGGCGATTGTAGATAGAGAGTATTTTATGAATCAGGGAAGTGTCTAGAATACTCAGGCCGTATCTTATTTTACTCAGAAGTATGTAAGAAAAACATAGTACTCAATTGTCTACTTCACCATAAGTATCAGACAAATTTTCTACTTTCAGCACATCGCTTATGAGCTTAGCCATGTAGTCATCGTAACTGGCAGTCACCTCACCAAACTCTATTTTTAATCGACATTCTGTAGGCTTTAACAATTGATCTTCTACTATCGTCCAATGTTTAACAGTCTCTAATAAATCTTCGGGCAGTATAGACCCAACAGGTAAATGTAAATATGCTTCTGGGCGAGGAGCATGTTCTGACAAGATCACTTTAACAACTGAATTTAACTTTTCCTTGTTACCAGAAAGCATACTAATTTTCTCTAGTATTTTGGCACAAATAAATACACATTTTTTCTCTATATTTTCGATATAGGTTTCGTAGTGCTCATTCAACTGTTTCAACTCGTTAGCAAATGCATCGGCGGACTCTCTCCTCAGTCGTGTATTTTCGTCTTGTGAGTCTGATTTTAATTTTTGCAACAGGCTACACTGCGACTTACGAAAACTCTCTTTCAATAGCTCGATGTGCGAGTCTAGCTCTCGTAATTTGCAGACGTAATTGCCTGATATTATCCTGTCTTTTGCGGAAATCAGCGATGGCTCAAACTCCAATTTTTCAACTATCACACTATCAAACGGATGTAGCAACATTTTTATTTTGCTCTGTTTTAATATTAACCTGACAATAATGATCTATTGAATTCCAATAATACTTTAGCGAGTTGTAGTGGATAGCCAAGCTCGGCTCGAACCTTTCAGGCAATAACTCGACGACCTCCCTATCAATACACAATTTTGACCTTTCCCAAATTTCTTCGTTGTTGCACATTACATAGGCTTTAAACAAAAGAGCCCCTATTCCATAAAGGCTAGGTTTTATCCCAGTTTTCACGCTAAATCGCCTATTGATTGCAATAGAGCGACCCAGTTTACGAGCAAACACTAAATCTTCAGTGTCTACAGGGTCGTCGTCTAAAATTGCCAATTCTTTATGCTGCCTAGCCACTAAACCTAAACCGGCCAGAGTAAGATAGCGCTTCGGCATCTTTGAGAAACGTTTGAACACCTCTAAATCCATTTTTTTTATAGACTCTGGTACATTCACGTTTATGTTCAAGTCGTTACAAAACTCGGTGTAAATGCAATTCCAGTATAGCCTCGACATAGGCTCTCTAAATCGCATCTGGCTAAGGATGATTACCCATGAGCCGTGAAGATAAGAATCGAAGTCATGCCAATAGGACCAATTAGCCTCAACCTCGGTTCTGAGAGCTTTTGATGAGTTCATGCGAAACTGTTACGACTCAACATAAGATGAATCGGCGCTGCTAGAGCGAATTACCTTGCCGTTAAAAACGTCGGTTTTGTCGTTACCAGCAGACTCTTGTTCAACCGAACCATCATTACTATGATCTTTCGAACTCCTTCGAATAGCGCAAAACGCAGTTACAAATATAAGCACCAAAAGACACATAATTGCGTATGAAGCACTCTTAACCGTAGAGCGAAATCTCTGAGCGGATTTTTCTGTCATCCGATAGCCCCATTGATCCACCCAAACAGTAGAGCTTTTATGCAAGTTAGATTCGATGAAGGACAGTGATACTCTGGAAAAATCTTCAGTCATTAACCCTGGAATACTACTTACCACTATACGTTTAATTTTGGCTGCCACTGCATCGGGATCAAGGCTCGGCAGATGTTTTATGAAAATCGCTGCAGATGGCTTTTTTTCAACCTCTGATATACGAGCTTTTTCCCCCAGCACAATATGTATTCGTGCGATAAGCACCCCGTCTATCTGAGATAGGGTTTTTTCAAGCTCTTGCGACAATGCGTAAATAAAACGAGCCTTTTCCTCTAGGGGAGTCGATATCATTCCTTCTTTTTTAAACACTTCTCCCAAGCTCGCATGATGCTGACTGGGAAGCCCTTGAGCCTTTAAAACCTCAACAGCAGCAGCCATATTTTCTGCATTAATCACTACGGAACTAGTTTTCTTCCCTTTTACTTTCTTACTTTCAATGCCGCTTGAATCTAAAGCCGCTATTATTTCATTAGCATCAAGTTCGGTTATCTCGGTTATCAGATCTACTTGCTTCTCCCCACAGCCCGCCAATAGAACTATTGAAAAAAGCACGGCAGCCAACCTACCCCTTTCACGTACCATTGGAATGCACGATCAATGTAGGTTGGTCAATTTATCTATTGACTGGCTCGTCTTTCCGGCGATTTTCGCTACCATCGCTGTTTGTAACGCGTACTCAGACATGATTCGCATTGAATTAGTAATGTCTGCAGGATTGGATGTGTCAGCAGCCTTTTTTAAGGCATGCTCGAATTCAACTTTCTTGCCAGCAAGCGAATTCGAAACGTGATCTACTTTTCCAAAAACACTTTCAGCGAGAGGATCGCTATGCAGTGCGTTTTCAAACGCGTGTACATCGCCATTATCTAGTTGGTTATGCGACTCTAGATAGTACGTTGATTCGTTACCATCAATATCAAGCTTGGTGTTCACTGTACTGACTGAGGCTGCTTTTACACTCATACTCATTATTTTCCCTGCCGGTTAAAAACTAATTTCTTTTGCCACATCGGTTGCTTTTTTTGCTGAATTGCCGCGAGATTCTAAGATCATCTTATTTTTTTGGTTTACAACGTTTTTCATCATTAGCTCTTTGCTTGAATCCAGCGTGATGCCAACAGCGTGTTCAGCAGCCTTTACTGCCTCCTTCATCTTAGCCTCAATCGATGATCCACCGCCCGCACTGACAGCACCTAAAAAATCTCTGGCTTCGCGTTCAGTTGCTTCTAATCCACCCACGTTAAACGAGTTAACGCCACGTCCGTACTTAAAATTATCAAACATTTTTATCGCTCCAGAACAAGGGCCCTGAAGAGCCCTTGCCTATCATCAGAATTATGCAAACGAAAATGCAGATGTGCCTGCGTTGCCCTTCTTCGCGACACTTCCCGTACCTTCCATGATGTTTTTGGAAATTTGAGCGTTTGCCTCTACCTCAGCTCTACGCATATCCGACTCTAAAGTGCGCAGTGCTAGTTTGTTTTGTCTTGCTTCTGCCGCTTTCTGAGCATTTTCTACGTCCGAATCGCTAGCGCCAAGTCCAGCTTTGTTTTGCGCAATTTGAGCTGCGTTGGACGTTTTCCTACCAATTGTTGTATCTGGCATGTTTTTTCCTGTTTTCTGTAGTTTTAGTTGAATGTGACGAACATTAAATTACCGCCACAACAACTCAGTGCAGATTAATAATATTAAGTTCGATATTCGTTTACAGCTTTCTATTCTTTACTGATTAGTACACAGCTTTAATACTAATGTGAACTGTGGCTTGTTACGGAGCTCTCTATGGGTATGTCAGGGGTTACTACTCCAATACTACGAGCCTATTTCTCAAACGCCTCTAATCAGCAACTTGTCCTGCCTGTTGTCAAAGTAGTTGCACATAATATCTGGCCACAGCAACCTCACATTAACCGGGCCAAGAGCCATTGTTGATCTGCGGTTCCAGTTTTGCATGTTGCCACTTCAGCGTCGTGGGTTATCCTCCTTTGCTCACTGTAAAACTGCCTTATGTTTTCCTGGAACCTTATCGCCCTCCCCCCTTTACGGTAATCCCCCTGCTCATTAGTTCAGGTTAGAGGTCGAATTTTCGAGGAGATAGGTTCTACGTTGAATACGGCCAAAGAATCAAAAGACGAATTATAGGCATACTCAAGTAGATCGATCCTGATGTGCTTATGCTGGATCTATGTCAAGAACACGGGATTAGTACGGTCTGGTTCTACATATGGCGAGCCAAGCTTCGTGGTATGGATGCTTCCAAGATGAAGCGTATCGAAGATCTAGAGATGGAAAATCAGCGTTTAAAGAAAATGTGATCTTTAGCGGGAAAGCACTAAGGCCGCCGTAACGAAAAAAAGAGTCATCAAGATACCAAGCCAGGCACAAACTTTCGATTAGATGTGCTAACTCAAACTAGCGCTGACAGAAAAAGTATATCAAGCCACGAGCTTTTTCTTCAATATTTCAAAAGGGGTTTTACCGTGTAGCGCCCCATGAGAGCGACTGAAATTGTAGAAGTCTTCCCAGTCCGCAATTTGTTTAATGAGGTTCCTATCACCTTTGTACTTCAACAGTTGATAAAACTCTGTTTTGTCTGTCAGATGGCTGCGTTCGACCTTCCCATTTAAGTGAGGGCTTGCAGGTTTTATGTATTGGTGGATCAATCCACAGTCCTCTGCATGCCAATGAAATTTCGATTGAAATTCGTGACCATTGTCCGTTTGAACATACTTGATTCGAAATGGGAATTTGCTGATCACATAATCCAGAAACTTTATAGCGTTTGCCTGAGTATGTTTTGTGTATACCTTTAGCGCTCTGATCCGCGTAGCGTCATCTATCGCCGTGTATTGAAAGCGTCTAACCTTCCGACCGCGTTTGTCAAAAAACGTTAAGAACTTAACGTCTATTTGGACTCGATGCCCAGGCACCGCTTTTTCATACCTCTTGTACGTGCGTGGCGAACGCTTTGCAGTGCCTTGAGGGAGGCGGTTTAGTCCATGTCGACAAAGAACGCTACGAGCCCCAGATATTGAGATTTTCATGTTGTGGTAGCGCTCAAGATACCAGCTGATTCTTTGAGGGCCTAGCTTAAATTCCTTGCGGACATAAAGTACTTTTTCTTCAATCTCTTTGGCAACTCGGATACTGGGATTTTGTGGGTAGTGTCAGATAGTTTGTGTGTGAGCCGTTTGAATTAATCGTTAATAGTAAAC
>JAHDGK010000074.1 GCA_020627685.1 Granulosicoccus sp. | reverse complement strand
GTTTCAGATTGCGGGGCCACTGCCGGAGCGATGGAGGCTAGCACCTCACTCTCCCACGCATCCGACTGCATTCGTACTGTCGCGACAGCGGACAGCGGAAATTTCTTTCGGTGATAGTAATGCGAATTTTCGACATCGATGATCTGCATTGCTTCGGCAATAAGATCACCAACCACGGGTACCCTCAAGTC
Organism: Granulosicoccus sp.; assembly: GCA_020627685.1. Classification (GTDB taxonomy): domain Bacteria; phylum Pseudomonadota; class Gammaproteobacteria; order Granulosicoccales; family Granulosicoccaceae; genus Granulosicoccus. Next base: position 14,666 of record JAHDGK010000074.1, on the reverse strand, counting down.
AAGCCCGTACACCACCCTCACTTTAAGAAGGTTTGCATCTTGAATGGTCAACCCGGATGCAACACCAATTTCATCTGATTTGTGACGTAAATGAGCGTTAGGAATGATTCGCTGTTGAGTCGCCGGACTCACCAAGCCCCAATCATCAAATGCCGCAGGCGTCGGGTTAAGAATGCTAAGTTCTGTCGTTGTCGCATCATTAGCATCAACTACTGACTTGGCCATCGATAACGCCATATGCTCCAAACTTCCATCCCCGCCTTTAACCGGAGCAAGCCTCTGCCCTAACTCATCTCTCATAACGGCAACTTGCGCATTGTGGGTCGCACCGGTTCGGGCTGCCTCGAACACCGCGTAATTTAAGGTTGTTTTACCATGATAGATAAGTCCAGCTTGTAGGGTTGCCATACCAATGAGAAGCACCAATGGTGCGGCTACCAGAAACTCTGCTAATGAAGCACCGCTTTGTCCTTTAAGCATGCGTAAATTCCTTTTACTCTAATAGGGCATTTAATATATCCAGCCTTGATTCCGCCATAACTCGTGATGGATCGTTTAAGCTGATCGATTGCAATGAATTCAACGTGGCTATCTTTGCACCCAATAAATGGGCGGTTGATAGATTAAACCAAGGTTTAAACTGCGCATGGTTATGAGATAACGATGTTTCATAAGCATAAATCGCCCGATTTATTTGTCCTGTCCGTGTCAGTGCATTCCCAAGCCGAAACCAAGCGTATGCATCTTGCGGAATTGAGGTAAGAATTGCCTCATAAAGCTCTATTGCACCGTTCCAATTTCCCGAATCATAGGCCTCATCGGCGTTCTCCATTAACAAAATCATGTTGGTGGAACGACTGTCATGCTGGCTTAGTTTTCCTGAGCGATGAGAACTCGATTGTGGCGTGGATGCACAACCATGCAGGATCAAACTCAACACAACGATGAGCAAACAAAATTTTACCGAAGCCAACTGATTTATTCCCAGCCAGGAAAACAGGCTTTTGTATTGCCGTTTGAGAACGTGGCTAAATGTCTTCACGTCCATTCACCGTGACTAGGAACGAATTTTTGACCGACGGCGAGTTGAATCCGTGCTGCTGTACCCTCAGCCATTTCAACGGCTACCATGGCACCAAAACACACAACTACACGATTTGGAATAACACAGATCGATTTCAGAATGACACCATTTCTATTGACAAAAACGACATCTATAGGGCATTTCATACCGAACGTATGAACCGCGTTGCAAGGGCGAAGAATAATCGCATCGGTTGGCCCCAGACTGGGCACACCATGAATGCCACGAAGGCGCTGGTAAAACGACTTTGCATCGTAGGCATATAGCAATGGTGCACCTAATCGAGTCAGTGTGACTTTGTTTGACAGGTACGTGGAGCGTAGTTGCTCTTTAATTTCAGAAAACACGCCTTATGTCCTTTTAGTAAAACATCGCATTGGGCTGAGTCCCCTGCTGTATTACTGCGAAGCTAGCCGCACCATAGGCAGGTCCAGCCAACGCCCTGACTTCTCCGCGAAACGCACAAGACAAGTTAATTCTTAAAAGTAGCAATTTCGTCCCGCTAAATTTATCGGTACGGACTCTAGCAATATCATCATCCTGACCGCTTAAAAGCTCTGACTCACCGTCTACGACCCCGTTACCATTCAGATCTTCATACAAGGAAAGTACTGAGTGCCCAGAGTACGTATTCGCAGAGAAGTCTGTGTAGACACTCACCCACTCATCGCCAATGGGTGAACCGTTGTCAGTTGACAGCGTTATGGTCAATGGGATATCCAGATAGTTAGCTTCAGTATATTCACATTGTCCGGATGCACTAACTGTCTCGATTATGTCAATCGCATGTGTCGACGGGGTGAGCGTCAGCATTGCATCAGTAGGGACAATTGAATTCGTGCAGGCAGAGACTCCCGTAACCAGAAGAACCAATGCCCATATTCGTATGACGTAGTTATCGAATACACATCGGCGGGCCGTTATCTTTAATTCCATTTTAATTCTGATTCCCTATAAAACGTTAGATAGGCCACTAGGCGGGCCAACCATAAGCCCACAAAAGGGGTTTCCATGTCACCAATCCCTCTTGAATAGCTTTGCTCAACAAAATAAAACCAATGACAAACGATGTCGTGGGAAATATGAAAATGACGAGTGGCCCAAGCATTTTCACGGGCGCTTCCATAGCCTTTTTCTCAGCCATCTGGAAGCGGCGACTCCGCAGTTGTTGAGCTTGCGCACGAAGAATTGGCGCCAAGCTCGCACCACTTTTTTCAGCTTGCACGAGGCTAGATACGATGCTGGACACTGCAGGACTACCGGTACGTTCTGAAAGATCCTTTAGTGCTTCAGCACGCGTTTTCCCAGAACGAATATCGCGCAGTACTCGGCTGAACTCTTTGCGAAGTTCTGAGTCACCTGTTTTTTGTACGGCGTGAGTCAAACCACCTGTCAAATTACTCCCGGCTTCCACGGACAACGTGATGATGTCTAAATAAAATGGCAACTCTTTGACAATAGCTTTAGCCCGGTTTTCTGTTAACTCCTTAAGCCATAAATCAGGATAACAATACCCTCCCATCGCGGCTAAAAATCCTACCCATACTAAACCATCAAAAAAATGGCTCAACACCAATACAGATATAAAAGAAAATACAGCGGCGGAAATATACTTTGCAGCTACGAATTGTCGAGGAGATACGCTGTACTCAACACCCCCATTTTTTAAACGTAAAAGCGTTGTTTGCAAACGCGCTTCACTAATGAAGCGTCCCATATGAAAGACGAATAGCTGAACAAAAGGCCATATGAGTCGAAACCCTATAGGAGGGCGATCGAGGTATTGTCTGTCCTCAGCCGGTACGGAGCGAAATATCTCAACAATAATCCAAACCGCTAACGTTACACCAATGCCAAAAAAGAGAGAGATGGATAGCGCGCTCATATATCGATACTCACTATCTTCTTAATAAGAACACTACCGATTAAATCCATCGTGATAATGACTAGGAGAAAACACCATCCCAACAAACTGGTAAATATGGGATAAGTCGCTTCTGGTTCAAAATAGATCAGCGGCAGCAGAATCAGAAAAGGCAAAGCAGATACGACCCGCCCCTGTAGACGCCCTTGAGCGGTCAGCGAGTCAATTTTCCCTTCCATTTCAATCTTACGTCTAAGAGTTTCAGATAAACCAAAGAGTATCTCCGCTAGGTTCCCTCCCACCTCGTTTGCAATCATCGCTGCAGACGCAAACAAGTCTATTTCCTCACTTTGGATTCGCTCCGCTAGATTCTCTAAGGCCTCATCAAGCGGTGTACCCATTCTTTGCTCGCGAAGTAATAATGAAAACTCCTGACCAAGCGCACCCTCCGCCTCACGAGCATATGATTCAATCGCGGTACTGAATGTAGAGCCCGCTCTCATCGCACCTGATATTTGAGAAAGCGCATCGGGTAAAGCGGTTTTAATTCTGGATTTACGCCTGTCGGCCAAATGTGCTATCGCCTTGTGAGGTGCTACCAACGTAAATACTAGAGCTGCAATTACAACAACAAGACCGGCACCAGATAGCCAAAGCATTAGGGGCAACAAAATCAGACCAAATCCGTAAGCTACACCCAACTTTCGAGTATCTGCAAAGATAAATAACTTTCTAAGACTCGACTCAGTTGTACGCGATAATGATTTGGAATAATTTTCTACAGAAAATACCGCACTCTTTAGCAATAAATAAATGATCAGACTGATGCTGAAAAAGAGCGCTATCTGTATAGCGAGTAGTTTCACGCGACACCACCATCACGTTGGTTAGAGAAGTTGTCCAGATCAACTTCATACCCCAGGTATCTCAGTTCCTCATAAAAAGTGGGAATCGCTCCGGTGGCTTCGAAATGTCCGACAACTCGACCTTCTTCATCTACGGAGTGTTGTTGATATTTGAAAATATCTTGCAGCTGAACGGTGCCACTCTCCATTCCAACCACTTCGGATATCCTGGTGATCTTTCTAGCGCCGCAAGGGAATCGGGTCTGTTGAATTATCAGATCGACCGCTGAAGCAACTTGTTCACGTATGGCCACAATGGGTAGCTCCATTCCAGCCATAAGCACCAGCACCTCAAGACGGGATAAAACATCTCGCGGGTTATTGGCATGTATTGTTGTCAGGGATCCATTGTGACCAGTGTTCATGGCCTGCAACATATCTAAGGCTTCACCACCTCTGCATTCTCCAACGACAATTCTGTCGGGCCTCATGCGCAGCGAATTTTTGACTAGATCCCTGATGGGAACGGCTCCCCGACCGTCAAGATTTGGAGGACGAGATTCCAGCGAAACCAAATTAGGCTGGATAAGTTTTAACTCGGCGGCATCTTCGATGGTGACTATCCGCTCATTAGAAGGGATAAAACTAGACAAGACATTCAGCATGGTGGTTTTGCCAGACCCGGTCCCTCCAGACACAATAATATTCTTGCGGGTTTGTACACACACGTTGAGAAACTCGACCATTTCGCTGCTCAATGCATCAGCAGCGATTAAGTCATTAAATTCCAAACGATGCTTAGGGAACTTTCTAATGGTAATGCTAGGCCCTTTCAGCGCCAAAGGAGGAATGATCGCGTTTACACGAGATCCGTCTTTCAGTCGCGCATCAACGATGGGACTGCTCTCATCAATACGCCTCCCCAACGGTGAAATGATACGATCAATAACCGCTGAGACCGTGGAATCGCTACTAAATGACACTGTCGAGCGCTCAAGTTTTCCCAGTCTTTCAATGAATATCTCTCGGTGATTATTCACCATTATTTCCGTGACGGTCTCATCATCGAGGAATTCTTCTAGCGGTCCCAAACCCACAGATTCATTGAGGACATTCGTTCTTAATACCTGTCGATCAACAGACTGAGGAATATCCTCATCCAAGTCATTAACAATGCTACGAATTAATTCCTTAGATTCCATTCTTAATGCATCATCGGACATCCGATTTACATCTTTTCGCTGCAGATCCATTTGGTAAAGCAGTTGCTCATGTACGATTCGCCCCCAGTAAGCCATATCAGAATATTCGTCTAACTGATCGTGGTTGAGTACTTGAGACTCAATTTCGTTTTGCGAAGTTTTATCGGTTCGGTCTGTTGCAATCTCAGATTTTTGAATCGAGCCCTTATCTAATTGAGAATTTATAACCTTATGAGGAGAAAGACCCGAATACCGAATAGATTTGAAAGACAATCGAACATCACCGACTTCAACATCATCGAGTTCAGACAGAGGGCCAAATTCTTTCACTCTCTCTTTATTCACCCAGCATCCAGAGAGACTGCCTAAATCACGTAAATAAACACCGTTACCTTTCAGCGTCAATTCCGCTTGACGTTTACTTATTTGACGAGAATCAATAACCAGATCGTTGCTGCGTGCGCTTCCGATTGAGCATAATTCGCTAGCAGACTGGAATAATTGTCGTCGACCGGATCCACGCTGATAATAGAAGGCAAACATGGGCTTAATCAAACAGCTGGATTTTTTGATGCGCACTTTCTATCTGCAATTCAGACGCATCGTATAACGCTTGCTGCCGATCATTAATCAACCTGGCACTTGGTTGGACTATTTCTGGCGTGACGAAAATGACGAGCTCATTAACTGTATTCCGGGCGTTTTGAGCTCGGAAAAAATTACCAATAACCGGCAAATTTCCAATACCAGGTAATTTATCAATGTCCTTGCTGCTATCCGCACTTAACAAACCAGATATTACAATCGTCTCGCCAGATTGTACGTTTACTTGTGTCTGTGCTTTTCGCGTCAGCAACCCCGGTGCCCCTTGCACGCTAACTGCAGGATCAAGTTGACTGATCTCCGTTTCAACAGATGTCCTTACGTTCCCCATAGGGTCGATGATGGGAGAGACTTTTAACTTGATGCCATATTCTTTGAATTGAATGCTGGATTGACCATTAGCACCAATACTCGGATAAGGCACTTCTCCACCAGCTAGAAATGAGGCGACTCCACCACTTGTCGTACTCAGTACTGGTTCTGCAAGTGTTGTTGCATCGCCGGTAGATGCGAGAAAATTAATTCTTGACGTAATATTCGATGCTATACCAAAGTACGTTTGGAATGGTTTTACAGTATTAGGAAGTGCAGCTTCAAATCCTTCGGCTGCCGGTCTGAAAAAATTATTTCCGATGACATCACCCGCTACTGCAAACCCAGGGCCTGCGGCTCCATCGCTCCAATCAATGCCAAGCTTTCCCAGTGCACTTTTCCTAAATTCAATCATCCTGACACGCATGCGAACCATAGTTTCCATGTGTACTCGGGTTTCCGGATCATGTTCGCTGACACGAATATTAAAATCTGATTGAGATTCGTCGCTATGCCATAACCGTAAGGAGGTACTGCCAGCAGCCTGTGCGATTACCAACAGCTCACCACTTTTTAAAACTTCCGCACGAATAACATCACCGTTGCCAATGGCTACCCGGCTTACATTGACTTTTCCGAGCACTTTAACTTGTCCGGAAAACATATCTAAGTTATTGGTTTTTTGCGTCTCTAAAATCTGTGTCTCTAGCCGCAGATTTTCAGGCTGAACGGCTTGACGTTCTTCAACTGTGGGAACAGTCACTATGACAGGATTGAATTCTCTAATTTCGACTTTCGAGTGCTGATTACTCTTGTTATGAGTAGCACCGTCGACCATTAGAGCCCCCGGAATAATCATTCCCTTGGTCACTTCAAACCAACCCTGATTATCGTTGGCTATTGAAGTACCGCAAAGAAACAGAGCCAGAACGCCATAGGTATAAGTGCGAAATCTCATCACTGCCCTCCAATAATATATTCAACGACAGGTTTGTTCGTAGCGGGCTTTGGTCGTTGCGTGGTGACCATAGGCTTAGGAACCACTGGGACGGGCTTATTTAGTAATTCCGCAACTGTTAAGGGCTGCTCGTTAAGCGGAGTTTGATCTTCCGGGTTCCTCAACAGTGCCGTCAACTTACCAACCTGTTGTGCCAACGTTATTTTTTGACCATCAATCGGACTGACATGCACAGTAATAGTTGAAAAAGGTCGCGTTGCCCCCAGCGCTGATTTATCAACGAACGTCTGTACGCCAGTCGCAATGACATCTAAGTTCTGGATTAGCGGGAAAATTTGATAACTTCCGCCTGCTCCATGGCTGAGCATCAAATCAACTTTATCGTTGGGCTGGAGAAACCCGGATATGGAGTTAATTTCGTCCACACGCACTGTCATGGCACGTAAACCATCTCCGACCTTGCCACTAAACGTTGGCGTCAACCCACCTTCTAAATGAGCCCACAGCAGCGGTCTGCCTTCATCTATATCGAAGTCCAGTCGCTGACCTACGGCCGTTTCATAGGTATTTCCAGTGACAGAGTTTGAGTCTGCGTATTTCTCAGGTATGGCCCTTATCGATAAGTCATTGGAGTATAAAATTTCGCCCCGTTTCAGTGATCGGGTAGGAACGACAATCTCAACCATAGTTTCAGTTTTTTCCAACTGCCCCTTGTAGTACGACACTTGATCTTCGATGTACTGCTTTGAGTAATAAAATCCAGCGCCTCCGAGAGCAATTGCCAATAAGAACAAATAGACATTTTTACCCGGCAGCTTTTGCACAATGCGTGAGTTAGCCATATCTACTGAAACCCCGGTGTAATCGATTTTCAAATCTCATGGCAAAGACAAGAGTAAAGTTGAGTGTGATTGGAAGAGTCGAAGAGCATCCGATAAATATGTCACCAATGATGCATCTATCCCTGGAAGGGGCATGAACAACGCAACCACGACGGCCACTGTCACGACGCAGTATTCGACGATGACTGAACCAGATTGACTTCTGTTAGTGTGTCTAGCCGTCATAAGTCACTTGATTCACCACGGCCAGTGAGCCTCCAGAGACACTTTTGGACACGACCAAATCCAGACGCATCAACTTTCCCCAATCACTCCTTCGAAAGGAGACAACCTTGCTCTCACTCGAGGGGCGAACCTCAACAACCTGCCAACCTTCACCTTGAAATTTGCCCATCATCAATTCACTGAGTGTCTCTAGGGAACGACCTGATTGATACACCGACAGCGACGACTTCGACTTCTCGTCATTTGCTGAGGTATGAGAGAGAAGCTCTAACCCTGACAGAGTGTTTGCCGGCGTCGAGACGGTAACCGGCGTATTGATATCAACGATTGAGATAAATCCAGTGCTTTGACCCGAATTACTCAAATCAAGTTGAAGCACCGTATTCACGCCTTTGCTCAACCGACTGATGAGTAGCCAATTTTCGATTTCTGTTTCAATAAACCCAGGCATGGGAGCATTGCTGTCACCTGGCCAGACATGGCGATAGAACTCAATCGTCTCTTGATGTGATAAGGGAGAATCGTAATGAGCGATAACTAACTCCGTACCATTGTGTGAGACATCATTCGAAACCCATTCAATAGCGGCCCCTTGTGGCAATGGAATGTCACGTAACAACTGGACCAAACTGCCAGTCGCAAGCGACGACTTGACAGGGACCATGAGAAACACTAGAACCACGAAAGCAATTGAACTCACGTTTCTCATCGCTTCTCGTACTCAGGCAAAACTGACATATCAACGTGACCAAACGCCCCTTTGAGATCTTTCAACTCGCCAAATAACGGGAGATTTCCAACCACCGAAACCGCACGACCTAAAGGCTGCAGCACGGTGGCAGGCATCAGACTTCGTATACGTTGTGCCGCTTGCTGATCCCCTGATGCACTCCAACTATCATTTAAAATGGCCGACCGACTGCCTAGACATGTTAAGTACGTGGAGTTAGAACAAGCATTTCCGGCACTGGGAATCCATTCGCTGTCTTCAATAGCCACTTCCACAGTTGAAGACGAAACGCCATTAGCTGTTAGCCCCCAAGAATTTCCAGAAATGCCCTCCAAGAGTTTTCCGGATTGACTGACAGCTTGGCCCACCATCATTGCAGCAGAAGGTGAGGAATTAGGTTGAGCTGCGTTAACAGTGAGAGAATCAGCTTTAATTTCCAGCTCGAACGCTGTTGACATAGTCACAGGGGCATCGGTCTGATCCCCCCAAAGCCGATTAACAGATTCAGGCATGCGTACACTCTGGATCGGATTGCCTGCTGACTCATAGAACCTATCGCTAACTAGCGGAATTGAGATACTTTCAGTATTCGCGGTCTCAACAGTTGATTCCCAGGCGACATACCTAGCAGCTTGCTCGTTGGTTTGTTTTAAATCGATCAAATTCCCCATAAGCGCCATGGCAAAAACTGCAGGCAACATCACCAGCATTACGACCGTAGTCTCGACCAGTGCATTGCCGTATTCTGTGGGGTAACTATTCATCATCGGAAAGTTCCGTCCACGGCAACCGAACTTCGTCAAGATCCAGCCTTAACCACTCTTCGACGGTGTGGATGGCCTCGGAATAACGCATGACGTAAAGATCGGTAGCGTCGTTAACAATATTCATTAACTGTCTAGCCAATGTGTCCTTAAAACCAGCTCTGAGTTGCTCAGCCTTGTCTTGCAGAAAATCAATTTGCTGCTGCATCTCTCGTAAGGAATCATCGTTGTGACTTCCGTTGCTAATCGCATTGAGCAGAAGACCAACCTCTTCGCTAATGTCACTTAGCTCAGAATCGAGAGCGAGAGAAGTCTGACGCTGAGCAATTTCAAAATTGTCAGAAACCGTGGTTTGAATACGAACGAATTCATCATTTAACTCGGAAGCCAATCTTTCCGCTTCTCTCAGTGATTCACCGTATACACCAGAGGCCTCTGTAGACGTCAAGTCTCCCACCGATGCATCGATAAGCTGTGTCAGTCTTTCCTGCGTGGCAGTCACATCCTCTGTCGAAGTCAAAGAGGCGTCCATCGGACTACCTGACAATACGCCTGTCGCTGAACCCGCTAATACTCGGTTCAATTCACTATCAATAAGACCTGCCGAATAGATATCGTTGCTACCGGTAAGCACACCTGACGCTTCCAGATAAACCGGTAGACTTTGAACACTTACTGAAGTGTTCCCAACAGGTGACTCTAAAGTGTTCCCCGTGCTCATTTGCGTGGGCCTTGATAGGCTTGCAGAGCGAAAATTGGTGGCTAGAATCTTGTCCTCAATAGCGATCGGGCTTAATCGGGCTGACCAATATGGACTATAACCATTCGCCTTAGTCAGTTCGCCGTATTCGCTTTCAGGGTGCTGGTAAAATACCTCGGAAGAACTAATTGAAGAGATCACGTCTCCCACTGCCCGGCCTGGTGCTTCGAAAGTACTTCCAATGTCTGTTTGATCGCTAAGTCGAGTCTGATCGAGGGGCATAGATACTTCGATTCTTAAATTCAACGTTGGAAATTCAGAATCTAGCGTTCTCTCACTCAATGATCGAAAAGGACGAAGCCCGCTATACCCCATAAGTGCATTGTTCGTATCAATTCTACTGACCGGAGAAGCAACCCCTGTATCAGCTAACATTTCTGACACGCGGTTCATCCCTAGGAGTCGGGAACAATCGCTGGAGTTGGAAAAACTTTGCATTGACGTACACGCGCTAGGATCAATTGTTTCTTGAGATCCAGCAGAATTCGCATGGGTTTCACTCCACCCGATAGGTAATTCAAAGCGTTTTGTCCCACGCCATCGCCACAGCCGGTTATGCAATGACAATGTATCCTTGGCTTTCCATTCCCATTCCAGCACACCATCCTTTTCTACTTGAATAAGTTCTGTAGTCCCTTCGCGGTACAAACGGTGACGAAGTATTGGGGTTGAGTAAAACCAAAAATTCTTAAAAAACTTCCAATTACGCTCTCGCGTAAAAGGATCTCGAGATTGATTTATCATCGATACGCGATCACTCATTACATCAACATCGGATGACGAATATCCTTGGGTAAAATTATTCCATTCGGAGATATTCTGTTGTAAACCAACTGCACTAAAAGCGGAGTCGACCGAGAAACGGTGGTCCGTCTCCAACGCCACTTGATGCATGACATCCGGTGTTGCGATAAAAGCACTTCTAAACATCGCTTCCTGAGCGATGGATAAACCACCATTGACCTTATCCACCACGCTTAGCATTCCTTGTGACATTGGTGCTATCACCTTTTCTACCTGCCGCAATCCCGTCTGTACTCCCTGAGACAAAACGTTGATAACAGGAATGGGCTTTAATACAGTGGCAATGTTTTCACTCGTGACCGCCCCATAAGTAACCCACGAGTTAAGGGTGACGGCCTGCGCAATTGAAACCTGATTGGCGACCATCGCTCGATTGCTATACGCCTGGAAGTTAAGAGCACGCGCCTGAATTAATGCACCGCTCATGGCTGCGGCGTCTGCTGCGTTAGCCAGTTTCATTTTGTCTGTTGCTACTTGACCCGTGTTGTATAGGACGAAAATACCCATCATCGTGAGCGCCAGTAACGCCAACCCCAGTGGTAGTACCTGTCCATGTTGCTTCTTAATCAACATTGCCTCCGTTGCAATGATCTTGGAAAGCGTGGATCGATACAATTTCATACCGACCCACATACAGACTTCAACCAACAGGCTGTGTTAGTTGTTATAGCTCTGAAGCGTTGTCACCTCCTGTGCAGCGGCTTCAGCCTTACCAAAGCTAGCTTCTGTGGTAGCCTGTTTATCTATCTTCTCAGCACCTATCAGGTCTGAACCTAGCGCTAAAAAGCTAGCCTTAACGCTTGAGCCGAAAAAACTCACGGCCACAATTGAAGCGATGGCGATCAAAGCCACGATGATGATGTATTCCGTCATCCCCTGTCCACGAATCCTTCTTGGTGAGCTCGCTATTTTTCTCATATCATCAGCCAATTTTTTATTCATCAATTTTTCCTTTTGCCCTGGGCAATTTATTCATCTGATAGTCTGGATTTGGCGTTAACACACTAGAGATATTAATTTCTCTTTCACCATTCACTTGCAAGACCAGACAACCTTCAAGCTACAACACGGTTTTATCTGACGTATACCTATCTGTTTTTGTGTTTGTAGATCACGTCATGTTTTTCAAACGACAAACAATCAATCGAATTGTCGTAAGTACCTACCCCAAAAAGAGCTGCACGCATAAGAATAAAATTCTCCATAAAGCAGGCTCAAATGACCCAATTAATTTCTAGAAGAGGACACAGATCACGTGTTTCCACCGCGGGTTTGACTCAATTTCTTTCGCCGATTTTTCTAATAATCGTAATTTTCTTTTTAGCTTTATCACCCTATAAAAATAGATTTTTAGCGTGGGGCGTAAAACATGTTTATTACTAAAGAAGTCGGCCCTGAGATGTAACACCGCGTAATGCAGAAAACCACATTTACTATTTGGGGTTCTATTTTTAGCGATACCAATGCCACGTTTCTTTGTCGAATGTTTAAACACTTTGGGGAAGGGTTTTAAACCGTCTAGATAACTTAGAACACTCCACAAACTTGGACACATAACGCAAATTCCATTTCCCGATGTCTGTAAACGATAAGGCAGTAATCTTTTCACGTCTGCCACAAATTTAAAAAACAGCCGTTTTTACTGTAAATACAAACAGACATAACGATTTACGAAACCTAGAACTTTGACTCAGCGATTACTCTATGCATTCAGATGGCGAATCTCAGGTTGCGAGCTCAATGAAAAATAGTGGCTTAACGAATAAAACCAAAACTCCGCACTACGCAATTGTTTCTATGTCGAGTATCAGGCTCTTAGTTGCGATTTGTATGCTGGTAATTGCCACACCTGCTCATGCGCAAATCTGCCCTGTGCAGTGCCAAACGGACATCAACTATCAGCACCCTAGTTCAATACTGCAATTTTCCAACAGCCTTCAGAATGATGTTGAAAACAGTACATTCACTGAACATAAATTCAGACATAGGTTCGATATCGTACTGACCCAAAATAACTCAACGTTTACGATTTTCGATCATCAGGGTATTCAGCATGAATTTATAAAAAACGAGGCCGATGTTTTTCACTCGCCCACCGGGTCTGGCAACTTCTTTATTGAGGGCAACGTAGGGCATTGGACTGACAATTCAGGCAATCACTATCAGTTCCAAGGCTCGCACCTAACCCGTTATAGCGATGCCCAAGGTCAGATACTCACCATGCAGTATTCCAACCGCAGGCTTAGCTCAATAACAGATGAAAATGGCAACTCAGTGACGCTTATATACGATGAAGGTGAGCTTTCAGGAATAAGAACACCAACTGATGAGTTCATCGATATGACAGAGCACTCGTGCTTTTTGGAGGATGAAATTAGCCATGATTGCGACTCAGAGACTAATCCTATTCCAGGTTTTAATAACCTAAGCAATCATTCAGGCACAACTCACATCGATATCAGACCGTCCTCATGCGAAAGCTACTTTATCGAATTCTTTGGAACGCAAAGAGGCACAGAAGTCGAAAACGCTCTTGCACGGGCCTCGCCCTATTCATCACTAATACCCACTATTCGATCCTACCCAATCATCGACTTCATTGATGGAAGTAATCTGATTGTTGTGAGAAGTCGGGATATCGCTAACCCCTCCTTTAATGACCCAGAAAATCCGAACGCCCTGTTATATCGACTCCTGCGCGACGGCCGTGAGATTCAAACCCGATTCATCACACCGTTGATTGAGACCGGTCAGGTATCAACCACCGAAGAGGGCCAAACAACCACCATCCAACTAGGCACCACCCCACCCAACATCACTCTACAACTCGTCATCCGCCACCAAATAGCCAGCCCCGCTCATTGGGAGCAAATTGCCCGGGCTCGCAGCGAACTCCTCGCAAAATACGGCATAGTGCTCGAAGTCGTCATAATCCCTTAAGAATTTCTCGAAATTCAAAGCCCTATTGCCGATACCTCCATTGCAAAATCTCCCACAATGGAGTAATTTCACAAACTGTATCCAACTTCGGGGCGGGGTGTAATTCCCCACCGGCGGTAGGGTAGCCTCCCAATAGGAGCGCTGCCAAGCCCGTGACCCGTAAAGCTTAGCCCCAAGGGGCTTGGCCCACGCGGTGGATCTGGTCAGATTCCAGAGCCGACGGTTAGAGTCCGGATGAGAGAAGTTGAACACTGACGCTGCATATGCCCATTTGCGCCTTGCAGTGTGGCGGGTACCTGTATGCGTGGTACCGGCTTACGGTGTGCGCTGCCGCCTCGAATAACAGATGTTTTGTCGTTATTGAGGTTTAAAGAAGCAGTGCCGTCACACGAACACTTCATGCAACGCGCGTTAGAGCTGGCAGTCCGGGGAACCGGTTGCACCAGCCCGAATCCGCTCGTGGGCAGTGTGGTGGTGCACAACGGACACATCATTGGCGAAGGCTGGCACGAGGTGTACGGGCAAGCCCACGCCGAGGTCAACGCGCTCAATGACGCTAGGCGGTTTATCCAGTCCGATGAGTTTTCTAGCAGCAGCGATAAAACAGGCGATGAGCTTATTGCCCAAACCCTCAGTGAATGCACCCTTTACGTAACGCTTGAACCCTGCAATCACCACGGCTACACACCGCCCTGCACTCACGCCATCGTTAACGCGGGCATTAAACACGTCG
>JAHDGK010000114.1 GCA_020627685.1 Granulosicoccus sp. | reverse complement strand
GATCATTCAGGGGGTTGAGTTCAAAGACGGTATCAAGCAAGTTCAAGTCGCCGCCTGATGATGGCCGTCACCAACTTTTGGGCATAGCTCCATGTATCCAACGATTGGATGTCCGTGATGAACGTCATCAAAGCAGTGTCTACTTCGGCGTCGGTGAGTAGAGAATGATTCAAATCATGGGACAACAGAGCCAGAAGTCTTTTGGCCGAAGTAGAGCTTTCCGTTTTACTCATGTCCACATTTCCGCCTGCCTCGATGCACTGTCCAATGGATAACCCTTCCCTCAAATATCAACTAATCTCCACTCGGAGTAGTGGTTCAGGGAAACATTTTCAGGAGTAGAATCTGCTAAAATGGACTTTCAATCACCGTGCAACAAAGGCTCGAAAAGCGCTTCTCAGCGACCAAAGCCGAACCGGTTCTGTTACTGGCAGATAGGACCGTTTTAGACAAGCTTTGGGAATCTTATTTTATAAGCAGAATCAATGGATTGTAGAATTTGTTCCTTTATCTCCGAGCCATCCCACGTGCGATGCGCCCTTCAATCTTACGCTTGTGATCCGCGCTTTTGGATCTTAACCGAGCGAGTGCCTTCTGGGATCGTTCTGGTTGGTCAGCTGCGAAAAACAACTTAATAACGGGAGTAGAACAAAGGACCTCCTCCTGACGCCTGACGACCATCGTAACATCAGGAACGGAGATAGCTCCCATTTTGCTTGTGTCCGAAAACTTTTCTCCTTTTGAGCGTCGCTCATTTTCATGTGCCCGCTGCCTCGTGATAGTCGCGATTTGGGCGGCCAGCCCCTCATCGAGCAGCTCGCTGTAATCCAAGATGTCGGCTAGAGGTACGTCAGACAACAATGCGTTGAGGTTGATCACGCTCAAGCTGCGGCGGTCGAGAGAAATCGCGGACGTCATTAGAAGTCGCTGCCTGATCTCTCGATTGGCATCGTTCATGAATGATGTTCGTAGTTGGGCAAAGTTCAACCCAAAGAACCTCGTCCGCGACAGAGTAACGAACGCAGTTTCCCTTACCTGCTCATTCTGGGCTTTCGTCAGTGTGAGTAGGGCCTGACCGACGAGCTGATCGCCACTGTACATGCCCCCTGCAATCGTAATGAACTTCTGCATCACCGGGATATTGCGGGCGTGACGCGCCAGCACATTCAAAAGTAGTTCGCGCAAGCTGTTTGGCGAACGTGTGATACCTCTTAGATGATAGAATAGGTCAGCCCTTTTCGTCAGCTCGATTTCGTCTGTTAACAACTTTTGGCACAATATCGCAGCGGTCTCGTCGTCCGCCTTTCGTAATATAGGGTGACGGTCTAAGCCGTCTGTGAAGCGTGAATGTATCCAACTCGACACTTCATAGGGATCGCCAATCCTAAGCGCTTCATACATCGCGCCAGCATCGCGCTTGCTAAGAAATAGCTGACGCTCTCGCTTATACGTTGCAAAGCAGGAACCCTGAACGTCAGCCCCCTCCAAAATCGTCGTATCATCGAAAATTACGTCTGTACCGTAACTGTCGCGCAGGTCCGCGCCAGTAAAATTGAAACCGCGCAGGTCGGTATTCGAGAAATCTACCTCACGCATGTTACTAAAAACGAAGTCCTGAGACCGGTCGAGCCGCAGTAGCGTGACTAAATGGCCGAAGTCACCTGTTGTACTGGCTACTACTTCGAAAACATTGGGGAGATCAGAGCCAGAGAGCATCTCGGCAATGGTTGCGTCATTCCTCACCTGCCACCTCGCTGACATGTTCAGACAGCATGATCTCACCTCGATAGTTATCACCCCAGTTCAGTGCGGTGCTCAGAGATTTCGCGATGAAGATGTCTAGGAGACGCCTTTGGTTCGTATTCAGTCTCCCAAAAAAATTTCGTGACGATGTGTCCAATATTATTTGCTTTATATCAAGATCGCGCTGCTTCACTGTAACCCAAGCACGAAAAGATGCTCGATTGGCCCGATCTGACTTGTGCATTTTTACCAAGTCGTCTCCCTCTAAATACGTACCGTCAAGGGGGACACCATCCGGCTCGCTGACTTCCCACCTCAGGTTGGGCAGCGCTCGGACACGCAGATGCTCAAAGGTGTCGCTTGCTTCGATGGCCGTGCCTGCCTCAGAGGACCCGTGGATTTCGCCACCGGCTGTAACATTGGCCGATAATAAGGAATGGCCGACGTCGAGGCCACCGCCTGCCTTAAAGCTACTTCCACGATTGGTCTGTTTCTTGGTGCTCTTTGTTATGCAAACCGCGTTATTTTTTCGAGGTTCCCCATATCTAGTTCCTGGGGCGGGTGACAAACCTTCCAGCTCGACCGAAATCATCGCCTTAGAGATTGATATCTGACATTCTTCGTCGCCGATGGGGATGTCCCGAGCTATGACTGAATCTGGTGTTTGAGGCGTTTGAAGGTTGGCGGCGTATCTGG
>JAHDGK010000002.1:164628-233937 GCA_020627685.1 Granulosicoccus sp. | reverse complement strand
TCACTTTCTTCTTCAGTAACGAATAAAAAATGCACGCCTGAATAGTCTTGGGAATTGGCAAATTGCCGAATAGCCCCGGCTAACAACTTTGCCGTTTCCTCGAAAGGTTGATCTGAGCGAATCAGCAAACGTCTACCGGTGGCAGGAGTGAACGGAATACTCGAGACCAACTTAGGGTAGTAATCGAGTTGGTGCCTTTCATAAGCTTCGGCCCAGGCCCAGTCGAATACAAACTCACCACGGGAGTTCGTTTTCGCATAGGTGGGAACCGCAGCCAGCAAATCTTGGCTTTCCGATTCGGTTTCCCACAATAAAAAATATCGTGGGTACCACCCGGTCGCTTCGCCCAGGCACCCGGTGGCGTCGAGGGAATGCAAAAACTCATGCCGAAGAAACGGATTCCCGTCCTCGGTTAATGCATTCCATTGCGCTGGCAAAACGTCTGCCAGCGTGTCACGAATTTCAATTTGAATGGTCGACGTCATGTTCGACTATACGATTGCCAAGGGACTTAGATTGATCCTTACAACCCGGAGTCTTGTGCTTCCAGATAGCGCTCCGCATCCAGTGCAGCCATGCAGCCTGTTCCGGCTGAGGTAATGGCTTGTCGATAGACATGATCCATAACGTCTCCGGCTGCGAAAACGCCCGGTACCGAAGTAGCGGTTGCATTGCCTTTCGTACCGCTTTGCACACTTAAATAGCCGTCTTGCATATCAAGTTGATCGACAAACAGGCCGGTGTTGGGGCTGTGACCGATGGCAATAAATACACCGTGTACATCGATATCGGTGGTATCACCAGAATCGACCGATTTCACTCTCATTCCCGTGACGCCACTGTCATCGCCCAAGACTTCTTCGAGGGTGTGGTCCCACATCAGCGTTACGTTGCCGTTTTTAGCTTTTTCGAATAGGCGGTCTTGCAGTATTTTTTCTGCACGCAGCGTATCTCGTCTATGTACAAGAATAACTTCGCTACAGATGTTCGATAAATACAGAGCTTCTTCCACCGCGGTGTTACCGCCGCCAATGACCGCAACTTTACGTTGGCGATAGAAAAACCCATCGCAGGTCGCGCACGCTGAGACACCACGCCCTTTAAATTTTTCTTCCGAGGGTAACCCCAGGTACTTTGCGCTGGCGCCGGTTGCGATAATCAGTGAGTCGCAGGTGTACTCGCCGTTATCGCCCGATAGTTTTAAGGGTTTTGATGAAAAATCAACGCTTTGGATGTGGTCGCTGATTAATTCAGTCTCAAAGCGTTCCGCATGCTGTTTAAATCGTTCCATCAGCTCTGGGCCCTGTACTCCCATGGCGTCAGCAGGCCAGTTGTCTACATCGGTAGTGGTCGTTAATTGACCCCCGGGTTCCATGCCTGCGACAAGCACGGGGTTCAAATTTGCCCGGGCAGCGTAGACTGCGGCGGTGTATCCAGCCGGTCCGGAGCCAATGATGAGCAACTTGCAATGACGGGTATCGGACATGAGTAAACAGAGTTCCTTGGCGTGTTCTTAAGTTGTAACGAATAGTACCTGCAAACTCGGTAGGTGCGGCAAGTACCTTCGTTTTCCTCTGCTACACTTTCATGTTCGACGCGTGCATTTGCAGATCCGGATTGCAAAGGTGTCAGCGCTCTAAACTAACAAACGCAAGGAAAGTTTTTTTTGGCCCAAGCAACCAAAAAACGCGCAGCGGCTCGCCGCAAAAAAGCGCCTGCATCAAGAAAGGGTGCTACAGGTGCGAAAGTAACCAGCAGGCGTGCTACGGCTGGACGCCGTACGACCGCTGCCTCCAAGAAAAGTGCTGCAGCCACGAAAAAAACGGCTGCCCGCAATCGAGCTGCAGCGACCGCAAGTTTGGCTAACACTCAGGCTCTCGGTCATATGGGCCGTTTGATGCGCGAAGTGGGCGCTATCGTGTGTGCTTTTGCCGCCATCATCGGACTTTTATCGCTTTCGTCTTTCAACATCAATGATCCGGGTTGGTCGAGCACGGGTGCAGGGCAGGTAGTTACCAACAGTGTGGGTCGAGTGGGTGCCTGGTTTGCCGATGTCACTCTGTCATTATTCGGTTTCATGGCGTATCTGATTCCCGTCGTTCTGGGTATCAGCGGGTGGTTGTTGTTTCGTGATCACCGCAGACAACCTTCTGCCTACCGCCCGTTTGCGTTTGTCCGGATTATCGGTGTGGCCCTGATGCTGGTCAGCGCTAGTGGTTTGGCCGATTTGCACTTCAGTGTTCCGGAAGGCTCCTTGCCACAAAATATTTTTGGCGGTGGAATCCTGGGTACGGCTGTGGCTTGGCGATTAGTCGGCTTCCTGCATCATCTGGGAACCACCTTGCTGCTGCTTGCTGTATTTTTCAGTAGCCTTACGCTTGCGTTTGGCACCTCGTGGATGCAGCTCATCGAATCCATCGGTGGAATGGTCGTCGGCGCTGTCGAACGGTTGCATGGCTGGGTGTTGTCCTTGTCAGAGTCTCATCGGGAACACGCGAAAATAAAAGCTGCAGATAAGGCGCGGGAAGAGCGAATGCAACAATTGCACGCAGAACCTGAAGCTGAGCCGGCAACGCGAACAAAATCGTGGCGCGAAAAGCTGGGTGGATCAAAGAAAGTTCCGGAATTAGATCCTTTATTGGATATTGATGCTGAGAGTCCGCCTAGAACCGGTCTGGCGGCAGCTCTGGCTTTAGCTCGTGAAAAAGCCAAGCTTTCTGCAGGGGCTGCTCAAACCGCTGCGAGAGGTGCTGCCAGTCAATTGAATTCTGTGCGCGCGGCCGATAGTCGAATGGATAATATGGGCGACTCCATCGACGACGCTCTGCTGGTCGACGACTCTGATGACGTGGCCCGTATCGATGCCGCCGCCGCTGCCGCGGTCGATGAGCTTGATGCAACAGGTGCTGAAAAAGTGGTGCTGGGTCGGCATCTAGAGCCTAAAGCCAAACCTGCAGCGCCTGTCCACGAAAAGGTATTGCCAACAGTCGACCCTGCAGCGAAGAAAAAGAAAATTGCGATTAAACCGCGCGTCGCTGAACAAAAGCAGACCAAGCTGTTTTTAGATGTACCCGATTCAGACTTGCCACCACTGTCCCTACTAGATGCACCGGAGCCTCAGCGGCCGGGATTTTCTGACAGTGATTTAGAAGCACTTTCAAGATTGCTTGAACAGAAACTAGCTGAATTCCGAATTACTGTTGAAGTGGTTGCGGTGCATCCCGGGCCGGTAATCACACGTTTCGAAATGCAACTGGCGCCAGGTATAAAGGCGAGCCGAATCACGGGGCTGTCGCAGGATATTGCGCGTTCCATGTCGCTGGTCAGTGTTCGAGTCGTAGAAGTGATTGCCGGTCGTTCTACCATTGGTATTGAGGTGCCCAACGATCATCGTGAGATCGTTCAGCTGACAGAAATGCTGCAGTCTCCTCAGTACATTGAAAAAAAATCCCCGCTCACTTTGGCTTTAGGTAAAGACATCAGCGGACAATCGGTGACAGCAGATTTAGGTCGCATGCCACACTTACTGGTTGCGGGAACCACAGGTTCGGGTAAGTCTGTGGCGGTCAATTCCATGTTGATCAGCTTGTTGTACAAGGCAACCGCTAAAGATGTGCGTCTGATTCTTATTGATCCAAAAATGTTGGAATTGAACGTCTACGACGGTATTCCGCATTTGTTAGCGCCGGTTGTCACCGATATGAAAGAGGCGGCAAACGCTTTGCGCTGGTGTGTGGGTGAAATGGAACGCCGCTACACCGTAATGGCTGCTCTGAAAGTGCGCAACATCGCAGGCTATAACAAAAAGGTGAATGAAGCCATTGAAGCGGGTACACCGATTGTTGATCCTCTGTATCAGGCGGAGCTGTCCTTAACGCCAACGGCCGCACCACCAACGCTTGAGCCAATGCCTTTCATCGTGGTGGTTGTCGACGAATTTGCCGACATGATGATGCAGGTGGGTAAAAAGGCGGAAGAACTCATTGCTCGAATCGCTCAGAAAGCGCGAGCAGCGGGCATTCACCTGGTGCTTGCCACACAGCGACCTTCGGTGGATGTTATTACCGGCCTCATTAAAGCGAACGTACCGACCCGAATTGCGTTTCAGGTTTCCTCGAAAATCGATTCACGCACGATACTGGATCAAGGTGGCGCTGAATCACTATTGGGCCATGGTGATATGTTGTACCTGCCTCCAGGTACGGCACTGCCGGTGCGTGTCCATGGTGCCTTTGTTGATGATCACGAAGTGCAGAATGTTATTGCTCACATCAAGCAAACCGGTGAGCCCAATTACATAGAAGAAATATTGCAGGAAAATACCGCGGCCATACCCGGTATTTCTGGCGGTGAAGTCGAGGGTGGTGGCGCCGAATCTGATGCGCTTTACGATCAGGCGGTGGCCATTGTGCTTGAATCCAGAAAAGCCTCTATTTCCTATGTGCAGCGCCGTTTGAAGATTGGTTACAACCGTGCGGCCAGGATGGTGGAGGAGATGGAAGCGGCCGGTGTTGTCAGTCAGGTGACATCCAGTGGTACGCGGGAAGTGTTGGCTCCGCCTCCGGGCTAATTAGCCTCGCTCAGGATTCGTTCAGGAAACTTATCGTACCTGTTCTACGTCAAGTACACTATGACGTAACTGAACAGGGCAGACCCATGACCGCTATCTTTTCACAGCGCTTAGCTAAATCAATACGCACCCTATTTTGTGCGGTGTTCTGCATGGTATCGCCGCTTGCATCGGCAGGCGAGGCGCTGGATCAGCTTGACGCGTTCATACAGAACGTCGATACCTTTCAGGCTAATTTTGAACAGACGCTCTACGATGCAGATGCAGAACCCGTTCAAAAGTCTGTCGGTAGTATCCGGATAAAACGCCCCGGAAAATTCATCTGGACGTATTTTTCACCTGAAGAGCAACAGATCATTGCCGACGGCGAACGCATCTACATGTATGACAAAGACCTTGAGCAGGTCACGGTCAATACCATTGACGACCGCGTAGCCGGTACACCCTTAGTGCTGCTGATGCGCGCTGCACCACTGGCAGATTCTTTCTTCATAGAGGAGCTAGGGGAGTCCGACGGTATCAACTGGATTGAGCTTACGCCGGTTTCAGAGTCGTCCGATTTCGAGCAGGTATACATTGGCATGTCCGGGGAGACTCTGGCAGCTATGGAGCTACGGGATAATTTTGGTCAGGCCACGCAGATTATATTCAGTGATTTTCAGGCAGGTATTGATCTTGCCGATAGCTTGTTTGAGTTTGTTGTACCCGATGGTGTCGATGTGATTGGCTTCGATGGTCAGTAGTGGGCAACTCTTTGCTGCGGACGATTCGGTACGCCCACTGGCAGACCGATTACGACCGAAAGATTTAACGGAGTTTTCGGGGCAACAACACCTGTTGGGTCCTGACAGTACGTTGCGACAAGCGTTGGAACGTAACCGATTGCACTCCATGATTTTCTGGGGCCCGCCCGGTACGGGTAAGACAACACTGGCACGCATGATTGCTAAGCACTGTGACGCTCATTTTATGAGCATCTCTGCGGTCTTAGCGGGTGTAAAAGACATTCGCGAAAAAGTGGCAGAGGCACGCGACCGGTTGGATACTACCGGGCAACGCAGTGTGTTGTTTGTCGATGAAGTCCATCGTTTTAATAAATCTCAACAGGATGCATTCTTACCGCATATTGAAGACGGTACGTTGTTCTTTGTGGGGGCAACCACCGAGAACCCTTCATTCGAACTTAACAATGCTCTTTTGTCACGTGTGCGTGTTTACGTGCTTAAACACTTGGAAAAAGCAGACATCCGAGGCATTATCGATAGAGCGCTAAGCGACGAAGAGTTCGGTCTTGGCAGTAGCAATATCGACATGCACGAATCCCACAGGGATTTACTCGCCGCCACCGCCGATGGTGACGGCAGGCATGCCTTGGTCTTGCTGGAGCTCGCGGCCGATTGTGCGCGTATCGAAGGGGATCGTAAGGTTATCGACGAGCGAGTTATCTCAGAAGTCACACGCGATTCTTTTCGTCAGTTTGATAAGGGCGGAGATAATTTTTACGATCAGATATCAGCGCTGCATAAATCCATGCGCGGTTCAGATCCTGATGCAGCGCTTTACTGGTTTTGCCGCATGATAGACGGTGGTTGTGATCCTTTGTATATTGCGCGCAGGGTGTTGCGCTTCGCCTCCGAAGACATAGGTAATGCAGACCCTAGGGCCGCCCAGCATGCTCTATACGCCTGGGATGCTTACTCTAGGCTGGGAAGTCCAGAGGGTGAACTGGCTATTGCCCATGCCATCATTTTTATGAGCTGCGCGCCAAAAAGTAATGCGGTGTACAGCGCTTATAAAACTGCCATGGCGTTTGTTAAAGAATCCGGTAATCAACCGGTACCCATGAGCCTTAGAAACGCGCCAACGAAACTCATGAAAGAACTAGGGCATGGTGATGGCTACCGCTACGCTCACGATGAAATAGATGGTTTTGCCGCAGGTGCCCATTATTTCCCCGATACGCTTGAAGCAGTTCAATTTTACGAGCCTGTCGAGCGAGGCCTTGAAATACGGATAAGAGAGCGGCTATTAGAATTACGCCGCCTCAATGATGCTAATAAATCGTAATACGCGATAAACCCAAGGAGTGTCAGTTGAACACCGACAGTGAATTAAAACTTGAAATACGCTGTGCTGATTGGAGCAATCCAAAAGACGGTGAAGCTGTTGTCATGCTCTTAAACGCCTACGCAGAAGACCCGATGGGCGGAGAGAGCCCGTTGTCAGACTATGCTCGCGCAAACTTACCGGCTGCGATGGCTTCCACACCCGGCGCATTCTCAGCCATCGGTTATTTAGATGGTCAACCTGTCGCTTTAGCAAACTGTTTTACGACCTTGTCTACATTTGCCTGCAAACCCATTGTAAATATCCACGATTTAGCGGTATTACCAGATGCCAGAGGGCGAAGAGCCGGTCAACAAATGCTTGCGTTTGTCGAGTCAGAAGCCAAAGCGATTGGCGCCTGCAAAATCACACTTGAAGTGTTAACTGGAAACGACCGGGCAAGACGTTCCTACGAGCATTTTGGGTTTGAGGCTTATACTCTAGACGATACTACTGGGCATGCTTTGTTTTTGCAGAAGGGTATTTGAGCCAGCACTCTTTTTCCCTGTTTGCCAAGTTGCTAAACGTCAGTTATCGCTTTGATGGAATCGAACTACCTAAGTGACCAGGTCAAATTCCCTCCGGATTTCCCGGAACTATCTTTTCAACTTTTCCGCGTATCTCATCACTTTTATAATCGATTAAGGAAATACCATCGTCTGTTTTAACAATTTTCGTGCAGCTATTCTTCGGCCCATTTGTCCAATCAACACAATAATGATCATGTTCAAGCTTCCACTTGCCAACAAGAGTTAGCTCCTCTGACAAACGGGCCGATGAGGATCCATCCGCACCATACTTAAACGGTACTATTCCGCCCTCTGGAAGGGCTGGCCCTCCTGCAGGAATATTCAAATAGAGTGTGTTGCCGGACAGTAGGCCATCTAGTTGCATCTCGTTCATTGTTGAGGCATGTAGAGTTCCTGTGGCAATTAAAGCTGTCATAACTAAGATCCTTTTCATTCTGCGACTCGGGTGAAATTGTGTATTTCATGCTAAGGATTTCTTCTAATTCAGTCTTTGCACCATCGCATTATTATCAGCTCCAAAATGCCAGACTACTTACCTGCGGCGGAATTCAGTTATAAACTGCTATTAACGGCAATACGGGGTCGAATCTATGAAACTAAGCAGTGGCTACAATGTGTTTGTCTGGTGAATCGCCGTTCGGTACCTGTGTTTATCGTGAGTTCGCAAAAACTGACTCAGCAACACTGTGCTTTGCGGATCATTACCTAGCATATTGCGCATCTGGTTCGATGCGACTAGAAATCGATTCGCGCTATTTCTTTCTACAGCCCACGAAAGCAGTTTGGATACCTGCAGGTAAACAAGTTACTACTCAAATTCCCAACTCGATTACGTGTTGTTCAATTTTGTTTAACACGGCTCAATTCCCCGAGCATAATCAGAATGTTAAGACGATTGATCTGACTCCTCTAGCGAGGCACATGATTTTGCATTGCAGACGATGGGCAGTTGAGGGTTGTATGCCTGATAAAACCGCAGATTCATTCTTCAAGGCACTTGCATCTATCATTATTGAGAGGATGGATGCTCCGACCACTGACTGGATTCCACGAGGTCAATCGAAGCTTGTTGCTCGAGCGGTTGATTTAACCATTGAACGACACATGAGACACATTGAACTTGTGGAGATAGCTTCCGAATTAGCTTCAAGTGAACGGACTCTGTCTCGGCGTATTGTCGAGGAAACCAGTATGCGATGGAGCGAGTTGTTGCGTCGAATTCGAATTCTCGCTGCACGAGAGTTGCTTGCTAATTCTGAGTTACAGATAACCGGTGTTGCAAACGCTGTCGGATACAGCAGTCAGAGTGCCTTCAACAAAGCATTTAAAATTGAATCAGGAATCACGCCTAAGAAATTTCGAGAACAGTTCAATTCCCTATAACCCCCATGAATCGCACTAGTGATCCGCCAATGCCTCAAGCCTCAGTAACGCAATCTTATTAATCTCAGCTAACGCCCTAGCAACTTCAGTGTCGTAATCATTCGGTAGACGCTCTTCAAACCCCGCCAGTATCTTATGTCTATTGCTCCCTCTGACAGCCATTATGAACGGGAAGTCGAACTTGGCTTTGTAGGCATCGTTTAGCGTTTGGAATCGCTCCAGCTCAGACTCGGTGCACTGATCTAAACCTGCACTTGCTTGCTCATCGGTAGACTCGGACGTCAACGTGCCTTGTTTCGCCGCTTTTCCTGCAAGGTCGGGGTGGGCCCTAATTAATTGTAGTTTTTCGTCATCTGTCGCTTTCGCAAGAACAGCGGCCATTGATACTGCAAGCACCTGCACATCATCATGTTGTTCATCAAGGCCTGCATCCCAACAGCGTTCAGCCACCCAAGGAGAATGTTCGTAGATGCTGCCGTATTGATCGACGAATGCCTCTTTGGTCAAAGTGGCTAGAGATTCTTTGAATTTTTGCGCCATAGTGTTTAGTGTCACACCGAAGTTTTAGAGTCTGATTACTACCCAACTGAATAATAGTGTAACGCTAAGCCGCGAAAAGAACTTTGAACGTTAGCGACTAATTTCTCTCGGGTGGGGGTCATTGCTGATGCGCGATTCGCGAAAAACAATGTACCAACCAGCCAGGAAAATGATACTGGCTCCGACAAACGTCCAGATGTCGAGTACTTCATTAAAGAAGTAAGCACCAATTAAAGCAGTCCAGATGAGGCGTGCAAAATCTACTGACATCACTATCGATGTGTCTGCCATTTTAATTGCCGATGTCATTAACAGATGGCCGGCAGTTGCCAATGCTCCTACTAAGAATAACCAGAGAAATTGTTCTAGTGTTGGTGTTTGCCAAACGAATAGCGCAGGCCATATAGACAATACCACCAAGGTAATGCCCATCCAGCTGACGATACTTGTGGTCGTTTCTGTTTTGGAAAGATGCTTGACTATCGTTAACGACAGCCCCCAGGCTATAGAGGTTAGCAGCACCAGTATCGCGAATGCGTTGAAGCCTTCTGCGGCAGGCCTGAGTACGACGAATACGCCTACAAGTCCTAAAAATATTGCAGCCGTGCGTCGCCATCGCAATACCTCTCCTAAAAACAACCAGGCACAAACCGTGGCAAAGATGGTGGTACTAAAACTTAATGCCGTGGCATTGGCAATGGGCACCTTAGACAGTGCGTAAAACCAGCCCAACATGGCAACAATTCCAACCCCAGCACGAATCATATGCAGCCGGGGGTGCTGTGTTTTAAGTGAGCCCAATCCGGCTTTTAGTAGCAGCGGTAAAACGGTTATCAGCCCGAACAGATTTCTAAAGAAGACAATAATGAAAGGGTGTAAGTCTGAACTTAACAGGCGGACAAGACCATGCATAGAGGCAAGCATAACGGTTGCGCCAAGCATGAATAGCACAGCGCGAGTTGTGGTGCTCTGCACATCAGATGTCATTGAATAGGGCAGCCTTTGGCGTGTGGCGTCGCGACACCACTAACGTGTGGAATGCTCAGCCAAAGCCCATTCTACATGTTCCCGAACTAATGCCGAAGAATCGTTTTTTCGTAAGGTAAGTGCATCTAAGACAAAGCTGTCAGTCGGTGCGTTCCCAAGAGCGACCGCTATATTTCGAAGCCAGCGTTCATGGCCGATTCGATAGATAGGGCTACCTGCCATGCGATCTTTAAATTCCGCTTCAGTCCAGGAAAATAGGTTGACTAAACTTTCAGCATCCAGCTTGTGTCTTACGTCAAAATCGGACTCTTGAGTATCGTTGGAAAATTTATTAAAAGGACAGACCAGCTGGCAATCATCGCAGCCATAAATTCTGTTACCCATAGCTTTGCGAAATTCAGTGGGTATTGAGCCTTTTAGTTCTATCGTGTGGTACGAAATACATCGTCGTGCATCGACTTTATAGGGCGCAACGATGGCATCTGTGGGACAAGCTTGTATGCAGGCAGTACAGCTTCCACAATGAGCTTTCTCTAAAGGTGGATCAGTTTCCAACGGTAAGTCGGTATACAGCTCACCCAGAAAAAACCAACTTCCTGCCTCTGTTGATAGTAGATTGCTGTGTTTGCCAATCCATCCGAGACCGGCTTTCTCAGCCAATGCTTTTTCTAAAACAGGTGCGCTGTCAACAAACGCGCGATAGCCGAAGTCTCCGTACTTCTCTGAAATTTTCCGGGCTAAGGTTTGCAACCTATTTCTTAACACCTTGTGATAGTCGCGACCCAGTGCATAGCGGGATACATAAGCCAAGTCTGGTGAGTTAAGAATTTCGGTAGCGTCAGCGGCATCAGGAGGGAAGTAGTCGAGCCTGACTGAAATGACGCGAATGGTCCCCTCAACTAAATCGGCAGGTCGGCTACGCAGAGTGCCGTGGCGCTCCATATATCCCATTTCACCGTGAAATCCATCTTTTAGCCAGTTGAGTAAGTGCGATTCATGTTCGCCTAAGTCAGTATCGGTAATGGCGCAACGCGATAGTCCCAATTGAGCCGCAGTGTCTTTTATAAACTGAGAAACCTCAGCGGGCTGAACAATAGCGGTGGTCACAAAAAGTCGTTTTGAGTGGGGAAGTGGCCGTTCTTATAGTAAACGACTGTGCCTGCCTCTGCGCTCCATGATTGCCATGCCTCAACGGGATTTCTTATCCAACTGCCCGCAGGGTAGTCGCCATCGTCGTCATAGAGAACGCCGTTTAATACTAGAACCTCATCGCCCATGGGATCTAGACCTGGTCGAAACGATGCTCTTTGTGTCCAGCGAATGAGCATGACGTTACCCGTGCCATGACCATGTAGCGGCATGACCTCTGTACCGTCAGCTGGACCGGGTAACCAACGCGATTCGTCGTAAGTGTTCATACGCCTTTGTTCCGCATCGCTGATCAACATTTGCCCGGCAGCTAAATACAAAAGAGCGGGTTCTTTAGCGTTGTCATTAGAGGCAGATGTCCCGGACTTACCTGGCAGGCATCGCAGATTAAGCGTTTGCAGATGTTCATCACCGGTTAGTGGGAGTCGCAGATATAAACCTGCAGGGTATACGCCAGCGTCAGATTCGAGTTCTCCGCGTTGCATCAAAATTTCCAGATCGGGATTGTCGCCCAGCATCGCTGGTGAGTATTCGGGGTCCAGTCGTAATTGGGCGGTTAGGCGCGGTTTTGTGCCGGGTATGTATTCGAGTACCCGAAGGTGGATCCCGTCGACTTCCGTTGCTCTCCACAGAGAATATTGGGGAAGACTGACAACGCGTTCGGAAAAATCCTCGTTCACAGGATTCATAGCAGCGGAGAGCCACCAGGGTAGCTCTAATCCGGCTTTGATAGCGTGGCTATGTTTATCGGGTCCTGTCATTAGCTACTGCGCGTAAGTTTTCCTAAATTTTTAACAAGTTAGGAAACAAAATCAGAATAATATATTGAAATTTCTCTAAACGTTCTCTATTCTTAAGGAGAATATTTGGAGAACGTTTATGGAGTCGTTAAACCCTCTCACTCACCTCGAGGCGCGTGTTCTTGCGGCTATTGAACGCCATATTCGTGCCGAAGGTGTCGCCCCCACCATATCAGAGCTTGCAGGTAACCTGCGCCTGAAATCCAAAGGCACGGTTCATCGCTATGTGCAGTCTCTTATTGCTAAGGGCAGGCTCGAGCGCCACGGCAATGGGTGGCGGGGTTTGCGAATTGTCGGATTGGCTATGCCAGAGCCCACCTCCAATATCCAACATCTGCCAACACCGCAAAATTCTGCCTCGTTAAGTCGCATCTCTGCAGATTCAAATGTTGAACAACCCATGACGGTTCCTGCAGAGGTCAGTAAAGAGACAACCGGCGATTTCCGTATTCCTTTGCTCGGTCGAATTGCAGCAGGGCAGCCCATTGAAGCTATCGAAGATGCCAATTACCTCGATTTAGCCGCTTTTTTCATCGGTCCAGATCGCTACGCACTAAGAGTCACCGGCGAATCCATGATCGATGTGGGCATCCTGGACGGTGACACGGTCATTTTGAGAAAACAAAATACTGCCAATACCGGGGACATTGTTGTCGCCTTAATTGATGGTCAGGAGGCCACCTTAAAGCGGTTGGGCGATACGATCGATGGAGTGGTTGAACTCATCCCGGAAAATCAGTCTATGCCCACCATGCGATATGACGCTGGTCGGGTCAGTTTCCAAGGGGTGCTTGTGGGGCAGCTGCGCAGTTATTAGAGGGACAGCTGCTGCAAGTTCCGGTAAATTTGTAAAACCGACAAACAGGGCATACACATAAGAGTTTCTATGAGCCAGCTAGACGAACAAACATTACACGCACTAAAAACGGCTTTTTGCTATATGCCCAAAAGCAATGACGTGAATGAATTCGATTTTCCCGGCAGAGTAGAGCAAATTCTGCAGGACATAGACACTGTCAAAGAAGTCTTACTCATCAATGATGTCGACCCTGACGAAGTCGCCGATGAGATTCACCCCGATCTGGCGAATAATTCTTCGTACTAACACATCGGTTGTTAGGTGCTTTGCCGGACGCGAGCGGTGATAAGCACGCTATGGGAGTATTTACGCAGACATTTAATATTACCCAGTACGCGACTGAGGCCCAGATCAACGGTCTTTAGCAGGTAAGACTCGTACATCGGTTCTTTCAATAATTGTAAGACTCGCCCGATGAAGCCTCGGTTGTTAACCTTGCGTTTGTTGGACGCCCAAAAAGGCAGCGCTGACAAAAAACCAAGGCTGCGGGTTCCCTCAATGACAAAGTGCTGCTCAAGCAAGGCTGTCCATTGTTCAAATTCCAACTCGAGTTTGTCTGATTCTGAGACAGCACATTGTGGAACCGTAAAAAAGAACATTGGATCGCTCTGTCTACATGCCTCGCCCCAGCGCGCTAGCGTCTGACTCAAATCGGCTTCGGATGAATGTAACTCCGGCAGAACGTCCAATGCAAAGACAGTGTTGGGCGTAACGGCTTCAAAGGCTTCAGCGCTTTCCTTGTCTGTTAAGTCACTAATTAAATCCGGGTACAAAAGCGGTGTGCGATCTAACCCGGCATAGTCGAACTCGGCAATCTCTTTTTTTAGGTACCGACGCAGTAGTTGCTGCGAGCACCCAAGATCCAAGGCGACGAGCTTGAAGGCAGGCTCTGTAACATGCGAGTTGAAGTACAGTGAGCCTACGGCCTCGGTGACAACATTGAATTTAACGTGAGCGTATAGAGTTCTGGACGGGTTGTGGTGAAACCGGGCATAGTCGCCCGGTAAGCTCCTCCGCAATGGCACCGCACGATTTTGAAAAAAAGCGTTTAGTTCTGTGTCCGTTGCATTGAGTTGTTGGAGGCCATCATCAGACGACAAATTCCAATCGGCATCATTTTTAGCAACGCGTGCTTTTTTTTCAGTTCTCGTATCTATAAATTTTATCGGCGTATTTAGCCAGATCCCAGTTTGGGATTCCGGAAATATGCTCATGTCCTGAACTCCAGCTCAAAGCCGTAGACCAGTCTATGATTTATTGTTGTGCCGATTCGCCCGTAACGGGTAATTAATACTGCAAGATGTTGTAGTGAATTTTTAAGTCAAAAAATTGGCTTAACGTTACTGTGCGCTGTCAGCGGCTTGTTTGCTGTTGTAGTCTTCAAACAAAGGGCCTTGTTCACTGACAAGATCTCTTGCAAACACGGTGATAGTGTCAAGTTCATCAGCATTTAAACCATCGCTGGCTGACTTGCTGAGTGAAAGATTTTCAGAGTGACTGATTCTGCCGGTTTGCGCTTCTACCAATTGAACACTAACCCTTGTTTCATCTGGCAGTGGAAGCACATTGACAGAAACAAGATAGTCCTCTGGCCAATGCTGTTGAGCAGTAGCCGTTTCAAGGATTCGATAAACCCTGACCGATTGAGACTCTGAGAAAACACCACTCATCATCGTGTTCAATTGATTATTCAACGAATTTCCCCGATCAAGCGCGCTAACGAACAGAGATACTTTTTCGGGTCTGCTGCGGGTTGTAGGGGTGGGTGTAAAAGCGGCTGTAGCGGCAGCCGCTGCAGGTGCTTCATTCGTCTGAGATTGATAACCCGTGAGTTGCATTCCAACAAAAAAACCAAGCGCAGCCAAGGCAATACCCACCGCAGGTAGCTTGAACATCCACCGCACGTAGGCTCCGTAATCACGCTTATTATTCGTAGGATGCGAATCGGTTGATTCAGGCTGGCTGTCTGCAGCTCCGGGTGAATTTGAACGTGCAGCGCTGTCGCTTGATGGCGTAGGCTTCAGATCGTTAACAGCCTTAGTCCGTAGCGCATTCGCTTGTGGATTGGACTGCGGTTTTGCT
Source organism: Granulosicoccus sp. (assembly GCA_020627685.1). Classification (GTDB taxonomy): domain Bacteria; phylum Pseudomonadota; class Gammaproteobacteria; order Granulosicoccales; family Granulosicoccaceae; genus Granulosicoccus. Next base: position 218,931 of record JAHDGK010000002.1, on the reverse strand, counting down.
GCAGATAAAGCACCTTTAGGGGAATCAGATTCACCGTTTGTGCTCAGCGAGCTTTGTTGCCTGTCTGTTAAATTGAGCGATGAACGATGTACGAAAGAGGGAACATAAGAGCCGGGTCGCATGGTGATGCGAAGTTCAGTGTCGGGATTGGACTCATAGTAGGACGCAAGGGCAGCCCTGAGTCTTCCAGCAAGAACGCGCACTACCGGATCATTTTGGGGATCAAAAGAATCTGGTTTTCCTAATGCGTCAATAGCCACGGTATAGGCTTTGATGCGGGTCATGTTGCCCGATGCCGCTTGCTCCACAACATACTTTAAGAATGCGGACATCTGAGGGGCGGCTGTGAACTTGTCTGATTCAAGCACCGCGTTCAAAGCATCAATAATTTGACGCTGATCCGGCTGTGTTTGCCCTTCAGTTTGTGGCGGTTTTTGCATCTCTTGCGGATTACCTAAACGTTGGCTGCAAAGCCATGTGGTGTATCAGTTGTATTAAAGGGCAAGGGAGTTACTCCCTGGTTTTTCCTGCGCACTAACTTAGGACACGGGCCTTTGAATTTGCATAATTACTTACTGGCCATGACGATGTAACATGATAACGAAGAATTACATCCAATTGCATCAACGTATTTACCTTGTTTTAAGCCCATTATTCAAGTGATGGTTTTCTGACGCTGTAACGTTTTATGAGTAACGCTTATTGCCACGTTATTGTAAAAGTATCAGCAACGTTACCGCTATGTTTTGCCCAACTCGAACAGGTTACCTGAAGTACTCACTAATAATCCAACGTTATGAATAATGAAAAGCGTGAAGAGATGTTCCGGCGCCTTAAAGCTGCGAACCCTGAACCTAAAACAGAGCTGGAATACAACAACGCATTTGAATTATTGATTGCCGTCATTTTATCGGCGCAAGCGACAGACGTTAGTGTTAACAAAGCCACCCAGCGTTTGTATCCCGTCGCCAATACACCCGAGGCCATTTATAAACTGGGAGTTAAGGGTTTAACTCCTTACATTCGTACTATTGGTCTTTTCAACACTAAAGCTAAGAATGTCATTGAGGCTTGTCGCATGCTGTGTGAATTGCACGATGGACAAGTGCCGCAAGATCGCGAGAAGCTTGAAGCTCTTCCCGGAGTAGGTCGCAAGACCGCCAACGTTGTTTTAAATACTGCGTTCCGACAGATTGCTATGGCGGTAGATACGCACATCTTTCGAGTCTCCAATCGTACCGGTCTGGCACCTGGGAAAAATGTATTGCAGGTCGAAAAGCAGCTTCTTAAATTCGTTCCTAAGGACTATCTATTAGATGCCCACCATTGGTTGATATTGCATGGCAGGTACGTCTGCTTGGCACGAACACCAAAATGTCCGGAATGCTCCATAAGTGATCTTTGCGATTTCAAACCGAAAACGGCGGCAAAAGTAAAAAAGCCAGTGGGTTCAAGTGGTCCTGCAAAGCTTGCCGCCCGCACAACGAAAAAACGATCGACGGAAGGTCGTAAAAAAAGCAGCGCTAAGAAAACGGCATCAAACACTAAAAAGAAGAAAACGAAGCTATTGGCTAAGAAAGCGACTAAGAAAAAAGCTGTCGCCAAGGCTGTCTTTAAAAAACGCTCCTGAATTCACCTGCTTCCTTAGAGCAAGCTGTCAGAATCATAAGGTAGATGTGACGGAAATCTGGCATCGCGCAGCGACTGGCCGTAGAATGTCATAGGCGAGTTTGTCGAGCCTTACACAATGCGTCCTAATTAACCGGTATACGATTTTGCAGTCGCAACACTCTTACAAAAATGAAGTAGACGATGAGCTGGAATTTAATCGACTGCTCAGATCTGCAGCCATCTTGGTCGTTGATGACGAGCCGGGGATGCTCAATTTTTTAAAGCGCGCGCTGGAAGATCGTTGCGCGTTACTCGAAGTGGCGGGCAGTGCTGAAGAAGCAGAAGCATTGCGATTGCGTTATCACTTCGACTTACTTTTGGTTGATATACGCCTCCCTGGATTGTCCGGTTTGGATTGGATGGGTAAGTTAAGAGAGCGTGGCGTACAAACTCACGTTATTTACATGACCGCATACGCTGACTTAGAGATGGCGATATCGGCACTGCGAAATGGCGCAGATGATTTCATTATGAAGCCGTTCCGAACGGAGCAGATGTTTTTATCCATGCAACGAACACTCATGCGTCGTCAAATACTGCGTGAGAATTCTTTGCTGCGTTTACAGCTTCAACAAATTCAGGATGACAGTGGTCTGGTTGCAAATAGCTCGGCTATGAAAGAGATGCTGTCTTTGGCTCAACGTGCGGCCCCCAGTCAATCTCCCGTGCTTATTCAAGGTGAGACCGGAACCGGTATGGGGATCATCGCTCGGGCAATACATTCCATGAGCCGACGTAGCGGTTCCTTTGTGTCTCTCAATTGCGCATCAATAGACGAAGAGATGTTTGAACAGGAATTGTTTGGGGCGACCGATGCATCCACTACATCAAAACCTCATTTGTCTGACGGACTTTTTGTACATGCAGACAAGGGCACCTTGTTTTTAAATGAAGTGGGATGTCTTCCTGAACTGATCCAATCAAAACTTGCTGAAGTGCTGGAGACAGGTCGCATAAGACCTGTGGGTGGTGTACGCGATATTTCAGTGGATGTAAGAATCATTTCTGCTTCGACGCAAGATATCGAGCAGTTACATCATTCGGCAGCTTTACGTGATGATTTGTTCTACCGCTTAAATGTACTTTCTATTGTTGTACCTCCGTTACGAGAAAGAGGTTCTGACTTGGAACTGCTGGTCAATTATTTTATGGATCGTTTGTCTTCAGAAATGAGGCAAGAGCGCGTAGAGCTATTACACAAAGACTGGCAGATTTTAGAAAACTACTCTTGGCCGGGTAATGTGCGCGAGCTTCGTAATGTTATAGAACGAACTTTGCTGCTGGGAGCCTTGCCGCTTGATAGCTTGAGTTCAGAACCGCAAAGCTTGCAATGGTCTGAACCAGGATATCCTTTAGATTGGTCTATGGATGCCGTTGAGCGTGCTCATATTGAATCGGTACTTGAATCGGTCAATAACAATAAGTCGGCTGCTGCACGTTTGTTAGGCGTATCTCGAAAAACGCTCGAACGTAAACAAACGCTTTGGCAAAGCGCTGATACTTCGCAATAACGGTTAGCGGCTCTCAGTGATCCAAAAAACATCATCTAGTCGTTTTCTAAAACGTTTCTCTAATTTACGTTACCGTTTGTTGGCATTGGTGCTGGTGCCGTTGTTGTTATTGACAGGTACGGTGGTTCTGTTGGCATCTAGGTGGTCTACCGATTACACCTATGAACAACTGTTTACCAAAGTAAATACAGATTTACGTGTAGCGGGTGAGAGTTTTCAACGCATACAAAAAGATGGTCAGAAGACGCTCTCAGCATTGGCTGCTAGTTCGAGAATGTCGGATCTTTATACAAAGCAAGATTCCAATCAGCTAATCCAGTTACTCGAAGCGTACCGTTCTGACTATAACTTTGATTTTTTAAAACTTCTGTCTGTTGATGGTAAGCAACAGCTCAGTTCGAACGGTTGGGTCAGTCATCATCTTCGTGAGTCCCCGTTAACCGAACAGTTGCTTGCGTTGAATAACGCCGATAACAACTTGGGTATGACCGGTATTGAAATTTATTCTGCCGATGAATGGGGGCGTGAAGAGCGAATTCTTGCGGAGATGGTTGTGTTGCCTCTGTTGGCTACCGCGCGCGCCGCACCCAGTGACCGATCCGCAGAAGATCGAGCCATGATCATCAGAACGTTGCAACCGGTACTTAACGCCCTTGGCGAAAGGGTTGCCATATTAGAAGGCGGGTTGCTACTGAATCGAAATTTCGATTTTGTCGATGAAATTCGAGATTTGGTATACGGTCCGGGAAGTCTCGCACCGGGTAGTCGAGGAACCGTTACGGTCTTCCTGGAAGATGTCCGTATAACCACCAATGTGCCTAAGAGCGATGACACTCGTGCGCTTGGTACCCGCGTATCTGTTGAAGTTCGTGATGCCGTTTTATCCAGAGGTGAATCTTGGATTGACAGAGCGTTCGTTGTTAATGATTGGTATATATCGGCATACGAACCGATTCTCGATGTTGCGGGGATGCGTGTTGGTATGTTGTACGCAGGCTATCTGGAAGCGCCATTCCGGGCTCAGCTGTACAAAGCTATCGCAGTACTTTCGGCCCTGGTATTGGGAGGTAGCTTATTGGCGGTAGGCGCGGCAATACTCGGTGCTCGAGCGATATTCACACCGATAGAAACGATGACATCAGTGGTACGCGCTACAGCCGCTGGTGAGCATCGGCGTATCGGACCAATGTCTACCGGTAACGAAATTGGCGAGCTCGCCTCACAGTTCGATGCCATGCTGGATACGCTTGAGTCCCATCGTGATCGCATCGAACACGATGCCGCCGTATTAGAGGACAAAGTGCAGCACAGGACGGCCGAACTGGAAACCCAAAACCAACGGCTGCATGACTCGATCGACCTACTACATAAAACCCGCCGACAACTGGCAAATGCGGAAAAGCTTGCAGCCTTAGGTGAGCTTACCGCTGGTGTAGCGCACGAAATCAATAATCCCACAGCCGTCATTCTGGGCAATATGGATGTTCTGGTTGCCGACCTTGGGCCTTTACGGGAGAACGTGCAAACAGAAATCGATTTGATTATCGAACAAGTTTATCGAATCCGATCAATCACCGATCGGCTGCTGCAGTACTCTCGCTCGGAAATTCAGAGTGGAGATCCGCGGCTTTCCAGTGAAAGTATTCGCTCGGATATTAGCCCGTCCAGATCGGAGTACGAGCAATCTCCGGTTGAGCCGGTCAATCTAGAATCCGTCATTGAGGGCACGTTGAAAATGCTCTTGCACGAGTTCGAAGGTCAGGCGATCGAAGTCAAACAGTCGCATTCTGCCAGCCAGCTTGCCCTGGTTGATCGTCAGGAGCTCCAGCAAGTGTTGGTTAATCTCATTACCAATGCGGCTGAAGCGATCCGGCAGAAAATGTCCAATACAGAGGTGGGAGTAGTTGAGCAGCAATCTATAACCATCAGCACCTCCGATCTGGATAATCAGCAGGTCCTGATTCGCGTGGAGGATTCTGGATGTGGAATCGAGCCCCAAGATTTGCCAAGAGTATTTGACCCGTTCTTCACCAGCGGCAAAGCGCAAGGGACAGGCCTGGGCTTATCGGTGAGCTATGGAATTATCAGACGCTCCGGTGGTGATATTCGTGTGCAGTCCGACAACATGCAGGGAAGTACCTTTGAGGTTTACATACCGGCCGTTCGAACTTCCTGAAAAGGGTGACGAGGTCGAGCGTTTTACGTTTTGAAACCTCCATGAAACATTACGGTGTGGCTGGTCACGCTAAGTTACATTTCATTCCGTCGATGTGTTGCTATCCTCTAGGACAAGTTAGGTTCATATTTTGGAAACAGCCATTGTGGCGCGCGCATATCCGCTCACTGATCTAGTCAAGCTCGTCAGAGCCTACGGAGTTCTCGCTGGAACTTCTGATATGGAACGTGTCGTTGCAGGTACTCTGTCGCGCAAGTGGATAGCAAAAGAGGTGGAGCACTTTGTTCCTCTTTCCTCCTTGCCTGAGCCTTTGTTCCATACCCAGCGCGGACGGGACATCTTAGCCACGGAGTTTTTCTCCGATCAGGACATAGACCCTGAAACCATCTGCCCGGAAAAACTCGATATCAGAGGGGCCGGTCGCGAGCATCTAATCAACACCAATCGCCTGCCTAAACTCGAGCCGATTATCCATCAGGCTGTTCTGGCAGCGAACATGCTGTTGGGCGTTCGACTGTACGGTGCTCACGGCAAAGGCATGACGTCTATGTCTCACGACATGATTGTCGCGACAATGCTGCAGGACTCCTACGGCAAGGCACACCGTTACGGTGCATTCTCGACTGAGGATAACGAACTGGTCGATAGCACGTACCTATTCAGTTGGTTTGGTGATTCCGTGGCGAAACTGGTCCTTGCAATCAACGAGTACCTTGTCGAATTTAACCAAGCTGTTGAGAGCGGCACTGAAATACCGCAACCCCCATCAGCGGAAATCGCGACAGCTATCGCAGCCATTCAGGCCAGTCGGCTTCGATTGGTTGCCCGTGCGGCTGGAGATAAAGTCATCAGCTTTATGGACGCTGAGATGCGGATGGAGCTTGGTGAAGCAGGAGTGGATTGCTCCTGCCAATTTCCTGAAAAGCCACTACTTAAAAAGCATTATGAATTAACTGCCGCGGCCTTTAAGCTCACCGGGGTAGATCACTACGCATTGCGAGAGCCCTTAAGAAACACGTTGCTGATGGCGGTCAGAGACGCGCTCGACGATCCTGAAAAGCTCGAACGTTTATCGGGCAGGCGAGGCAAGGCGGTTCACGAGGTTCATATCAATTTACCCGTCATGGAATACTACGTCGCAGCCGAGGCACCGAACAGTATCGAATCTGTTCATATTGCCAGTTTGGAGATGATGCGCTCTCTTGAGAAAGGTCGCCGAAAGTCATTAAGTACCATGGCGGCTCATGCCTTTCGTATCGCCGCCATTGCAGAACGTGTTTTGGGCCGGGCGCTGGAACCCCTGGTTGTCACCTTAGCCATGCTCCATGATGTAGTCGAAGATGGCTCAGAGCGGGTCACAGGTTACGGCCACTCCTTGAGAAAAATTCAGTTCCGATTTGGTGGGCCGATTGCCGCCATGGTCTCTGAGCTGACTGATTCTTCTGTTGATTCAGCAGGTGCTAGCAAAGCCAAGTTGACACTACAGCAGCCGCATTTGCTCTCCCCACAGGCGCAGTACAACGTGGGCCGATTTACAGACATGACGGTAAAGGCCACGGAAGCAGGCGTCCCTTACACCCTGGCGGGTATCGTTATCAAATTGCTTGATACCGTTGTCTCGCTGGAAGAAGGCATAAGAGACCCTGAACTCATGACAGGCCACTGGCGACACAGCGGTGCACGAATTTACTGGGCAGAACGCGATCGTGGGGCTATTGTCAGACCTCTTGTAGAGCGCCTGCTGATTGAATTGAAAGACAGCCAAGCAGACCCTCAATATGCGACTCGACCGCATCACGTCAATACCGTACGTTTAAAAGCCGGGTCCGCTATTGTCGATACGGTACTGGCTTATGAAGACATGTACGTCACTCAAAATTTGGCCATACTTGCCCACGAATATGGCTTGGATGAAAATCAGCGCGAATTACTCATCGATCTTTTCTATGACAGTAACGTCAACAGAGAACAATTTTCAGCGCGAGTTCTGGATACGCTTCTGGATGATAGCCAGCTTATCGATAGTCTGGCTTCCGGCCGATTGCCGCGACTGGGATACACAACGCTTTATGCCAAAGATGCAACTGGCGATTCCCCACGCAGTGAAGACACTTTTCTCGAATACCGTGCCAGTGCGTTACGTCGTCAGGAAATTCGTCGCGAGTTGGGAATAGACACGCCGGAAAAATTGACGGGCCTTGCCTTGCGTCAAGAGCAGGTGCTTAGAGTTTTTGACCGTTCTTTGTTGCATGCACGTCTGAATGATCAGCCGCACGGCGAAACCTTAGCTGCAACCGGAAGCTAAGTTTAACGATCAGTCGATGGTGACTAACTGAGCGTGAGGCATCAGTTGATAGCCACTGAGGCTTGTGGCCATGGCATGAGTATTCGCATCCTGAAAACGCGCAATAAAGTCCTGCACGAGTGTTCGAAAGTAGGTTTTGCGGGTCATGACAAGATCCAGAGAAACATCGGCGACCGGTAAATAGGGAAGCTGGAATTCCTCGGCTGTGCTCTGTACGCCACAACTGACATCGGCCGCACCACTGTGAACCGCTGCGACTGCGCTGCGCTCACTGTTGCATTCTGTAGAGACTTTTAGCGAGGCCAGGCTCTGGCCGTGTGTTGAGCATAAATCTTCCAACAAGCGTTCTGTTCCCGAATCATTTTGCCGCATTGCCCAGCGAAGCGAGTCGTCGTTAATCACCTGCGCTACTTGCGGCGGCGTGCTTGTAAAATCAACTGATCGGTTTAGCACCAAGCCCTGGCTTCGTTGTAAGCATCTCACGATGACCCAACTGTGATGATTTCGATAACAGCGCAGTAAACCCAAATGCCGCCTGGCATTTTCCTCACTGGCTCCCCAATTAATAAAACACGCATCGATACGCCCACAGTCGAGCATTCTCAAACCATGACGGGTGCCGGAAGGGCTGTAGCTTACGAGCGCATTTTGTTGCCACTCAATAGCGGCGTTATTACACAGGTAGTGAATGAGTCGATCATCGCTGCCACCAATCAGCAGCCGATCATGCATCACTCCGCCATGACTATTTTCCAATAACCAGTCATCGATTAGCTGGCGATGAAATATCCACTTACCGGTGACTTTGGTACCCGGGATTTCTCCGCACCCGGCCATCTGATAAATCTTCTTTTCATTGACGTGAAGTAGCTCAGCCAGCTGCGGAACCGTTAAGAAGGACGGGTTCGCACTCGCCGGATTGTTCAAGCGCTTGTCAGGGGTGGCGCTCATTGTCGTCTACGAGGCCAGATCACGCATGCCTTTGGTCGGAGGCGGTGTCCTTCGTTCAGGGGGAATGGCATCAAACTCCATGTTCTCCCGTCCGTTGTAAATCATGAAATGTCGCCCTTTGGCGCGAGCAATCATCGTCATGCCGATTTCCTGAGCGAGTTCCAAACCCATTTGTGTCACACCCGATCGGGAAAGCAGAGTTGGAATGCCCATAAAGGCCGTTTTCATAACGATTTCAGAGGTCAGGCGTCCGGTGGTGTAGAAAATTTTGTCATCGCCTGTCAGGCCCTGAAGCCACATCTTTCCAGCGATGGCATCGGCTGCGTTGTGCCTGCCTACATCTTCAATATGCATCAGCGATTCCGTTGATGTGCAAAGGCCGCAACCATGCACCGCTCCAGAAACGCGATAAACATCGTTAAGCTGACTGACGTTTTTGATAAGCGCGTAGAGCTCGGATTGCTTAAGAGAAGGCTTAGTTAGAGTGACTTCATAAAGCTTATCGACAGTGCAGCTGAAAATAGTGCCTTGGCCGCAACCGCTGGTGATGATTCGGCGCTTCATCTTCTCTTGCCAGTCAGAAATCCCTTGCCCCTCGTGGGTGGTGACATCCACAAGTTCTCTATCCCAGTCCACTTCTACCGATTTAATCAGGCTAATGTCTTCAATGAGTTTCTGATTTCTGATGTAGCCAAGTGTCAGCGCTTCCGGCTGAGTCCCGAGTGTCATGAGGGTCACGACTTCCATGCCGTCGACACGGATGGTTAGCGGTAATTCACCGGGAATGTGAGCATCAACTGAATCACCAAATTCATTAACAGCCACAACCCCATGAGCCGGCATCAGCCCCTCGTTGCTCAGGACGGGTTGGTAGGGCATGGAGGCATTCGGCATGGACGGGTCTCGGTACTAATCTGTTTATTGACTTTAAGAGTCTGAGCGGCGCAAGTGAAGTCTAACGCCGACGGAGATTTCGCGTGCAAGTGATTTTTTGAGACAAATTGTCCCGATTTTTTCGGTGCTCTGCACTTTTCTCGATCAAGAGGGCCGTTTCGGGGCATTCGTAGGTGAAGAAGGGCTTCAACAGCTGTTCCACGCATGCAATAGTAGAGCTTGTGTGTTGGCCGTTCGAACTGTTGCCATGTCTGCTGATTCTAAAATTCGATTGCATTTGCCTGTGACCGTTCTGTTAGAGCGCAGAATAATCACGCGTTCATTCTGGTCATTGCCATCTTGGTACCTGCACGCAGTGGCCGTCGGCGACAGTGTAGCCGCCAACGCCTCCCAATCTGATTCATCGGTAAAAACCGGTAGCACGGATAAGGGCGACTTATTTGCCTGGACCGGCTTCAAAGTTACTCTCTACAAAGATGCCTGCGAACGTTACTGGCACGCCCTAATTGGAGATAAGCCTTTGGTTTACGTCGTCTGCCGTGATGATGCAGACGACCCGGATGAATCCGGAGTGACGATCAGTCCGGTCATTGTCACCATCGATTATGACGAAGCGACCGCTTGCGCCGAGACAGATTCACTGGTGCTTAGTGCTCCCATCCCTCCGGAGCTTTACCGCTACATGGAAGCCTTTGTACTTGAACACTACAAGCCTGCTCCTTTTAAGAAGCGCAAAAGGCGCAATTGGTCGGAGGAGCCGGGTAACGGTTCCCTCAAGACTGGCAAGGGGATTAATCGTTCATGACAGATCAAACCCAAGACCCCGGATTTTTAAAGCGATGGTCAACCCGTAAACGAGAGGCAGCAAACTCTCCGACTATCGAGGACTGGCCCAACAAAAATACGCCTGTCCTGCCTCCGTTTCCAGATATCGATGCTGACGCCGACGCTAGCCCGCTCACGCCGGTTGAAGAAACTTATCAAGACCCAGAACAAGCACCGGCAGATCTTGACCGTGAGGTTGATGCTGATGTAGAGCCGCTACTTACAGATGCGGATATGCCGCCGATTGAAAGCCTAACTGCCTCCAGTGATGTCAGCGCATTTTTCAATAAAGGAGTCAGTGCTGCGCTACGAAAGGCAGCCCTACGGTATGTCTTTCAGCAACCTGAGTTTAATGTACGAGATGGACTTAATGACTACGACGGTGATTACACGGTTTTCGAGCCCTTGGGTGACACCATAACCTCAGACATGAAATTCCATGCTGCCCGTAAAGAAAAAGCCCGCTTGGAAGCCGAGGCAGAAGCTAAAAAGGCTGAAGAAGAATTGCAAATGCAGCAGGAAAAAATGGAACAAGAACGCATGCAGCAGGAAGCGGCTGAGCACAGCGACTCCGATGGACAAGTGACAACGGAGCGAAGCGAAGAATCACCAAAACATGATACGCACGACGAGCAGCAAGAGCCGTCTGATGCAATCGATGAGTCCGATCTTGAGGATCCAGCATTGCAGTTAGCTGAAATGGATGATGAGTCACTAGCATCGGATGTTTTCGGCACCGTTAAAAAAGATGTACCCGAATCAGTATGAGTTGTATTTCAAGGATAAAAACATGAGTGACCCGCAGCAACCGGTAACCTTTGTACGCGATGCAAATAGCTATATACAAAATCAGCAACTGGGTCAGGCGACGTCTCAAATTCAGTATGTCTCTCAGGGACACTGCCTGGTTATCGGCGATCCGTTAAGCGCTCTGGCAGCTGCCGCACCGTTAGGGCATTCCAGAATTACTGTGGTTAACGTCGACCCGGAATGCGAACGTGTAGAAAAACAACTCACGGATGACGGGGTTGCAGTATTCACAGTTCCTCAGTTGTCTCTCAGTGGTTATTTAGGTGCTTACAAAGCATTGGTGCCTGCGCAGAGTATTGCCGGCAAAACCGACCATGATCTGGCTGTATCCGTTTATCGAGAGACAGGATTCTTTGACTTGGTGTTGGACTTATCAAGCACGCCTCATATGCCAATGCGTCTTGCGCCATTTGGTTACTACCATGCGGCATCAGATGAGAGCATCGCCGAGGCGGTCGAAGCACTTGTCGACATGACAGGCGAGTTCGAAAAACCCCGCTATTTCAGTTACAACAGCAAAGTATGTGCGCATAGCCGTAGCGAGTTGGACGGGTGTCACCGATGCATTGATGTGTGCACCACAGGGGCTATCAGTTCTGACGGAGAAGGTGTCAGTGTAGATCCGTTTTTATGTCAAGGCTGTGGTAGCTGTGCGACAGTATGCCCAAGCGGTGCCATGACCTACGCCTACCCAAGACCGGCTGACGCAATCGATAGAACGCGCAAGGCGATGGCAGATCACACTGCTGACATAGTCGTGTTGCATACGGAAAGCCAACAGAGTGCAGTCGACAACGCGCACCTCCCTGATGACGTTTTACCTATGCTCGTGGAGGAAGTGTCAGCCTTTGGTGCGGATTACTGGCTGTCTCTACTGGCAGGTTCGGCAAATCATATTGTGGTTGTGCATGATGCCGATGAGGACGATCCGAACCGGCTGGCAATGGTGTCTCAACTGGAGTGGATAGATCCGTTACTCGCAGGTCTTGGGGTCGAGAATTCTCCCGTCACCCTGTGCACATCGACAACTCTGAGTGATACGTTGGGTGGTATTAAGCAAACTCGGAGTCTGGACAACGCTTCAGGCCGGGAACCGGGTTTAAAGTCTTTACTGGAAAATCTGGTACCCCGCGATTTCGCCACCCATGGGGATAAGCGCCAGACGCTGCGCATGGCATTGGATGCTTTATCGGAACAACTCAAGCCCGTTGCTAAGGCTGTTCAATTACCGGCTCACGCGCCATTTGGCCGAATAAATGTGGATACCTCTGCTTGCACGCTGTGCATGGCCTGTGTGTCTACATGTCCTGCGAAGGCACTGCTTGACGGGCAAGACACACCGGCGCTTCGGTTCGTGGAGGCGAATTGTCTTCAGTGTGGGCTTTGTGAGCAAGCTTGCCCTGAATCTGCCATTTCACTGACTGCTCAGTACACCTGGGACAGCATAGACGCTCGAAAAACGGAAACCTTGCACGACGAGGTGCCGTTCCACTGCATTAAGTGTCATACCGCCTTCACCACTCAGGCCATGATTGACACCATGACAACCAAGCTGGCGGGTCACTGGATGTTTCAGGATGCAAAGGCGCAGAGACGCCTGAAACTTTGTGGCGATTGCCGTGTGAAAGACATGTTCGAGGACGAAGCTGGCGGCATAGAGGTGCACCGTCCACCATCCTAGGGCAGGGTGCGACATTTTGGACCGGTCAGGAAATTCCACACAAAAATGGATGAATTGCTCTGACCGGTTGGGATCCGGTTTCGGTATAGCGAAAGGGCTTGAGGCTTGATTCCGTCTGTTTAAAACTTGGGGTAATGAATGTAATGACCACAGATCAGCCAGTGCTAAGCGTCAAAAGCGAGCACGAATTTCTTCAAGATCAGGCGCAAGCCATGCGTGCTGCCGTCTACGATCTGTTGGCCAGCCTTCTGGCACGACGCCCTGAAGAAGAAACGCTTGAGCGCTTACGCGGCATCGGGGAAGTCGATGCCAGCGAGGGTCAAATCGCCATGGGCTGGGAGCTCATGAAGCAAGCCAGCCGCAAAACGCAGCTCGAATCAGTCCACGAGGAGTACTTTGCGCTTTTCATTGGACTAGGGCGTGGAGAATTGGTGCCGTTTGGATCGTGGTACATGACGGGCTTCCTGATGGAAAAGCCGGTTGCCGTCTTACGCGGTGAGTTGGCCGCCCTAGGTATCGAGCGTCAGGAAGGTATTGTCGAATCAGAGGATCACATTGCCGCCTTGTGCGAGTCCATGGCAATCATCATTCGTAGCAGCGATGAAATTCCGCTCGCCACTCAGCAACAGTTTTTTAATGATCACCTGGAGCCTTGGGTAGGGCGTTTCTTTAACGATATGCAAAACGCCAAGGCTGCACATTTTTACCGCTCCGTTGGATTCTTCGGAGAAAGCTTTTTTGATTTTGAACGTCAGCTGCTTGATATGCAGAGTTGATGTGAAACCAGTATTAGATCACCACACCAAACCTGATCTTTGTGAGGAAACGGGAATGACAGAAAAGAAAACACCAGCGTTTATCAATGCCAAACGACGTGGCTTCCTCCAAGGAGCTGCAGTGGCCGGCGGAACGGTTGCAAGTGGGGCTGCGCTAAGTAGCGACGTGCTCGAGTCTCCGGTTGAAACGGTTGAGCCTGCAAAAGGCAACAAAGGTTATGAGCGCAATGAGTACGTCAAGCGCTACTACGCACGTGCCCGCTTCTAGCAAGCAGCACTGACGTCAACAAACAAAGAGTGATTGTGGCCCTCGGCCATGATCAACACAAATAGCAGGAGAAAGCCATGAAATTAAAGCGCAAGTCACCCGCGAAACTATCACCTCGTAACGGTGAATCGCTGGCAAGTACTTCGCAGGGTTTACTGGGTGTTTCGGTAAACCGGCGAACGTTTCTCAAGAATTCCGGGTTAACCGCTGGTGGGGCTGCTCTTGCAGTATCTGCAGGGCCCAGCATGATGCGTAAAGCGCAGGCGGCTGAAAACTACCCGAAAGCCGGCGTGGAAACTGAACTGAAGCACTCTATATGTACTCACTGCTCAGTAGGCTGCGGGGTTATCGCCGAGGTTCAAAATGGTGTTTGGACAGGGCAGGAGCCTGACTATGATTCACCCATCAACATGGGAGCGCACTGTGCGAAGGGTGCAGCTGTTCGTGAGCATGGGCATGGTGAGCGTCGCCTGAAGTATCCGATGAAACTCGTCGATGGGAAATGGACTCAGGTCTCCTGGGATCAGGCCGTCAACGATATCGGCGATCAGATGCTGAAAATTCGGGAAGAATCTTCTTCCGACTCGGTTTATTGGCTCGGTTCAGCGAAGCACAATAATGAACAAGCCTACTTGTTCAGAAAGTTTGCAGCGCTCTGGGGTTCTAACAACGTCGATCACCAAGCCCGTATTTGTCACTCCACCACAGTAGCCGGTGTTGCGAATACCTGGGGTTATGGTGCGATGACCAACTCCTATAACGACATGCAGAAGTCCAAAGCCATGTTTTTCATTGGCTCGAATGCGGCGGAAGCTCACCCAGTTGCCATGCAGCACATCCTTAAAGCTAAGGAAAACGGGTCAAAACTTATTGTTGTTGATCCGCGATTTACGCGCACAGCGGCGCACTCTGATCAATTCCTGCAAATGCGTCCGGGTACAGACGTACCGGTTATTTGGGGTATTTTGTGGCACATCTTTGAAAACGGTTGGGAAGACAAGGAATACATTCGTCAGCGTGTTTACGGCATGGATGATATCCGCACAGAAGTCGCTAAGTGGACGCCGGACGAAGTTGAAAGAGTCTCTGGCATTCCTGAAGCTCAGATTAAGCAAGCCGCGCAAACGATGGCTGAAAATCGTCCGGGCACCATCGTCTGGTGCATGGGTGGTACGCAGCATACTATCGGTAACAACAACACGCGTGCTTACTGCACCTTGCAGTTAGCACTGGGCAATATTGGTGTTTCCGGTGGTGGTGCCAACATCTTCCGTGGTCACGACAATGTACAGGGTGCAACGGACATGGGTGTTCTTTCACACACCTTACCTGGCTACTACGGATTGTCTGCAGGCTCCTGGAAACATTGGGCAGGCGTTTGGGACTTAGAGTACGACTGGGTCAAGAATCGTTTCGACCAAGGATCGTACGAGAAGAAAGGTGATAAAGACCTTCAGCCAATGAACACGGCGGGTATGCCGGTGTCTCGTTGGATCGATGGTGTTCTGGAAGACAAAGAGAACATTGCTCAGAAAGACAACATCCGAGCCATGGTGTTATGGGGTCATGCACCCAACTCACAAACACGTGGCCCTGAAATGAAAGCGGCGATGGAAAAACTGGAGTTGCTGGTTGTTATCGATCCATACCCGACTCACACAGCCGTGCTTCCGGATAGAAAAGACGGTATGTATTTGTTACCGGCATGTACGCAGTTTGAAACCTATGGTTCTGTAACCGCTTCTAACCGATCGTTGCAATGGCGAGATAAGGTCATTGAGCCTCTGTTTGAGGCATTGCCGGATCACACCATCATGTACAAGTTAGCCACCAAGTTAGGCTTTGGTGAAGAGCTCACTAAAAACATTGAGGTGACTAACGACGAGCCATTGATTGAAGACATCACTCGTGAATTTAATCGCGGCATGTGGACAATCGGCTATACCGGACAAAGTCCAGAGCGTATTAAAGAGCACATGAAGCATCGCAATACCTTTGATGAAGGTACATTGCAGGCTAAAGGTGGTCCATTAGATGGTGAGTACTACGGTATGCCATGGCCATGTTGGGGTGATGCAGACATGAAGCATCCGGGTACGCCGAATCTTTACGATCCGAGTAAGCCGGTTGCTGAAGGTGGTCTTAACTTCCGCGCACGTTTTGGTGTAGAGCGAGATGGTGTCAATCTTCTTGCCGAAGACTCCTGGTCAGTCGGTGCTGAAATTGAAGATGGTTACCCTGAATTCACCGCTGATATGCTCAAAACGCTGGGCTGGTGGGACGATCTTACCGACGAAGAGAAAGTGGCTGCGGAAGGTAAGAACTGGAAAACAGATGTCTCTGGTGGTATTCAGCGAGTCGCTATCGAACATGGTTGCGCACCGTTTGGTAATGCGAAAGCCCGTGTGAATGTTTGGACTTTCCCTGATCCGATTCCTGTTCACAGAGAGCCGCTATACACGTCTCGACGAGACTTGGTAGAAGACTATCCGACTTACGAAGATCGCAAGTCGCACTATCGTCTACCTACTCGTTACGGCTCAATTCAGGCGACCGACTATTCCAAAGATTTCCCATTGATTCATACCAGTGGACGTCTCGTTGAATATGAAGGTGGTGGCGAGGAGACTCGATCAAATCCATGGCTGGCTGAACTACAACAGGATATGTTTGTAGAGATTAACCAGGCCGATGCGAACGACATCAGCGTTAAGGATGGTCAGATGGTTTGGCTGGAAGGCCCTGAAGGCGGCAAGATTCATGTCAAAGCGATGGTGACTGATCGTGTCGCGCGCGGCGTAGTGTTCACTCCTTTCCACTTCGGTGGCAGGTACCAGGGTGAGGACTTACTCGATAAATACCCGGAAGGGTCTGCCCCATACGTTCGTGGTGAATCAGATAACACCACCATGACGTACGGATACGACTCTGTAACACAAATGCAAGAGTCGAAGTGTTCGCTCTGCAAAATCACAGCGGCCTAAGGGGAGGGTATAGCAATGGCAAGAATGAAATTTTTATGCGACGCCGAGCGTTGTATCGAATGTAACGGCTGTGTCACGGCATGCAAGAATGAGCATGAAGTGCCTTGGGGTGTTAATCGTCGTCGAGTGGTGACACTGGACGATGGAAAGCCTGGAGAAAAGTCTATCTCCGTTGCGTGCATGCACTGTACAGATGCGCCGTGTCAGGCGGTATGCCCGGTGGATTGTTTCAACACCACAGACGACGGCATCGTATTGCATGACAAGAGTTTGTGTATTGGTTGTGGTTACTGCTTCTATGCTTGCCCGTTTGGAGCGCCGCAATACCCTCAGCAAACTTCGTTCGGCGCACGCGGGAAAATGGACAAATGTACGTTCTGTGCAGGTGGCCCTGATGAAGAAGATCTGTCCGATGCTGAATACGAAAAGTATGGCCGTAATCGTATCGCTGAAGGCAAGCTTCCTCTCTGTGCTGAGATGTGCTCCACACGCGCTCTGATTGCTGGCGATGGAGATGAAATCGCTGACATCTACAGAGAACGTGTTCTTCGACGCGGTGGCCGTCCTCAGACTTGGGGTTGGGAAACTGCCTACACAGAGGGCTAGAGCTGATGCAAACAGAGCAAATAGATAGTGCGCGGCGTCAGAAGATGAGCCCTGCCAAGAAACGCAAAATAGCGTTTTACAGCATGCTGGGAATATTGGGGCTGGCTTTGGCATTGCCGTTGGCCAGTTACTCTATTCATTTCTTCGGTGCCGAAGCCGTTGCTCAGGATGCGGGTAGCGTAACTAACCCGCGTTCTAATTACTGGCGTGCCGTGAAAGAGGGCGTGGGTGGTTACAGTGCTGTACAAGGTGCTGAAACCGGTGTCCTGATTGCACCGGGCGGCACTGAATGGCAGCAACTCAGGGACAACACCATTGCCAAGTACATGCCTTGGGGCATCGTGGGTGTTTTCGCTATCTTGCTGCTGTATCACCTGATTCATGGCAAGAACAAGCTTGATCATCGTCCTTCAGGGCGCAAAATCAAGCGTTGGAATTGGTTTGACAGACTGACGCATTGGATAACAGCAATTTCATTTATTGCGTTGGCTATTACCGGTATCAGCATGCTGATCGGTAAGACCTTGCTTATTCCATTGCTCGGTAAAGCGGGTTTTGCGATGTGGGCTCAAGCCTCCATTACCGTGCACAATGTTATGGGACCGGTATTTTCGGTTGGCATTGTGCTTATGATTGTCATGTGGATCTGGCACAACTTTCCCAACGCAACCGATATCCAATGGTTCAAGCAAGGCGGCGGTCTAATCGGTAAAAACCATCCACCTGCGGGACGTATGAACGGTGGTGAGAAAGTCTGGTTCTGGCTTGTGACTGTCGTTGGTCTGGCGGTGTGCATCAGTGGAATAGTGATGGTCGCACCAGTCTACGGTTTTACCATTCCCGAATGGGCTGGTTTTCTGCCATGGGTCGATGGCACTCGTCCTGACATGCAGCAAGCGAATCTAGTGCACGCGGTTTTGTCGTTAGGCTGGACAGCGGTCGCATTGGGTCACATCTATATCGGTACTGCCGGTACAGAAGGGGCTTTCGAAGGCATGTCTACTGGCTACGTGTCAGCAGAATGGGCGAAACAGCATCATGATCAGTGGTATGACGATGCTGTTGCTAAGGGCAAAGTAATAGAGCCAGAAGTCAGCGCGGCGAAAGCGGCGGCGACTGGAGTGTCGGCTACGAGTTAGCGCCGACAGATAAAATAAGTAAGCTTGCCAATGCCTGCCACGACAATCGTCGTGGCAGGCATTTTGGTTTATAGGTGTCCCATTCGGCCTGCGAATAAATTGGGGACATATTAAATAATCAGCATTGCATGAACCTAGGGCTCACCGATTACTTAGCATCGGTGGTATGGTTCTTATTCTTGTTTAAACGCAGGTTATGTGCGTGTCCACAGTCGAAAAATTTCCAGATGATGTCATCGTACTTCTGCACAACGCACAAGTAACAGTCAGCTGTGTGCCCATACAAATGGACAATCAAGAGTGGCAAGCAGCCATCTTTTTTGTTCTCCCGAAAGATGCGCCTTGTCTGGATAAAGGACAACTCAGGGGAGGGCCTTACGCTGTTGAATTCGATGCCGATTTGCACGAGCATGAAAAGGGTACTCTCATAGAGATTGGTATTGATATCGTTACACCCATTGAACCGAGCAGAGGTACGATGTTCTTTTTAACAGGACATAGCTCATCACATTTCGATGCCATTAAGCTACTGACCGAGCAGCCCGAATTAACCCTTTTCATCGGTAATGAATACTGCGAGGTGTTGTACAAGCAACGCATCCCATTGTCTGATGTCATGCGCTCAGGGTTTAAACAACTGCTGGATGAGGCCGTCGGACGCGATGCGGTTATTCGCATGACCGGACACTACGACCCGGACAAAGTGTTTACCGATACCATTGAATCTTTGCAGTTGCATTGAGTTTCTTTGTTCATGCTTCGCTTGTCTCTCTACGCTTTCGCTCTACTTGTATCGATTCAAAGTATTAATGTTTCGAACGTTGAAGCTTCAACAACACTAGCTGATGAAGAAAGTAGCTCGCATCTTTCTGACGCTATAAAAAACGAGTGGATAAGTGCTATCGGCAACGATCGCGTGGATCAGCTAACGGCCCTACGCAACCAACACAATGTATCTGAGCTACTAAAAATTACTGCGTCCAATGGAAAGTCTGCGCTGATGGTTGCCAGTAAAAAAGGTGACCTTGCGCTTGCGAAAAGTTTGGTGAAAGACGGCGCCAGTATTCATGATTTGACCATCACGCAAGGCACCGCTTTTATGTTTGCCATACTGGGTGATCAACGACCACTTGTTGAGTGGCTGTATGATGAGGGTGCAGATATCAACGTGATTGGCTCCAATGGTTGGACAGCGTTGACTATTGCAGCAGCCAAAGGCAATGCAGAGTTGTTGCAATGGTTACTCGCGCGTGGTGCAGATGCTCAAATTAGAGACGTCTATCGCTATACCCCCATGTTACGAGCGGTAGACAACGGGTATCTCAATACGGCTGGTATTCTTCTCGCGTTACCCGATACCGACGTAAATGCACAAGATGAATATGACAACACTGCGCTCCATCACGCCGTTTCTGCAGGAAACCGGGATATGGTGGCGCTACTGCTGAGCAAGGGGGCGAACCCGGATATCAAAAACCGGCAAGCTGTGAGTGCGCGTGAATTAGCTGAAGGCCTTAGTGACCTGGAATCGGTATTCCAACCTCTACAGTGATGTTTTCTTTCTCTGGTACCCGAATGGGTACAGAGCATCCGGCTGCACCACAAAGTCCGTGTCGCGCAAAAACTTCTTTGGCTTCTTCATACCCCAGCTCACTGATTTTTTCATACGATTTAAAATCCATCAGCGAGATTGAACGAACATTAGGTTCAACCAGAATTTGAAGTGAGCTACGCGCCTCGTTTATTCGTTCAATACTTTTAATATCGGTTGCACGCAATAGAGTTTCTACCATGCGGGGAATGCGAATACTTTCAACGAAGGGATTTAGACGTGACAGTAAAACCTGCCAACCCGATAGGCTAGTGCCAAAATCGTAGTAATTAAACTGCTCAGGTATATGGCTGACATTAACGCCAATCATATTGCCTTTTCCGCCCAGGCGTTTAAGCATCACATCGACAGGAAACGTATTGAGTACAGCGCCATCGATGAGTAGGTCGCCATTGGCCATGGGTACAGGTGAGAAAATACCGGGCAACGAGATTGTGCTTCTTACTATTTTCCATAAGGGGCCGCGATCATGAATGACTTCACGACCATCAGCCAAGTTTGACGAGATACAGAAGTAGGGTATCCACAGATCTTCGATACGGGCAGACTTGTAAACACTTTTACAAAAGTTTGTCAGCTTTGAAGATTCCATCAGAGATGCCAGCGGCAATGTGTAGTCGTAAAGCGCTTTCTTGCTGGCAAACGTTGAAGATAACGCTTTGATATCTTCATATTCATGGCCCATTGCCATTGCAGCACCCAGCAAGCCGCCCATGCTCGAGCCGCCAATGTAATCAATCTCAATAGCTTGCTCTTCAATGAGTTTTTGTACGCCTAAGTGGACATAGCCGCGCGCACCGCCGCCGCTGAATACTAAGCCGCGTGCACAGTTACGAAGGCGTCGTGCAAGTCTATTGAAATGAATCTTATCGTTCATTCTGACGTGGTAGTACGCATCCAGCTGACGTACATCTAACCACTGCGCGGTGCCTGAGGGATGATTTGTATCCGCAGAGTGTAAAAGGACCAGGTCTATCCGAGGCCGCACTTTTGATTGCCCGAATAGAGCATTGAGCTTTTGCTCCATATCGCGAACGCTGGTGTCGTTCCCAGGTCCCGCATTGGCAACAAGCACAATACGATCTGCACGATTGACACAGCGCTGAGTCCACGCACTCCAGTCTTTGTCCGCAACATATACGAGCGATTCAAAGCGATTTTCTTTATCGTCCAGCCATTCTGCAATAGCCGGATTAAACGCGTTTTCAAAAGTGGTCTGAGAGGCACCTGTGCGACCGTAAAGCGTATCGAAACTACGTGAATCGATGGACATGGTTGAGCCCAGCTCGCGCATGCTGCCTTTCAGCTGATGGACGAATCGACGTAGCGGCAACTTCTCATCCAAAGGGATGACCACAAAATTATCGTCTGATGAATTAAGCGTCTCTTCTCGCGCATTGGCAATGTGACGTGTCACGACAAGCTTCGACAACTGCATTAGTAGCTCAGCTCTCGGCACGATAAGTTCGTCAAACGCTTCCCGGCTCAAAAAGGCCATGGTAGATTCACGTGCAGCTGTGACGGTCGCACTGCGGTTTGAGTCTGCTAAAAGCGCAAGTTCACCGACGGTTTCGGGTGCCTGTACTTCTCCCATGCGGTGTCTAACGCCGTCAGAGTTTGTTGTCTCAACAGCAAGCTTTCCTGATATTGCGACGTAAAGTCCGTCGGGTGGGTCCCCTTGTTCGAATAATACCTGACCGCTTCTGTAATGATGTATCGAGGTTTGGTCTAACAAGCTGTTCATCGTGGTGTGGCTTACATCGCCGAACAAGCGAAGGTACGCACCCGCAAGTGTTACCCGACGCGACAAGTCTGCTGCTACATCATAGACGTGAGCCAGGATGTCAGAATCGATTTCCGTGAGTTGATCAAACGCTTGTCTTGGAAATTGTGCAACACGTGTTTTTTTAACGGCGACCGCTGACACTAAGTGCTCGCCGGCATTTAAAACCGCAAAGTCTCCGGCAGTGTCACCTTTCTTTCGGGACTGTAGGTAAAACGTTTCACCTGATTTGGCGCAGGGCATGTACAAGCCCAGTTCACCGTCAACGACGACATACAAGTTTTTGCTTTGCTTGCCTGCGTCAAACAGTGTGCATCCTTCTGCAACCTCGTCAAAGGTTATGAGAGGCGTCAGTTTATCCCAAAGCTCTGCTGTGATGCCTTGAAGCAGTGGCAGCTTTTTAAGCTGCTTGATAGCGCGGTTTTCTTTCAACATAAAACTTGCTGATGTGAAAACTCGGTTGCCAGCGTGATTTCAACTTGATCTTTGCTGCGTGCTCGAACATCGGTTACACCGTATTCCATAGCCAAGCGGAAACCGAACTTGTTTAAAAAGCGTTCGTATTGATCGGCGCCTACACTACCTACGGCAAAGACGTTTCCATCGGCATCTGATTCCAGTGCAATCGCTGCGAGCGGGGCTGGTGCTGGACCAGATAGGACCGTTGCGGCATTACCGGGGTCGTAAACACTGCGTTCTGAGCAGCAACTGATGATGCCTTCCCGGGTTTGTTTCTGACCTGTCGAATCATAAAATGTCACAGGATTCGGTCGGTAGGAAATATGGCTTATCGGCTTGGCCGGGTGAGACATTTTATGGCTACAGATGGCCGAGAATGCGACCACAGTTTTATCGGTATCGAGCCCTCCCGTCCAAGCACCTTTAGCTGGAGCGGCTTGGGGTAGCCTGACTAAGAAACACGGTGTCGTGACGTAGGGGTAACTGAAAATAAAGGACTCTCCGACGGCCAGCGAGCTGAGCGTTACGGCGCTGCCATCAGCGTAGACCAGTTGAGACTTGGGGTAGGGAGTTGTTGAAGCAAGCACGTTTGTATGAGCGGAAACAGCGCCTGCAATCAGGCCTGTGCACAATGAGTTAAAACGTCTTCGATCCATCTCATGCCTCCCTAGCGACAATTCGCTCATCACCTGGTGAAAACTGCGGATTGGATAATCCGGCTTTCGCGCGTTGTTTGATATCAGTATAGACTCACCCGTAATGGTCAATCCACCCAACGGTTGCTGCGTTTGTCTGTTGCTCCTCGGCTTTGCGTTTACTCTTCGCTAAAACTAATGTCTGCGTACCAGGCTGTTCCCGTTTTGTTGGCGTTGTCACCGTCAACCATGACAGCATATCCATCAATTTTTTTAATGTCTTTTCCGAAGTGTTTTTTGAAGTCTTCGGCGACGTTTCTAGTTTGTGAGACCCACTGACCGGCGTTCGAGTTCCCGGATTGAACCACAATCATTTTGGCTTTCTCTGTGAATGGGTTCGACCATGAATCGCCGACATCCTGTTCGGAGGACCACACGTAGTTTATCGCCAGTGTTTGCCATGGCAGAATTCCGGTCTTACTGACCACATAAAGTCTGGCGGGAAAATCATCACCCGCGCGAGTTTTCTCATCGATATCGTCATACACACCATCGATTTTCCAAGACCAGCTGATAATGGGCTTTTTGCTGAGATCGACGGGTTGTTCTTTGTAGAGAATGGACGCAGCACCTTCGGTTGAGCCTTTCAAGACTCGGGTACCATCCAGCTCCACGATTTCGTAGTGGGTATTGCCGGAAAAACTCTTTTCCTGCCAGGACTTAAGTGTTCGATCATTAAATGGCGCTGTAGGCTCAGCGGTTGACTGATCGGTGGCCCAGGCAGTCGGCAGGGGCAGCAATATTATGCCCAGCGCTAGACCCACGTTCAGAAGGTACTGGGCGAGACCCGGCACTGAGGGTGTTTTCAGGTTTCTCATCGATACAAATGTCAAATGTCTACTGCTTCATACGGCTGAAACGGGAAAAAGGTTAAATCCATGTGATCAGAACAAGAACCAGTACGCCAATGAGCCCGTATCGCGTAGTATTCCCGATCATTTAAAGCTCTTTGCTGTTTCTAAAACGCCCATGCCCAGTCTGACCACACAACGCCGTTTTTGGTGGTGTGCCTTTGGCACCATAGCTACCATATATGCCTTAATTCTGGTCGGGGGGATTGTGCGCGCGACCGGTGCGGGCATGGGGTGCCCGGACTGGCCCACGTGCTTTGGACAATGGATCCCGCCCACCAGCGAGTCTCAGTTGCCGTCCAATTATCAGGAAATCTACGCTGATAGGGGATACGCCGAGACCACGTTCAATGTGCGTAAAACCTGGACAGAATATTTAAACCGCCTCTTGGGGGCGTTTACTGGTCTGACCATATTAGCAACGCTGATTTTTTCTGCGCCTTACCGACGTAGTGAGCCTAAAATATTCTGGTTTGCATTTGCCAGTTTCATATTGGTCGGTGTGCAAGGCTGGCTGGGTTCTGTCGTTGTTGCTACAAACCTGCACACAGGCATGATCACGTTGCATATGCTGTTGGCTCAGGTCATTGTGGGTATTTTAATTGCGGCACTCGTGAGAGCCTCAAAAGCCAGTTATGACGAGGTGCGCATCGATCACCTTCCGCGGCTTTTTTATCCGATGATGGTCGTTGCGATGATCGCCGGACTGGCTCAATTGGTATTAGGCACTCAAGTGCGAGAGGCTGTCGATCTCATCGCGAGAAGCAGTGAATTTACTGACAGGCATTTGTGGATTGAGAGATTGCCCATCATTTTCAACATTCACAAGTACCTGGCGATACCCTTGGTGTTAATCAATGGTTGGTTGATATTAGCTGTCCTTAACCATTCGCGTTCAGCCATCCTAAGGCGCCTTAGTGTCACTTTAGCCGTCTTTATACTCGGTACCATTGCTATCGGTATGAGCATGGATAAGCTGCACTTGCCCATGTTCGCGCAGCCATTGCATCTGTGGTTGGCCTCGTTAATCTTTGGCGTCCAGCTTGCGCTAATGCTCATTATTCAGCACGCCAAAAAGAGCGAGGCTTCCAGTTCCGTTATCGGTGGCGGGGTCGCTGTAAGCTAGAGGTAGCCACTGTGTTTAGTGTCAGTGGTTTTAGCCTTTTGCGTTGATTAGATTTTGAATATTACTCATGGTTGTTGACACATTCACAAGGTGTCAATCCAAGGAGTAGATATGAAACATTCTGCAAGGACGCAGAGTCTTAACAATTCCGTCGCAGCACGAATTTTTAGGTGTGTTTTCGCCTGCCTAATTATCCTTACGTGCAGTACAGCGTCTGCCAACAGAGTGATACCAGCCGCTGAGAACCTCATCAACATTAACTCGGCCTCAGTGGCTGAAATTGCTCGCGCCTTACCGGGGATAGGCCCGCAGAAAGCACAGCGAATTGTCGATTGGCGAAACACACACGGGCTGTTTCAATATCGCGAGCAGCTCCTGGATATCAAAGGGATCGGGCCTAAAACTCTCGAGAAAATTGAGGGCTTGTATCATCTGGGCGATGAGGCGCTGAATCTTGGCAGCACAACGCCCGGTGGCACGTCCGATCGATGGGTGCTCAAAGAAATTATTGAGCAGGCAAATCACGACCGGCGTGTTGCATTGGGTTTAGTGAATTCGGAAGGTCTGCCGTTGCCGCGTTAATCGCCTTCAAATTCGCAAAGCACATGGACAGGGACGTCCAGCTTTTCTATCCGCTGCCGCCCGCCTAATGCGGGCAAATCAATGATAAAAGAGCTACCGATAACCGTTGCACCACTGCGCCGAATGAGTTTGATACCGGCTTCACACGTGCCACCTGTGGCAATTAAATCATCGACCAAAAGAACCCGCTCACCCGGTTGCAATGCACCGTCATGCAATTCCATGGTGGCTTCTCCGTATTCTAAGGTGTAAGACTCGCTGGTACGAGGCCCGGGCAACTTACCGGCCTTACGAATAGGCACAAAGCCAACCGACAGCTGGTGGGCAATTGCACCGCCCATAATGAAGCCACGCGCCTCTAAAGCCGCAACCTTGTCAATTCTGGCGCCGGCATACGGATGCAGCAGTTGGTCAATGGCTATACGGAATGCCTGCGCATCGCCAAACAGCGTTGTGACATCTCTGAACTGGATGCCGGGTTTGGGGAAATCGGGGATCGTCCGGATTGAATCGCGAATATTCATAGGCCAAAGGATGCGGTGGCGAATCTTAAATGGGGTGCCAATAGAGTAACACCTGTGCATCGCGAAATCGAAGGCGGGAACTGCACGCCGTGCATGATATTATCAGCGCAATTCCATCACTGGCTGAAAAAGGCAATGCGTCTTAATTCGAAAATAGTGCTGTTTACTTCACTCATACTGTCTGCGGGCTGCAGCACAGTCAAATACAACACTTTAGAAAAAGTGGGTATTCACAAGCGCGATATTCTGGTGAGTAACGTCAAGCAAACGCGCGATGCGCAAGAAGATGCACAAGAAGAATTTCAAGATGCGCTAGAGCGTTTTGGCAATATCGTTACCATCGAAAATACCGATTTGAAAAAGGCCTACGAGCAGCTCAAAGACGAGTACGAAGACAGTAAAGATGCTGCAGAAGAGGTCTCTGAACAAATAGACGACGTTGAAGAAGTCGCCGAAGATCTTTTCGAAGAATGGGCCGAAGAAAATCAATCGTATAGCGATGCTGTGCTTCGGCGTAACAGTGAATCAAAGCTGCGTGATACACGGGCCCGATACACGGAAATGCTCAAAAGCATGAAAGATTCCGAAGCGAGCATGCAGCCAGTTCTGGCATCTCTTTACGACAATGTGCTGTACTTAAAGCACAACTTAAATGCACAGGCAGTGGGTTCGTTGCGAACAACCTTCGATGAGCTAGAAGGTGATATCAGCATTTTAGTCGAGCGTATGAATCAATCTATTGCGCGCTCGAATGAATTCATAGCGCAAATGAATTAATGACAGCAGATAACGAAAACGACGATGGCGTGGATCTTCACACACGCCTGAATCATGAAACCGCGGTAATTAGTTGGGCAGAGCTGGTTAAGCATTTTGCTCGTGGTGTTGTTATACGAGTTGGCCCGGAGGTTGATTTAATCGACGCGGCTGCCGTGTTGGCTGAAGATGACACAGTCTCTCTACAGGCGTGGATTGATCAGGGCACGGTTAGCAGAGCCAGCGATGATAACGCCCGTGACTGGACCGCACGGGAGCCAGACTTCTGGTGTGTTGTTACAGCGCCTTGGGTGCTTGTTCAGGAACGTCCTGAAGGCGCAACTGAATCCACGCCTCCAACAGTGCATTAGCACCTTGCGGTGCAGTCAGTGTCTGTTCTCTTACAGCGCTCTCGGTTTGCTTAAGAAGAGCCTTCATGTCGCTGTTGTCTCTGAGTGATGCAAGAATTTGCTGTTCCACCATCGACCACATCCAGCTGAGTCTTTGATTTTCGCGGCGAGCGACAAGTTCGCCGGTATCAATCATTTGGCGACGATGGTTTCGAACCTGCTGCCATAGTTCGTCCAAACCGTCCCCGGTCATAGCACTACAACTTAACGCTATGGGTTTCCAGCTGCTACCGTGCTGAAGAATCGATAAGGCTCTTTGGTACGCGGCCTTCGCATGTTGAGCTTCTGTTTTACCGGCACCATCAGCCTTGTTAACCGCAATAATATCGGCAAGCTCTAAAACCCCTTTTTTAATACCTTGAAGCTCGTCGCCGGCACCCGGCAGCATCAAAACCAAGTAGCAATCGACCATCTCGGACACGACTGTCTCGGATTGACCGACACCGACTGTTTCCACAAGGATGACGTCAAAACCTGCAGCCTCACAGAGCAATAATGATTCGCGCGTAACGCGGGTAACACCGCCTAAATGTCCACTGGTAGGGGACGGGCGAATATAGGCGTTCTCGTTCAATGACAACGCGGCCATTCGAGTCTTATCGCCTAAAATGCTGCCACCGCTGCGCTGGCTGCTAGGGTCTATGGCAAGTACAGCAACACGGTGGCCTTGTTCAATTAAGCGTAAGCCCAGGTTTTCTATGAAAGTACTTTTGCCGACGCCGGGAACTCCGCTGATACCCACTCTAATGGCTTTGCCGGTGCGCGGTAGTAGCTGTTGCAATGTTTCCTGCGCCAGCTTTTTATGAGCGGGCAGCGTTGATTCAGTGAATGTAATGGCACGCGACAGCATGCTGCGCTCACGCGCTAACACGCCGTAGGCGAGCTCTTCACTACTAAGCTGCTGTCGAGCCATGATTATGCCTGGTCCGAAGACTGCGTCGAATCATGACCCAAGAGCGTAATGAGTGTATCCAGCAGTTGTGTCGCTGCATCGGCGATGACCGTGCCCGGGGGAAACACCGCAGCGGCTCCTGCGTCAAGCAGAGCAGGGACGTCTTGCGGCGGAATGACACCACCCACGACAATTTGAATATCTCCGCCGCCGATTTTAGCCAGAGCTGCTTTGAGTTCCGGCACCAGTGTTAAATGGCCTGCGGCCAGGGAACTCGCACCAACGATGTGAACATCATTGTCGACAGCCTGTCGCGCAACTTCCTCAGGTGTTTGAAACAGCGGTCCTATGTCGACATCAAAGCCAAGGTCGGCAAAGGCTGTTGCAATCACTTTTTGGCCTCGATCGTGACCATCTTGGCCCATCTTAGCAATGAGGATTCGGGGTCTGCGTCCTTCACATTGCATGAAGTGATTAACGCGTTTCTCGATAAGAGGGAGTTGATCGCTTTCAGACATGGCGTGAAGGTAGACTCCTTGAATGGACTGAATTCTTGCAGTATGCCTGCCAAAGGCGCTCTCCATCGCATCGGAGATCTCGCCAACCGTTGCGCGTGCGCGAGCCGCATCGACTGCTAACGCTAACAAATTCCCTGAATCTTCCTTAGCCGCCCGGGATAGCGCGTTGATCGCTTTTTCATGGGCTTTTGGATCTCTATCCCGACGTACACGATGCAGACGTTCGAGTTGCTGTTCACGAACTTTTGCGTTGTCGACTTTCAGTACATCAACAGGAGTTTCGTCTTCAAGTATCAGCTCGTTAACACCGACCACTGTTTGTTGACCGGCATCAATCTTTGCCTGTGTGCGAGCAGCAGCTTCCTCGATACGAAGTTTCGGGATACCCGCTTCAATCGCTTTAGCCATCCCGCCTTTGTCTTCGACTTCCTGAATGTGAGCCCACGCTTTTTGCGCAAGCTCTCGGGTGAGTGTTTCCATGAAGTGGCTACCACCCCACGGGTCGACGGTATTGCATAGGCCGCTTTCATGTTGCATGAATAGTTGAGTATTTCTTGCTATGCGTGCTGAAAAATCAGTGGGCAGTGCAAGAGCTTCATCGAATGCATTTGTGTGCAGTGATTGTGTATGACCCGCCACTGCTGCCATCGCCTCTATGCCGGTTCTAGTGACGTTGTTATAAACATCTTGTGCGGTCAAACTCCATCCGGAGGTTTGGCAATGCGTTCGTAAACTCAGAGAGCGCGGGTTTTTAGGATTGAACTGTTTAACCAGTTTGGCCCACAACAACCTAGCTGCACGCAGCTTTGCTACTTCCATGTAGTGATTCATGCCAATCGCCCAGAAGAACGATAAACGAGGGGCGAAACTATCAACATCCATTCCTGCAGCAATACCAGTACGTAAATATTCAACGCCATCGGCCAGTGTATACGCCAGTTCAAGATCGGCAGTCGCACCGGCTTCCTGCATGTGGTACCCCGAAATACTAATGCTATTAAATTTAGGCATTTGCTTGGACGTAAATGCAAAAATATCAGCGATAATTTTCATTGAAGGGGCAGGGGGATAGATGTACGTATTGCGAACCATGAACTCTTTCAAAATGTCGTTTTGAATAGTTCCGGTTAGTTTCTCCGGAGAGACCCCTTGCTCTTCAGCAGCAAGAATATAGAGCGACAATATCGGAAGTACTGCACCGTTCATCGTCATAGAAACGCTCATTTTGTCCAACGGTATTTGATCGAACAAAATTTCCATATCCAGTATGGAGTCAATGGCGACACCTGCCATGCCCACATCGCTGGTTACCCGAGGGTGGTCTGAGTCATAACCGCGGTGCGTGGGTAAATCGAACGCAATCGAAAGCCCTTTTTGTCCCGCTGCTAAATTGCGCTTATAAAATGCATTACTGTCTTCAGCCGTTGAGAAGCCTGCGTATTGCCTTACCGTCCAAGGCCGTGAAACGTACATGGTCGGGTAGGGGCCGCGTGTATACGGCGCGAAACCCGGAAAGTCTTTCTCATAGCCGGACGATGTTCTATCGTTCGCTGTGTAATGACGTTTAAGCCCAATGCCTTCAGGTGTTCTGAATAGACCGCCTTCAGTATCTGCCTGTCTTGTTGCAGAGTTGGCAGGGTGGCTGGTGTTGGAAAATCTGAAGGTTGACTGGCTCATTGTGCGGCTCCTTCAAATACTTCAGCATCACGCACGGGCTGTAAGCGTGCAGTTGAGTGAGTCGATAAAACAGTATTGTCTGCGCAAGAATTATTTTCGCTGGGCTGATATCGATTTATTCCGACCATTATCTCGTCATTGCTTTTCAATCGGGCTGTACGGTTTTCATGACTTTCAGTGAGCCACTGTTGCCACTGTCCATCCATCAGGGCTTTTACCCAATGTTCGGCACTGTCGAATTCTTTCAAAGCATCCCATGTCGAGTGACTGAGTTGTTCGGTTAATGTATCGATGGCATATGAGCCAGCCATAGGGTCTGTGACTTGAGTGAGGCCGCACTCTCTATCTAAAATAATCGGTAAATTACGCGCTATGCGTTCGCCCAAACTGGTATCAGACTCTGCCTGCCAAGCACCGACTTGATCGTGAGGATGAACCAGAACAGTTTGAACGCTGCTTAAGGCGGCAGCTGAACAGGCGGCGATGTTTCTTAGGTGATTATTCCAGTGGTCAACGGTTGATAAGTAGCGTTGGGAGGTCTCGACCACAATGCGTGGTTGCAGATTGTTGTTAGAAATAGTGGTGTTATGAGCTTTGGAAAACTCTGTGAGTAAATGACGCCACAAATTACAAAAGCATCTTATTTTGACAATGCCCATGAGTACATCCGCGTCGCAGGCAAACTGGAAGCTTATCGTTTGACTTGCCTGATCAAGGCTCATGCCTTCATTTAATAAAGCCTCAAGATAGAGTGTTGCACTCATCAGGGCTGCAATCAGTTCTTGTTTAGTGGTGGCCCCGGCATTGTGGTGTACGGTTGTGTCCACTAGAACCGACTGAACCTGTGGCAGTATTTGACGTTGTTCTACCGCAAAGCTCGCCATTTCACTCAGTGGGCCCTGAGCAGGTTCTACATCAGACGTGCCGTTCAACCAATCTCCGATAGGATCAACGTTTAACGAGAGGGTTAGAGTCTCTGTGTTGATAGATTCATCGTTGATGTAACTGTGAAGTTGCTCTGCAATTGATTGGTAGTGATTGCCGCAACGCAAACTTAGCGGCAATATATCAAGTCTGACCCCGCTGAGTATGTTAGTTAGTTTAGTGTTTTGATCAACGTGCAACTCGACGGAAGAATTACCTTTTTCCAAGCCCCCCAGCATTTTTTTGTTTGCGGTGGAGTCGTCCAAGCCGGCTATTCGAAGACGGTTATCCCACGAGCCTGCTGTCCCTGAATGTTGGCCAAGATGCACATAGGCGTTTTCAGGTGCCGTGTCATATAAGACGGCAATGCTGAGATCGTCGAGGGTTTTACGTGAAAGGGAATCTAGCGTGTCGTGATTGGGAAGACCGGCTAGAGCTTGTGTTAACCACTCGTCTCTGGTGGGTGGGCTGAATACATGGTCAAGGTCGACGTTTTTTTGCGTAGAGCCGGTCGAAGAAGCGTCTGTGGTCCCTGACGATGCTGCACTCATAGTGATATCACAAGCAAAAAGTGTTGGAATCTATTATAGCGGGGACACCATCAGCGATGGCCAATACTTAACATTCAGCGCTCAAATCTAAGGCTGACTGCGTTTCAGCTGTCGAATGAGAAAGCGGGCTGGGTTCAGTAAAGGAGCCCAATCGTTAAGACCGAAATTTTCACGGGTCGCTTTTCCCAGGTTAAGCCCATCTGAGTCAGGTATTTCCTCAATAGTGCCCAAGAGATAATTCGATAACAAGTGGGCGCAAAGGGGCGCTGTCACAATTCCACGAGAACCCAGCCCGCCAAGCATGTATAACCCGTTTTGACAGGGCAGCGGTGCGTAATTATCAAGTGACCTGCCATGCCTGATATCACCATAAATTTCACGTGCGAGTGTGAAATCAGGCACTGGGCCTAGCAACGGTAACCTATCGGGTGTCGTGGCTCTAAGCGCAGCGTATCCTTTAACGGCCGGTTCGCGGATTTTTAAATCGGGTAGCAGATGTTTTAGTCCGTTCAAATTTGACAGGTGATCCTGTTCGGTGACGTCTGTATGGGTATGCTCGCGATCAAACGTTGCGCCTACATAAACACCTTCCTCTGTGGGTATCGCATAGTGCTTCCCATTGACAACGCAGTTCAGTGGGTTGGAACTATCTTTAAATTCGAAATAGCTAAGTTGTCCTCTAGCAGGCGTTAAGGGAATATTTTCAATGCCTGGTAAAAACTGAATGGCAGAACCGACAGTGAAAACAGTGTGATATGAACAAACGCTATCTTTATCGGCAAATAAAAGTCGGTGATTTTTCTCATCCGATGAGCCCTCAATGCCTGTCAATTCAAAGCCGATTTGTAGTGTTATCAGAGGATGCTGTACTAAGGCATTGCACAGTGCATTCGGGTTCAACCACCCTCCGTTTTCAAATAGTAGAGACGAGCTGTTGGTGCTGATACCGGCGAAACGCGTGCTAGCTTCTTCTGTAAGGCACGAATAATACTGACTGTGCGGATACTTCGAGTGCACTAGTTGCAGTACTCCGCAGCGTCTAAATCCGCATGCAGATTCAAGGTCAAATTTTGCAAGCCGGTCTAGCAGAAATTCATGAGCCAGACAGTGGAATGCCATACCGCTGCTGGGGCTACGCGTAACAAAAGGTTTAACGATTCCAGCAGGATTCCCAGATGCCTCTAAAGCGACCTGTTTATTCTTCTCGTAGAGGCACACCCGCACGCCTTTTTCGGCGAGAATTCGAGCCAGCCAACAACCCGCCAGACCGGCACCCACAATGGATAGTGGAACAGCTGTTGTCTGCTGGGCGGATAATACGTCGCGATGCGGGGCAGACTTATTGCGCAGCAGTGGGTCTTGCACAGTAGGAAATTGATCCCACGGTTTGTGCATTAGTGTTTCACCGCTTTTTTTAAGCTGCGGTCGTTGTTATGCGCTGTAATGTGACTCGACGTACTGATGAACGATGCTCTGAAACTCCTCGGCAATATGATCGCCTTTTAGTGTCATGGCTTTTTCACCATCGATATAGACAGGAGCAATAGGACGCTCGCCAGTGCCGGGCAAACTGATGCCAATGTTGGCATGCTTGCTCTCACCGGGTCCATTGACCACACAACCCATGACTGCGACAGACATATCCTCAACGCCTGGGTGTTTGTCTTTCCAAGCCGGCATGCTGTCGCGTAGGTAAGTTTGGATGCGACTCGCAAGCTCCTGAAAGTATGTGCTGCTGGTCCGGCCACAGCCCGGGCATGCTGTCACCATCGGGGTGAATGAACGCAGCCCCATGGTTTGTAGGATTTCTTGGGCCACCACAACCTCGTTTGTTCGGTCGCCACCGGGTTCCGGCGTTAATGAGATTCGGATGGTGTCGCCAATGCCTTGCTGCATCAGCACAGACAGTGCGGCGGTGGACGCAACAATGCCTTTTGACCCCATACCCGCTTCAGTTAAACCCAGATGCAAAGCGAAGTCGGTACGTGATGCAAGTGTCTGGTAAACATCGATCAAATCTTGGACCCGACTCATTTTGCAGGACAAGATAATTTTGTCTCGTGGAAGGCCTAGTTCGACAGCGCGTTCAGCGCTATCGAGCGCGGACTTAATGACTGCCTCGCGGTTAATTTGCTCCAAAGGCTTCGGGTTTGCTAGTGCCGCGTTGTCGTCGAGCAGTTTGGCCAATAATTCTTGATCAAGGCTGCCCCAATTTGCTCCGATCCGAACCGGCTTGTCGTTCTTTGCAGCAATCTCGATCATCTGCGCAAATTGCTCATCCCGTTTGGCACCTCGACCAACGTTGCCCGGATTTATCCGATACTTTGCCAGTGCAGTCGCGCAGTCGGGTACTGCGGCTAAAAGCTTGTGCCCGTTAAAATGAAAATCCCCAACCAAAGGGACGTCGACTCCCATGCTGAGCAGTCGATCCCGGATTTCTGGAACCGCATTGGCTGCAGCTTCCGTGTTGACAGTGATCCGTACCAATTCTGAGCCGGCTCTTGCCAAATCCGCAACCTGAGCTGCCGTTCGTATGGCATCCTCTGTGTCGGTGTTAGTCATCGACTGGACCACAATAGGCGCGGCTCCACCAATAGTGACTGAGCCGATTTGAACTGATCTTGTCGTTTTGCGAGGCATTGTTTGTATTAAACGCTTGATCGAAAGCTAGAAGGGCCTTAGTTTATCCTTGTCGGCCGATTTTTGATGAATAATAGTAGTTACCAATCGCCAACGAACTTCGCGTAACGTGCCAATAGGTTTGTCAAAAGAGACGAATTCAATGACAAATAATCCGGTGTACGAGTTCACCGAGCGCGAGCAGCACATTCTAAAGCTGCTTGTTGATCACTACATAGAAGAAGGTACCCCTGTCGGTTCAAGGACCCTGTCGCGTTTGCCGGGCATTGACATTAGCGCCGCATCGGTCCGCAATGTCATGGGTGATCTGGAACACATGGGCTTGCTTAAGTCGCCGCATACTTCAGCTGGCAGGGTGCCGACTTCGGCCGCCTTCAGAGTATTTGTGGATAACCTTCTAGAAGTTCGTCAGCCTGACGAGAACACCGTCGATCACATTCGCGCCTTACTCGATCCATCCTTAAACGACCAGGCGCTGGTCAAAGTTGCATCCAACTACCTGTCAGGATTTACCAAGATGGCTGGCATGGTTACGGTACCTCGCCGCGAGGAGAAACCGCTCCAGCAAGTAGAGTTTCTGCCTCTTTCTGACAGGCGGGTGTTGGTCATTCTAATTATCAGTGACAGTGAGGTGCAAAACCGCATTATTCACGTCGAGCGCGATTACACCAAAGAGGAACTCTCAGAATTCGCCCGTGAGCTGAACGCTGAATACCTGGGTCGGCCGCTGGTCGAAGTCCGGGATCGATTGCGCAAAGACTTAGAGCGAACTCGCGAAGATATGGGGAATTCCATGCAACGCATGATTGATGTTGCGGGGCAGGCCTTCGGGCCGGATGAAGCCGACGAAGCGGCTGACAGTATGGTACTAGCGGGTGAAACTAACCTCATGGACCACGCCGATTTGGGTGATGTCAGCAAGCTGAGAGACCTCTTTGATGCGTTTTCTCAAAAAAGAGATATATTTCATTTGCTTGAGCGATCCGTCTCTGCAGAGGGCGTTCAGATCTTCATTGGGCGGGAGTCTGGCTATGACGCGCTGGGTGAATGTAGCGTGGTTACAGCGCCCTACGAGATCAACGGCAAGCTCCTCGGAGTGCTTGGTGTAGTGGGTCCAAAGCGCATGTCATACGCTCAGGTCATTCCTGTTGTCGATGTCACTTCAAAATTATTGAGTGCGGCCTTGAATCTTCGTAGTTAGATCCCATATTCGCGCGGCGGCACGTTTTTAGCACCGTAACTTGGCGTTTGTAAGTCGATTTTGCTTATATTCCGGCCAACCGATTTCCATTTTTCCTAAGCGAGTTTTTACTGATGATGCCAGACAATAAAGAAGCGTCTGACAAAGCGGCCGAGGATGCCGTTGAAGACACACAGGCAGAGGGTGTTGAAGCAGCCAATGCAGAATCAGCAGATGCTGCGGAGCCTGTTGCTGATGAACTACCCGAAGATCAGCTTGCCGCTGCCAGAGCGAAGGCGCAGGGCGACGACGCAGATCCTCTCGATTTCGGTGACAAGCGCATGGGTGACGAGGCTGAAGCCCCCGATGAGCTTGAGCAACTGCGTAGCCAGTTGGCTGAAGCCGAGGCAAAAGCCGCTGAACACTGGGATCGCTTGTTGAGATTGCAGGCGGAGATGGAAAATCAGCGCAAACGTGCACAAAACGATGTATCTAAGGCACGAAAGTTTGCATTAGAAGGTATTGTCGGCGACTTGCTTCCGGTTAAAGACAGCCTTGAGATGGGTCTAGCAGCGGCGCAAGCCCCAGAAGCTGACTCAAAATCGATTATTGAGGGAGCAGATTTGACCGTTAAAATGCTCACTCAAGTGTTTGAAAAAAATAATATTCTTGAAGTAAATCCTGTAGACGAGAAATTCGACCCTGAGTTCCATCAGGCGATGTCCATGCAGGAGGTCGAGGGTGTTCCGGCAAACACGGTGACAGGTGTTATGCAGAAAGGTTACACACTCAATGAACGCTTGGTCCGTCCGGCACTGGTCATGGTCGCTAAGTAACCCCTTGAAAGTTCAAGTGACCACCACATCATCTATGCAACGAACGGAATGCCTCTTAAGAGGGTTCTGGATTTCATTTAATAAATTAGGTTAAGGATTTTCTATCATGGGTACCATTATCGGAATCGATCTCGGCACGACGAATTCGTGTGTCGCGGTTATGGAAGGGGGCAAGCCCCGCGTTATCGAAAATGCAGAAGGCGATCGTACGACGCCCTCCATCGTTGCATTTGCTGACGACGGCGAAGTTATCGTAGGCCAGCCTGCGAAGCGCCAAGCTGTCACAAACCCTAAAAACACCCTGTACGCTGTAAAGCGCCTTATCGGTCGTCGCTTTGAAGAAGAGGCCGTCCAGAAGGACATCGAACTCGTTCCATACAAAATCATTCGCGCTGACAACGGCGACGCATGGGTTGAAGGTGCGGGTAAAGGGATGGCGCCTCCTGAGGTAGCTGCACGTATTCTTATGAAAATGAAGCAGACTGCTGAAGAGTATCTTGGCGACACGGTAACCGAAGCGGTTATCACTGTTCCTGCCTACTTCAACGATTCACAACGCCAAGCAACGAAAGACGCTGGACGAATTGCAGGTTTGGAAGTTAAGCGAATCATCAACGAGCCGACCGCTGCAGCACTGGCTTACGGCATGGACAAGCAACGTGGTAACAAAACAGTTGCGGTCTATGACTTGGGCGGTGGTACGTTTGATATCTCAATCATCGAAATTGCTGAAGTAGACGGCGAGCACCAGTTTGAAGTGTTGTCGACGAACGGCGATACATTCCTGGGTGGTGAAGATTTTGACAACCGTCTCATCGAATACCTCTCGGAAGAATTCAAGAAAGAATCCGGTATCGATCTAGCGAGCGATCCCCTTGCTCTGCAGCGTCTAAAAGAAGCGGCAGAAAAGGCAAAGATTGAATTGTCCAGCACACAGCAAACAGATGTGAACCTGCCATACATCACGGCTGATTCAACAGGCCCTAAGCACCTGAACATTAAAGTGACTCGTGCCAAGCTCGAATCCTTAGTAGAAGATCTGGTTCAGCGTACTGTAGAGCCTTGCAAAATTGCCTTGAAAGATGCAGGTTTAAGCGCGTCAGAAATTCAAGATGTCATCATGGTTGGTGGCCAGACTCGTATGCCTAAAGTACAAGAAGTTGTTAAGGACTTCTTCGGCAAAGAACCTCGCAAAGACGTCAACCCTGATGAGGCAGTTGCAGTCGGTGCTGCTATCCAGGGTGGTGTATTGGGTGGTCAGGTTAAGGATGTTCTGTTGTTAGACGTCACGCCACTGTCTCTGGGTATTGAAACTCTGGGCGGCGTCATGACTAAGCT
The DNA here is from genome assembly GCA_020627685.1 of Granulosicoccus sp. Lineage (GTDB taxonomy): Bacteria > Pseudomonadota > Gammaproteobacteria > Granulosicoccales > Granulosicoccaceae > Granulosicoccus. The sequence goes on along the minus strand of JAHDGK010000002.1, from coordinate 180,980 downwards.
TATAGACAAGAACACAACCGTTCCTACAAAGGCGCAGCAAGTGTTCTCAACCGCTGACGATAATCAGACTGCAGTGACTGTTCACGTATTGCAAGGTGAGCGTGAAATTGCCAGCACGAACAAATCACTGGGTCGTTTCGATTTGGCTGATATTCCACCAGCACCACGTGGAGTGCCACAGATCGAAGTTATCTTTGATATCGATGCGAACGGCATCATGAATGTATCTGCGCAAGATAAAGCAACGGGTAAACAGCAGTCGGTTGTTATCAAAGCATCTAGTGGACTATCCGATGAAGAAATTCAAAAGATGGTTCGTGATGCTGAAGAGCACGCTGCTGAAGATGCCAAACTACGTGGCCTAATTGACAAGCGTAACCAAGGTGAGCAGTTAATACATGCCGCTGAAAAATCTATCACTGATCTGGCCGACCAGCTAGGTGATGGTGAGAAGGAAGATATCGAAGCGAAGATTGCAGAACTACGCGAAGTATTGCCTGGCGAAGACGAATCTGCGATCGACGAGAAGTTGGCAGCCCTGGGAGAAGTCGCTGGCAAACTTGCTGAGCGTGCTTATGCAGCTCAGAATGCTGCGGAAGGAGGTCCTGAAGGTGAAGGGCCCGGTGGCGATGCATCAGTAGACGATGCCGTCGACGCAGAGTTCGAAGAAGTCAAAGACGATAAACAAGATAAAGCATCTTAGTTTCACCATCTAAGTAAACAGATGGTTTAGGGAAGGTCGGAGAGTTTGGCTTTTGGTAGAGCGGGTTTTAGTCTGTTTTATCGAGGTTAAGCTCTTCGGCTTTTTTACGTTTAAATTGTATTCAGGGTTGTTCGAACAACTTCTAGTGTGTAAGCACATCAGGTCGATAGAGCATGTCGCAAAGAGATTATTACGAAGTACTGGGTGTGTCGAAGGACGTATCCGAAGCAGAGCTGAAAAAGGCCTATCGACGCCTTGCCATGAAATATCATCCCGACAGAAATCCGGATGACAAAGAAGCTGAAGAGAAATTTAAGGAAGCCAAAGAGGCGTTCGAAATTCTCAAAAGCAAAGAGAAGCGCGCTGCATACGATCAATTTGGTCATGCCGGAGTAAATAATCAGCCTGGTGGTGGCGGATTTGGCGGCGGCGCTGATATCAATGATATTTTCGGTGATGTCTTTGGCGACATCTTTGGTGGTGGTCGTAGAGGCGGCGGTGGTCCTCGTGTCTACCGCGGTGACGACTTGCAATACAACCTTGAAGTCAGTCTTGAAGAGGCCGTTGCCGGAACATCAACTGAAATAAAAATTCCCAATACAGTCAGCTGTGAAGTGTGTGATGGCAGTGGTGCCAAGCGTGGTACGACTCCATCAACCTGTTCAACGTGTCATGGCGTGGGCCAAGTACGTATGCAGCAAGGCTTCTTCTCTGTCCAACAAACGTGTCCTGCGTGTCGCGGCAAAGGTAAGGTAATTACTGACCCATGTCCTAATTGCCGTGGTCAGGGTCGAACGCAAAAAGAGAAAACTCTGTCCGTAAAAATCCCTGCGGGTGTTGATACCGGGGACAAGATCCGTTTGTCTGGCGAGGGTGAAGCGAGCGATAGTGGTGGTCCAGCAGGTGATCTCTATGTCGCTATTGTGGTTAAGTCACATCCTATTTTCCAAAGGGATGGTGCAGATTTACTGTGTACAGTGCCCATCAATTTCGCGACAGCAGCTGTCGGTGGTGAGTTGGAAGTTCCCACCCTCGATGGACGTGTGAAGCTTAAAATTCCGGCAGGTACGCAAACTGAAAAAACTTTCCGTTTACGTGGCAAGGGTGTAAAGCCTGTGCGCGGCGGGTCGGTGGGTGACTTAATGGCCAAGGTACGAATAGAAACACCGGTTAATTTGAGCAGTTCGCAACGCGATCTCTTAATGCAGTTTCATGAAACTATCAGTGGCGACAATGCGAAAAAGCACAGTCCCCAAGCGCACAGCTGGTTAGGCGGCGTTAAAAAGTTTTTTGACGACCTTCGGGGTTGATTCTTACTTGAGATGAATAGGCGAGGTCAGCTGGTGTTGACAGCTTGACCTCGCACTCGTTCTCTATGAACGATATAGAGGCCACTGGCAATGATAATAGTGGCCCCACCCAGGGTGGAGTAGGCGGGTAGCGTGTGCCAAACGTAGTAGTCGAACGCAATTCCCCAGAGAATCCCGGAATATTCGAACGGTGCCACCAATGATGCTTCTGACGATGCGAATGCCATTGTGATGCAATAGTGTCCTGCAACCGCTAACAACGATAAAGCGACTAACCACAGCGACTGAGTCAGGTTTACGTTCTGCCAAAACCACGGAAGCAACATCATTGCTATGACACCAACACAGGCGTTATAGCTAAATACCATCGACGCAACACTTTCCGTGGATGACAAATAGCGGCTGCTGACAAACAGCACGGAGTAGGTGGCGCTACCCAGAAGAACAAGCAGATATCCCTTCAGCTGACCCCCACCTTCTGGCGTTGCGACAATCAACACACCGATAAAGCCTACACAGATTGATGCCCAGCGGTGTACACCCACTTTCTCCTTTAAAACGAATACGGAGAGAATGGTGACGATAAAAATCGATGAGAAGAATAAGACAATGGCGTCTGTTAGCGGTATGTGTTTTATACCCAGAAAGAAAGCCAAAGGCGAGATGAACCCGATGCAACCTCGCCAGATATGGAGATTTAAGCGCTTTGGTTTTAAAACGGAGGCTTCGTTGCGCACACTAAAAATGACCAACATCAGAGGCACGATAATGATGCTTCTGATGGCCAATATTTGAATTGCAGACACATCGTGGGTGGTCATTAACCACTTGGCCAGCGCATCCATACAACTTAGCAACAGTATGGCAACCAACATGAAAAGGATGCCGCGCATAGTGTCAGCTGTTTTCTAGCAGGTGCGTTGTCTGCCTCACGGAGTGACTTGATCTATTGTCAGTGAGATCGTGTCAGTATCTTCGATATTGATGCTATCTGATTCGACGAACCAGTCTCCGCTTTGAGCGATAGGGTTGCCTGACATAGATATTCTGGCACCGATTGTCACCTCATCAAATGAAGACAGTTTCATGTTGGGAATCATTGCCATCGAATCATCCAGCACAACTGACAACGGAAGTTCACCCACAGTGCGTCGACTGACCGCGAGAGGCATCGGTGGCCCGTTAGTCGCGGTTGCGTAGATAAACACCGCTTGGTTGGCACTGGCCGCGTCCGCAGCTTCCTCACTTAACGATACCGTGACAGAAATACCAGGTGCCGGTGTATCGGTTGACGCCGGTGTCTCTTCGCTTGAGTCCATTTGACTTTGGTTTGCTTGTCGAACTGAGTTAGCTCCCAAGGCTTGAATAGAGCGGCTGCGCATTTGATCGATGGTAGCAATAGCGTCATCGTTACCTTGGGCAAGTCCCATCAGGAAATTGAAACCTAGCAATGCTTCTTGATGATCTCCAGCCTGTTGTTTGCCAATCGAACGCAGCCACAGCGTATGTTCGTGTTGCGGGTTTAACGATATGGATTGGTCTAACAGATCCATAGCTTCACCGGAAAGGTCTCCACCCTTAGACATTGCAATCGATTCAGCAAGCTGCGTAAGCGTGTCTACGTTTGTCTCATCTAATGCCCGCGCTTTTTCCAGTGCTTCTCGAGCTTTGGGGTAGTTTTGCAGCGATAAATAACTACGACCTAACAGTCGCCACCCTTGAACATCATCCGGATTGTCTTGTAGTCGCTGTTCAAGTTGAGGTAGTAGATCGGCCAACGGGCCGGGTAGTTGGGCATTGTTGGACCCGGCAGCGGAAGTTGTGTTGCCCGAGTTAGCAGCTTGTTGGGCTGTATTGACGTCCTGCGTGATGGCTGCAGGATTACCTAGTTTGAGGTAAAGCGCTCCCGATGCAATAGGGACGAAAATGGCAACTATAACGGCAGCACTGACATGCCCGCTGCCTTTGATGGAACGTTGCTTGTTATCGGGCACTAAATCGGCAGCAAGATCGTAATCGAGTTGTTGCCTTTCGTAGTCATAGGTGGCTTGATCGATTGACCCATCGGCCAACGCGGCTTTGAGAATTTCACCTCTCTCGCGGGCCAGCGTAATATTGACCGCCTCTTGATCGGTTGCGTCATCGCGTTTTCGAAAGAGTCCTAGTAGTAGCCACACCAGGCAGAGGACAACGAGTAACGCTGCGCATATAAAAAATATAGTCATAGAGGGGTTTTACGACGCTTGGACCTCTTCTAGTTCAATAAGAGTGCCGTGAAAGTTACTTGGGTGCATGAAAATAACCGGGTTACCATGCGCGCCGATTTTCGGCTCTCCATTACCTAGAATACGAGCGCCTTTTTCAATGAGCTCATCTCTGGCTGCGATAATGTCAGTGACCTCGAGGCAGATATGGTGCATACCACCGCCGGTATGTTTTTCTAAAAAGCGACTGACCGGAGAGCCATCGCCTAGTGGTTCGAGCAGTTCTATTCGTGTGTTGGGCAGGTCAATAAATACAACGGTGACACCGTGTTCGGGCAAGGGCTGAGGCTCTGATACCGTTGCGCCTAACATGTTTTGCCAGTTGTCCACAGCAGCATCGAGATCGTCTACGACTAGAGCTACGTGGTTGAGATTACCGATCATAGGATTTACTCGAATTCGATGATCACGGCATCCACTGCCAGACTGTCACCAACACTCGCAGCAACCTTTGAAACAGTCCCGTCGACGCTGGCAGTTAATGTGTTTTCCATTTTCATTGCTTCAATCACAGCCAAATCCTGTCCAGCGGTTACTTTGTCACCTTCGTTGACCAAGACCTTCATGAGCAGTCCCGGCATAGGAGAGAGTAGGTACTTGGATAGATCCTGTGACTCTTTCACCGGCATGTGATGCATCACCGCGGCCACATGAGGATCAACAACCAGAAAATCCCTAACTGACCCGCCTTGACTTAGTCTCCACCAGTTACCGATTCGTTCAACTCCGACAGTAATATCAACACCGTCCAGGTTACCTCTGAACAACCATTCTCCCGGCTCCCAGTCCGACTCCATGCCTACGAGTACGTTCAGCTCTATTTCAAGTTGATTGTCTCCTTCAAAAACGAAAAGGGACTCTTCTATCGTGTCGGTGTCCGCGCCTTCCCGAATTTGTGCCTGTGAGTGTCCCACAGCTGCCATGACAGACGATGTCGTGACTGCTGGTACATCGGCAACATTTCGATCGCGCAGGCGAGAGCGCCATTCAATCCAGGCGGCCACCAGCGGTAGTGCTTCAAAAGCTTCGCCTTCATACTCGGCACTGTTGAAGCCGTCCGGGAAATGATCTTCGATAAATCGCGTGGTTAAATCACCGGCCTTTAATGCCGGATGAGCGAATAACGCCGATAGGAAGGGCAGATTGCTCTGCACACCCCGGATTCGGTAGGCATCGATAGCTGTTTGCATATGCTCGATGGCTTCTTCGCGAGTCGGAGCCCAAGTGACCAGCTTTGCAATCATGGGATCGTAGAACATGGATATTTCACCACCCGCATCAATACCTGTATCGACACGTGTATACGCGCCGTTGTCGTTCACCAGGGTCGTAGGCGGTGAATAATGGGTAACGCGTCCGGTAGAGGGTAGAAACCCTCGGTCGGCATCTTCTGCGTAGACTCGTGCTTCAAACGACCAACCGTTGATGGAAACATCAGATTGCTGCATAGGAAGCTTCTGTCCTTCAGCAACACGGATCATCAGTTCGACAAGATCGTATCCGGTAATACACTCAGTGACAGGATGTTCAACTTGTAGCCGGGTGTTCATTTCAAGAAAGTAAAAATTTTCTTGAGCATCGACGATGAATTCGACAGTTCCGGCAGATTTGTAGTCGACCGCAGCACCCAAAGCCACAGCTTGTTCGCCCATGGCTTTACGTGTCGCTTCACTGATAAAAGAGGACGGCGCTTCTTCAATGACTTTTTGATGTCGCCGTTGAATTGAACATTCACGTTCGCCTAAATAGACGGAGTTACCGTGAGTGTCTGCGATTAACTGAATCTCTATATGCCGCGGTTGTTCAATAAATTTTTCAACAAAAACACGATCATCACCAAACGCGTTACGTGCTTCATTTTGCGCAGCAATAAAGCCGTCTTTAACGTCTTCAAGTGATGCGGCCACGCGCATGCCTTTTCCGCCACCACCGGCAGAGGCTTTGAGCATGACAGGGCAACCGATTTTCTTGGCCACCTCATAAGCTTCATCGGCATTTTCCATCGCGTCTGGGTGCCCTGGAACCGTATTGACACCGGCAGAATCTGCTAGCTTTTTAGATTCAATTTTGTCACCCATCACCTCCATTGCCCGGATACCGGGACCGATGAAAACAATGCCGGCATCGTCCAACGCTTGAGCAAATTTCGAGTTTTCTGATAGGAAGCCGAAGCCTGGATGCACAGCATCAGCGCCAGTTTGTTTTATGGCGTCGAGAATATTGTCTATCCGAAGGTAACTGTCTGCCGATGCATTGCCACCAATATGGACAGCTTCATCAGCTTGGCGTACATGCAATGCCTGAGCGTCTGCATCAGAGTAGACGGCGACGGTTGCAATGCCTAAACGTTTTGCAGTACGAATGACACGGCAAGCTATTTCGCCACGATTGGCGATCAGTATTTTTTTAATCACAGTGGGATGTTGTCGTGTTTCTTCCAGGGATTGTCGAGCTGCTTGCTACGCAACATATCTAAGTCTCTGCAAATATGCGCGCGAGTACTTTGTGGTCTTATGACATCGTCAATAAAACCCAAGCGGCTGGCAACAAACGGATTGGCGAATTTATCTCTGTACTCGTTAGTGCGTTTTTCAATTCTTTCCGGGTCATCACGATCGGCTCGAAAGATAATTTCAACCGCACCTTTTGGCCCCATAACCGCGATTTCAGCGGATGGGTAAGCATAGTTAACATCACCTCGTAAATGCTTGGAAGCCATAACGTCATAGGCTCCGCCGTAGGCTTTACGTGTAATGATGGTGATCTTCGGAACAGTTGCTTCACCATAAGCGAACAGTAGCTTTGCACCGTGTTTAATGATTCCACCGTATTCCTGTGATGTTCCAGGAAGGAATCCAGGCACATCAACAAAAGTTACGATGGGAATAGAAAACGCATCGCAGAAACGAACGAAGCGAGCAGCTTTGCGACTGGCGTTGATGTCCAGACATCCCGCCAATACCATGGGCTGATTCGCAACAAAGCCTACGGTGTCACCATTCATGCGGCCAAAGCCTATTACGATATTCGCCGCAAAGTCGGCTTGTAGTTCGAAGAAATCCTCTTCGTCACAGACGCGGGTAACTAGCTCGCGGATATCGTAGGGCAGGTTAGGGTTGTCAGGGATAAGCGTATTGAGCGCTGGTATCTCGCGGCTTGCACTGTCACTTGTGTCTCGCTTGGGTGCTGTCTCTCTGTTGTTCGATGGTAGGAAGTGGAGAAATCGCCGTACTTGCATTAGGGTTTCTACATCGTTATCAAAAGCACCATCAGCAACACTGCTTTTAGTCGTATGCGTGCTCGCACCGCCTAACTCTTCCTGAGTGACTTCTTCGTGAGTAACGGTTTTGACCACTTCCGGGCCTGTGACAAACATATACGAAGAGTCACGGACCATAAAAATAAAGTCAGTCATAGCGGGCGAATAAACGGCACCGCCGGCACAAGGGCCCATCACCAACGATATTTGCGGAATAACACCGGAGGCTAAAATGTTTTTCTGGAAAACATCTGCATAACCACCGAGTGATGCCACACCCTCTTGAATTCGTGCTCCACCTGAATCATTGATGCCAATGACCGGCGCCTGAATTTTCATGGCGTGATCCATCAGCTTGCATATTTTTCTTGCGTGGGCAGCAGAGAGTGAGCCGCCTAAGACCGTAAAGTCCTGGCTGAAAGCAAAGACGAGCCGACCGTCAATTCGACCATACCCAATAACGACGCCGTCACCGGGTACACGATTGTCCTGCATGCCGAAATCATGGCAATCATGCTCAACAAACATGTCCCATTCGCGGAATGTGTGTGGATCAAACAAAACGGCCAATCGTTCTCTTGCTGTCAGCTTGCCCTTCGCATGCTGAGCATCAACGCGTCGCTGTCCGCCACCGGCCAGTGCAGCTTCACGCATATCTTCCAGACGGGTGTCTATTGAGTTCATGATTGTTCCTTAGCGAAACCAAGCTCTTTAAGGCTTTTGGTTATATCTTCAAGCACGTTGGGATCTTCAATGGTGGCGGGCATATTCCATTCTTTTGAATCAGCGATTGATCGCATTGTGCCGCGCAATATTTTTCCCGATCGGGTTTTAGGTAACTTCTCAACAATAGCCACGGACTTGAACGCCGCGACCGGTCCGATGTCCTGACGAACTTTCAAGATAAGCTCGTCCCGAATATCCTCATGGCTCTTCGTTTCGCCGGAATTGAGTATGACCAGACCAACAGGAAGTTGGCCTTTTAATTCGTCTGTTACGCCCATGACAGCGCACTCAGCAACATCGGGATGATTTGATAGCACTTCTTCCATCGCCCCTGTTGATAATCTGTGGCCGGCAACGTTGATCACGTCATCTGTTCTGGCCATGACGAATACGTAGCCGTTCTCATCGATATAGCCTGCGTCGCCTGTTTCGTAGTAGCCCGGAAAACGCTCGAAATACGAAGAGACGTACCTTTCTTTGGCCTGCCATAGGGTTGTAAAAGTACCCGGTGGTAGAGGCAGCTTAACCACAATTGAGCCGATCTCCCCAGCTTCCACCGGAGAGCCTTCGTTGTCTAGAACAGTAACGTCATAGCCGGGTACGGCTACGGATGGAGAGCCGGGTATAACGGGCATGGGTTCAATGCCCTGACAATTCGCGCAAATGGAATAGCCTGTTTCAGTCTGCCACCAATGATCAATAACCGGTACTTGGAGTTTTTCCTGAGCCCATTGCAGTGTGTCCGGGTCGCATCGCTCTCCCGCAAGATAGAGCGTACGAAAGTGCGACAGATCGTAGTCTTTGACCAGTGACCCGCTGGGGTCTTCACGCTTGATGGCTCGGAAGGCGGTCGGTGCTGTGAATAAGACATTCACTTTGTTTTGTTCTATGACGCGCCAGAACGCACCGGCGTCGGGTGTGCCCACAGGCTTGCCTTCATACATCACGGTAGTGCAGCCGTGAAACAAAGGGCCATAGATAATGTAGGAGTGACCGACAACCCAGCCTATGTCAGAAGCTGCCCAGTACACATCACCCGGTTGCACGTTATAGATAGAAGACATGGTCCACTTCAATGACACCACAGATCCACCGATATCCTTGACGACACCTTTCGGTGCGCCGGTGGTGCCGGATGTGTACAGAATGTAGAGCGGGTCGGTACTTTTTAAGACCGCACAGTCAGCAGGTGTCGCTGCGGCAATAGATTCCAGCCAATCTTTGTCGCGTCCTTCTTTTAGCTGCCACGATGATTGTGGGCGTTGAAAAACCACGCAGCTTGTTGCAGAGGCGTTTGAAATATCTAATGCTTCTTCGACCAACGGTTGATACTCGACGATTCTGCCTGGCTCAATACCGCAGGATGCTGTAACGATGACCTTTGGGCTGCAATCGTTTATTCGGACAGCAAGCTCTTTTGCCGCGAAACCGCCAAACACGACCGTGTGCACTGCACCGATTCGCGCGCATGCTAAAACGGCGACTAAGGCTTCGGGGATCATTGGCATGTAAACCATGACCCGGTCGCCTGCGGCCACGCCATGAGATTTTAAAAGCCCTGCGAATCGGGAAATCTGGTCTTTTAATTCCGAGTAGGTGTAGCTCGTATGTGAATCGGTGATAGGGCTGTCATGTATCAACGCGGTTTGATCGCCACGTCCGTTTTCAACGTGGATGTCGATAGCGTTGTAACAGGCGTTTATTTCTCCATCTTTAAACCAGGTGTTGAACGGGGAATGAGTTGTATCAACACCTTGTGTGGGTGATTTAAACCAATGTACGTCTTTGGATTTCTCCAGCCAATATTGTGATGGCTCATTTAATGAGTGTTGATGTTGGTCTTTGTACTTACCCATAACGAATTGAATCCCTTGGCCGGCTTTAGGCTTTACGTCTTTAGCGGCATTATAAGGGTAGGCAAGGCAAAAGACTTATGGGTCAATCGGGGGCATAGTGAGTATTAAATTTGCGAATAATCTGTTTGTAAGCCGTTTTCAACCAACGGCGGCTTAAATTTAAGCCCGTGCACGCCAGTTCAGGCACGGGTATCTTGCGAAAATCCAAAACGCCAGGGCCAGTAATGCCCAGACATTCAGCGCTCCGGAGTACTCAGTGACTCGGATGTTCGTATTATTGTTCGGTGTCGTAGTAGCGGGTGTTACAGGGTGGCTTGTTTGGGGTTGATGATCCATGTCTTCCGATTCTAAAGGCAGCCCCGACAAGTTAGAAAACTCGGATGCGTCTACGGTGTCAAGCACGCTATGGTCGTAAGCGTCCACCAAATTCACAAATAGATCGTAGTGCCCGATCGGGTAATTTTGTACCAGCTCTATATCGATTCTGTATTCATCTGTTAAGGAGTTGCCGTACAGGTTGAATGTGCCGGTAGTGTGTAATCGCTCTCGGGTACCTTGTGGCAACTGCATATCGATCGCTGCATAGACCTCTGCATGCGAATATTGCGTGTCAGCATCTATCGTTAGACTAAACCCAGAAAAGTACCCGTCCCGATCTGCGTCCCGGTAAAGCAGTGTTCCAATATCAGCAATCCAGAAGTCACTGCCGAACCACAAAATGTGACGAGGCGCTAAGTCATCTAGTTGAGAGGGCTGATCTGATGGTCCATTAAGTGTCTTTGCTGATCGTTCCGTAACAGACCATGCATCTGAGCCAATCATGTGTGGTGGGTTAGTGTGGCCTTCTTCAACACGTACATCATCAGACTCCGCGTTGGCGGCAGCGGAGACAGCCAAAAAACAGGCGCTCCATATCAGGGTTGTAATCTTTTTGCGGGGAGTTGTGAGAAGAGGGGAATTAGCGAGTGCTGAACAACTGAACATAGGACTTGTTTCCGTGGTTTGACCTTGAAACGAAGCCTACTAAGCAGTGACTTAACCGATCCTGAACTAATTGTTGTCTGGTCGAATCACATCGTAATGGGTGGTTTAGGTATCAAAAGTGTGAGTGTTTACACACAACTCATTGACATACCGTAAGGTTACGGTGACAATCTAACTATCTGTTCTCAAACGTCTGGCACTTGCGTGCATATAAATGAGCAGGTCCGACGATCAAGCACATCCAGTCAGGATATAAGAAATGGCGAAAGGGCAGTCTCTTCAGGAACCATTCCTGAACACCTTGCGCAAAGAGCGCATCCCAGTCTCAATCTACCTCGTTAACGGTATTAAGCTGCAGGGACAAATTGAGTCGTTCGATCAGTTTGTTGTGTTGCTGAAAAATACGGTCAACCAAATGGTTTACAAACACGCCATATCGACGGTTGTGCCGAGTAGACCTGTTAAAATGGCCATGCCGGGCGAAGAAGAGACCGACGAATAGCGGTTGCTATTTGCCAGGCTGCAACCCCAGCCCAGTTGGCAGGGGCCATTGTGAATAGCCTGGTTAGGGGCGTATAGGAGTTTTTTCTCAGATTGTTTGAACGTCCAGATAGTGGAGACAAAGCTCTCCTCGTACACATTGATATTAGTCAGCACAAAGCGGCTTTGCTGCGTAAAGCTGGCTCAGCCACGGTACACAGCACCGATTTAGATGACGAACGCGCTGAATTTGTCGAATTGGCGACTTCCGCGGGTTTGGAAGTTCTGGATACGATCACCGGAAGCCGGGCGAAGCCTTCAGCCCGCCATTTTATCGGCAAAGGGAAAATAGAAGAGATTCGGCTCGCCTTGGCAGAGAGAGAGGCAGATGTCGTCCTCTTTGGTCAAACTTTATCCCCCAGTCAGGAACGAAATCTAGAGGCTGAGCTGAAAGTCCGGGTTCTAGACCGAAATAGCCTGATTTTGGATATCTTCGCGCAACGGGCCAGAACCTTTGAAGGCAAGCTTCAGGTCGAACTCGCCCAGCTCGTGCACTTGTCAACGCGATTGGTTCGCGGCTGGACTCACCTGGAGCGGCAAAAAGGTGGTATCGGTTTGCGTGGACCGGGTGAAACACAGCTCGAAACCGACCGGCGTTTATTGAATGAGAGGGTGCGAGTGCTCAAAAAGCGACTTGCCAAGGTACGCCAGCAGCGTGAACAGGGGCGTAGCAAGCGAGGGAAGTCGGGTATTGCCACAGTTGCCTTGGTGGGTTACACCAACGCAGGAAAATCTACCTTATTCAACCGCCTCACCAGTGAAACGGTTTATGCTGCTGACCAGCTGTTCGCAACGCTCGACCCCACTTTACGGAGAATGGATCTGGCTGGTGGGGTGAGTACGGTTCTCGCTGATACTGTAGGATTCATCAGGGACTTGCCGCATGAGCTGGTCGATGCTTTCAGATCTACTTTGACTGAGACTCTTGAAGCTGATCTTCTGCTACATATAGTAGATGACAGCGACCCGGAAAGAGAGCAGCGCCGGGACGATGTCGACAAAGTACTGGTTGGCATCGGGGCTGAACGAGTTCCACAGTTAATGGTCTTTAATAAGATCGATTTGTCTGGCCATTCCGTACGAGTGGAGCGGGCCGAGAATGGAGATGCGCAGGCAGTCTGGTTGTCAGCGTCAACAGGATCGGGTGTCGAAGAGTTACTGGGTGCTATCAGCGATCGCCTGTCGCAGCAAAGAACGACTGGCTGGTTAGCGGTAGCACCGGATCAGGGCAGGCTGCGGGCCCAGTTGTTTGCAGCTTCAGCAGTTTTGGAAGAAGTGTCTCAGGATGATGGCAGTGTCAGATTGCTGGTCGATATCGATGCCAGTGAATTTGCGAAGCTGTCTAGAGAGCATGAGTTATCAGAAGAATCAATCGTTCCAGACGATCCGGCGCTTGCGGCTGGTGGTCTGGGTTAATACAATCGCCGGCTAACCGGCTTTGGAGCAATGAACCTTATGGCTTGGAATGAGCCAGGCGGAAACGACAACGATCCTTGGGGCAACAACCGTAAGAAAGATGCGGACGGTCCTCCGGATTTAGATGAAGTTTTCAAGAACCTGAAAAATTGGTTTGATTCGCTGTCAGGAAAAAAAGGCGGCGGTGGCGCAAACCGGAGTGGTAGCGGAGGCGGCCTGCCGGGTGGCAACATCGGCGGTAAGGGCATTGCTTTGCTGGGATTAGTCTTGGGCGGGATATGGGTTTTTTCTGGATTTTATGTTATCCAGCCAGCCCAAGCCGGTGTGGTCACACAGTTCGGCGCCTATGTTAAGACAACAACATCAGGCCCTAATTGGCATCTTCCTTGGCCGTTTCAGGTAGTCGAAAAAGTTGACATCGAGGAAATCAGAAGCGCGAAGTTGGTTAACCAGCTGATTCTGACTCAAGATGAAAACATCGTAGATATCGACTTGGCGGTTCAATACAACATTAAGAGCGCCAAAGAGTATCTCTTTAACGTGCGCGGGCCTGATCGCACGCTAGAGGAAGTTGTCGAAAGCGCTGTGCGTGAAGTCGTAGGTTCAACAGACTTAGAATCCGTACTGACCACTGGACGTGATGTTGTGTGGAACACAACACTGGGAAGTTTGCAGCAGGTGCTAGATGACTACGAGTCCGGTATCTTCGTTACAGCTGTAAACTTGGAGCGTGCTCAGCCTCCAGAACAGGTTCAGGCAGCATTCTCTGATGCAATCAAAGCACGAGAGGATAAGGAACGATTCATTAACGAGGCAGAAGCCTATTCAAACGAAGTTTTACCTAGAGCCCGAGGTGATGCTCAACGTGCCTTGGAAGAATCAGAGGCTTACAAAACTCGAGTCGAGCAGGCTGCCATCGGTGAATCCGAGCGTTTCCTGTCGCTGTTAGGAGAATACTCGAAAGCACCAAAAGTCACGCGTGAACGTCTCTACCTAGAAGCTATGGAAAGCGTTTTGGGCAACACGAGTAAAGTTCTGATCGACAACGATAGTGGCAATAGCTTGATGTATTTACCCATCGATCAGCTCGTGAATCAAAATAAAACACGTGCACCGAACGGCACCTTAAACGGTGACTCTCCATTGAACAGTTTGAACAACGATTCGCCAAGATTCTCGGATCTGCCAAATGAGATCAATCTTCCGGCCCGTGACAATCTGCGGGCGCGTGACAGGGGGAGTTTCCGATGAATAGATTAACCAACCCCATTGTTCTCATCGGTGGTGCACTCTTGCTGCTGCTGTTTAGCTCAATGGTATTTACTGTCGATGAAAGAGAGCGAGCAATCAAACTAACGTTGGGAAAAATCACTGAGTCGGACTACGTACCTGGGTTGCATTTCAAAATCCCTTTGGTCGAGACTGTCTACAAATTTGACCGACGCATTCTTACTCTCGACGTTAAACCTGAGCGAGTATTAACAAACGAGAAAAAGAACGTCATTGTTGATTCTTTTATCAAATGGAAAATCGCAGATACTGAGACTTTCTATACGAGCTTGGGTGGTGTTGAATCCAGAGCGAATAGCCGATTGACGCAATTCGTTCGTGAAGGGGTAAAAGACGCTTTTGGTCAAAGAACTATCAGAGAAGTAGTGTCTTCAGCTCGATCGACGCTACGTGAGGAAATCAAGGCATCAGTTGATCAGCAGGCGGAAATTCTAGGAATCGACATCATTGATGTACGAATCAAGAAAGTAGAATTGCCAGATGACGTTCGTGAGTCTGTCTACCAGAGAATGGAGAAAGACCGTGCGAAAATCGCTCGCGAGATACGATCAGAGGGTGAAGAGAGCGCTAAGAAGATTCGCGCATCGGCTGACAGAATTCGCGAAGAGCTCCTCGCCAATGCTTACTCAACTGCTGAGAAAACCCGAGGTGCAGGTGACGCGGAGTCTGCCAGAATTTATGCGGAAGCTTACACTCAGGACCCTGATTTCTACAGCCTCTACCGTAGTTTGAGCGCCTATCGTTCAGCGTTCAGCGGTAGTAGCGACGTACTATTGTTAAAGCCGGATTCCGAGTTTTTTCAATATTTCAATGGCCCACAGGGTTCGACTGCGAAGCCTTAGGTGAGAATGTGGTTGGCGGCGCGGTTGTTTGAGACAACCGTGTCGCTGGTCAGAACGCTGAGCGATCAATACAACTGTTCGGGTGCTCAGCTGGCTGATTACCGAGGTTTTTCATGCTTGTAGAGATACTAACGGGCGTCTGTCTGGTCTTGGTTATTGAGGGCATTCTTCCCTTTTTGAACCCTCAAGGCTATAAACGCGCAATTAGCACTTTACTGGGTGTCGACAACGAGCGACTGCGAATTTACGGCATGTGCAGTATGATTGCAGGTGTCGTCCTACTAACCCTTATCCGTTAAGCTTTGAATACAGTAAACGAGCACCGCACAGAGCGGTGGCTTTTGCCCGATGGTGTCAATGAATTGATGCCTGAGGATGCTTGGCGAGTGGAAAAGCTTCGCCGACAGATCATGGATAGCTGCTATTGCTGGGGTTATGAATTGGTCATGCCTCCCCTTATCGAATACCTTGATAGCCTACTAACGGGGACGGGAGAAACTCTGGATCTCCAAACGTTCAAATTTATTGACCAGCACAACGGTCGCACCTTGGGTATCCGCGCCGATATGACGCCGCAGGTTGCCAGAATTGATGCGCATACCCTGTATCGAGAACAGCCCAATCGTTTGTTCTACACAGGCAGCGTTTTGCGGGCACGCACTGACGGTGCCGGCAGTAGCAGAACGCCAGTGCAGTTCGGGGCGGAAGTATTCGGTCACTCAGGGCCGGAGAGCGATATTGAGATTGTTCAATTAATGCTCAATAACGTCATGTTGGCAGGAATCCAATCGTCTGAGCTGTTACTCGACGTAGGACATGTCGGTATTTACCGGGGTTTGATTTCCAAAGCCGGGCTCAACTCCGATGATCAGGAAGCGCTTTTCACGTGTCTTTTAAGAGGTTCTGCTCCCGATGTTCATGAGTTGCTGAGTCGTTCGAAAGCCGGTGATGAGATCAGCGCGCAAATCCGCGCTATGGCATCTCTGAGCGGAACCAGCGATGAGGTTTTACCCAAAGCCGCTGAAATACTGAAGAATTCCGGACAGGGAGTGTTAGCTGCTCTTGAGAATCTGCAGTCAGTGATACATGCGATCCAAGTCACACATCCCGAGCTGCAGATTCATGTGGATCTGGCCGAGTTGCGTGGGTATCGTTACCATAC
>JAHDGK010000002.1:34214-164528 GCA_020627685.1 Granulosicoccus sp. | reverse complement strand
CCGAGCTGCAGATTCATGTGGATCTGGCCGAGTTGCGTGGGTATCGTTACCATACGGGTATGTTGTTCGCGCTTTATGACTCGACTGGTGTCGAGCTGACCCGCGGAGGGCGCTACGACGCAATTGGTGAGGCCTTTGGGCGTGCTCGCCCTGCGACAGGTTTCAGTGGAGATTTAGTCAAGCTGGTGCAGGCCAGTTCGCGCTTGCGCGAAGCCGATCTGCAAGATGCGAAAGGTATCTGGGTGGATCATCCGAACACAGAAGAGCTGTGGCTGGAAATTACGACATTACGGCAGCAAGGCGAACGTGTGGTCCAGCAGCTGGCCGGATCAACGATGGATGCGCAGCAAAGTCTGTGTGACCGCGAGTTGGTGCTCGTCGACGGCAAATGGAACGTCGTACCTTTAAGTAACTAAAGATTAACCAGAGATATACAAAGAATGGCTAACAGTGTGCTCGTGCTCGGAACCCAGTGGGGCGATGAGGGCAAAGGCAAAATTGTGGACGTATTGACAGAGCAAGCGTCGCTTGTTGTGCGTTTTCAGGGCGGACACAACGCCGGCCATACGTTGGTCATTGGCGAAGAAAAGACGGTTTTGCATTTGGTGCCCAGTGGCGTCTTGCGCGAAAACGTCACCTGCGTCATCGGCAATGGCGTCGTTGTCTCACCAGAAGCCTTGTTCAAAGAAATCGACATGCTGAAGGAGCGTGGCGTGCCCGTTGAAGATCGTTTGCGCATCAGCGGTGCCTGCCCGTTAATCCTGCCGTATCACATTGCATTGGACCAGGCTCGTGAGAAAGCCGCTGGCCGGCACGCTATCGGTACTACCGGTCGTGGAATAGGCCCAGCCTATGAGGATAAAGTCGCTCGTCGCGCAGTGCGTGTACAAGATCTACTCTCCCTCGAGCGATTTGATGAAAAAATTGATGTGGCTTGTGCTTATCACAATGCCACCCTAGTCGGACACGGAATGGAGGCAGTCGATGCCGAGGCCATCAAGCGCGAAGCCAGAATTCAAGCGGAGCGTTTAGCACCACTCATTGCTGACATTCCTGGTTTGATCGACGAACATCGAAAAGCCGGAAACCGAATTATGTTTGAAGGTGCGCAGGGTACCTTGCTTGATGTCGATCATGGGACATATCCGTTTGTGACGTCATCTAATACGGTTGCAGGTGCAGCCTGCAGTGGTAGTGGTTGCGGTCCTGGAACCATTGATTACGTTCTGGGTATTACCAAGGCTTACACAACACGCGTGGGTGCCGGGCCGTTCCCAACAGAGCTATTTGATAGTGTCGGTGAAGTACTGGGCGAGCGTGGTAATGAATTCGGAGCAACCACTGGACGGCAGCGTCGCTGTGGTTGGTATGATGCGGTGGCGGTAAAGCGGGCATCAATTCTCAATGGTATTACCGGAATCTGCCTGACTAAGCTGGACGTTATGGACACGCTGGAGACCATACAAGTCTGTGTTGCCTACGAGCTTGATGGAAAAACCATTGATCATCCACCCATTGGGGCCGATGAGTTCGCTAGATGCACGCCCGTTTACGAAAGTATGCCCGGATGGCAGGCGAATACAGCGGGAATAACGGATATGCAAGCGCTACCGGAGCTTGCTCAGAAGTACATCGCCAGGCTCGAGGAGCTTACCGGGGTACCCATCCATTTGGTATCCACAGGTCCGGAGCGTAACGAAAACGTTGTTATTCAATGGCCGTTTGGCGGGTAGATCCGAATAGTTTTTCAAAAATATAAAATGAGCAAATCGCCAAGCAGGCGATGCGCTCTGAGGCTCGATTCGGATACTCAAAAAGGCTTTGGGGTCGGCGAGTTGTACTGCCAATTATCACGACTGGGGAAGTCGTGGTGCCGAGAAGAGGACTTGAACCTCCACATCCAAAGGATACATGCACCTGAAGCATGCGCGTCTACCAATTCCGCCACCTCGGCATGAAGTGTCGCTCGAGGCTTTCTCGAGAAGCGCGAAATGTACCGAAGCTTCAGGAAATAGTCAATTGTCAGTTAGACAATTCTGTGGATTTAACCCTAGATCCCATCCCATTGGCGTACTCTTGCGCCATAACCGACCTTAGATAAAATTCGAAGATGAGTGCAAAGAAGCGCGATAAGAAATCAGTAGGGAATGATCCTTACCGCTCTCGTGAAAAAGCGAAGTACGATCAACCCATAGCCAGTCGTGAATTTATCACCAGCATTCTGCTGGCTGAAAAAGGTCCGATGGATTTTGATGCTCTAGCTGTGAAGCTCGGATTTCAAGGCGATGAGAACGCGATGGAAGCGTTGCGTCGCAGGGTAGGCGCGATGCTTCGTGACGGGCAGCTTATTCAAAATCGAAAACGTGGTCTCGTGCCAGTGGATACGTCGGCGCTTGTAGCCGGGCGTATCAGTGCGCATCCAGACGGCTACGGATTTGTAAATGCTGATGACGACGAAAAAGATGTTTACCTGAGCGGGAAGCAAATGCGGCAGGTGTTGCACGGTGACCGTGTTGTCGTGAGCATTACCGGCACCGATCATCGAGGTCGCCGAGAAGGGCGAATTGTTGATGTCGTAGAGCGTGCGAACAAATCTGTCGTGGGTCGGGTGTCCATTGATCGTGGTGTGGCCGTTGTGTTGCCCGACAACAAGAGAATTCATCAAAACGTATTGATTGCCCCGGGTGAGTTAAGTACGGCGGCAGACGGCGATATGGTGGTCGTTGAGATAATGGAGCAGCCTACGCGCCGTCACCAACCGGTTGGACGGGTTGTTGAAGTTCTCGGGCAGCATTTACGTCCCGGAATGGAGATTGATGTGGCGTTGCATAGCCACGGAATTCCTGTCGATTGGCCGGATGATGTGTTGGATCAGGCCGGTGGTTTTTCCACAACGGTAAATGAGTCAGCGGCATCGGGTCGTAAAGATGTTCGCGATTTACCGTTGATCACTATTGACGGTGCTGATGCGCGCGATTTTGATGATGCTGTTTGGTGTGAGCGTCTGGAAAAAGGTTGGCGCTTGATGGTCGCGATAGCGGATGTAGCTCACTACGTCTCGCCTGGTTCGGCGCTGGATGATGAGGCCGTCTCCAGAGGCACCTCAGTGTACTTTCCGGGCCGTGTGGTGCCGATGTTGCCTGAAGTGTTGTCAAACGGTTTGTGTTCCCTAAACCCGGACGTCGACAGATTGTGCATGCTTTGTGAGATGACGCTGGATGAAAAAGGAGGCGTTAAGAAAACTCGATTCCACAATGGAATTTTGAGATCACATGCGCGCCTTACCTATGATCAAGTTAATGAAATGCTAACGGATGGTGAGTCAGTGCTCCGTGACCAGCATGCGCCCTTAGTGCCTATGATTGAAGAGTTGCACAAGCTCTACCAAGTGCTTGCGAAGAAGCGTCGTAAACGTGGAGCCATAGAGTTTGATTCGAACGAGACGCATATTGTTTTTGATGACAACAAAAAAATTAAAGAGATCATTCCAATACAACGTAATGATGCACACAAGCTCATTGAAGAGTGCATGATCTTGGCAAACATCGAGGCTGCAGCATTCCTCGAAGAGAGGGAAGTGCCAGCCTTGTATCGTGTACATGCCGGACCTAAGGCAGATAGGCTAGAAGATTTAAGAGCTTTCCTTGCACTGCGAGCTCTTTCTTTAGGCGGGGGAGATGAACCCACTGCTCTCGATTATGCAGCGTTAGCTGAAGCCATCGTTGATCGCCCAGATAGAAGCGTTATTCAAACCGTCATGTTGCGTTCAATGCAGCAAGCGGTCTATCAGCCGAAGAATGAAGGGCATTTCGGATTAGCCTTAGATCAATATGCTCATTTTACATCACCCATTAGACGCTACCCTGACTTACTGGTCCACCGGGCCATAAAATTTGCTTTAGAGACCCGCAAAGTATCGGAATATTTATATTCGAAAGAAGCCATGCTAGCGTTAGGTGAAAGTTGTTCGATGACCGAGAGGCGAGCAGAGGATGCATCTCGTGATGTCGTTTCATGGTTGAAGTGTGAGTACATGCAGGACCATGTCGGTAGCGAATTTGAAGGTGTTGTATCTGCGGTTACCTCTTTCGGATTATTTGTTGAATTGGTGGGTATCCATGTGGAAGGGCTTGTGCACATCACGAACCTTGCGCATGACTACTATCGTTTCGAGCAAGCTGCACACACGCTGACCGGAGAGCGGACAGGGCGGCAGTACCAGTTGGGTGACTCTATCGTCGTCGTGGTTGCCGCTGTCAATTTAGAAGATCGAAAAATAGATTTTAACGAAGTGGTTCAAAAGCAGGCAAAGCGGAAACCGTTTGAACATGCCGCTGCGGCTGCAAAGCCTAAAAAGAGTAAGTCGCGTAAAGATAGCCGCACACCCGAAAGTGACGTAAAGGCTGATGAATATAAAAAAACACAGCCTTCGAAGCCACCGAAGAAGGTCAGTGCGGAAAAGCGTCGTCAAGACAAACGCCGATTAAAACAGCAGCGACGTGATGAAAAACGCAGAGCCGTTAAAGAGGCGAAGAGGCTGGAGGCTTTACGGTTAAGTGCCAATGGATCAGAAAAGTCTGAAGAGAACGTATCGACGCGTAAGCAGACTGCAACGAAAAAGGTGGCTGGCAAGAAAGTGGCAGCTAAAAAGACAGTAGCGAAAAAGTCTACTGCTAAGAAGGCTGTGAGTAAAAAGGCAGTCTCAAAAAAGACGTTTTCTAAAAAAGCGTCAACTAAGAAAAAAGTCGCTAAAAAAAATGTCGCGAAGAAAGTTGCTAATAAGAAAATCGCGAAGAAAGTGGTTAAGAAGAAAAGTAAAGCCACAGCGAAAAAGGTTGCTAGCAAGCTCAATAAAAAGACAACAAAAAAAGTGGCTAAGAAATTGTCTAAAGCGACGGCCAAAAAAGTCGGAAAGAAAACGTCAAAGAAGACGGCTAAAGTGAGCAAGAAAAAGCCTGTCGCAAAACGTCGGTCGAAGACTTCACGTTAATTGAGAATTTGTTATGGCTCATCAATACGTCGGCGGTTTGCACAGTGTCAAAGCAGCTCTTAAGTCATCTGCCAGTGAGATTGATCATCTGTTAGTTCAAAAAGGGCGCCGTGATACGCGCCTAAAGGATTTACGTGAGCTTGCGAAAAAGCACGCGATCGATACCCGAGAAGTTAGCAGGGGAGAGTTAAACGATTTAGTCTCCGATGTGCAGCATCAAGGTGTTGTTGCTGTTCTGCGGGGCGGCTCTACTGGTGTGCGTCACGACTTGTCTCAGTTTATTGCCGAACAAAGTGTGTCTCGTCCTGACAAAACCTTGTTGGTTTTGTTGCTGGATGAAGTACAGGATCCGCATAACCTGGGTGCTTGTTTGAGAAGTGCCGATGCAGCAGCCGTTGATGCTGTTGTCGTTCCGGCAGACAACAGTGTAGGTTTAACTCCGGTTGTCAGAAAGGTGGCGTCCGGTGCCGCAGACTCGGTGCCGTTATTTCAAGTGAGTAACTTAAAGCGCGCAATAGCTGAACTTCAAGATGCAGGGCTTTGGGTGTTTGGTGCAGCTGGCGAGGCGGAGCAGAGTCTCTACGATCTCGATCTTAAAGGTCCTGTTGCCATCGTGATGGGTGCTGAAGGACGAGGGTTGAGACGGCTAACGCGGGAGAGTTGCGATGGCTTGTTTCAAATTCCTATGCAAGGTGAGGTGTCGAGTCTTAATGTATCGGTTGCGGCTGGAATAAGTTTGTTTGAAGTGGTCCGGCAGCGAAGCTGATTGGCGTAATAGCTTTGCCAACAGAGGCTATAACTCGCACTCATCCAAATGAAGTTATTGGATGAGTATGCGTCAGCCTTTTAGCGGGTGCTCATCAGATTTGCGACGGTATTTTTGCCTTCTTTCCACCTAAGTTACTGTAAATATTGAAAATAGATCGAATTTGAAGTTGGTATACACTTGCTGGTGGCCAAGCTTGCCTGTCGCTAATCAAACCTGTATCATTGGAGGGCTTTGTCAATCGGCAAGCATAACTTCCTCGTCCAGGCCATTAGTAGCCGGGCGTTAACCCACAGGGAGCAGCAATGCGTCACTATGAAATAGTGTTTCTGGTCCACCCTGACCAGAGCGAGCAGGTGCCCGCAATGATTGAACGCTATCGCGGAATCATTGAGAGCAACGACGGTGTGATTCACCGCCAAGAAGATTGGGGGCGTCGTCAACTTGCCTACCCAATCAACAAAATCTACAAAGCCCACTACACCCTCCTCAATATTGAGTGTGGTCAGCAGGCTTTAGACGAACTCACCAGTGCGTTCAAGTTCAACGATGCGGTTATTCGCCACATGGTTCTCTTACGCGATGGACCAGTTACTGAACCTTCATTACTCATCAAGAAAGATGAGACGCGTGGCGACGAAGAGCGACGTCCTCGTGTTTCTGATGACGAAGATCTAGATGTCGATGCAGCTGCAGACGTAGTTGACGACGCTGAAGTTTCTAACTGATACCGCCAGGAGAATTAACTATGTCTCGTTATTTCCGTCGTCGTAAATATTGCCGTTTCACAGCCGAAGGTATTACAGAGATCGATTACAAAGATCTCGAGCTTCTGAAAGGCTTTGTCACTGAAACAGGCAAGATCGTTCCAAGTCGAATCACTGGTACTAAAGCCCGTTATCAGCGCCAATTGGCCACGGCCATCAAGCGTGCTCGATACGTCGCTTTGCTGCCGTACACGGACCAGCACTAGTCATTGATCGATTCTGTACAGTCGAGAATTATTAAGAGCTGGACAGATCGTTAAGGTAGAAGCCATGTTGATCTTTCGTTTAATTAAGCGTTAATCATGATGATCAACTTGGCCAAAATTGCAGATCGCGGTCCGCTTATAGCGGCAGGTCTCGCGGCAACATTGCTTTTGGCTGCTCTCTGGATTCCTGTGCTTTTAGCAGGTGGGGTGTCAGGCGGGGCAATGATCATGGCCAGCACGCTGTCCATGTGGTTTCTGGTTTGTAGTGCAGCGGTTGTTGCGTTTGTTGCTCTACGGCATGGAGTCATGTCCGCGACTCAAGTGGTCGGCGGTTGTTTGATATTACTGATTGTTCTGTCAGCAGTGTTACACCAATCAGCGGTGCAGGTTCCGCTAATTGCAACGGTTTTCTGGCTACCCGCTGTCTTGGCAGCTGTGGTTTTAGCCAAATCGGTAAAGCTCGACTTTGCCGTGTTGACCATCGTTGCATGCGGAGTCGTTACCGTAGTGGGTATGACGCTGGTGTTAGGCGATACCACGGAGTTTTGGCGCTCGCAGTTTTCGGATGCCGGAGCAGTGGTTGTTGGTGCAGAACAAGACGGACTTGAAGAGCAGCGAGAAGCTTTCATCGAAGGAATTGCCAGGATGATGACTGGCGCGATGGGAGTTTCGGTCATGATTGTCGCTCTGGGTGCCTTATTTCTTGCCAGATCCTGGCAGGCCGGATTGTTTAATCCTGGGGGCTTCCAGAAAGAATTTCATGCGCTCTCGTTAGGTAAAAATGCAGCACTGGTTTGTGTTCTGGTCATTGTGTTGTCCGTGGTTCAAAGCGGTCAGCTAGCCGGAGCTGTGGCGACAGTGGTCATTTTTGCTTTTTTTGTACAAGGACTGGCGGTATCGCATTCGCTAGTCAAACAACGCGGTATGCACCGTTACTGGCTGTACGCAATTTACGTGCTGTTAGTAATACCGCATATCATGCTTTTATTGGCAGCGCTGGGGTTGGCGGACAGCATATTCCGCATCCGGCGCGCCTGAGAATTTGATGGGAGAACTATTATGCAAGTCATATTGCTAGAAAAGATCGACAAAGTAGGGCTGTTGGGCGATCTGGTTGATGTAAAGGCAGGTTTCGCGCGCAACTACCTGTTGCCACAAGGTAAAGCTCAGCAAGCTACTCCTGAGAACCTGGAGCGATTCAACGAGCTTCGCGCTCAGTTCGAAAAAGAGCAGGCCGAAGCACTGGCAAATGCCAACACCCGTAAGGAAGCGCTTAACGGCATGACCGTAAGCATCACATCCAGAGCCGGTACCGAAGGTAAACTTTTCGGCTCAATCGGCACTGAAGAGATCCGTGGAGCTTTCGAGGCGGCTGGACAGCCTGTTGAGAAGAAGGAAATCCGTTTGCCAGAAGGTCCTCTTCGCATGGTTGGTGAGCATCCGGTAACTCTTCACCTGCACGCTGACGTTGACGCTGAAGTCATCGTTAATGTGGTCGGAGAAGAAGTTTAATCTGTAAGATCTTACGCAAACCCGCCTAACTGGCGGGTTCGTGATGAGCAATTCAACCTGCTCGTACTTATGGTTTAATACTGTCAATTGACGTCCCTGGAGTTGCTACCAAATGGTTCACACACCTGAAGATTTTGGTATTCCAACGGCGGCCGATCAAGACGAATACGGCGTTCCGATAGATGCCTCCCCGGAAGACTTCGGTGTTGATCTGGCAAATTTTGGTGCCCCCGCGGGAATGCCCCCCGGACCCCACAGTGATCCTTTTATGCCCTCTGGCGACCGTTCCAGTAAGGGGCGCTTCAGTGGAGGCAAAAAGACGACTGAACAGTTGATGCAGCAACTGTCCAAGCGCACAAATCACGCACCTCCCCAATCGGTAGAAGCTGAGCAGTCGGTTCTAGGTTGTTTGATGTTGGAAGCCAACGAGGCCTTCGACAAAGTCTCGGAAATTGTTACCGAAAACGATTTTTACCAACATAATCACAAACTCATTTTCCGTGCGATCTCTGCGTTGGCCGTAGAGGGAGAGCACCCTGATGTAGTGACGGTAACCGGATGGTTGCAAACCAACAGTATTCTTGAAGATGCCGGTGGATTGAATTATGTCGGAGCATTGGTAGAAGTCACCCCCAGTGCCGGCAACATAAAAGCGTATGCTGAAATAGTTCGCGAACGTTCAGTACTCAGGCAGCTAATTACTGTTGCCAATGAAATAGCAGACAGTGCCTTTGATGCGGGAGGTAGAACCTCCAAAGAAATTCTGGATGAGGCTGAAACAAAAGTGTTTGCCATTGCCGATCAATCCGCTAAAAGTGCCGGTGGTTTTCATGACATCAAGAGCGTTCTCGCGGGAGCCATCGAACGCATTAATATTCTCTTTGAATCTGACGCTGCAATAACCGGCTTATCAACTGGTTTTACAGAGCTTGACGAAAAAACCAGTGGTTTACAGAAATCAGATCTAATCATTGTTGCTGGTAGGCCCTCTATGGGTAAAACCACCTTCGCGATGAACTTGGCTGAAAATGCGGCAATGGAGGCTGACGCGCCGGTCGCTATATTCAGTATGGAGATGCCAGCTGATCAACTGGGTATGAGAATGATTTCCTCTCTGGGAAGAGTGGAGCTACAAAAACTAAGGACCGGAAAACTGGCTGAACAAGATTGGCCCAGAATAACCTCGGCAATTACGCTGTTAAACCAAAAACGTAATGTCTTTATTGACGATACACCAGGTTTGACCCCAACAGATCTGCGGGCACGTTGCCGTCGATTGGCACGAGATCGTGGACTCAGTTTGATCGTGATCGATTATCTACAGTTAATGTCCGGTTCAACGGCAGGTGAGAATCGTACGGCTGAAATTTCCGAAATATCCCGTGCCTTAAAAGGTTTAGCCAAAGAGCTTCAAGTACCGGTTATTGCATTGTCGCAGCTTAACCGAAGTCTTGAGCAGAGACCCGATAAACGGCCGGTTATGTCGGACCTGCGTGAGTCAGGTGCAATAGAGCAGGATGCCGATGTCATCATGTTTATCTATCGAGATGAGGTCTACAACCCGGATGATGAAGCCAGCAAAGGACGAGCAGAAATACTCATTAGAAAACAAAGAAACGGACCTATTGGTGCGGTAAATCTAACGTTTCTGGGGCAGTACACTCGATTTGAAAATTTCTCTCCAGAAATTATGACGGGTGAGTTTTCTTAGCTGCGACCTGTGTTGTCACGTGACCACCGCGAAGGTGATGACAGACTTTCACGTTCAGAAGACTTTTGTTTCAATCGTATTCTTTACCCCGAAATTTGTACGGGTGTCAGAGCATTTACTTCATGACAGATTATTACGGCGTTGCTGACCTAAATCGAAGTGAAGCGCTCCTAGCTCGTCGATCCGTGTCAATTACAGTGGATCTGGATGCAGTTCGCCACAATCTTTCAATGGCACGAAAGCTTGCGGGTAATGCGCGGCAGTTTGCCACCATCAAAGCGGACGCTTATGGACACGGAGCGGTACCGATTGCACATGCCTTATCCAAATCTGGTATCCGGCGAGCTCGGCCAGATGACTCTCGCCTTATAGAAGATCAAGGATTTGCCGATGGCTTTGCCGTCGTTACACTCAATGAAGCGCTAGAGCTTCGTGAGTCGGGTATTAATGATCCCATCTTGATTTTGCAGGGGCCGCAGTCTGAGTCGGCAGCTCAAGCGATGTTGGCCCATGATCTGTGGCCGGTCATACACGATTGGGGGCAATACTGTTGGTTTCGAAAACTCTCCTATAAACAGGATTTGGCTGCTTGGTTGAAAGTCGATACGGGTATGGGACGTTTGGGAATGAGCGTTGATCAGGCGAAGAGCATTCTTCAATCTGATGACGGTATGAACTGGATGGGCTTGATGACTCATTTTGCCAGTGCCGATGAAACGAGCAATAGCTATACGCTTGAGCAATATTCCAGATTCAATAGTGTGTCTATTAAACCGGGCATGAGTAAGAGCCTGGCTAATTCTGCAGGAGTGCTGCACTGGCCCCAAACACACGAAGATTGGGTCCGACCCGGCATCATGCTCTATGGGTGTAATCCGCTGGACAAGTCTGTGCCGGATGGCATCGAGCTCAAGCCAGCTATGACGGTCGAAGCGCCTTTGATCTCCGTAAAGTCACTGGAGGCGGGTGCCGGGGTTGGCTATGCTCAAACCTGGCATTGTCCTGAAAATATGCCGGTGGGTTACATCGGATTGGGGTACCGCGACGGGCTTCCCAGAGTGCTTGATGAGACAGCGAGTGTTTCGATTCAGGGCAGGCGTTGCCCAATTATCGGAAGAGTCTCGATGGACTCGATTGCCGTTGACCTAAGGCCGGCCGTTGAGGCCTCAGTAGGCACGATGGCGCAATTTTGGGGGCCGTTGTCCTCGATCGACGCGCTAGCCAAGGCAGCTGACACAATAAGTTACGAGCTTTTAACCTCAATCAGGGGGCAACGCACTTACACTGGCGAGTAACACATGGGCAAAGAGCAGGCAGCACCTTTTTAGCGCCACCCGCTTTTAATTTTGTTAATTATCTCTCAAGATGCTGCAGCTTATCTGGTTTGTTTTCCCAATCTTTAGCATCCGCTGGCGGGTCTTTTTGAACGGTGATTACCGGCCAAATGGCAGATAGTTCAGCATTTAGTGCCAAGTACGGCTCATCTTCGGGCTTCATGTCCTCTTCAGCGACAATTGCGTTGATTGGACATTCAGGTTCGCAAAGTGAGCAGTCGATACACTCTTCAGGGTCTATAACAAGGAAGTTAGGTCCCTCATGGAAACAATCGACTGGACAGACTTCGACACAGTCCGTGTATTTGCATTTGATACAGTTTTCGGTAACCACGAAGGTCATGAGCAGTTCTCGGTGTTGGCTTAACAGTTGCAATTTTGCCTAAAGCAGCTGAAATTGCAGTCGCTGTATTATTACCGCTTGCCATATGTCTGACAAGCAACGGCGTTACATTGAAACTCAATAATAGCGCAGTGCGGCATGCCGCTGCATTTAAGTATCAGAAGGATTTAGACTAACTCTATGAAAGCAATAAAAAAGGCAGTTTTCCCCGTAGCGGGCATGGGAACGCGGTTTTTACCAGCGACCAAAGCCAACCCGAAAGAGATGTTGCCAGTGGTCGACAAGCCGCTGATTCAATATGCTGCCGAAGAGGCAGTTGCCGCGGGTATCGACACATTAATTTTTGTGACGGGTCGTAACAAACGATCTATTGAAGATCACTTCGATACAGCCTACGAGCTTGAGCGTGAGTTAGAAGCCAAGTCAAAGGACAAGATGTTAGAAATTCTTAAAAACATCCTGCCAAAACACGTCAACTGTGTCTTTATCCGTCAGTCGGAGGCATTGGGTTTAGGTCACGCGGTTTTGTGTGCACGACCGGTTGTTAACGATGAGCCCTTCGCTGTCATCTTGGCCGACGATTTAATTAATTTTGCTGAGAAGCCTTGTCTGTCCCAGATGGTAGACGTGTTCAACTTCCAACATTGTTCAATTTTGGGTACTCAGAAAGTCCCGACAGAAGATGTCAGTTCATACGGCATTGTTGACGGAATCGAAGTCAAACCTGATTTGATGGAAGTGTCCGGTATTGTTGAAAAGCCTCCGGTAGACAGTGCACCGAGTAATGTTGCTGTTGTTGGTCGCTACATTCTGACACCGCGTATTTTCGATTTACTGGAAAATACAGAGCGGGGTGCGGGTAATGAAATTCAGCTCACTGATGCCATCGCAGATCTCTTGAAAGAACAGCGAGTTCTGTCGTACAACTTTGAAGGTCGCCGATTCGATTGCGGAAGCAAAATGGGCTATCTGAAAGCGCAGGTTGAATTTGCCTTGGAGCACGAAGAGGTTGGTGAAGAGTTTCATGAATACCTGCAATCACTGCACAAGCGTGGAATGGACAAGGTCGTTAAAATAGCCGGATCCAAATAGCAGTACTTAAGCTTCAGCGACAACATTCGCAGGCTTTCAAAGCTCTGACTCCGATACCGGGGTCGGAGCTTTTTCATTTGTGCCAGAGCGAAATTTTCGCGCTTTTTTAAAAAGCACTTTTGCAGGCTTTGCGGGTATGCTGCGCTAACGGCATTTTCAATGTGATTCTTGCATCATGCGCGCACACTCCGTGGCAATCACTATCTTTCTGGTGTTCTTTTTCGAATCCTCCGTGCTCGGACAATGGATTCCACGAATTCCTGATATTAAAACGGCACTCGCCCTAAGCGACGCAACGCTTGGTCTGGCATTGTTAGCTTTGCCCCTGGGTACCTTGCTCGGTTTTTCAGTAGTGGGAAAAGTGATTGAGCATTACGGCTTAAGAAACAGCTGTCGTTTGTTTCTTCCACTTTGGGCTCTGTTGTTTATTGGTCCGGCCTTGGCCCAGACTTTCACTCAGTTGTGCATTGCGCTTTTTCTATGTGGCGCTGCCGTCGGGATGATTGAAACTGCCATGAACACCGAAGCTGCTCGCATTGAGAAGGATTCCGGTGAGCGGCTTATGTCCCGATGCCATGGATTCTGGAGTCTTGGAACCATGTTTGGCGCTTTAATGGGAGGTGCATTGGCCCAATGGAATGTATCAGTGATTATGCATTTCACGATTGCTATGCCCGTCATTGCTGTCTGTGGCTATCTTGTTGCTACAGCATTGCCGGTTGTAAATAGTCATTCGGAGTCCAATGACTTGGGCGAGGAGGAAGAGGGGCGGTCTCAACTATTTCGTTGGCCAGCGCGCTCCATATTGCTACTGTGCATAATGCCGTTGGGTATCATGATGGTCGAGGGTGCCTTTATCGATTGGTCTGCGGTATTTATGCGTGAAGTCATGTCAGCAGAGCCGTTGCTCATCGGCATTACCTACTCAGCATTTTCTCTAATCATGGCCATTGTCCGTCTATCAGGAGACTCGCTGGCTACCCGATACGGTGACCTGACAATCGTACGCGTATCAGGAATTGCATCCACTGTAGGCATTACCCTGTTTGCCTTATCCCCATCAATTCCCTGGGCATTTATCGGAGCTGCTTTATCTGGCGCAGGGGTGGCTATTGTCTTTCCATTGGCCGTGACTGCTGCTGCAAACAGGCCGGGCCGATCATCGGCAGATAATGTCGCAGCGCTTAACATGATAGCGTTTAGTGCTTTCATGGTGGCGCCGCCCATCATTGGGTTTATATCCGAGCTATTAGGCTTACGCATCGCCCTGGTACTGCTCGGTCCGGTAGCTTTACTAACGTATTTATTGGCTAAGGAAGTGGAAGCGGTGAGCGCTGAAGAGGCAGAACCGGCTAAGTAGAATCTTTACACTTCGATGAGATGGTTGGGCAGTTCGTCAGGCCGACCTTCAGGAGCCGGGAAGTTCTCCCATGCCACTACGCGACAATGCTCGATAGTGCTTTCGAAGCCTTTCGCAATATTGCCTGCGCGAACGTGGCTTATAAATTCGTTGACCGTGTCGTTCCAAATGCTGTTGTCTACGACGTCAGCAATACTGGAATCGACAATGATTTCAACATAGTGCTCAGCAACTGATACAAAGACGAGTATTCCGGTACGACCTTCAGTTTCATGCAGTTTTTGCAGGAAAAACTGTTCCCTGGCGTGTCTGGCGGCGCGTTGCCTTTTGACACTTTTGGGCACCATCCACACACGAGCTTGGGGAATTTGGAAAATCATACCTAGTCCTAGAAAGACCAGCACTTGAACAGGATAGAGCCACGCGGCAGATTGCTGTATCGATTCGAGTGTTCCCCAGCCTCCGGATGTCAGGTTGATCCATAAGTAATACAAGCCTGGAACACTCAAGGCGATGAGTGCAGCCCATAGTGTTGGGATGTATCGATAGCCGTCGCTGGACTTGGCAATCACGGTGACGATCTCTGCCCGGGTTTGAGATTCGGCGTGATTTATCTTAGCCGTGATGGATGCTTTTTCTGATTCAGTTAAAAATGCCATTACCAGCTCCCCGATGCGCCGCCGCCGCCAAAACTGCCACCACCACCGCTAAAGCCGCCGCCACCGAATCCTCCACCACCAAAGCCGCCGCCCACGGTAGGTCCCATAGTGCTGCCACCAGAGCCTCCGCCACCAGAGCCTTTAAAGTAGATCAACAAGAAAAGAGCGATAGCGATTCCTAGACCGATGAGAAGGTTTCCGGTGCCCAATGCCATGAACAATCCACCGAACCCTGCTGGAAATGCTCCTCTTGATGCTTTGCGATAGCCGCTGCGTTTCAAGAACTCCGTTAGACCCACAATCGCAATGAAGATTAAGGGAATGAAGTTGCCGTATTTTTTCGAAAACTCATCCGTGCCCGAATTACCCACACCTGTTTCGGGAGCGGTGTACTCGCCTGCAATGGCCTTAATAATTGCATCAACGCCGTTGTTGATGCCTTGCGGATAATCGGACTTTCGAAAGAGCGGAAGTATTTCTTGCTGGATGATGATGCTCGATAAGGCGTCAGTCAGAGCGCCTTCCAAGCCATAGCCAACCTCGATACGCACTTTGCGGGCGTTAGGTGCGACAACTAACAACACGCCGTTATCTTCTTCGCTGGTTCCGATCTGCCAAAAGCGACCCAATCGATTCGCATAGTCCGCGATATCAGCACCGTTGAGATCAGGGATAGTGGCTATTACCAGCTGATTGCTGGTGTCAGCTTCATGGGCTGCCAGTTTTTGGGTGAGGGTTGTTTCTTCAGTAGGACTTAACAGGTTTGCAACATCAACTATCCTGCCGCTGAGAGCGGGGAAATTATCCTGCGCATAAACAGAGTTGCCGAGTGTTGCTATCACCATAAGTGACAGCAACACTGTTGCCTTCATTGTTTCACGTATGGGGCGAATGCCTTTGACCGTGTTGATAAGCATTTGGATAGTCAGCGTTTATAAACTAGAGCGACTTATTGATTAAAATTTACGGTCGGGTTTTCCGCATCTTCCGCGCTGACACTGAAATTTTCTTTTTTAACCATGTCAGGGTACATAAACTGCGCCCACCATCGACCCGGAATCGTTCTAAGTTCAGTGTTGTAGCGTTGTACAGCTGCTATGTAGTCGCGACGAGCGACGCTGATTCTGTTTTCCGTGCCTTCAAGCTGTTGTTGAAGTGCAAGAAAATTCTGGTTGGATTTCAAGTCAGGGTACGCTTCAACAACAACCATGAGCTTTTGCAGAGCCGAGGTTAATGCACCTTGATTTTGCTGAAACGCTTCGAATGCAGCTGGATCCGTTAGCATTTCGGGAGAGATATTCATCTGAGTTACACGGGTACGGGCTTCGGTAACTTCCAGCAGCAGCTCTCGCTCCTGGGTGGCGAATCCTTCGACCGTCGCTATCAAATTCGGGACTAAATCGGCACGACGTTTGTACTGGTTTTGTACTTCGCTCCACCGTCCGTTTACAGCTTCGTCGAACGTGGGAATGTTATTGATACCGCAGCCACTTAAGATCAATACGGCCGTCAGGGTGATAAATGTGCGCAATGTTTTGCTAACCACAGAACTATCCTCAAGGGTGATGTGTCTTTTCGCCTGCGATGATAGCAGATGCGATTTTGTACGATTGGGCTCAGCTTGAGCGTAAACTTCTCTATATGCTTAGTTTTAACGATATAGCCTGTCGGCGCGATGGCAAACAATTGTTTGCAGAAGTTAACTGTGTGGTGCATTCCGGCCAGAAAGTCGGGTTAACGGGTGCAAACGGAACCGGCAAATCCAGCTTGTTTGCGATGATTCAGGGAGAGCTTGAGCCTGACTCCGGCAGCATCTCTTTGCAACAGCACGTGGGGATCACTCATGTTGCTCAGGAAACCGAGTCGTCAGAGCGATCCGCATTGGACTATGTCGTTGATGGTGATCAACGACTGCGTGCCGTTCAACTGAAGATCGACGAGTGTCAGGAATCAGATGGCGAGAAGTTGGCGTCTTTGTTGGCCGATTTAGATCAGGCCGGTGGGTACACCGTTCAGTCTCGGGCCGGAGCATTGCTTAACGGATTGGGGTTTAGTTCGGAGCAACATAACTGGCCGGTTTCAAAGTTTTCCGGTGGTTGGCGTATGCGATTAAATTTAGGGCAGGCGCTTATGAGTCCTAATGAATTGCTGCTTCTTGACGAGCCGACGAACCATTTAGATTTAGACGCGGTGCTTTGGTTGGAATCCTGGTTGAAGCAGCGAGAAGGCACGTTGATTCTAATTTCTCACGATCGGGAGTTTCTGGACTCTGTTACCAACATGACATTGCACATTGAAGCGCAGACTGCCGATTTAGTTACGGGCAACTACAGTGCTTTTGAAAAGTGGAAGGCGGCGAGGCAAGGCAATCAACAAGCTGCGCATGAGAAGGCCCAAGCTCGTCGTAAGGAGCTTCAAAGTTTCGTCGATCGATTCCGCGCTAAAGCGACTAAAGCGCGTCAAGCTCAAAGCCGATTGAAAATGTTGGAGCGCATGGGGGAGACTCAAGCGGTCAGAATAGAAACACCTTTTCGCTTCGGATTTAAAACGCCCGAGGCGATGCCTAGCCCATTGGTCGTGCTTCAAGATTGCGACTTGGGTTATGGCGATACGCGCGTCATTAAACAGGTAAAAATGTCGGTGCAAAGCGGCGATAGAATTGGTTTGCTCGGTGTCAACGGCGCAGGTAAGTCTACTCTGGTAAAAGCGTTGGTTGGTGACCTAGCACCACTTACGGGTTCACGCACGCCAGCTCAGCGATTAAAAATCGGCTATTTTGCGCAGCATCAGGTTGATCAATTGAGGGGCGATCACTCGCCGCTTCAAGCCATGCTTTCTTTCGATCCGAGTTTAAGTGAAGGCGAGGCTCGCACCTTTTTGGGAACATTCGGATTTCAAGGTGATCAGGCTCTGCAAAAGGCTGAGACGCTCTCAGGTGGAGAAAGAGCACGATTGGCGTTGGCGCTCATTGTTCATTCTCGCCCGAATCTACTGTTGCTGGATGAACCTACCAACCACCTGGATATCATCATGCGACAAGCGTTGGCAGATGCTCTTGTCTCCTTTGAAGGTGCGCTGCTGGTTATCTCACATGACAGGACCATGTTGCGCGCCGTCGTCGATTCTTTATGGTTGGTAGCAGATGGTTCGCTACAGCCTTTTGATGACGATTTGGATGGGTATGCCCGTTGGCTTGCCTCACGTCGTCAGCAAAGCTCTGAGGAAATTGAAAGGCAGAGCCAAACTCATGACGGTCATGACACGAAAAATCAATCAGTCGACAGGCGGCAGAAAAAACGCGATGAACCTGCTCAAAGAGCGAAATTAGCGCCATTGACCAAAGAAGTCAGCCGTTTAGAGAAAGCCTTGGATAAGGCTAATTCGGAGTTGGAATCGATTCGAGAGCAACTCAGTGCTGATGGAATTTATGACGAGTCTCAAAAAGAACACCTTGCGGATTTATTGAGTCAAGAAGTTAACGCTCGAAAAAATCTTGAGTCGATAGAAGAACAGTTACTCGAGAGTATGGAATCGCTAGAACAAGCTACAGTTGAGGGTAGTAATTAGCGAATATTTTGGAGCGATCACGATGCACTCATGCATAAAGACCCGGTTGGCAGCCTTAACGCTGTCAATCATGTTGCCAGGCGCGGTTTCTGCGGCGTCATTCGACTCTTTGGAAAACTTAAGCCAGGAGCAGTTTTTAAAAATTTCTGAAAACATTGCAGCTGCAGTTCACTACAAAGGGGTAGGGCCTGCAGAGCCTTTAGGGCTGATCGGTTTTGATTTAGGTATAGAAGTTTCTTCAACAGAAATAGATGAGGAGCTTTTCGGAGAAGCTTCCAGCGGTGAGATAGATCAGTCCGAAATGATCATCCCCCGTCTTCATGTTAATAAAGGCCTGCCGTTTGGCCTTGATGTGGGAGCGGCAATCAGTGTTGTCCCAGGGACCGATATAAAGGCCTTGTCCGGTGAGCTGCGTTACGCCCTGGTCTCCGGTGGTGCACTGACTCCGGCAGTCGGTATTCGGGGTAGTCATGCGATTGTTGAAGGCGTTGATGAATTTGACTTGAGTTCATCGGCACTGGAAATCACAGCATCGAAAGGTTTTGCGATACTGACACCTTATGCGGGTACAGGTATTGTCAAAACAACGGTTACACCCAACAACATAGGGACATTAACTGAAGAAAGCTTTGACCAGAAAAAAGTGTTTGTGGGCGTGACCATAAATTTAGGTTTCGCAATTACGCTCGAAGCTGACAAAACGGACGACTACAGAACTTACTCCGCTAAGGTAGGATTTCGCTTTTAATGAACGACGATGTTGAGTCGACCGGTTCGCCGCAAAGGAAGGGGACCGGCTATTGGAATGTCGCCAAGAGCGTAGGCGCTGCTATGATCGGTGTTCAATCGCGCAAAAACAAAGAGCGAGACTTTACGGAAGGTAAGCCTATTCATTTCATAGTGGGTGGGCTTATAGGTACTGCGTTGTTCATGCTGCTTGTGTGGCTGATCGTTCAATACTTGCTAGCAACCAGCTAACAGGTGTTTCAAACAAGCTAACGCGCCTGATTATTTAGCGGTGACCTCGGTTTAGTTGAGGTCACCGCTGAAAGGTGTGGTTTAAAGCGCTGAGATGCGCGCGCGTTGTGCTTCCAACTCAGTCAGCGATGCTTGAGCATCGTTCAGTTTTTGTTGCTCAAGTTCAACCACTTTTGCGGGTGCCTTAGCAGTAAAGCCTGGATTGCCCAGCTTACCGCTTAAGCGGGCTACTTCTTTTGTAAGGCGGTCAGTTTCTTTTGTCAGCCTGGCAAGCTCAGCATCTTTATCGATAAGCCCAGCCATAGGAATCATGAGCTTGAGGTGGTCGACTAGAGAGACGGCTGATTCAGGCGCACCGTCTTCGGATTCAAGAACGGTTATGTCATCTAAACGCGCAACAAAAACGAGCAGGGCTTTTTGTCGCTCAAGTCTTTCGATATCAGAATCGTTTGCCTGAGATAGCAATAAAGGTAAGCGCTTACCCGGATTGATGTTCATCTCCGAGCGAATTCGTCGAACGCCCATGACGACTTGTTTAACCCATTCAATTTCAGCCAACGCTTGCGAGTCGATTTTCTCAGGGTCGCTTATGGGGTACGGTTGAAGTGAAATCGTCGGGCCTGATTTACCTGCCAGAGGCGCTACCTGCTGCCAGAGCTCTTCTGTAATGAATGGCATAAACGGATGCGCAAGCCGTAATGTGGCTTCTAGAACTCGAACCAAGGTTATGCGTGTTGCTTGTTTCTCAGTCTCTGAGGCTTCCCCTGTCAATATAGGTTTGGCCATTTCCAGATACCAATCGCAGTACTCGTTCCAGATAAATTCGTACAACGCCGTTGCGGCTAGATCGAAGCGGTACTCATTGATGTGTTCAGCAACGGTTGCTTCAGTATGCTGCAATCGCGAAATTATCCAGCGATCAATAGGGTTGCGTTGCTCTGGAACATTCGTCGGGTCAAGGCCCTCTGTGTTCATGAGGACGTAACGGGTTGCGTTGAATAGCTTGTTGCAAAAATTTCGATAGCCTTCAACACGCTTTAAATCGAAACGGATATCACGTCCGTTGGAGGCGAGAGAGGCAAACGTAAAACGCAAAGCGTCTGTGCCAAAGCCTGGAATGCCGTCACTGAATTCTTTACGTGTCTGCTTTTCAATCTCGGCAGCCTTGTGGTCTTGCATTAGGTTGCTGGTTCGTTTCGTAACCAGTGATTCCAAATCAATACCGTCAATAATGTCCAAGGGATCCAGAACATTTCCTTTGGATTTAGACATTTTCTGGCCCGAGGCATCTCTTACCAGTCCATGCATATAGACGTCTTTAAATGGAACTTCTCCATCCATAAAGCGGGTGCCGAACATGACCATGCGGGCAACCCAGAAAAAGATGATGTCGAAGCCTGTAACTAAAACTGACCCCGGGTAGAAGGTTTTTAAGCTGTCTGTTTTTTCGGGCCACCCTAAGGTGCTGAACGGCCACAACGCTGACGAGAACCAAGTATCTAATACATCTTCATCTTGTCGAAGCACCACATCATCGGATAGGCCGTGTTGCGCACGAACAGCAGCTTCATCATTGGCAACATAGATATTGCCGGCGTCGTCGTACCAGGCAGGAATTCGATGTCCCCACCAGATTTGACGGCTGATACACCAATCTTGAATGTTTTCCAGCCATTGGTTGTAGGTACGTGACCAGTTTCCAGGCACGAAATTGATACGACCACTGGAGACTGCATCGAGTGAGGGTTGGGTAATAGCGGTATGGCCGCCGGGTCTGCCGTCGTCTTGTACCTTGCGGGTTAGATCGACGTACCACTGATTGGTCATGTACGGTTCTACCACCGCACCGGAGCGATCACCTCTAGGGACCATGAGCTTGTGATCTTTTACTTCAACGAGCAATCCAGCTGAATCCATATCGGCAACGATACGCTTGCGCGCCTCATAGCGATCAAGACCTCTGTAGGGTTCAGGTACAGAGTTGTTTAATGCGGCATCGTCGGTGAGTACATTAATGACGGGTAAGTCGTGCCGTTGTCCCAGCGCGTAGTCATTGAAGTCATGAGCCGGGGTGATTTTTACGCAACCGGATCCAAACTCAGGATCGACATAGTCATCGGCGACAATGGGAATTTCACGACCGACCAGCGGTAGCGTTATGGTTTTACCGACAAGATCAGCGAAGCGTTCATCGTCAGGGTGAACAGCAACTGCGGTATCGCCCAGCATGGTTTCTGGACGCGTGGTGGCGACAGTGAGTGAGCCGGATCCGTCAGTGAGCGGATAACTAAAATGCCAGAGGTGTCCGTTTTCCTCTTCGCTAAGTACTTCGATATCTGACAAAGCGGTGTGCAGAACCGGGTCCCAATTGACCAGACGCTTGCCTCGGTAGATAAGGCCATCGGCATGCAGTTTCACGAAGACTTCAGTGACGGCTTTGGACATGCCTTCGTCCATCGTGAATCGCTCACGGGACCAATCAGGAGATGCCCCCAATCGTCTCAGCTGGCGAGTGATCGTACCGCCGGATTCTTCCTTCCACTCCCAGACTTTTTCTAAGAATGCATCCCGACCTAAATCGTGGCGAGTTATGCCTTCCTTGTTGAGTTTTCGCTCAACCAGCATTTGGGTGGCTATTCCCGCATGATCACATCCGGGTTGCCAGAGCGTTTTGTCACCGAGCATACGGTGATAACGAATTAAGGCATCCATAATGGTGTCTTGAAACGCATGACCCATGTGCAGGGTTCCCGTCACATTGGGTGGCGGGATCATGATGCAGTACGGTTCGCCTTCGCCCTGTGGAGCGAAGTAACCGTTCTCTTCCCAAGTGGAGTACCAACGCTCTTCGATACTCTGCGGATTGTATGTTTTTTCCATGCGTATAGTGTACTTCAGCCGGGCAAGTCAGGGCACATCACGCAGTGCTATTGAGAAGATTCCGAAGCTCTTTTCGTAATGCCACGATGTGTTTATCGATTATCCGGTCAATTTTACTTTCCAGATCATCAGCAGAATGCTCATGGGGTTCACTGAATTCCATCTGAGCATCTGGACGAACACCCAGAACTTCCATTTTCAGCCGTGCGGGAAGCTCGAATTGAGGGATATCTTCGGTTATCTGTTCGGACAAAGTATCGGATGACAGATTCAAACGAGTAGATTTGATGACTGATTTATCACCGGTGCGAATTATCTCATTTAACACGGGCAATTCTTCGTCTGACATAGCCATCGATGACTTCCGGTTGTGCGGGTTCAACCGGAAAGTATAGGTCTACATTTTGTGATGTTGTAGTGGATAACCGCGTTGTTGGTAATAACGATATCGGTCACGTCCTGAGGCGCGAATGTCCGGTTCATCATTAATCACCTCAAGCGTTCTTTCGAAACGGCTGAAAAACGGTGGAACCTGCTTAGCCAGATTGATAAGCAGGGTACGATCGGCCCCGGGATTCTCTGAAGATAAATGCACTGCCTCGTTATCTGAGCCGCTAGTGACGTACCCTGTTGGCAGTATCTTGTGAGGAACAAAGCTCACCGGTCGAAAACTCCACAGTAATTCATCCAGTTGTTGCAGTTCCATTTCTGAATCGCTATGGATAAGCACTTTTTCAGAGCGAGCAATGGCTTTTTCAGACAATTTACAGATGAGTTCCAATCGAGCAGTCGAATCTGCAGTGGACAGGACGTAAAAGT
Source organism: Granulosicoccus sp. (assembly GCA_020627685.1). Lineage (GTDB taxonomy): Bacteria > Pseudomonadota > Gammaproteobacteria > Granulosicoccales > Granulosicoccaceae > Granulosicoccus. Next base: position 141,544 of record JAHDGK010000002.1, on the reverse strand, counting down.
CGATTCTAGTCATGTGAATGTGGCTCAGGAATGAAAGGGTTAAAACAACAATTTTATTTATTCAGAATATATTGAACAAGCAAAGGCACCGGTCGTCCGGTTGCGCCTTTATCGGCGCCGCTTTTCCAAGCAGTGCCGGCAATATCCAGGTGAGCCCAGTTTAACGACTTGGCAAATCGAGATAAGAAACAAGCCGCTGTTATGGCGCCTGCCTTAGACCCGCCAATATTCGCCATATCGGCGAAATTTGAATCCAGCTGCTGCTGATACTCTTCCCAAAGTGGAAGTTGCCAACAGTGATCTGCCGACTTTCTGGAAGCTGTGAGCAGAGCATCAATGGTTTGTTGGTTGTTACCGATCACAGCGCTGGCGACGTCACCGAGTGCAACCACGCAAGCTCCGGTAAGAGTGGCTATATCGATAACAGCGGAAGGTTTGAACTGTTCTGCATAGGTGAGGGCATCGCAAAGCACGAGCCTACCTTCGGCGTCAGTGTTGAGAATTTCAATGCTTTGACCTGACATGGACGTAACAACATCGCCGGGACGAGCAGCGTTGCCGTCTGGCATATTCTCAGCAGCGGCCACGATACCGATTACGTTTGCATCGGGTTGAAGTTCTAGCAACGTTTGCATGGCGCCAAAAACACTCGCCGCACCGCACATATCAAACTTCATTTCATCCATAGTTGCAGATGGCTTGATCGAAATGCCGCCGGTATCGAAGGTAATGCCTTTTCCTATGAGAACGATTGGAGAACCTTTGCGTTTTTTACCCTGATAGTTCATGACAATTAGTTTGGCAGGTTGGCGACTGCCATTCGATACGGCTAACAAAGCTCCCATGCCCAACGATTCCATATCGGACTCTTCAAGTATTGTTGTCGTCAGTAAATCAGAACTTTGAGCCATCTCCTCGGCCAGATTGGCCAAGTAGCTTGGTGTACAAATGTTAGGTGCTAAATTTCCCAGATTTTTTGCAGTAGCCATTCCAGCAGCTACGGCAACGCCTTGAGATGCAGCAACCGAGATGTCTTCTAAGGAGGATTTGTCACCGGATAACATAAGTTGTCGTAGCGCTTTGCCCTGTTTTTTCTTAACTAATGTATGTAGTGAGAAAACGTAAGCTGCGTCTGCAAGTATTTTTGCCAGATGTAAGGTCTGATCACTTGCACTAAGACCATGCACCGGACTTGCAACGAGGCAGTCGCTGACGGCGGTTGTTGCTGGCGTCTCTACCAGACATTTCGCAGCAGCCTGACAAGCAGTAATCCATTGCGTTAGCCCGGCTGCTTGGCGCTCTCCAAGTCCTGCGAGCAGTACGCGATCACCGCTTGCACCCGCAAATCCGTGCAGCAATAGTGTCTCTCCGCAATTACCTTTGAAATCGCCGCTTTTGAACAGATTCTTGAGGGCATTTTCAGATGCTGCGTCGATTTTTCTGGCAGCGCCTTTCAGTTTGCCGTCATCAAATACAAAGAGAATCTGACAAGCATTTTCAATTGTTTTAGGTAATCTTGCGGTGACATTGATATCCATGCGCTATAAATCCCGTTAACGTCTCAAATTATTCGATACAGATCGCCATTCACATCAGCACTGTAACTGCGTTGCTGTGCGATCAACTTGGTTGGTAGTGTACTGTTTAATAGAGAACGTTAGATTTCAATGTCAACAATTACTCGTGACTCGCGTGCGCATACTCGATCGATACCTTATAAAGGAGATGTTGCTAACCTGCCTGGCGGTATTGGTCGTGTTGCTCGTCATCATGATCGGAAATGTGCTTGGACGAAGCCTATCCAGTGTTACTGACGGTGCCATTCAAGCGGACATGCTCCTAATTCTCGTCGGCGTGAAGTCCATCAACTTGCTGGTGACATTAATTCCTCTGGGGTTTTATCTGGGTATCTTGTTGGCCCACGGAAGATTTTACAGAGACAACGAAATGTCTGTAATGCAGGCTTGCGGCGTCGGTTGGAACGATCTACTTCGTCCAACCGCAGTCATCGGGCTAATCGGTGTGTTTCTGATCTCCCTGCTGACCGTGTTCGCATCTCCCTGGGCTGCACGCTACGAGCAAACGCTCAAGCAGGAGATTCGTGATCAGTCAGCGCTGAGTCTTGTCACCCCCGGAAAGTTTGTTGAATCCAGCGATGGCAATACGGTGTTCTTCGCCCATCAAAGTAACTTAGAGCGCACCCAGTTTAACGATGTCTTTATGTATCGACAAAAGGGTGACAACCTTCCGGCTGTAGACACTGCTCGTATCGCGACGTACCAAGTTGATGCAGACACAGGCGATGAATATTTGATTTTTACAGACGGTCAGACAACCGTTGGGACGCCCGGAGACGGTGAATACACAATCACTGAGTTTAAACGTCAGGGGATACTGCGGCCGCGGGAGCAAGCCGGTGAGCCAAGACTCATTCTGAAAGGTAAGCGTCTAAGTGACTTATGGGGCTCTGATGACATTGCCGATAAGGCCGAATTGCAATGGCGCGTATCCATTCCATTAGCGGCGCTGCTACTAGCATTGTTAGCGGTACCTCTGAGCTACACGTCTCCAAGGGAGGGGCGGTTCGGCAAAATAGCGATCGCAATCCTTATCTATATTCCATATGCAAATTTACTGGTGCTGATGAGGAAGTGGATTGCCGCCGGAACTATTCCCCCCTGGTTGGGGCTTTGGCCTGTACATATTGCGGTCGGTTTGCTCATCCTTTACTTGTTGTCCAGGCGTGTGGGATGGAAATGGCTGTTTAAGAGTCCCGCAAAGCGTCCATCTGCGGCTGTTGCTGGGAGCGTTTGATGTTTGGAACGTTGGATAGATACATTGGGCGCTCAATTTTAGTCACCAGCTTGTTGGTACTAATGACGTTGGTTGCCTTAGCTAGCATTTTTGGTTTCATCGGTGAGTTGGATGATGTCGGGAAGGGCAGCTACAAAGTGCTTGATGCTGCCCAATACGTCTTCCTTACCATTCCTGGCAAAGCCTACTTGCTATTTGCGCCTGCAGTTTTACTCGGCAGTCTACTCGGCTTGGGTGCGTTAGCCTCCAATAGCGAGTTAACGGTCATGAGAGCCGCTGGTATTTCGGGTGGAAGAATCATTCGCGCAGTTGTCGTTACCGGTGTTGGGTTAATGCTGATCATTGCGCTGCTGGGTGAGACAGTCATGCCCAAGGCTGAACAGATAGCAGAAGAGCTGAGGCTAACGGCGCTTGAAAAACGTCTTTCTGTGAAAGGCAACAAGGGGTTGTGGTTAAAATCTGCCGATAGATTCGTGAATATCGGAACGGTGATGCCCGATTTCACATTGCTTGATGTGACCGTTCAACAAGTCAGAAACAATGCTGTCACGATGGCCATGAGAGCCGCACGCGCAAGTCAGGAAGAGAGCGATTGGCTTCTCGAAGACATAGAGATAACGCGTATTGAATCCGAAAAGGTAAGTACTGAACGTATTGAAAGTATGTTCTGGAAAGACTTTGTCCGTCGGAATACTGTCACTTTGTTGGATGGTGAACAAAATAAGCCCATAGCGGACCTTGTCAGTGCAGATGTATTAAAGAGTATTTCTGTGTCACCTGAAAGCTTATCTGCGATGAATCTATACGATCAAATTCAATACTTGAAGAGCAATCAACTCGATAGTAGGCGAATCGAATTGGCATTTTGGGTAAAGATTGCCAGTCCTCTATCAACACTGGTGATGTTGATGCTTTCTTTGCCATTTGTTTTTGCTTCGCAGCGTTCCGGTGGTGCAGGTCAGAAGATATTTATAGGCATCATGTTGGGCATTGTTTATGTGTTGTTGAACAAAGTTTTAACCCAACTTGCACTGGCAAGTGGCCTATCGCCCGCGTTTAGCGCATTGCTTCCTCTGCTTTGTTTTCTTGTTGTCGCAGTGATCGGTATAAAACGCACAACCTAACGCAAATTCACGCTGTTTTATAGCTAGATATTTCGCTTAAATAGTCTCGTAACTATTTGTAATCGCGAACAATTTTTGTTTTGCTGAGTGTGTCGTGTAACGCTTGTCGCGAAGGGGATGCAAATGCAAAAAAAAGTGTAATACCGAACAAAAAAGTACCGCTAATAAAGCGAATTGCACTGCGTTTAAACGTTATTTTTTCATCATTAGTGCTCTCAACTTTCAATCGCCATGCACGCATTCCTAACGTCTGTCCTCCATGACGCCAAAAGCCATCGAAGAATATAAACGAGACAAACAACAAAGCTAAGTAGTAAGAGGCATGTTGAATGGCTTGACCATCGTTCAAAGCAACCGCAAGAGCCGTTATGAGGAAAAAAAGTGCGACTAGCAACAGACAATCGTAAAGAAACGCGGCAATTCGTCGTAATAACAAATATAGCGTTGAAGAAAAGGTATGCATAAGGATCGCCTGAAGCTGTAATTACACTGTATACGAAGTAAAAATGAAAACAGGCACGACACGTGCGATACCTATAATTTTGAATTTTTACATACAAAACTCATAGCATTGGCTATAGTTTTTTTAAATTTTTTTTAATTGATTTGTAAGTTGCAGTTGAAATAGTTATGCACTATGTGGACAATGCGCCTTGTGTTGGTAACTTGTCATGACATTGCAACACATTTTTTGTGACTGGTTTAAGTTTGTTTTAGGCCAGTATTAGTCCGGCATTTTTGGTAGTGAGTTTCTGTTTTTTAAATTGAAACGAACGACAACAATGTCGATTACGGTGTAACAGTCGTCGGTTCGACTGTTGGGAGTCTGGTGTCATGGCTCCTTTTTTTGTTATTCAACTCATAGTCAGGAGTTAAACCATGGCTCGTATCAGTAAACCGGCTGCAGCAAAACCTGCTAAAGCCGCAAAGAAGAAGGCTCGCGGTAAGAAGCGCGCTACTAAGAAGAAGGCAGCTGGAAAGAAGAAAGCAGCTTCTAAAAAGAAAGCCACCAAGAAAAAGGCGGCTGGAAAGAAGAAAGCAGCTTCTAAAAAGCGCGCTACCAAGAAAAAGGCAGCGGGTAAAAAGAAAGCTTCCAAGAAAAAGGCAGCAGGCAAGAAAAAAGCTGCTGGCAAGAAGAAGGCTCGCGGCAAGAAAAAGGCTGCTGGCAAAAAGAAAGCTCGCGGCAAGAAGAAGGCTGCTGGCAAGAAAAAAGCGGCTGGTAAGAAAAAAGCTCGCGGTAAGAAAAAGGCTGCTGGCAAAAAGAAAGCTTCTGGTAAGAAGCGCGCCAGCAAGAAGAAAGCTCGCGCTAAGAAGAAGTAATCAACCCCGGTTGATCACCTCTATCGGGTTCCTGGCCCGCGTGGCATTCGCTACGCAGGGTAGGAATCCGAACAGCAGAGTTGTAAAAAGGGTGGCTTTGGCCGCCCTTTTTTGTGCCTGAAGATTAAGGTGCCGTGTCGGTAGGCCCTATTGCAATTGAGCTTCCGCGAAATGCGTGAACGGGATAACCTGCACAATGTCGCCTATTTGCCCCCCTGCAGACTCGATAGGTAGTTCGATGAGGCAATTGGCCTTGTTGAGCGATGAGAGCACATGCGAATCTTGAAGCCCGGTAGTCGATACTTGCCAGGCCCCTTCATCATTTTTACAAATAACGGCTCTTTGATACTCCACTCGTCCAGGTAATTTGAAAATATCGCTGGCCAATGGCAGCTGCAATTTTGGGGAACGCAAAGATTCCATATCCAACATTGAGCGAATTGCCGGCTTGACGAATAGCAAGGCGGTTAGTGCTGCAGATACCGGATTGCCGGGCAGTCCGAAAAATGCCTGTGATGGTTTGCTAAAACCAAATGTTAGTGGCCGCCCTGGCTTCATGGCGATCTTCCATAGGTCAACACGCCCTGACTGCTCAAGAACAGCTCGCACGTGATCGGCGTCTCCAACGGATACACCCCCACTCGAGATGACTAAGTCGGCGTCGGACGCTTGCTCTAATATGTTCTGAATGTCAGCTTTACTGTCTTTACAGATTCCTAGGTCGCTAATGCGAATGGCGGGATTGCTTAATAAGGCAATGAGTAATGATCGATTAGCATCGTATATCTGTCCTGGCTGCAGTGAGTCAGGAGGGCTTACCAGTTCATCACCGGTGGAAAAGACGGCCACATGGATTTGTCGATGTACATTAATTTTATCGATGCCGTGTGCAGCAAGCAGTGCAACTTGAGCAGCACCGATACGGGTACCTGATTCCAGAAGTTCATCACCTTGCTGGCTATCTGAACCGGGAAGTCGAATATTAAGGCCGACTTTGGGTTGTTTATTGATCAAGATAGTGTCGCCGTCTATCTTGACGTTCTCTTGTTGAACAACAGCATCTGCATCGTCAGGGACACGTGCGCCTGTCGTTATGCGTTGGCATGCTCCGTAGCTTATTGCATCAAGCCCGGGATGACCTGCATAAGAGCGACCTTCGACAATCAGGCTTGATCCAGCCTCGGATACTCTGAGTGCATATCCATCCATAGCCGATGCCCGAAAAGGCGGTACCGAAATGGGGGAGTGGACCTTACTTGCCGTGATGCGCCCCAGCGCGTCGCTACAACTGATGATCTCATGACGTTCCAGACGAGGCAGTCGACTTTGAATGCGATCCAGCGCCTCTTCAATTGAGATTGCATTGACGTCAGCATCACATTCTGTCCGTGGTGGCAGGTTCATGTGTATCCTTAGTGGATGGGTAAAGCTTATGCTAACGCCAAGTTGAACACTTCGCGCAATCACAACAAAAAAATTGCGTCAGTTCTCAACAGCGCAGATTTAAATTTGCTTGCAAGGTTTGCCGACAGTCAACTGATTGAGCGCGGTCTCAGTACCCACACTATCGAAGCGTACAACAGAGACATTCGATTGTTTGCCAGTACATTGCCACACCGGCCTGAGCTTCTATCGGTGAAGCGTGAAGATGTCATGCAATGTCTTGCACAAAGGGTCACTGATGGCAGTTCTGCCAGAAGTGCGGCCAGGTTATTGTCAGCACTCCGACGATTTTATGCATGGGCTGTTCGTGAAGGGCTTCTCAGTGAAGATCCAACAGCGTTAGTCAGATCTCCCAGTATCGGGCGACCGCTGCCCAAAGTTCTCACGGAAAGTGAGGTTAGAGCTCTGTTAGATGCGCCGGACACCACAACGGATGTTGGCCAGCGTGATCGAGCGATGTTGGAGTTGCTCTACGGGTGTGGGCTGCGTGTTTCTGAATTGATAACACTTAAAGTTGATCAAGTAAGAGCCGCTCAGGGAGTGATGCGTGTTTGGGGCAAAGGCAACAAAGAACGCATGTTACCTATGGGGGATGTTGCGGTTCATTGGATTAACATCTACTTGAAAGAAGCACGACCCTCCCTGATGAGGGGTAAGACAGATGTCTTGTTCTTGTCGAATCGGGGCTCTGCTATGACCCGGCAGGCATTTTGGTACCGAATTCGCGCCCACGGGGTCGCTGCAGGCATTAAAACAGCTTTGTCCCCCCACATACTCAGGCATGCCTTTGCAACGCATCTGGTTAACAACAATGCCGATTTGAGGGTGGTGCAACTTCTGCTAGGGCATAGTAGTCTTTCAACCACTCAGATATATACTCACGTTGCGCGCGAGCGACTCAAAGCGATGCACAGTACGCATCACCCGCGCGGATAGTCTAAAACGGGTGTTAATCTGTTGTTTGGTTGAACTTTACGGCATCATTTGGTCTCAACAGAGCCATAATTACGTGGAAAACTCACAAATATGAACACATTCCCCAGAGTTCTATCGCTGCTGACCGTTTTAACGTTTGCACTGCTTTCCAGCGCGATGGTCAAAGCAGAGTCTTCAATTGATGAAATTGGGGAACGGTTAACTGAGCGTTTGCCGGGTATTGAGGTGAGTAGCCTGACGGAAACGCAGATCCCCGGTTTATACGAATTAGTTTCCGACGGTCGAATCTATTACATCGATGAATCAGCAGAGTTTTTAATCGATGGAAGCCTTATTCGTCTGAGTGATCGGCACAACCTTACCGACCAACGCCTGGGTGGAATTCATATGGGGTTGATTGAAGCGGTCGATGAGAAAAATATGCTGATCTACGAGCCTGAAACACCGTCTAATCGATCAATAACAATCTTTACTGACATCAGCTGTGGATACTGCCGTCGACTGCATGCAGAGCTTGATACGCTGATGGAAGAGGGCGTTAGAGTTCGGTACTTGATGTTTCCACGCGCCGGCTTAGGATCTCAGGGACATAAAGACCTGGAAAGCGTCTGGTGTGCAGATGACCCGCTTGAAGCGATGACGCACGCTAAGGCGGGTGGGCGAGTAGAACCCAAGTCTTGTGCAAATCCTATCGAGGAGCATGTTGCGCTGGCAGAGCGCTTAGGGCTACGAGGAACCCCGTTAATCTATACTGACAGTGGCGAGAAAATTCCCGGATACCGAGAAGCCTCTGTGTTGGCATCGATGGTCAACAGTACTCAGCCACTTGTGCAATAAGACAAGGGTGTAATAGGTCCATTTTGCTGGAGAGTTACGTAGCAGGGAGTGAAGCGTTAGTCTGGTATTGAGTTTTGGAGGATATATGGTCGTTCTGAATCGTCAATCAGGTACAAATACCGCACACAAAACAATCGCTCGGCGCCGCTCCCTTACTGAGCGCGTGTTCATAGCCCTTGTGTGTCTGCCGCTTCTACTCGCGCCCTTGGTATCTGCCGCTGATCAAAACGCTCCTGAATTGCCAGAACTGTTCGCAAAATTAAAAGCCGAAACTGATCCAGCGGTTGCAAAATCTATTGAAGAGCAAATTTGGCAGCATTGGTTTGTTGCCCCCGATGATGAAGCGGCATCCATGTTGTCGCAGATCAGTCAGGCCATGTCCATGGGTCAATTCGATATAGCGCTGCGACTATGCAATCAGTTGGTCTACATTTATCCAGAATTTGCAGAAGGTTGGAATAGACGCGCGACTGTGCAATATCAGCTGAAAAATCATGCGGCATCGGTTGCAGACATTCGAGAAACGATTCGCCTGGAGCCCCGGCATTTTGGGGCAATATCGGGTTTGGGTCTGATCTTTCTGCGCACGAAAGATTACCCTGCGGCTTTGGAAGCCTTCGAGCAGGTGCTTACCATTAGCCCCGCCTCAGTCAATGCAAAACGAAGCATTGAATTTGTTCGATCAGAAATGGGTCGTGAGATTTAACCGATACTGCAGCAAACCCCCGAGTAATTATTGAATGCGTTGTTCCCGCCTTGTAAGCCTTATGTTTATGGCTAGCGTTGTTGTATCGAGCCATTCAAACGCCGAACAGAGCGATGAGTCTGCTCTCATTCAACACCGATCTCAGCATGCGATAAACTCGTTATTCGGCCTGCCCAGTGTTGCTGCACGGCCGGTTCAAACCCGCGAGTGGCAAATATCGATTGAACATTCCAATCAATATATGGGAGGTACCACCGGAGAAGACACTCTACTTCTCGACGGCGAGACAACAGAATTAACGCTTAGGCATCGGCAAAGATTCGGAGCCTGTGTGCAGCTTGAGGCGGTCGTACCTTTCATCCAACATAGCGGTGGATCCTTTGATAAGGCCATTGATGAATGGCATCAATTTTTTGGATTGCCGGATGCCGGTCGAGATGAAGCAGCATTTGATGCGTTGAATTACGTGTATAGCGATGCTGATGGTGTTCGCTTTCAAGTTGATCGAGCGCAAAGCGGCATTGGCGATATACAGATTGCGATTCAGCGTTCCCTGGGTTGTTATGCCACCGCAGATTCAACCACTTCAGAGTCCATCGCGCGATTTGGAATCAAACTTCCGACAGGGTCCCTGAGCGAGTTGCGAGGCAGTGGTGAGTTTGATTTTTTTGCCGATCTTCAGTCTCCAGTACTGAGTAATGGAGGGCGCTGGCGAGCTGGTGCCACCATCGGTGCATTGTATGCAGGTGACGCTGACCTAATACCGAATCAAAATGCGGTCGTGGTATACGGCTCATTAGGCTCGCAATTCATACTACAGCCGCGCTGGCGATTGCTGGCGCAGCTGGACTGGCATACGCCTTTTTACCGAAGCTCGTTGAGGGAGTTGGGTGAAATTGCCATCGGCTTGAGTGCGGGTGTTCGCTACTTGGGGCCACGTGATCAGACGCTTGAGCTAACGATTAGCGAGGACGCCGCTATTGATACCACGCCCGATATCGTTGCGCGCCTGTCATGGACTTACCGACCTTCAGGCGGTCGGTAAGCATCAATGACTTAAATTACTTCGTTTTGGTAAATAGCAGTTTATAAACGTCGTCATAGTGCGCTGCATGATGGATTTTCAACCCGGCAACGATATGCTTGGGTAGCTCTGAAACATCGCGACGATTACCCTCTGGCAGAATTATCTCTTTAACCCCGATCCGCCTTGCAGCTATCAGTTTTTCGCGAATGCCGCCAACAGGTAGTACCTCTCCCGTCAGCGTAATTTCCCCCGTCATAGCGAAAGATTTTTTTACTGATTTTTTTAACGCGAGAGAGAGCAGGGCGCTGGTCATGCTGATGCCTGCACTGGGTCCGTCTTTTGGAGTTGCACCTTCGGGTACATGCAAGTGCAGGCTGTTAGACATAAACCAATCGTCTTTTACACCGTAGCGCTCACTGTTAGTTGTTACAAAGCTATGCGCAATTTGCGCTGATTCGGTCATGACTTTGCCAAGCTGTCCCGTAAGCTTCAAGCCCCGATCACGAGCATGAACTTGAGTTGCCTCTATAGGCAGTGTCGCGCCGCCCATAGCCGTCCAAGCAAGCCCTGTTACTACACCGACTCCACCCAGCTGTTTCTCCACTCGAAACGGTGGTTCGCCAACAAAGTCGACTAAATTGCGGTTGCTAATACTGACTGACTTAGTCTTGCCTAAAAGCTTCACGACAGACTTTCTTAATACTCTATGCAGTAACTTCTCTAAGCTGCGAACGCCTGCTTCTCTTGCATAGCCTTCGATAAGTGCTTTGATAGCAGAATCAGAAATCTTAACCTGACTGCTTTTAACGTTATTGCGCTCTAACAACCTCGGCCATAGGTGTTGTTTTGCGATCTCCAGTTTTTCGCTGGCGATATAACCGCCCAATCTGATGGCGTCCATTCGATCCAAGAGAGGTCGTGGGATCGTGTCTAACTGATTCGCGGTGCAGACAAAAAGTACTTTTGATAGATCGACCCTTAAATCCAGGTAATGGTCTAGAAATTCACTATTCTGTTCAGGGTCGAGCACTTCAAGCATCGCTGACGCCGGGTCGCCCTGATAAGAGCTTCCCATCTTGTCGATCTCATCGAGCATGATGACGGGGTTGGATACATCCACTTCTTTTAAAGCTTGAATGAGTTTTCCGGGCATCGCGCCAATGTAGGTTCGTCTATGTCCCTTAATTTCAGCTTCATCTCGCATTCCACCGACACTGAAGCGGTAGAACTTGCGGCCCAGGCATTCTGCTATCGACTTACCGATGGAAGTTTTACCCACACCTGGTGGGCCGACAAATAGAAGAATTGAACCGCTGATCTCTCCGCGATAGGCACCCATGGCAAGGAATTCAACAATGCGTTCTTTTATATCTTCAAGACCACTGTGGTCGCGATTTAAGATGGTGCGTGCATTTCTTAAAGACAACTTGTCCTTTGAGTACTTTCCCCAAGGGACTGCACTGAGCCAATCAACATAGTTGCGGGTAACGCCATATTCAGGTGAGCCGGTCTCCAGTATGGACATCTTGCCCAGCTCCTCGTCAAAGCGCTTTTGAACATGCTCCGGGGGCTGACGCTTTTTCATGCGTGCACGAAATTCGTCGATATCTGACGTTCGATCATCCTTAGCAATACCCAGCTCTCGCTGAATAACTTTCAGCTCTTCACGCAAGAAAAATTCACGCTGATGCTTCGACATCTTTTGCTCAACTTCCGAGCGAATCTCTGCCTGGAGTCGTGCTACCTCGAGTTCTTTATGAAGTAATACAAGCACACGCTCCATACGCTTTTGCAAAGACACCGTGTCTAGAATTTGTTGTAGATCCGGGCCTGGTGCAGTGGTAATCGCTGCAGCAAAATCTGCCAATGGCGAGGGGTCGTTTAAGTTGAAGTGATTCAGGAAGTTCTTTAATTCCTCGTTATAGAGAGGATTTAACGGTATGAGTTCTTTGATGGCTTGGATGAGAGCCATAGCATAGGCTTTTATTTCCGGCGTGTTTTGTGAGCGTTCCGCGGGGTAAGAAACCTGTGCCGAGAAGGGGGCTTTTTTACTCAGCCACTCATCAATTCTGAATCGCTGCATACCCTGTGCAATAAACTGAATTTTCCCATTGCCTCGAACAACGTTATGTAGTCGGACAACACAACCTGTGTCCGCGAAATCGTTGGGCGTCGCGCCGGATTTTTCATCTTGATCGCCCGCGTAGCAAAGTCCAAGCAGGTGATGATCCATTTTGGCAAGGCGCGAAAACGTCTCCTCCCACGGGTCTTCATCAATAACCAGAGGCTGAACTTGTGCTGGAAAAAACGGACGCTCGAATATAGGCAGAAGTAACAGTTTGCTCGGCAGATTTTGCTCGGGCAGCACTAAGCCTGTACTGGATGACGTTTGCCCATCGGAATCAGAGGGCTCTGAGTCCAGAACTATGGGGTCTTCACGTTTCTTAGAGGCCATAAGATAATTATTTGATCAGTGGTTTGTCTCGTTGACTAACATCGGTAGAACGGTTAAACAACCAGTCGGAATTAGACCTTTTCAATCAGATTTCCGATCACCCATTGCTAGCATCGAAATCGGTGCGAAATGGGAACATATGCCATGGTGAAGCAATTTCAAGTTGCGCACATATAAAAGTCTATCGGCCAAGGTTGCGTTGGCTGAGAGGAAAACGCGGTTAGACATTACGTATTGCTACGATATGCCGCTGGCTTTGGTCCTGTTAGTCATCCGCTAATAGATCCATTAAGCCTTTTAATGCATCTTTTCCGGTTGCGCGTTGTTGTTCAGCCGATGTTTTGTCCAGCTCACCCATAAAGACGACATCTTCGCTAGGGATATCATCCAAAAATCGGCTCGCATCGCACGCAGATGTCTCGCCAAATTGTTGCCTGGCTCTGGATCGGGTAAAGGTTAAGGTATGCCGGGCGCGCGTCATGCCGACATAAGCAAGTCGCCGTTCTTCCTCGATCCCGTCTTCCTCAACGCTGTTTCGGTGGGGCAGGAGGTTCTCCTCCATGCCGACCATGTATACATGGGGAAATTCCAGTCCTTTGGCTGCGTGCAAGGTCATCATCTGAACCTGATTGTTTTCGTTCTCCTCACTCTGCCGGGATAACATGTCATGCAGGCAAAGTGAACGAACAACTTCGGCCAGTGGCTGATCTTTTTGATCATCGTCAGTTAACAGTCTTTCAATCCAAGCCAGCAGTTCATGGGTGTTTTCAATGGCCCGTTTTGCTTTCGGCGGTGACTCGAACTGTTTTTCAATCCAATCTTCATAATCGATATCTTCGAATACACCTTTGACGACAGCCAATGTGTCGCCTCTTTCAGCGTTGTCAGCAGTCAGTGTTAACCAATTGGCAAATCGCTGCAGCCTGTGCAGGCCTCTTCCCGTTAGAACGGATTCCAAACCGACATCGTGACAAGCCGCGAACAGGCTAATTTGCCTATTTGTCGCGTGGGCACCTAGCTTGGCAAGTGTGGTGGGACCAATTTCGCGTCGGGGCGTATTGATACACCTGAGAAAGGCCGTATCGTCGTCAGGGTTAACCATCAGTTTCAGATAAGCCAACATGTCTTTAATTTCGACTTTGTCGAAAAAAGAGCTGCCTCCACTAATGGAGTAGGGAATTTTTTTCTCCCGAAGCGCTTGTTCAAATGCGCGAGACTGAAAATTACTTCGGTAGAGAATGGCGAAATCTCCCCATGGGGTATCCTTTTGAAAATGTCTGGTCATAATTTCGGCGGAGACCCATTCAGCCTCGTCGAGTGAATGCTTGCACACAGACACGCGAAGCATGTCACCCAGTCCCAGGTCGCTCCAAAGTTTCTTTTCAAAATCGTGCGGGTTGTGGCTAATGACCGCATTTGCGCAGCGCAAGATTCGTTGGCTGGAGCGATAATTTTGCTCCAGCTTAATGACGCGCAAATTGGGATAGTCTTTCTTCAGCGCCATCAAGTTTTCCGGCCGTGCGCCGCGCCACGAATAGATGGATTGATCGTCATCACCTACGGCCGTTAACGCGCCGAATTTGTCCACCAGCAACCTGACGAGCTCGTATTGAGCCGCGTTTGTGTCCTGATATTCATCGACCAGTAAATGCCGTACCCGGCCCCGCCATTTATCGCGCACCTCGCGATGGTCGCGCAGAAGTGTCACTGGTAGGCTGATCAAGTCGTCGAAGTCAACGGAGTTACAGGCTCGCAGAAGTTCGTTGTAGCGCGCAAAGAGCAGTGCGCATACGCGTTCTGAATCATCAGTGGACTCTGCTAACGCCTGCTGCGGGTCGATAAATTCGTTTTTCCAATATGAAATCTTATTCTGCAGAACTCGCTCTTCGATGCTGCTATTACCTTCGCGGATTAGCTCACGCAGAGCCGATAAAGAGTCCCCTTGATCTAGAATCGTGAAACCTTTGCGCAGCCCGATTGCCTCTCCGTCCTTGTGCAACATATCCATGCCCAGGCGATGGAAAGTGGCGATGGTGAGCCCGCGCATTTGCTTCGCGTTGAGCTGCTTTTTTAACCGTTCACGCATTTCGTTGGACGCTTTGTTGGTGAACGTCACGGCGATGATAGAGCTTGGCGCGTACTGCTGTTTTTCGATGAGCCAGGCAATTTTTTGCGTGATAACACCGGTCTTACCACTCCCGGCTCCAGCCAGAACCAGCAATGGCGAGTCAAAGTGTTTTACAGCAGCGAGTTGTTGCGGGTTCAGACCCATTTGGCGGTTTGTGGACAGACTGGAAGCGGGGAGGCAAGTCTACTGATTTCTGCGAAGAATGTTCAGTCTTGACAAGTGATGAATTTTTTTAATGGGTTCGCGCCCGGGGACTGAGGCACGTATACTACGCCTTTGAAAAATTTCAATTTTTGGAGTGTTTGTGAATCCCGATCTGCCATTAGCGCGGAGAGCCGCTGAAGAAGCCGCAAGCGCCGCAGAATCTGTCATCAGTGAGTTTGTGCAAAAGGGCAACTGGAGCGTTACCTTGAAGCAGGATACGTCGCCAGTTACCGAAGTGGACGTCGCCTCTGAACGTTGCATTAAGGAAATACTGACAAAAGCGCTCCCACAGGCTGCCTTTTTTGGTGAGGAAACCGGCAGGGCTGCGGGCGTTGGTGAATCAAATTGTCGATGGTTGGTTGATCCCATTGACGGCACAAAAAGTTTCATTCGCGGTATGCGCTACTTCTCAACGCAAATTGCACTCGAAGTTGAAAATGAGCTGGTTATTGGTGTGTCGAATGCTCAAGGTTATGGTGAGCGCTTGGTTGCTGTGAAGGGTGAGGGTGTCTGGCTCAATGGCAACCCTGTTCAGTGCAGCCCGGTAACGGAAATTAAAGATGCCTTCCTGTCATCGGGAAATCTAACCGCGTTAGCATCAGATACTCGAAGCTGGCAGGGGTATGGGGACATTGTGCGTCAAGCTCGCCGTGTGCGCGGCTACGGGGATTTTTGCCACTATCACCAGCTGTGTTGCGGGCAAACCGATTTAATCATCGAATCAGACGTCAATATCCTCGACATCGCAGCTTTAACCGTGGGGGTTCGAGAAGCGGGCGGCATTATCACCGACCTTGAAGGCAAGGCTATTGACGAACATACAACCTCAGTACTAGCAGCTTGCACTGAAGCACTTCATGCCGAGGCCTTATCGATGTTGGCCGATTTTGCGCATCGACGACAAGGCGGCTGCTAAGTTGAAACTACCTTACTACAACGCCAACCGGCGAAGCGTTACCTTCACGCTGTTTTTACTGTTGGTATTACTGCTTTTGGTCTTTACAGGGCTGGGTGTTTTTCGCCTTTATTTTGATTTCGACTGGATGGGAGATGCCGCTGATTCCGGTCAGTTTTTTTCGTTCAAGATTCGCGGTGGTCAATCCTTAAATTTATTTGAATCTGAACCGTTTGGTCGAGTCTTCTGGTTTAGTCAATTGGCGCTCGTCGCTCTGGCGATACTCATGCCGCTGTTCCGCATTGTCGGGGGAGCCGTGCTTGCTGTGCTCACGGCCATTGGACTTACGATACTGCATTTCCAATTTGCTGAACCTGTGCCGAACATACCTCTCGAGTTTGAGTTGTTAATTGTGCTGGTACTCTTTTCTGTTTATGTCTTACTCAGTTACATCGTAGAAGTCAGAGATCGAAAGCGAGTTAATCAATTGCTCAGTCAGTATGTCCCGGAAGAGCTCGCCAACGAGTACAGACGGGACCCGCAAATTTACGAGCTACGCGGTGAAGAGCGCAATATCAGCGTGCTGTTTTGCGACGTTGTTGGATTCTCTGCAATCAGCGAACAACTAGAACCGCAACAGTTAGCCCAATGGCTTAATTTATTTTTTGCACACGTCAGTCGTATAGTTGTTAGGTACCGAGGGGCCATAGACAAGTATATGGGTGACAGCGTTATGGCAGTGTGGGGAGCGCCAGCGCGTAGTGAATCTCATGCCTATGACGCGTTGTCTGCAGCGATGGATATTCAATCAGAGATTGAAAGCCTGAATCGTAAATGTCTTGAACAAAAGCTTCCAACAGTGACTCTGGGAATCGGCATTAGTACAGGACCTGCCATGGTAGGCCCGTTAGGCTCAGAATACCGAATGGATTACACTGTCGTCGGTGACACTGTTAATGTTGCCCAGCGATTAGAAGAGCAAACCCGCAAATATCAGGTCGCTATTATTGTCAGCGATAAAACGGCTGAGGCATTACCTGAAATGCAGTTCCGGGAACTGGATACCGTCACGGTTAAAGGCAGAAAGCAAACGGTCACCATGTACGAACCGCTGGGTGTCGAAGAACAAATGAACGACATTGTTCTGAACTGGCTGAAAATGCATAAAAAAGCGATGAAGGCGAGTAAATCCGGCGATTGGGATCTAGCCACCGAGCTCTTTACTCAGCTTCGGGAAGACTGGGGACCTGCGGGTATGTACGATTTGTACCTCCGCGGCATCGAGCAGGCTCGTAAGCTCTAACAATCGGGAAAACCCGGGCCGAGCTATAGGGTGCCAGACGGTGAAGCAACCCAGCGTTGACCGTCGAAATGTTCCTGAGGCCTGAAATCCGTTTTGTATTGCATTTTCTGACAACCGTCCACCCAGTAGCCCAGATATAGGTAGGGAATATTCATCGATTGACAGAGCTCGATCTGTTTCAGGATGCAAAACCGCCCCAGTCCTCTTTGAGAAAACTCAGGGTCGAAAAACGTGTACACCGCAGATAAGCCCTCAGTTGTAGCGTCCGTGACTGCGACAGCCACCAGCTTTTCATCCTTTCTAACCTCGACAAACAATGCTTCACCCCAAGGATTTAACAGGAAGCGTTTGAAGTCTTCCGGTTCCGGGTTGTCCATACCTCCGGCGGCGTGCCGGGCTGTTAAATATCGCGAATAGAGTTCAAAGTGCTCATCAAAGTATTCTGCGGGTCTGTAGTCGATTGCCAGGTCGTCGTTTTGTGCCAGGTTTCTTTTATCAGTGCGGCGCAGGGCAAACTCATGGCATAAAATTCGGACCGGTACACAGGCTGAGCAATCCACACATCCGGGCCGGTACACATATTCACCCGAACGTCTGAATCCGCGTTTGATAAGTTGGTTGTAAACAGCCTTCGGATTGGGATGATGCGGATCAGCATAAATATTGACCGCTTCTCTATCATCGAGATAGCTGCAAGGGTTTACCGAGCCCTGATAGAGTTTTATTCGCTGCTGTGACATTCAGCCAATATTAACAGAGGTGTTTAACAGGGTTGTTAATGTTGTATACCGAGTGTTTCCCGGAGGTGTTTCCCGTAGTCTGCTAATGATTCTCTAAGCGCTTTGTTGTCCTCAGTCCAGGCAGCCTCATCGGCTAACTCGGCATCAAACTCGTCAAAGTTAAGCCACGGAGCAGTTGTATCGGTGAGTCTGTCGATACAGTGTTCTCGCCAAAGCTGAGCGTCTTCGGCTGACATCCTATCGGGAAAATTTCGGGCAAGATATCGAGAGACTATTTCATCCAATCGCTTGTCATCGAAAAAGCCACGATGCTCGGACAGACTGGATGAGTCCGGTGTGTTGCCTCTTATAGTCGCTAGCCGTTGTTTGTCGGATTGAGACAGAAAGTTGCCCGTGTACAGCGTACCGTCGACATCTCTATCGGTATCATCAGGCCACTCGCGTGTCATAGCCTTCACGATGTTTTCTAGTACGGTTTCATCTAACCAGTTAGGGAGCTGCGACACACGCTGCCGTGTGTTCTCCACATCGATGCCGAGTCGGG
The DNA here is from genome assembly GCA_020627685.1 of Granulosicoccus sp. Taxonomy (GTDB): domain Bacteria; phylum Pseudomonadota; class Gammaproteobacteria; order Granulosicoccales; family Granulosicoccaceae; genus Granulosicoccus. The sequence goes on along the minus strand of JAHDGK010000002.1, from coordinate 123,068 downwards.
TAGCGTCTTCGTCTCTCAAACTAGCCATGGGAACCAGAACAGGGCACTTGTTTATTTGTATGGTTCTGAGCCCCGGTCGTGGAGCTGCCCCGTCTGCACGCTCTTCAGCTTTCGTGAACAGGCGCAATGCAATCTCATCGCTATCGAGTGTGGACAAATAAGCCGGGTCGACACTTAAGTCTAAAACGATAATGCTGTTGTTATTCTGTGGGTGACGAGTCAGAGGCACCACCGGGCTGATATGTTGCTGGCTGGCTGGGATCATTCCTGAAACCTGTAAGCAAGGCTGCCTGTCGCGAGTATTCAGAATGGCGGCAACATCTTGTTTTGATCGATGGCTGAAAGCGTAATCAAAAAGGCGAGGTTGAACCTGCTTAATGAGTTTAGCCATGCCGATAGTTGCCCATACGTCTGACATCGCATCATGTGCGTGCGCGTGTTCAATGTTGTTTGCAGCACTTAGATGTTCCAATCGATTGGACGCGCTGCCATCTTCGTTACAGGGCCATTGAATTCCATCAGGACGTAGTGCTCTTGTCAGTCTCACAACGTCAAGCAGATCCCATCGAGAGCACCCGTCTTTCCATTCTTGTTCGTAGGCATCAAATAAATTACGAAACAAGGTATGACGCGTAAATTCATCATCAAAACGGATGTTGTTGTAACCCACAGAACAGGTGCCGGGGAATGTCATCTCCTGTCGAATAAGTGAAATGAATTCTGATTCAGGTAGTCCTTCTTCGTTAACAAGTTGCGGAGTAATACCTGTCACACGACACGCACCGGGCTGTGGAAGATAGTCCTGACTTTGTCGGCAATAAATAACCAAGGGCTCGCCGATGACGTTTAGATCGGCATCTGTTCTGACACCTGCAAACTGGCACGGACGGTCCCAAGCGGGATGTGTACCGAAGGTTTCGTAGTCGAACCAGTAAAAGCTCGTGGTTTTATTCACCAGACGATGTCATCCGGTACGGCAAAGTCTTCATAACCCTCATTGTCATCAGAAGAATCTGACTGCATCGTTACCACAGCCCATTGAGGGTTTATCTCGCGAATTTGTTCAGCTACGGTATTCGGCACTAGTCGTGTTGAGCCGTTCAGCCGCGTTATGGTCAAGCTGCCATCTACGAGTTGTTTTCTGATGTCTTCTTTCACGTGAAGTTCACGTATTCGGTTTTGTAAGGTAAAGCGATAAACAACATCGCCTGCAAACTCTTTAGATTCAGTCGATTCGATCAGAGTTTTTATTTTTGCTTTGGTGGCTTTGCGTTCTTCCGCCGCGGCGTCTACTGCTGCCTGTTCCTGAGCTTTAGCCTGTTTTTTATCACGCTGATCGCTCGCAGAATTACCGCTTTTTTTAGGTTTACGATTGTGTCGTTGTTTACCTTTTGCAGGTTCTTTAGCGGTTTGCTTAAACCCGGCTTGTAATAACTGATCGCGAAGGGAATCAGACATGACTTTAATGACAAACGTTGGTGTTAGGAGAGGAGTGTAATTCAGCACTGTCTATTGTACAGAGCTTAGCAGTTGGGAACCGTCTGTTCGAATGCTAAGACGCCTTGATCGTTCTCATCGGTCGTGAAAAAAATCGGTGCAAATACGGCTGAACTGTGCAGGCTTTTCTGCATGTGGCCAGTGACCGGCACCAACGATAATTTTCAGCGACGGGTCTGAAAAATGGTGTTTTATTCCTGCTTCATCGTTGGCGGTGAGGTAGTCGCTGTTTCCGCCTTTGATGAACAGGGTAGGCACGTCTACTCGCTGTTGCATTTTCGGTGGCCGGGATATATTCGGGTAGTCGGCGGCCAGCTGCTTAACATCAAAACGCCAACGAAATCGTTTTGACTCGTGCTGATACAGACCTTTGAGCAAAAATGCCCTCACGCCAGCATCGGTCACAGCAGATTTCAGTTGAGCGTCAGCCTGGCGACGATCCTCCAATACATCGAGTTGAATGGATAGCAATGCATCGAATATTTCTTGATGATGGGGGGGATACTGCTTAGGCGCGATATCTACAATGCAGAGCCGCTGTAAACCTTTGGCGCGCGGGTTTCCGGCAATGGCCATGGCAACTTTTCCACCCAGAGAATGGCCCAGCAGATGATATTGGCGAATCCCTAAGGCGGCCAGCTCATCCAGAACCAGCTCTGCCATATTTTCCAGAGTTAGAGACTCATTTGACGGTGATTTGCCATGACCTGGAAGGTCCATTCTGACTATGGATAGCCCTCGCTCCATGTGCAAAGCCACGGATCGAAAATTGTCCAAGTCGCCAAATAAACCGTGCAGCATGACCAAAATAGGGCCATTCCCCGATTGTTGAGAGTGCAATCTGCTCATAAGGGGGGCCTCTGGGTTACACTCCCGCCTCGCAAATGTGAGATTTTCATCGTGTACTCCGAGGTTAGACAAAGAACTGAGAGATTGGTCGCTTCGCTGAATCCGAGTGTTTTAGCGGCCCGCAAGATTGGACTTGAAAAGGAGTCTTTGCGAGTAAGTGCAGCGGGTGGAATATCCCAGACTGATCATCCCCAATCTTTGGGAGCTGCGCTGACCCATCCATCAATCACCACCGATTTTTCTGAAGCGTTGTTAGAGATGGTAACACCGCCTTGTGACTCTGCTGCCGAGGCATTGGATTATTTAACGGTCATTCATCAGTTTATCGCTGCCAGATTGCCAGAAAATGAGCACATCTGGAACACCAGCATGCCGTGCATTTTGCGCGGTGGTGAAAGTGTGCGTATTGGTGAGTACGGCACATCACATAGTGGGCGAATGAAGCACGCCTACCGACGGGGGTTGGGCCTACGCTACGGTCGGAGAATGCAAGCGATCGCTGGCGTGCATTTCAATTTTTCTATGCCCGAAAACGCGTGGTCGCTGAGGCGCGCATTACTCGCGGGTGATCCGCTCGGTTCTTCGGCTGAAAATGCTTCGACGGGTGACTCAGTTTCTAGTGAACAGAGCATCAAAGAGCGTACCGACGGTTATTTTCAGATGATGCAAAACCTGATGCGTATTGGTTGGGTAGTGCCTTACCTGTTCGGTGCTTCTCCGGCTATTTGCAGCACATTCCTGGCACCCGGTGAAGGGGATGAATTTGACGTTTGGAATCAAAGTACCCGCTATGCGCCTTATGGGACATCGCTACGAATGGGTAAGATCGGTTATCGCTACCGGGAAGATGAACCCATTGATTTAAGTGTCAGACACACGAGTATAGAAGCCTACATTGAGGACATCATCGGTCATGTTAGTACCGTACATCCTCCTTATGAAAAGCTGGGTATCAAAGATGAGCAGGGTGACTATCAGCAATTAAGTGCTGCGCGTCTTCAGATAGAAAATGAGTACTACAGTACCGTTCGACCCAAGCAAATCCCCGAATCGGGTGAATTGCCTATTTACGCCTTGAAACAGCGTGGTATTCGTTATCTTGAATTGCGCTCGGTAGACGTTAATTTGTTCGATCCGGTCGGTGTGAATCTCGAGCAGATAGCAATGCTGGAAATGTTGATGATGTTCGCATGGCTTGCAACGCCTGAACCGCTCTCTGCTGAAGAGATGGACATCAATAAGGACAATGTAAATTGCGTTGCACATCGTGGCCGCGAGCCAGGCTTACAGTTACAGAAACTCGATGGTGCAGTGCCGTTAGCGGACTGGGGGCATGAAATACTGGATGCGATAGAACCGATTGCAGCCTGGTTGGATAGTCAGCAAGATAAGCCGCTTTACGTTCCCGCATTGCAGTCTCAAAGAGCCAAATTCGAGGATGCGGAATTAACTCCTTCCGCAAAAATGATTGCAGGCATTAAATCGTGCGGCTCTTTCTTCGAGCATGCTCAAATGCATTCCCTTGAGCATGACAATTGGTTAAAAGAGAATACGCATAATGCCGCTCTGCATGAGAAGCTAGCAAATCTTGTTGAAGAGTCGCGCCGTAAGCAAGTTGAGCTGGAAGCCTCGAGCACGTGTGTATTCGATGATTTTATAGCCAACTATCTGGGACAGATTCACAGCAATTCAACCTCACAGTGAAGGATGTGGTCGCGTCATGAATAATCGCTATGGACTTGCAGGAGATCAATCGGTCGGCGCAGTCATTTTAGCCGGAGGGCTTGCTCGCCGTATGGGCGGTCAGGACAAAGGGCTCATCAAGGTTGCTGGCAAGCCCATGGTCCAATACGCGGTAGATATTCAACAACCCTTGGTCGATGCACTGGTGATCAATGCGAATCGTAATATTGCCGATTACGAGCAGTTCGGGGTGCCTGTCATACAAGACACGCTAGCAGATCATCAGGGACCTTTAGCTGGGTTAAGTGCAGCCTTAGATGCTTTACCGTGCGATTACATGGTGATGTGTCCGTGTGATTCGCCGTTTATGCAGTCAGGCTTGACCGTGTCTTTAATAGAATCGTGTGTAAGCAGCGATTCAGACATCGCTGTAGCCCACGATGGAGAACGTCTACAGCCGGTGTTTTGTGTCGTGCATCGCCGCGTGCAACAGTCTTTAAACAACTTTCTAGCGTCTGGTGAGCGCAAGATTGATCGTTGGTTTTCGCATCACAGCATGAAGAAAGTCGACGCAGCTACGTTTGCTGACTCTTTTGTTAACATCAATACAGAAGATGAGCGTTTGAACGCGGAGCAGGTGGTGCTTAAATGATTGAAAAACAACCATCATGTGATGATGTCGCAGAACCTGCGTTATTGCCTGTTTCGGTGGCACAACAGCGATTATTCGAATCGCTAAAACCGCTAACAACGGTTGAACGAGTGTCAATCGATGATGCTTTGTTCCGGGTGTTGTCAGAAGGTGTCGTCTCCCCAATGGACGTGCCTGCTCAGGCAAATTCTGCGATGGACGGCTACGCATTATCCTCTGCCAGCATTCCATCAACAGGTGAAGCTTCTTTAACCGTGGTTGGAACCGCCTGGGCCGGCAGGCCTTATAAGTCTGAGATTAGAGTCGGCGAATGTGTTCGGATTTACACGGGTGCGATCATGCCAGCAGGTGCTGACACCGTCGTTATTCAGGAGCATGTGCGGGCAGCAGACGATAAGATCGATATTGATTCAGACGTCACTGCTGCAAAGAATGTACGAATGGCTGGCGAAGACGTAGAAGCAGGTCAGGAAATACTGGCCAAAGGCCGAAGTTTACAAGCGGCTGATATCGGTGTCATGGCCTCCCTAGGTATCAAATCAGTCAATGTTTTTCGTCGCTTAAAGGTTGCTTTTTTTACCACGGGTGATGAGCTTCAGTCTCTGGAATTGCATAAGCCGGGAGATTCCTTAGCACCGGGAATGTTATTCGATAGTAATCGGCATACCTTAGCCGCCATGCTCAAAACACTGCATGTAGAAATAGTCGACTTAGGCATTGTCAGAGATAATGAAGAAGACACGCGCCAAGCTCTGCTCAAAGCGTCAGAACTCGCCGATTTAATTGTCACATCTGGTGGTGTTTCTGCCGGGGACGCAGATTTTGTTACGCGGGCATTTCATGATTTGGGTGATGTTAGTTTTTGGAAACTGGCGATGCGCCCCGGGCGACCATTGGCCTATGGCAACATTGGCGAGGCTGCATTTTTTGGTTTGCCGGGAAACCCGGTAGCCGTCATGGTGACATTCCTTCAATTTGTTCAGCCGGCGTTACGTTTTTTATCAGGTAATACAGACGTGTTTGCCATGGAGATACCGGCACGTTGTTTATCCAAGCTTCGTAAGTCACCGGGTAGAGTCGAATACCAAAGAGGCGTAATGCGTTTGGATGAAAATGGCGAGCTTGTTGTTGAATCCACCGGAAAACAAGGCGCGGGAAGACTCAGCTCTATGAGCCGAGCTAATTGCTTAATCATTATCGCCGCTGAAAAGGATGGCGTCATGCCTGGCGATAAAGTCATGGTTCAGCCCTTTCGTGGATTGATGTCAGCGTAGCTAACGGCAACTCACGGGAAGTTTTTCCAATCCGTGAAAATGATAGCTGTTTTGATAGTGTGCTGATCCGTTTAACCGTAAATCCGGAAATCGCTTGAATAGAGCTTGCAGCGCAATTCGCAGCTCCAGTTTTGCAAGATGTGCCCCGACACAAAAGTGGATTCCAGCACCGAGTGATAATTGCCCGGCATCGGTTCGTGAGGGTATGAACTGATTAGGGTTAGAAAATCTAACCGGGCAACGGTTGGCAGCCGCCAATAACAATCCCACTTGATCACCCGCCTTTAGGTGTACCGAGTCAGTAAGTTGGACATCTGTTTGCGCATACCGGGTAAATAAATGCAATGGTGCGGCATAACGTAAACACTCCACAACCAATGCATCGCTCTTGTCATCATCGTCAAGAATTGCCAATAGTTCGCTACGTTGATCCTGTGGATAATGTTTTAAAAGCGTTAATACAGCATTGCCTAGTTGATGAACCGTCGCTTCATGGCCTGCGTTAAGTAGCAAAATGGCAACACAAATAATTTCCTCATCAAGCAGTTGTGTCTCATCGTTTTGCTGTCGAATAAGATGGGATAGAAGGTCATCGCCTAAGTGTTCTCTTTTGCTAGCCAAGACATCTTTAAGAAATTGCTGGAATTGCTCAGCCGCTTTATTGGCAGCGATTTCCTCTTCATGGGTTTGAGTCATTGTATAAACACGAACCATGGCGTGAGACCATTTAATAAGCTGATCGCCTGCGGCTTCTGGTACACCCAATAGTTTTGTTATCACCGTAACCGGGATGGGCGTTGCGTAATTTTCCAGTAAGTCGAAGTCGTTTTGCTTTGCAACTTGGGACAGACAGCTATCTGCAAGTGATTGAATACCCTCCGACATGAGATTGACCTGCCGGTTAACAAACGCCTGATTAACCAGTTTACGAAGCCGAGTATGTTGTGGTGGTTCCAGTGCGAGCAATGAATGTCGTTCGGATGCGGCAAAATCTTTCAGGTGTTCAGGCATCGCCGGATTCTCATAACCCGCAGGAGGCCGTCTTGCGAAACGACGATCGCGTAGAATGGCGTTAACATCACTAAATGAGGGCAGACACCAAAAGCCATAGGTTCGCCAAAATACGGGTGCCCCTGAGGTGTGTAACCGGTTATATAACTCATAGGGATCCTGAACGAATTGATGTTCTCTTGGATCCTGATCAAGGGTATTGTTGTCTATCATACGAAGCGTTGAGGCGGTAATGTGAAATACGTCACAGTATGGCGGCGTTATGGGTTAGCGTAGCTCAGTACCTTAGTGCACATCTTGCAACCAGATATCCATGAAATTCAACTGAGTACCTTTTCATTGCCCCAAGATTACTGCTTGTGTCCTGACTTAGGCGTTTTCAGGACATGAACAAACGACTTTTGCTGGTAGAACCTTCTGCCACGATGCGCTATGTGCTTGAAAAATATATCAAGTCACTAGGCTTCGCTGTGGACAGCACAGAATCTTACGACGAGTCTTTGCAGCTTCTCAGGAATCAATATCAGCAATTTGGGGCTGAATACAGTGCGCTCTTATTCGGTTGGCCCTCCACACCGCAAAATGATGCAGCGCATTTGGCGCAAAGCCTTGAACAGTCTGAATTCGAAGATTTTCCGGTGGTTGTTATGTCGACCGATTTGCGCGCTGAAACGCGTGCCTGGGTGTCGGCTCGTGACTGTACCGCAGTCATCGCTTGGAAAGAGTACCAAACAGTCGACGGGGTGTTGAATCGATTGCTCGATGAGGAACTACATGAGAGTGCCACTCAAGCAGCGAAATTTGACAACAACGATATTCACCTGCTGATTGTCGACGATTCAGCAACCATCAGACATTCCTTAAGCGATTTGTTTCGCATGCAAGGATATAAAGTCAGTCTGGCAGCATCGCGAGTAGAGGCATTTGCGTTAGCGACAGCGCAAACGTTTGACATCGCTATTCTTGATTTTTATTTGCAGGAGACGACAGGGGATCTTCTTTGCCGAGATTTGATGGGTCACCCCGATACCGGTGATATCGTTTGTACCGTGTTAACGGGTACTTATAGCGATCACATCATAAAACGTAGTTTGCGTGCCGGTGCTGTGGAATGCATGTTCAAAAACGAGTCGAGCGAATTATTGCTCAGCCGTATAGATGCGATCAGTCGGTTCGTCAGGCAGCGTAGAGAGCTTCAAGAAGACCGTATCCTATTAGAAGAAATTATTGAGTCCTTAGCAGGTGCTGTCTTGATTGTTGAGGCGGACCAGCGCATCAGCTATGTGAGTTCTGCCGCACTGATTGAACTCAACCTGGACAATGCTTACGAGCTCATCGGAAGATCTTCAGATGCGTTGCTGGAAAAAGACGGGCCGCAGATTGCAGGCACGGGTTTGCACTCAGCCGGCTGGACACTACCGGGCGGCGAAGAAATACTCGTGGACTACGAGCACGTATCCATTGAAGCTTCCGGTCGCAGTATTTTACGGTTTACGCAGCATAAAGAGCCGCTGCAAGAGACTGTAAAAGAGGCGATTGTTGAGCCGGATGATGTCTTGACGAACGAAGAGTCGTTAATGCAGGTACTCGCCTTAAAAGAAGACTGTTTGCCTCTGTTGACTGAGTTTCAAAATTATCTAAATACTGCAGCCTCGTTGCCGGACAGGGTCAGTCTGTTTGTTCTTGATGTTTTTGTCACCACCGATACAGGCCGAACAGTGCCAGTATCGATGTATACAGCGCTTGAAGAGATTGTTCATGCTTCATTAAAAGCAATTTATAAGCGAAGCGGTCATGTCTCAGCTTTGAAAGACAATCGTTACGCTTTTCTGCTACGCCATACGGAAGAGCCTCAGGCCTACTTATTAGTACGCAAAATTATGCAATTGTGCCTGGAGATAAACCACGGCTTCCATGGCATTGACTTGAGCTGTTCAGGCTGTTTGCTGAGTATTACGGCGAATGACTCCCGTCCTATGGATGTCCTCATGTCACATGCGTTCAAAGGTGTCGATCTGGTGAATACCCGTGCTCCGAATCAGTCTCTGCTGCTAGACCTGAGGCGAATGCTTAGCGCCTATCCCAACGCCGAAAATCAACGTGTGCGAGAGGCAGGGGCCCCAAGCTCTTAACGTCCGGCTGCCCGATTTATAAACTGCTTTCAGTGAAGAGCCGCTATTTCACCGACGCGGTTTTCTGATGAGAGAGAACTACCTGCGGAGATGCTAATTAATAATGCACTTCCATCCGGTGAAAGTTCGGTTGATCGGACAAACGCTTGCTTTGCGAACGTTGGATAAACCTCCGGCAGTTCGAGTTTGGGAATCCATCGCATCGACTCTGAACTGTAGGTGTAGCTCATCAGGGCTGCGTCATGTCCTTTGGAATCATCTGAGGTACCTTGCCAGCCGAGTACCACTTGATCTAACTCGTCGTTACTACTGAATCGAATGGAGGCAGACGTGTCCTGCGTTGGGGGGAATCGTATTGAGTCCAGTGAGTCTAATGATGTACTCACTGAAGTCTCACTCGAATCGGGTAGCTGATATCTCCAGGCAACCGGTGTGAGGTCCGCACCTTCCACGGCTTCCCAGCCAGCGATGATGATCTGGTCGCCTGTTCTATTGCTGCTCATTTTCAGCTCGTTATCATGGGCAATGGCGCTAATGGGGTAGGCCGCAGTTTTTTCCCAGGTTGGGGTGGGTGCTGTCGTTGACTGGACGTGCCAGGTGCTTAGCCACAAAGATTGATCAATGGAATGGGCGAGGAAAATACGATCTAAAGATCTGCTGGCGCTCATAGATTTCAACACACCGTTATCAATGACGCGATCAGTGAAAGCATCTGGCCACGACACAATATTTGCGTGCGCCAGTAACTCCGGTGAGGACCAACCCATATCTGTCTGGTAAAGGGTATAGGCTTGCTGCGCGATATTGACTAGCATGCGTGAACCGTTTTCGGAGATGATAAGCGGACGTTCCAGGTCTAAAACTGTGTTGCTGCCGGGGGTTTGATCGATGCCGCTAAGCTCGATCGTACTGGTTTCAAACCAACCTTCGCCCAGCCTTTCAAGTAATTTAATCTCCGGAGCATCCAGTCCGTTGTTGTGAAAAATCAGAACGGCCAGTGTGTCGCCACTGGATGAGAAATCCATGTGAATTTCTCGAACGGTTGACACGGATAAGTTAGTTAAGTGTGTCCGTTGTGTCGCGACCCACTCATTAGCGGGCTTAAGATAAATATCAATCGCACCTTGCGAGGGTAGGGCTACAGCCATCAGCTTTGCATTGTCGTTGATCGTGATGCTCTGTGCAAAACGTTCGCCCTCAATAAAGACGCTAGGTGTGATTCGTTGAATGGTTGATTCGATAGCATCTGCAACGGATAGTCGTTTTGAGCTAATACAGTTGTCGTTGTTGCACACTTCCACACGCAGAAATTCGCGATGCCAGGCACGCTGATGACTGAAACTGGGTAGCGTGAAAGAGCTTTGGCTGGCATCGTTTGTTGACCCTAGCTGTATTTCTGATCCGACCAGAGAGTCGTAAAGATAAACGCTTGAGGATTGCTGATTTTCAATGGGTTCCCATTCAAGGGTTATCAATCCTTGGGCCGAACTTAATGTTGTTTCAATCTGTGCGGGCGCGACGAGGGAATCTGCGCTCAAATCAGCAGATGTCGGAGACTCCGCAACGGAGGCAGTGTTCTGAGAGTCAGACTGTACTGTAGAGTTGTTAAGATTTGCTGAGCCGGACTGGCAGGCGCTGAGTGATATAGCTAAGGCACTGATGATCACCGCTACAGAGACATTGCGTGCCGCCTTTGCTTTTGGCAGGCAAGGTACAGCCAACGAAGCCGTTGTAATTTGACTGGCATGGATTGGTTGCAAATCGTCTCACGACCCTTGATTGCTCTGGAAGAGTGCGAGAGGGGCCACTTAACTTCGGCTGAAACAAGTATTCGGTTTGAGCCGTCTGTAGTAGTTGTCCGAAGGTTTGTTGACCCCTCTCACTGGGGTTACATGGTGCAAGAAATGATCCGGCAACGGCGTCGCCGGATAATCGATTTCCACATTTAGTCGACGCGCTTCACAACTCAGGTTACTTGTCAGTTGCTAGAGTCGACGAGCTGGGTGTCATTGGGGATTTCAGCGCTTGGATCGCAGCCTGCAGACCATCAACCGTCATAGGGTACATCCGGTCGTTCATGAGCTCTTTGGTTAATCTGACGGACGGCGTTGTTTGCCACCAGTCCGGAGATTCCGGGTTGATCCAGACGCAGTGGGGAAAGGCTTGTTGTAAACGTCGCAGCCATATTGCTCCGGCCTCTTCATTCCAGTGTTCGACGCTTCCACCTGGAACCGCTATTTCATAAGGACTCATAGTGGCATCTCCAACGATAATCAATCGATAGTCTTTGCCGTAGGAGTGCATTAATTCGGTGGTCGGGGTTTGAACGTGGTGTCGACGAGCGTTGTCTTTCCAGACTCGTTCGTAGAGAAAATTATGAAACCAATAGGTATCCAATCTTTTGAATTCACTGCGGGCAGCTGAAAATAAGGTCTCGCACATCTGTGCGTGGTAATCCATCGAACCGCCTATATCAATGAGCAAAAGTACCTTAATGGCGTTTTGCCGTTCAGCCCGCATATGTATATCGAGCAAACCCGCGTTCCCCGCGGTTTTTCGGATGGTGGTATCAAGATCTAATGTTTCTTCACGACCATCGCGAGCCAGTTTCCTAAGTTGTCGTAACGCCATCTTGAAGTTTCGGACACCGATTTCCTTATCGCCGTCCAAGTCTTTGTATTGACGTTTTTCCCATACCTTGACGGCTCGCCCCTGACGTTTGCCACTGTTTCCTATGCGTATCCCTTCAGGGTTAAATCCGCCTTGCCCGAAAGGAGAGGTGCCTCCCGTACCGATCCAGCGATTGCCGCCATGGTGCTCTTCAGTTTGTTCTTCCAACCGCTTAGCCAGCGTCTCCATGAGCTTGTCCCAGCCGCCCAGTGCTTCCACCTGAGCACGCTGTTCTTCGCTTAAGGCATCCATGCCGGCTTGACGAAGCCAATCCTCGGGTATGTCTTTGTTTAACGAAGACATGAGTTCTTCAAACTGATGCGCTTGACCCGACCAGTAGGCACTGAAAACCTGATCAAAGCGATCGTAATGTGCTTCGTTTTTAATCAGACACACTCTGGAAAACGCATAAAAGTTATCCAGGTTAAGCGTGCCGATACCTTTGGACATGCCATCCATAAGCGTTAACCATTCACCCATTGAAACGGGTAGGTCAGCAAGCTTTAATCTATCGAAAAAATCGAGCAACATGATGAGGGTTAGAGACGTTTACTCTGCTGTTTATGTAGGAAGATAAGTCGCTCAAACAAGTGAATATCTTGCTCGTTTTTAAGTAAAGCCCCATGCATCTTGGGTAGCACAGTTCGGACATCCTCAGCTCCGAGAGCCTCGGCTGGAAGGTCGTCAGCGATAAGAAGTTTGAGCCAATCTAATAGTTCTGAGGTAGAAGGTTTTTTCTTAAGGCCTGGAACTTCGCGCAAATCGAAAAAGACTTCCATAGCCGCGCTTAGGAGATCTTTCTTGATATCGGGAAAGTGTGATTCGACAATCTGTTGCATCGTGTCGCGATCGGGGAAGTTGATGTAGTGAAAAAAACACCGTCTCAGAAATGCGTCAGGAAGCTCTTTTTCGTTGTTACTGGTAATGATGACCAAAGGACGAATCTTTGCTTTTATGACTTCGCGTGTTTCGTAAACTTCAAAGGACATTTTGTCGAGCTCTTGCAGTAGATCATTAGGAAACTCGATATCCGCTTTGTCAATCTCATCGATAAGGACAATACTGCGTTCTTCACTCGTGAAAGCATCCCAGAGAACACCCCTGAGTATGTAGTTGTTAATGTTTTTAACACGCTCATCGCCGAGTTGAGAATCGCGAAGTCGGGATACAGCGTCGTATTCATACAAACCTTGCTGAGCACGTGTTGTCGACTTAACGTGCCAGGTATGCAGCTTCGCATTCAACTTGCGGGCAATGTCTATGGCAAGTTCAGTTTTTCCGGTACCCGGTTCGCCTTTCACCAGCAGAGGGCGTTCTAGCGTTAGAGCGGCATCAACAGCTTGTTGCAGATCATCAGTCGTAATGTATGTACTTGACGCTGCGGGGAGGGAATCTTTACTGGTCACAGCACTTAGCCTTTTTTTGAGATGAGTGGTCCAACATCCTCGCCGCCGAGTAAATGCATGTGAAGGTGTGGCACTTCCTGTCGACCGTCTTCGCGGCAGTTAATGATTAATCGATATCCGGATTCGCTGATTCCTTCTTCGCGGGCTATTTTCCGGGCAACGCTGAGCATGCGCCCCATGGCTGCTTCGTCGTCGTCAGTAATGTCATCTACCGTGGGAATGTGGCGATTAGGGATAATCAGCACGTGTGTTGGCAGACGTGGAGAAATATCGCGGAAGGCGGTGACAAGCTCATCCTGATACACCATGTCCGAAGGTAATTCTTTGCGAATGATTTTGCTGAAAATAGTTTCTTCAATCACACTACTGGCCTTTGGTGGGTTTGATCACAAGCATTATACTGTGGCGCGCTAAAACAGTTCGTCCCGACTTTTATTATTAAATACCGAGCATTAAGCAACTCTTATGGGTAACAGACTTTCCAAGATTTACACGCGAACCGGTGACGACGGCACTACGGGCTTAGGTGACGGTAGCCGAACCGATAAAGACGGACTTCGGGTTGCGGCTTACGGCACAACCGATGAATTGAACTCGGTTTTGGGTGTTCTCATGACGAATTCACTGCCAGAGGAAGTTATGCAGGTCTTGCACGAAGTGCAGCATCATTTGTTCGATCTCGGTGGGGAGCTATGTATTCCCGGGCACCAGGCGATTATGCAAACGCACATCGATTGGTTGGAAGAGTCCTTGGACCACTTCAATGAAGAGCTGCCACCACTCAAAGATTTCATCTTGCCCGGAGGGAGTCCGGCCGCAGCGCAGTGTCATGTGGCAAGAACGGTTTGCCGACGAGCGGAACGACTCGTTGTCAGCTTAAAGCGCATTGAAGATGTGCCACCTTTTAGTATGAAGTATCTCAACCGGCTCTCTGATCTGCTCTTCGTGGTCGCTAGAGTACTGGCGAGAGAGGACGGCGGAAGTGAGGTTCTTTGGCAAAAAGACAGACCCACGGTCAGTTTTAAGAGCTAATTCGCAAAATATTGCATAGTTCACAAAATTTTTTGTGATTTTGTGAACCGCGTCAAAGTGACAGATGAATTAGCGGCCGATAGAATTGTAGACGCTATTCTGCCAAAAACAAGGTAGTATGCATCCCGTCCTGGTTGCACTTGTCCTTCTGCTGCTTTAACGCATGATGAACATCTCAAATTACCGACAAATAATTGGCAAATTCAAGGCTTTACGCGTCGTTGTACTGTGTTTACTTGCCTCACTAGTAGTGGGCTTTGCGAAACCCGATCTGCAGCAGACACCGGAAAGCGCAACCGTCGGTATGTCTCTGGGTGAGTGGGTGGCAAGACCCTCAATTCAGCCTGTTCCAGAGTCAAGTACAGCCGATATCGACTCAGTAGCGCTAAAATCCAAGCTAGACATCGTCCCGATTCCAATTAGACCCAAAGTCTATCGTCCTATGAGCTTCGCCTCATCAGATGAGTTTTCGGGCGTTCTCGATGAGGTTAAGAGTCGGCGTTGGTTAGAGCCTGCGAAATACTCCCCGGATCTTGCTCGGCAGAAACTGGCTGGCAACCAAACCGTGGAGTTTCTTGGCGTCGGGTTCCCTGACATCCGCACAGACCGTACCCCTCAGCATTTCTTCAACGCAGTTACAGCTGACCCCACGCAGTGGAATCAACTAGTCACGTGGCGCGATGCCAAGACAGAAGGAGGCGAGGCCCAGCCTATTGCCCACGTTCGTTGTATGGGATTGTCACCTCAGGCAGTCGCAAGAAGGGTTGATCGTTACGAGCATCTCATTAACGAGTTCAGCCAACGCTACAACGTAAATTCAAATTTGGTCAAAGCCGTTGTCACGGAGGAGTCTTGCTTCAACAACACAGCTTTGTCTCATGTCGGTGCGCAGGGTCTTATGCAGCTCATGCCTGAGACCGCAGACTGGCTGAAAGTGCGTGATCCTGAAGATCCAAAAGACAACTTAAAGGGGGGAGTTCGCTATCTCTCTTCACTGCTTCGGGAATTCGAATCTGTTGAGCTTGCGCTTGCCGCGTACAACGCAGGCCCCGGAAATGTTCGCCGCTACAACGGTGTTCCACCTTTCGCAGAAACACGCGCCTATTTGCAGAAAGTGAAGTCGAATTACCGACGCTATTCTGCCGCAACGAGGTTGGCTAAAGGGCATAGCAGTTAGGCTACGCCATAACGATGTGCCTGCGGTATCATAGCGGCCCTCTGTTGGCCTCGGTACCGCTGATTCGTGAATGCCCTGTCTATTTCCGGTCTCTCCAAAACGTATGGTGATTCGGTTCATGCCTTAAAAGGTATTGACCTTAACGTGCCTGAGGGCGATTTTTTCGCATTGTTGGGTCCTAATGGCGCTGGTAAATCCACAGCCATTGGCATTATCTCAGCGCTCGTCAACAAAACCCATGGCAGCGTCAAAGTCTTTGATCATGATATCGATGAAGCCCCTGAGGCCGCCAAAGCCAGTATTGGCCTAGTACCGCAGGAATTTAACTTCAACGTATTTGAAGCCGTTTTGCCCACCATTTTGAACGTAGCAGGCTACAACGGTATCGAGCGAGCTGAGGCGCTGAAACGGGCGGAATACTATTTAAAGAAGCTGGATTTATGGGAAAAGCGCAAATCGCCTTCACGTGAGCTTTCCGGGGGTATGAAGCGCCGCCTAATGATTGCCAGAGCGCTGATACATGAACCCAAACTACTCATACTTGACGAACCAACAGCGGGTGTTGATCTTGAAATTCGTCGCTCTATGTGGAGTTTCTTAAAAGAGCTGAATGAGCAGCATGGCACCACCATTATTCTGACAACACACTACCTGGAAGAGGCTGAAGCACTTTGTAGGAATGTGGCCATTATTGATGGTGGTGAAATCATAGAGCAGGGAGCTGTGGCTCAATTGCTCAGCCGGTCAATGCTAGAAACGTTCGTACTCGATACCGAGGGTTATACAAAGCCGCTGACGCAGATAGGACCTTTTACGCTGCGTGAGCGGGATGGAAACAGTATCGAAGTTGATGTTCCAAAGGGCCACACCATCAACGAGCTATTTTCGGAGCTTACCGAGAAAGGCATTTATGTAAGCAGTTTGCGAAACAAGACGAACCGTCTGGAAGAATTTTTTCTACGCCTTGTACAGCGAAAAACGGGTGAGTCAGCATGAACAAGACCGAAACCCAGTTGGACCTATTAGCCATCAATCGAATTGCGTTTAAAACGATCCTTCGTAAAGAGATCCGGCGTTTTGCCCGTATTTGGGTGCAGACGATTGTGCCACCGTCTATCAACGCTATTTTGTACATGCTGATTTTTGGAAGCCTGATAGGGGCAAAGATCAGCGACATGGGTGGTTTTCGCTACATCGACTTTATTGTGCCGGGAATCATCATGATGGCTGTCATCATCAACTCCTATTCCAATGTGGTGAGTTCGTTTTTCAGTTCGAAAATGCAGAACTACATTGAAGAGATGTTGGTGTCGCCTGTAAGCAACGTGACGATTGTTTTGGGGTATATGGCAGGTGGTATGGCAAGAGGGCTACTCGTGGGGGCATTGGTCGCTGCGGTCTCCTTGTTCTTTTCCGAACTTAAACCTCTCTATCCGCTTATCACTATTGCAGTGGCGGTGCTTACCTCAATGATGTTTTCCTTAGGTGGGCTCATTAACGCGGTATTTGCCAAATCGTTTGATGACATATCCATCGTGCCGAATTTCATACTGACACCATTAACCTACCTGGGTGGTGTTTTTTATTCCATCAGTATGCTGCCGCCTTTCTGGCAAAGTGTATCGATGTTCAATCCTATGCTGTACATGATTAACGGATTTCGATATGGCATTTTGGGGGCCAGCGATATACCTATATGGACCAGCTTTATCGTCATAATCCTGTTTATTATCGTGCTGGCCACTATTGCAATGACCTTACTTAACAAGGGCGTTGGTATAAAACATTAAGCGCCAAGTCTGGCTTGTTTGCATCAATTGGACGTATCATTGCATGCTACTCATTGAATTGACTTTAGTCAGGCAGTTCAGCCTGATCAATACACGATTAAAAGGCTTCAATTATGGCAATCGTTGAAAACCCACCAACGCAGACAATGGCTGAGAAAGCCGATCGTCACCTTCTTTATCAGGCGTCGGTTCAAAATCCCGATTTTGAATTGGATTTTATTGACGAGACGTTTAAGGAGATTCGTGGTCGTAAACCAAAAACCATGCGTGAAGATTTTGCCGGCACGGCTATTTCTTCCTGTCGTTGGGTTAAGCGTCGCCGTGGGAATACTGCCATAGCTGTAGATTTCGATGCAGAGGTCCTGGATTGGAGTCGTAAGCACAATATTTCCAAGCTTACTGACGAACAAAAACAAAGGATCGAGTTAATTGAAGACGACGTCCTGAATGTCTCAACGGACAAAGTAGAGGTGTTGCAGGCTTATAACTTCAGCTATTGGTTCTTTCAGGAAAGAGCCACAATGCTCAATTATTTTAAGAAAGCCCGTGAAGCACTGGTTGATGATGGATTGTTGTTTCTGGATGTATTTGGCGGTTCCGAGTGTTATCAGACTCAAAAAGAAAAACGCAAGGTTGATGGCTTTAAATACATTTGGGAACAAGCAGAGTTCAACGCCATTACCAACGAACTTACCTGCCACATCCATTTCCACTTTCCCGATAAATCTAAAATCAAAAAAGCGTTTACGTACACGTGGAGAGTTTGGGGAGCCCGGGAACTGAGAGAAATCCTAGCGGAGGCGGGCTTTAGCGAGAGCACGGTTTATCGACAGAAGTTCGATCCTAAAACCGATGAAGCCTTGGATGAATATATTGCCACCGACGAAGCAGAAGACTACGCCTGCTGGTTGGGCTACATCATCGCTAAGCCTTAGTTTTACTGAAAAAACGCCAATGTAATAGCCGCGCCACCTTCGGCGCGGTGTGCTGGATGCAGCTTTCCCCCGTATGCCCCCATGAGTTGATCGGCAGCGGCCAGGCCCATTCCGGTTCCAGGTGTAGTGCTATCTGCCCTTACACCTCTTTGAGTTAATTGCTCCAGGTCGATGTCGGGGAATCCAGGGCCGTCATCCAGTATGGTGAAAGAGTTCTTATCGGTATCCGTTACAGCAGTGATAGTTCGAGCGCCGTACTTACAAGCGTTTTCAAAAAGATTCCCCAGCACCTCGAATAAATCTGCTTCATCCATGCGCACGGTGAAATCCGGGTCAACTGCGCTTAAATCGAACGTAATAGATTCGGCGTCGTATAGTTTGCTTAACGAGGCAGCTATTCTCGTTGCCACTGGCTTGATGTTGATGGTAGGGGCCAGATAGCGTGGGCTGCGAATGGTGGCGCGTTGCGTGTGTCTATCGATTGATTGCTGCATTAACGACGTTTGTTCCAGTATCGTCGCTTTCTGAGTTCTTTCGCTATTGCTCAGGTTTTGCAATACCGATAGTGGCGTCTTTAGGTTATGCGCCAAATCACCGAGCAGATGGCGGTATTGCGAATGCCTTTCTCTTTCAGCACCGAGTAAAGCGTTTAGACCGAGCGTCAACGATTTTAATTCGGAAGGGACCTGCTCATCTAGTGCGTCACGCTCACCGCGTTCAATTTCAGCAACCTCTTCTCCGATGCTGTGGAGGGGCTTCAATGAACGTCTGAGGACCAGTAACTGTACGGCCAGCAATACAATGGCTGATACCAGCAGAGACGCCCAGAGCGCCTGATCAAATCTCTTAAGTTGTTTTGCTAGCGTATCTGCCTCTGTCACAACGTGCACGATAAACGGTAGCTCCTCGCCATTGTCAAATGCCCAAGCGGTTGACAGTTGCAAACGATGTAGCGCGTTTGATTCATGCTTCTCTACGGTTTCGAACAACCAGTCTCCGATAGGCCGGACTGTGGATTCAGGAAGCCAGCTGGTTGTGGATGTGCTTTGCCATAAACGCTGGCCATCACTACCAACGATTTCAGCGTATATCCCGGCCGTACTTTGGTTAAGCATGGGATCAGGTAGTGCAAGAGTGTTAACCAGTAGCGAGGTATCGTTTGAAATTTCGGTGGCACCGAGAATGCCGTATATTAATCCTTGAAGTCTATCCAGTCGGGCCGTTTCTGCTCGTTTGTGTACAGAGTAGGAAATTGAAATTCCCATCAGCAGCACGAACACAGCAAGTACAACACCGGTCCCGACGACCAAACGAGATGTTATTGATTGCATCCTATTCGCTGATTCTATCCAGGGAAAGTCGATAGCCTCGACCTCTCATTGTTTCGATAGGATTTAGTGTTTTATCTGCATCCAGTTTTTGTCTGAGCCTACGTATGAAAACCTCCAGAACGTTTGGATCTCTGTCGGTGTCTTCATCATATAAGTGATCCAGTAGAGTCGCTTTACTGATCACTTTTCCAGCTTGCGTTGCCAGATAGGCGAGTACACGGTATTCGAATGCGGTCAGTTCAATAAGGTTGTCATCAACTTTGACTTGTTGAGCACGTGTATCAATACTCATACGTTTAAAATGCATAACAGACTCGCTCCAACCACCTGTGCGTCTTAAGAGTGCACGAAGTCTGGCAAGCAGTTCTTCTATGTGGAATGGCTTTGTTAAATAATCGTCTGCGCCGGCTTCTAGTCCGTCTACTTTATCCTGCCAGCGGTCGCGGGCTGTCAGTATTAAAACGGGATAGGACTTATCTTTTTTTCGTAAGGTTTGGATTATCGACAGGCCGTCTTTTCCGGGTAGCCCTAAATCCACGATGGCGATATCCACTGGCATGTTCAATCCCAGATACAAACCTTCTTCGCCGTCGGAGGCCTCATCAATAGCAAATCCCTGGTCTCTTAAAGCTTGTACTATTTGAACTCTGAGTGCGTCGTCGTCCTCAATAATCAGTGCGCGCATATTAGTTGGCCTTGTTTATTCTGAATACTCGAACACGGCCATTAGATAAAAGTTTGACCGCGTATTGCGTATTACCGGATGCATCCTGAACAGTAGAAACACCCAGTACTTTTCCATCTCCACCATTACGGTCTCTGGCAATTTCTATGGCATGTTCTCTGTCTACTGCATCTGCAGCATGCACTGTTGCAGGATACGCAAGTGTAGTGATCGCAATCATCACACAGACACAGGCCAGTCGAACCCATTGACGACTGATAACCGCACAGACATCTCGTGTTAGATATCGCGTCAATGCGTGTCTCGATGATGATGCGTTCATGTGTAAATTACCTGCGTGCTGGAGCTACTGATACTTGAAGCTCGATCTTGTTTCCCGGATCTCGCGGCATTTGTGTCACAAAGTTCCGGCCTTTATATTGGTAGGTGACGTTGTAGTGCTGTAACTGGCTTTCCGTCCGTGTTTCTACGACACGTTTACAACGCTCTACATTACGCATCTCGTAAATGGGCGTAGATTGAGTATGCCCAGACTCCTGAAAACGGCGATGACGGGAGGTTTGTCCTCCGGTTTCATTACCGATTGCGCTACCTATGATTGCACCGGCAACTGTTGCTCCTGTCCGCGAGCCTCTGCTATGGCCTCTGCCGAGTTGGTTACCAATGACACCACCAATCAGACCGCCCACGATGGCGCTGCCTGTCGATGAGCGATTGGCACGCTGATCGCGGAAGCGGGTGGTTTGTTCATAACCGACGAGATGCTGTTCCTGTTCTGTCCAACATTGCTGGGTTGGTTCGCGCAGCGTGACTTGGCGATACACCGGTTGTACGTTAATAACGTTTGCGTATTCAGTGAAGCGTTGAGTCGTGTTGCCGTTTTTGGCGGCGAGGGCTTCTGACGTGGCTAGCGCGAACGTGGTTGCAATAAACCCTGCGGTGATTAGATGTGATGACGATTTACGGTGTTTCATGAGAGATCCTCGACTGGCGTAGTGCGACGGTTAAGTCACGTTGGGATCTTCAATGTAAGCGAGCTGCCCTGAACATCGCCTGAATGAGGGCAAAGTGCAGGAAAGCTTGGATATTACAACGGCGATTTTGATAACGCTGTCACGATCTGAAAGCCGGCCTTCGGCGCCCGTATTCACGTTACTGGGGGGTATCGATCGCTTGTAACTCAGTGTTCGAATCGTCTCCTTCAGGCTCAAGAATTTTATCGTCTAAGGGAAGGATTCTGGTAAGGATTCCGAAGCGAGGATTGTCTATGTAGTGCAACTCACGGCTACGCATTTTCCTGTTCTGTGACAATTTAAAGCTCTGGCCCGAATCGGTATCGGTAAAGACTAATAGCGATTCCATGTGCAAAAACCTGCCTAGACGAACCTTGATGGTGCCATTGACGGTAAAAGTAGGTACTTCGCGAGTTTGGTCGACTCCCGGTGAAAGTAATGCGGGTATGAACTCTTCGTAGGGTTCTAAATTGTCTGGAAGAAATACCGTCGTGGGCGCGCCTAGGTTAATGCGAACCGCTTTTGCCGAGCTTTCATCTAAACCGGGCTGCCGCCAAGCCATGTGCCGTAATACTCTGTACCGACCTGAAGATGCCATGGCACTGGCGTTTTCTGTGAGCGTTAAACCGTCTTCAATGGTTAAGAATCCGGCAGCTGCCGCAGTCTCACTGTTAAGGCGGATACTCTCGCCGATTTTCGGGTAGTAAATGCCATTACCATCGAGTTTTCTGCCCGCTTTAGTTTCGAAAAGTACTAATTCGATCAGGTAATCTCGCGCGAACAGTGAAGATGAGCCGAGCGCTAAGCTGAGCAACATCACGTAGGTTCCAAGGCGCAAAAGAGTATTTTTCATAAGCTTCTCTCGTGGTCATGCAGCAGCCGGTAGGGCGAGTTCATCCAACAACTGGTCAATGAAGTCTTGTGCTTCATTTGAGTCCGTAAAGGGTTTGATAATACGCAGTATTTGCTTGCCGTCAAAACGATAGGTGCTGCTGTGTTTCTGCAACATCTGAATTAATGCCATGGGATCAATTTTCGGATCGGGTGCAAACACTATACGACCGCCACCGGGATTTAATTCCAGACGCTCGATAGCCATTTGCTCGCAGCGTTGTCGCAAGCGCATAACATCGAACAGTCTCTCTGTTTGCTCAGGCAACAAACCAAATCGATCGATCAGTTCGATTTTCAGCTCACGCAAAGCCTCGCTGTCGGCCGCATGTGAAATTCTTTTATACAGAATAAGTCGCTGGTGAACATCGGGTACATAGTCTTCGGGGAGTAGGGCAGGTACCCCGAGATCAACCTCTGTACCGTGGGCAAGCGGTTTGTCATAGTCGGGTAATTTGCCTTCTTTTAGTGCCTTTACTGCGCGCGTCAGTAATTCGCTATACAGCGTAAATCCGATTTCCTGAATTTGCCCACTTTGGCCTTCTCCGAGTAGTTCACCGGCACCGCGTATTTCTAAATCGTGGGTTGCGAGCGTAAAGCCCACACCTAAGTCTTCCAGTGACTCTATCGCTTGTAGTCGTTTTTCAGCATCAGCGGTCATCGAGCCTTTAGGTGGCGTCAGCAAATAAGCATAAGCACGATGATGCGATCGACCGACACGGCCTC
This sequence comes from Granulosicoccus sp., assembly GCA_020627685.1. Classification (GTDB taxonomy): domain Bacteria; phylum Pseudomonadota; class Gammaproteobacteria; order Granulosicoccales; family Granulosicoccaceae; genus Granulosicoccus. The sequence goes on along the minus strand of JAHDGK010000002.1, from coordinate 100,314 downwards.
TCAACTGATGCAGCTGCGCTAAGCCCAGTTTGTCTGCCCGGTTAATGATGATGGTGTTAGCACTGGGAATATCGATACCGCTCTCGATAATGGTTGTGCTAACTAAAATATTAAAACGCTGATGATAAAAATCACTCATGACCTGTTCCAGATCAGATTCGCGCATTTGCCCATGTGCAAAATTAACTCTGGCACCTGGAACGATACGCTCTAAGTCTTCAACAATACGTTCTATGGTTTGTACTTCGTTATGAAGAAAATACACTTGGCCGCCGCGCGCAAGTTCACGCTCACAGGCTTCGCGAATTTGTACATCCGACCATTCACCGACAAACGTTTTGATGGCATGCCGATGTTGTGGCGGGGTGGCAATGATGGATAAGTCACGCATACCTGCAAGACCCATATTCAACGTCCGCGGGATTGGTGTGGCCGTCAGCGTAACGATATCAACTTCGGCACGCAGGGCCTTCATATGTTCTTTGTGTCGAACACCAAAGCGGTGTTCTTCATCAATGATGACAAGGCCGAGGTTGTGGTATTTGATATCTTTGCTCAGTAACTTATGAGTTCCGATAATAATATCGATACCGCCTGATGCTAATCGGGACAAAATGCCTTTCTGTTCTTTCGCCGTTTCGAATCGTGAGAGTGACTCTATTTGTACCGGCCAGTCTGCAAAACGATCCATGAAATTTTGATGGTGTTGTCTTGCAAGTAGTGTTGTTGGGACGAGCACTGCTACTTGCTTTCCCCCATCGACAGCGACAAATGCGGCACGCATGGCGACTTCTGTTTTACCGAAACCTACATCACCACAGACAACCCGATCTGTGGGCTGTGAAGAGCGCAAGTCTTCAACAACTGCATTTATCGCGGACAACTGATCTGTGGTTTCTTCAAACGGGAATGCATCGCTAAACAGGGTGTAATTGTCGGAGTTTTCCGGAAAAGCAAAGCCTTTTCTTGCCGCTCGTCTTGCATGTATCTCAAGTAGTTCCGCCGCGACGTCATACGCTTTCTCAGCAGCCTTTCGCCGAACTTTTTGCCAGGTGTCCGTGCCCAGTTTATGCAGTGGTGCGCTTTCTTCACTTGCGCCTGCGTAACGGCTGATGAGATGGAGTGACGATACGGGAACGTATAACTTGTCGTCACCGGCATACTGGATAGTGAGGTATTCATTTTCCATGTTGCCCACATCCAGCGATGTAAGGCCCTGATAGCGTCCAACACCATGATCGATATGTACAACCGGTGCACCGATGCTCAGATCGGTAAGGTTGGCGATGATCGCTTCTGAATCACGCGTAGGTCTCCTACGCTCGCGGCGTTTTATCCGCCCTGATCCCAGCTGCGTCTCTGTCACCATGGCAATCTTGGCGTCGGGAAGATTTAGCCCGCGATCTATTGCTGCGGTTGTCAGGCACAAGTCTCTGTCGCTATCTAAAAACGCCTGCCAACTATCAACCGTTGCAGGGTTGAGTCGATTGCCAATCAACTGGTCTAGCAAAGCTTCCCGTCTGCCCGTGGATTCAGCAACAAAGAGCACTCGCCCTGGAAATTTGCCTAAGAAATCCTGAACAGATCCCATCGGGCGTTCGCCTCTGGGGTCAATCGGATAGAGCCCCGGCGCTTCAGTGGCTAGGTTTAATCCCGTTTTACCGGGCTTTTCAATCTCAAATCGTTGTGTGGTGTGAGTGCTTCGAGATGCTAAAGCGGTGTCCACGTCACTGGCACTTAAATAAATTTCTTCGGGAGGCAGAATCGGTCTTTCAACATCATGCCGTCTCTGTTCATATCGTTCGGCGGTATTCGCTTCGAAATGAGTCAATGCATCGGCCGCACCGTCAACCATGACAAAACTTGCGTTCGTCGGTAGATAGTCGAACAAGTGTGATGTTTCGTCGAAAAACAGTGGCATGTAATACTCGATGCCTGAGGGCGCACGACCCTCGCTGACAGCCTGATAGATGGGCGTGTTTTTACTTTCTGCGGCGAATGTATTCCGGTACTGTTTTCGAAAGAGTGCGATGCCTGATTCGTTCAGTGGAAACTCGTGGGCGGGTAACAATTCAATTTGCGTGGCTTTTTCCAAGCCTCGTTGAGTATCTGCGTCAAAGGTTCGAATCGTTTCGACCTCGTCATCAAAAAACTCAACGCGGTAAGGGTTGTTACTACTCATCGGGAAAAGATCGAGAATGGATCCGCGAACCGCGAATTCACCATGTTCTTCGACCTGACTAACCAGACGGTAACCCGCATCAACCAAGCGGCCCCGGAAATCGTCCAGGGCAAGCGTATTTCCTTGTTTGATGATCAGGGCATGCTGATCCAGAAACGCCCTGGGTGGTAGACGTTGCATGAGGGCTGCGGAGGTCAGTAGGAGGATGCCGCTGCTGGCCTCAGACAGGCCGTAGAGGGTACGAATACGCTGAGAAATTATGTCCTGATGAGGCGACACTCGATCGTAGGTCAGCGTTTCCCAGTCACTGAGTACGTTAACAGGCGTGTCAGGGCCTGCGAAAAAACGCAGTTCAACGTCTAGCTGAAGGAGTTCTGTGGTGCTTGCTGCCACGACCACCAGCAGGTGATCGGACTGCGCTGCCAATTCCGTTATGGCGAGTGATTCGGAGGCGCCGTAGAGTTTGCCCCAACGAGGGCGAGATGCGGCGACATCAGGCAACAGCATAAATACAGGACTCAATCTGGTTAGTGTAAGGTCCGCCGCTACGACGGTTCTATCGGCGAACAGGCGTCAAGAAACGGCCTTGATCCGGTTTAAACCACAGGACTAATTGTCCCATATTTCCCCCATTATTGATGCGTTGGAAAATCGAAGCGCACCGACTCTGCGCAATTCACTACACTATCAATGCATTTTTTTCGAACTCTAATCCCCGCAGCGGCTCTACAGCTCTATGTTTCAACCATATGAATTATTCGTAGGACTGCGATACACCCGCGCAAAACGGCGGAATCACTTCATTTCCTTCATCTCCCTGGTCTCGATATTGGGCATCATGCTCGGTGTCACGGCCCTGATTACCGTGACCTCTGTCATGAACGGGTTTGAAAAGGAGATGCGTGAACGCATTGTTGGCGCCTCGTCGCATGCCACAGTTACAGGGTTGGGTGAACCGCTTGCGGACTGGCAGTCTGTTGCCACCGTGGCCAACGAACATCCCGAAGTTCTGGGTGCTGCACCTTACGTTGAAGGCCAGGTCATGCTGGTCCACTCCGGGCGTTCGACCGGCGCGCTCATTCGCGGGGTTCTGCCTGACCAGGAAAGTCAGGTATCGGACTTGAGTGAAAAGCTTGAACAGACCGAATCGCTTCAAGTCGCCCTGCAGGAAGGTGAGTATGGGCTGATTCTGGGAGCAGACTTAGCCGTCTTTCTCGGCGCAATTGCCGGCGACAAAATTATGGTAATTACGCCGGAGGCTAGCGTTACGCCCATGGGGTTTGTGCCACGCGTAAAGCGTTTCACTGTAACCGGAATATTCCGTTTCGGCATGTATCAGTTTGATCGAAATCTAGCCATCATGCACGCTGGTGATAGCGCTAAGCTCTTTAAAATGGGCGAGGGTTTCTCGGGAGTCCGATTAAAACTGGAAGACACCAGCCGAGCGCCTGTCGTCTCGCGAGAGTTGACGCGTGAATTTGGATACGACAAATACGTTAGTGATTGGACACAACAAAACGCTAACTATTTTCTTGCTGTAAAAATGGAAAAAACGATGATGTTTATCATCTTGTCCATGATTGTGGCAGTTGCGGCTTTTAATATTATTTCAACGCTCGTTATGTTGGTACAGGACAAACAAGCGGATATCGCCATCCTGCGCACCCAAGGAGCGTCACCCGGCAGTGTGCTTTCTATTTTCATTGTTCAAGGAACCCTTATCGGTGTATTGGGTACGGTGGCCGGTCTGATCGGTGGAATTTCATTGGCTAGTAATATTGATGTCGTCGTGCCGTTCATCGAACAATTTACCGGTCCAGTGTTGAATCCTGAGGTTTACTACATCGATGAAATGCCTTCTGATTTACGCAGTAGCGATGTTATTAAAGTTGGCTTGATGTCTTTCGGCTTGTCGCTTTTGGCCACCATCTATCCTGCATGGAGAGCATCCCGTGTAGATCCAGCGTCGGCGCTTTCTTATGAATGATCGTCGGATTCACCCGTCAACGAAGCCATCAATGAATTAGCCCCATGAGCGAAGACATCATACTCAGTGCAAAAGGGCTTGGCCGAACCTATACCCAAGGTGATCTATCGGTTGATGTTTTGAGCCATGTTGATTTAGACATTGCGAAGGGAGAACGAGTCGCTATCATCGGCAGCTCGGGTAGCGGCAAGAGCACGCTCTTGCATTTGCTAGGTGGATTAGACTCGCCAACAAACGGTTCGGTCACCATCGCGGGGCAAGACGTTGCGACGCTCAGCCAGGCTAAGCGTGGCCGTTTAAGAAATGAACACGTGGGGTTTGTGTATCAGTTTCACCACCTGTTGCCGGAGTTCAGTGCGGTTGAGAATGTCAGCATGCCCTTACTCATCAGAGGGCAGGGTAAAGCGGTTGCAGCGAAGGCAGCTACTGAGCTCCTTGAGCGGGTTGGCTTAGGCGAGCGCTTGCGTCATAAGCCTTCCGAGTTGTCGGGTGGTGAACGGCAAAGAGCCGCCATAGCACGAGCGCTTATAAACAGGCCGGGAGTGGTTTTGGCCGATGAACCCACAGGCAATCTGGATGAAAGTACTGCCGATCGTGTCTACCAGTTGATGTTGGAATTAAATAAAGAGCTGGGTACGAGTTTCTTAATGGTCACGCATGACACTCGACTCGCGGCACGAATGGATAGGGTGCTTCAGTTAACACACGGAGCACTATCCTGCAAAGCGTGATTCTTCTGGTTGGTACTGACTTTAGGCGGGATTACGCTTTCGGCTACGACGTTGACGCCAGCGTCTGACAGCATGGATACGCCAGACGAGTAACGTGACGCCAAAGCCGACGACGGCCGATACGCTTGCGCAAAAAAGCATTCCGGTAAGTACCGTGGGCCACGCATGTCCAACGCCATGAAGCAGGCTTTGTGTTGAGAAGTTAAGCGGCTCAGCAAGCACCGGCTTGCCCAGAATCATTGACCCGCTTTGCCAGGCTGCATAGAATAATGGTGCATAGGTCAAAGGATTGGTGAACCACACCATGACCACGGAGACAGGCACATGGACGCGCATGACTGCAGAGATGAATGCTGCCAGCAGCATTTGCATGGGGACGGGCACCCAACTGATAAAAAGCCCTACAGCAACGCCCCCGGCGACAGACCGCCTATTAAGGTGCCAGACCATGGGTTGGGCAATAGTATTACGCACCCAACGCCTGAAGGAATTAGATGTGTTTTCTGTACCGCCAATTTGGTTGTACAGCTTGCGACGAAGCGTCGTCGCATCAGGCAAATGGTGTTTCAGCCTGTTACCGCTCATGATCAGTGCATAAACAAAAAAAAGAGGGAGACTCCCTACAATAACGTCGTTGCGGCCTTTTTATTGAACTTTTCGCAACGAATTATTGAATGTTATCCGGAAAGCGTAGGCCGCAGATGAGAATTTTTACTCTCAGTTGGCTTTTTTGGACCATCCTCATTCTAAGCCTAGCCGCTTTGCCCGGTAACCGGGTTATTTTGATTATTTCTTCATTAGTGCTCCTGGCCATCATTTTTTGGCCTAGGTCCCGTCCTTTCTGCACAGGCTATTTTGTCGCTTGCATAGCCTTGGCGTGGTCATTGTTTCAGATTGATTCCAGGCAGTTGGATGTCTCTGAGATTTCCTCCGATTTACGACTCCGCGTCAAAGTTGCGAGTGTTCCTCAGCTATCTGATTGGGGTGTTCGGTTTAATGCACACGTTTTGTCTTGCGAGTCGTGTGTAAAGGAATTCGGCCCTCAAATGGTGCAACTCAGCTGGTACGGGCACGATGAAGTTGTCCGGGCAGGAGAAGAGTGGGAACTCACAGTTCGGTTGAAACCCTTTCGAGGTCTTCGTAATGAAGGGAGTTTTGACCGAACGCAATGGTCTATTTACAAAGGTGCTGATGCACGCGGCTACATCCGAGCAAAACCAGCTGCTGTAATGCGCTCTTCATCGACTCAACATTCAATGGTGTCGATACGTGAGAACATCGCGAAGCGAGTTGTCAATCTGCCGTCCTCTGACAAGCATGCATCGATGATCCAAGCATTGGTCTTGGGGATCAAACAAGGTATTGATAACAACACTTGGAATCTACTTAGAGATACCGGCACCTCTCACCTCGTTGCTATATCCGGTTTGCACATTAGCTTGCTTGCCGCGTGGGCCTATCTATTTAGCAGTCGGTTGTTACCGCGTCTGCTCATGTTCTGTGCTCCTAGTTACGATGTGTTCAACCGCATCGATACCCGCCTAGTATCGTTATTGATCAGCGTAAGTGTTGCCGCTGTCTATTCCCTATTGGCAGGCTTCGAACTTCCCGTACAACGTGCTCTTAGCATGTTGGTAGTCTGGGCGATTGCAGCGCTAACACTGCGTCACCTTGCACCGGCGTTAGGGCTTGCCATTGCGATGATCGCGGTGATGGTAAACAATGTTCTAGGCGTACTCTCACCGGGATTCTGGTTGTCGTTTGGGACAGTCGCTGTTCTGTTTTATCTGCATCGAGGGCATATACAATCGTTTAGCCAACAGGAGCCTAGCGGCACTTTGTTAAGTAACGTTCATGGCTCCCTATGGAAGGTTGGCGCTGCCCTAAAAACGCATGTGCGTTTGGGTATCGTACTCTTGCCGGTGACAGCTTGGTTTTTTCAAGCCGGGTCCCTCCTTGCACCTATCGCCAATCTGGTAGCTGTTCCCTGGGTGGGTTTTGTTGTTGTACCGCTCAGTTTCCTGACAGTCATGTTGAGCACAGCATCGACCAACGCTGCCAATTTTTTCTTGGACTTAACGCAGTTATCCATCGGGGTGCTGATGTCATATCTCGAATGGCTGTCGGCTTTTGAATTCACGAGCGTTCCTTTGGCGGTGCCTTCAAGTGCTGCTTTACTCTTAAGCTTATTGGGCATGTTGCTGTTCTTCTCACCCAAAGGTGCCGGGCTGAGACGCTATAGCTTATTGTTGTTTCTTCCCTTACTACTATTTAACGCAAGAGCTGAGCGAGTCGAGGGTTTTGATGTACACGTGCTGGATGTCGGGCAGGGATTGGCAACATTGGTTTTAACCGCCAATCACTCGCTGTTGTTTGATACCGGCGGTAAGTTATCCGGTTCTTTGAGCATGGTTGAAGCGGTTGTATTGCCCTATTTGCATGCACAAGGTCGTCGTAAAATTGACTATTTAGTCGTATCGCATTCAGACGAAGATCATGCGTTTGGAGTCAACGATGTGTTGCGGCGTTTTCCCGATACGCAGGTGATTGTGGGTGGGGACCTACTATCTACGCAGCAGTGGGTAAGTGAACCTTGCAGGGCGGGCGATAAATGGGCTATCGATGATCTGCAAATTAGCGTGTTAAATCCTCTGGAAGGTGCGAAAGGTAGCGACAACGACCGGTCGTGCGTGTTGCTGCTGCATCTGGGGGCCTCTCGTGTTCTGTTAACCGGTGACATCGAGCGAAATGGCGAGTTTTTGTTAAGTTCGCGTTTCAACCCGCAAGCTCTTGCTGGCTTTGTGCCGTTTCCTGTGGACCTACTGGTCGCGCCGCACCATGGCAGTCACACCTCGTCTACCCCAAATTTACTGAAAACAATAAAACCTGACCATGTTGTATTCGCCGCTGGCCACCGGAACCGTTATGGATTTCCTCACGCCGATGTACAATTGCGCTATAAACTAGTAGGTGCTAGGCAATACATAACCGGTACGCTCGGTTCAGTCGTTTTCTCGTTCGGGCGTGAGGGGTTGTTAGAGCCTCCCATAACATGGTGGCAGACTCATAGGCGATTCTGGCACGGCTTCGTAAATCCGGCCTGTTCAGATCAGTTTTCTGGACACGCCACTGTAATACAACAGCTTTTGTTGGCGCAAAAAGGACAATCACTGTGTGGGAAATAGTAACTGCGGGTGGCTGGTTGATGCTGCCCATTGTGGCCTGTTCCATCGTAGCGTTAGCTATTGTTGGCGAGCGTTTTTACACGCTTCGGGCTGAGCGCGTTTTACCGACGAACCTGGTAGCCGATGTATGGCGCATGGCCAGCACCCGGCAATTGACCGAGGATAAGGTTCGCGAAATTGAAAAAGCTTCTCCGCTGGGCCGAGTGCTCGCCGCCGGATTACACAATCGGACGCAGGATCGCGATGTTATGAAAGCATCGATTGAAGATGTCGGTGGTCACGTCTCCCACGAATTGGGTCGGTACTTAAATGCCTTGGGTACTATCGCAGCAGTCACGCCCCTGTTAGGACTCTTGGGAACCGTCGTAGGTATGATCAGCGTGTTTACCAACATTACGACGGTGGGTGTGGGCAATCCTGCTCAGTTAGCAGGAGGGATTTCGCAGGCCCTTGTCACCACAGCGGGTGGTCTAACGGTTGCCATTCCTAGCCTCATGTTTCATCGCTACTTCCGGGGCAAGGTGGATACTCTCGTTGTAGACATGGAAAAAGAATCGTTGAAGTTAGTCGATGTCTTACAAAAACGGCAACCTAAGGCGAGGGTTGCCCCGTCATGAAATTCAAGCGCGAGCCTCGTGAAGAACTCGAACTGAATTTGACACCACTTATCGATGTGGTGTTTCTATTGTTGATTTTTTTCATGGTGTCTACGACCTTCCAGAAAGAATCAGAAATCTCATTACAACTGCCTAGAGCGTCAGATACTGAAGTTCAAGCACCTAAGGAGCGCATTGAGGTTTTGATAAACGCATCAGGGCGATATTTTATTAATGATCAAGAGCTGGTAAAAGCGGATGTTGCGAGTTTGCAAAATGCCTTGTTTAAAGTCTCTGGCGGTAAACGTGATATCCCATTAACTATTCGTGCCGATGCTCAGGCACCGCATCAAGCCGTCGTGACAGCTATGGATGCGGCGGGGCAATTGGGCATGCTTAAAATGTCCATAGCCACTTCTCGTAGCGCTGAATAGATTCTCTTGATGTCTGAAAAAGAAGCGGCCAAAACGGGCGAGCCCTTAAAGGCTGCTGCGGCTCCTCCACAGCGGAAAAGTGTGGCAGAAGACGCGGCTATTGCCGCGGGAAAAGATACCTACAGGCGGCTGCTGTCATATGTGAAACCGCATAAGCGTCAGTTTGCGATCGCCGTACTGGGTATGGTCGGATATGCGCTAACCGATACCGCGTTTGCGGCTCTCATGAAACCCATGTTGGATGGCAGTTTTGTAGAGCAGGATCGCAATTCTATTCTACTGGTGCCTTTGTTAATTATCGGGATTTTTGTATTACGCGGCGTTGCAGGTTTTGCATCAACTTATTACATCTCCTGGATAGGTTGGCGCGTGATAAAACAATTACGGGCAGAAATTTTTGGAAAGTATCTGACGTTACCGACGTCTTTCTACGATCAGGCTTCGTCTGGTGAATTAATTTCCCGCATAACGTTTAATAGCCAAATGGTTGCCAACGCCGCGAGTACATCGCTAACCGTGGCTGTCCGTGACACCTTAACGGCCATCGGCTTGTTTGCGCTCATGTTCTATCACAGCTGGCAGCTTTCGTTAACGTTTCTAGTCATTGGTCCTATCATCGGAATTATCGTTGCGCGAGTAAGCAAAAAATTTCGGACGATTAGCCGGAGTATTCAAGGCTCTATGGGCGATGTTAGCCATGTGATTCAAGAAGCGGTGGAAGGCTCCCGGGTTATAAAAATCTTTGGTGGCCAAGAAGAAGAGTTGTCCGAATTCGAATTGGCCAATGAGCGCAACAGAGCGTTCAACATGAAAGAGACTATGGTCAAAGCGCTTAACCAGCCCATCATTCAGTTTTTAGTGGCGGTTGCGCTTGCGGTCATCGTATATTTTGCGTCCAGTGGCGATTTCGTTGACAGAATTTCAGTGGGCAGCTTTATGTCCTTTATAACAGCCATGCTGTTGCTGTTTGCCCCACTCAAACGGATAACCAATCTGAATAACGAAATTCAGCGAGGTATTGCGGCGGGGGAAAGCCTATTCGCCATCCTCGATCTTGAGTCGGAACGCGATACCGGTACTCGTGAATTGCCCAAAGAAATTGGCAGTATTGAATATCGCGATGTCAATTTGAAATATCAACTTGATAAGCCTGCGGTTCTTAAAGATATCCAGTTGTCCATTGCCAGCGGTGAAACCGTCGCGTTTGTGGGTGAATCAGGCAGTGGCAAAACATCCTTGGTTAATTTACTTCCGCGTTTATATGAATTAAGCAGCGGTTCGGTATCAGTTAATGGTACCGATATTGATCAGTACACCTTGCAGTCTTTACGTAGTCGAATAGCAACGGTCAGCCAGGATGTCATGTTATTCAATGACACCATTGCCAGTAATATTGCTTACGGTAGCCGCAATTCCATTGATGAGGAGACGTTGCACGCTGCCTGTAAAGCCGCACACGCTCATGACTTTATTACAAAGTTACCCGATGGTTACGAAACGCTGGTGGGTGAAAACGGCATCATGTTGTCCGGGGGGCAACGCCAGAGAGTGGCTATTGCACGGGCACTATTAAAAAATGCCCCTATCTTAATTCTCGATGAAGCGACTTCAGCACTCGATACCGAGTCCGAACGAAAAGTGCAGCAAGGTTTAGACGCATTGATGCGTGGACGAACAACCATGGTCATTGCGCATCGTCTTTCCACCATCGAAAAAGCCGATCGAATTGTCGTTATGGATCGTGGTGAAATTGTAGAGATTGGCACTCATAAAGAGTTGCTGGCTAAGCAATCTCATTACTTCAAACTCCACCAATTACAGTTCCAATAGTGGGGCGCTGCTCGGACCATAGCCAGAAAGCTGTGCGGACTTAACCATGAGTCGCATTCAACGCAGTTGGCAATCAGTGAATATGTTGTCACTTCTTCTGTGGCCCGTCTCGCGGTTCTATCTGGCTTTGTTAGCGTTAAGACGGTTTGCTTATCAAAAAGGTTGGGCATCCGTTGAAGACGTACCGTTGCCGGTCGTCGTGGTGGGAAATTTATCAGTCGGGGGGACTGGTAAGACCCCACTGTGTGCTTATTTGGTCAGTAGATTTAAACAGGCGGGTTGGAAGCCCGCTATTGTGAGCCGGGGCTATGGAGGCATTCGTCATGAAAGTGCTCACATACTCTCAGAAGATGATTCACCTGCGTTTGTAGGCGATGAGCCGGTCATGCTTTTCAAACAGACAGAAGTGCCAGTCTGTGTGTGTGTGAATCGTGCGGAAGCTGTGCGCAAAATAGCGCAGGAAACACAAGCTGATATCGTATTTTCCGATGACGGTTTGCAACATCTGGCAATGCCTCGCATAGCCGAGATAGTCGTTATTGACGGTCAGCGCGGTTTTGGTAATGGCTGGGTTATGCCAGCAGGGCCTCTAAGGGATTCTTTTGCAAGTCTCAGTGAATCGCAATCTATTGCTGTGCAGGCCGCGAGTGATAGAGAGACAAACTCATTACCAATCGACGTCAGTTTGCTGCATCCGTCCCTGCAAAGGAACAACGCGGCTCCTTTCATAGAGTCGCAGCTAGGCAACCAGTTTAGTCTTGTACCGGCTGCAGCAGTCAACGTCAGCACTGGCGAGAAAGTGAGCCTTGAAAATTTCCATGGTCAGCGAGTTCATGCTGTTGCAGGTATCGGTCACCCTAAGCGTTTTTTCGACACACTGAGTCGCTTGGGTTTACAGCCTATTGAACATCCGAAAGCTGATCATGCTGCATATACCATCGACGATCTGACTTTTAACGATGATCTACCCATCATGGTCACGACAAAAGACGCCGTTAAACTTGAAGGCCTGGCTGGCTTACCTTTCAATCTTTTTCAGATTGATACATCGGTTCATATCTCAGACTCCTTGGATGCAGCCATTATGGAGTTGGAAGCCGCTTTAGATCCGCTAAGACAATGAGCAAACAAAACTACACAATCGTTATTCCTTCGCGATATGCCTCTAGTCGGTTTCCCGGGAAGCCTTTGCATCCGCTGAACGGGGTGCCAATGATTTTGCATACGGTTGCTCGCGCCCGAGAATCTAATGCGGACGAAATCGTGGTTGCCACCGATGACGAACGCATTGAAAAAGTGTGCAGGGATGCCTCAGTCGATGTTCAAATGACCCGAGAGGATCATCCCAGTGGCACCGATAGAATTGCAGAAGTAGCCACGATCAGATCATGGGGAGATGATCGTCTTATTGTTGGATTGCAAGGTGATGAGCCTGCGACACCAGCACATCATTTGAACTTGCTCGCAGACAATCTGAATTTATACCCGGTCGCTGATATGGCAACTTTATGTATGCCCATTCAGCATTTGGAGGATTATCAAAACGTCCACCGGGTTAAGGTAGTTCGTGATCATGAGGGCATGGCCTTGTATTTCAGTCGTGCATCGATTCCGGCACGAAGAGATCCTAGCAATGACAACACATTCCCCAGCTCTTATCTGCACATTGGCTTATACGCCTACCGTTGTGGCTATTTAAAGCAGTACCCGCAATTGAAACCGTGCGAGTTGGAACAAGAAGAGCAGTTAGAGCAGCTACGGGTTATGTACAACGGTGGTCGTATTCATGTAGGGGAGGTGGGTCCAAGCAATGCTCGCGGTGTCGATCACCCCGATGATGTGCCTGTGCTTGAGGCTGTGCTATCGGAAAAATTTGGCGCTCCCGTTCCGTAGGCCTCATCTTCTTCGATATTTATCCTGCGTGTTGAAAACTGATGGGTTTATCTTATGAGCATGAAAAGTAATCGACGCTGGAAGATAGAATCACGCGACGCCGCCTATCAAGGCTTCTACAACATCGACGCAGTATCGTATTCACGATCAATGCATTCAGGTGACATGAGCGATGTCATCTCCTGTGAACTGTTTGTTCGTGGAGATGTTGTCGGGGTGTTGCCATACGATCCTGTCAGAGATGAAGTTGCTCTTATTGAGCAATTTAGAATCGGTGCGATGAACAACAAGCCTGACCCTTGGCTGGTACAAATCATTGCAGGCATGATTGACACAGATGAATCACCTGCTCAGGTGGCGATCAGAGAAGCTCAGGAAGAGGCTGGTATCACCATTGGCGATGTAACGCTTATTGCTCACTACCTGGCAAGCCCAGGTGCAAGTCCGGAAGAAAATTATATTTTCTATGCAGAGACTGATTTAAGCCAGATTGGCGGTACACACGGACTGCTGGAGGAAGACGAGGATATCCTGGTGAAGGTCGTGTCGGCTGAACAGGCTATTGCTATGCTAGATGCCGGAGAAATCAGAAACGCGCTGAGCGTTGTGGCATTGCAGTGGCTTAAAATAAAACGTCTTACTGAACAGCTGAGTGCTCTGTAATCGTTTATGCCGATAACAGGCAACCTAATTCTTGCAGTTGAGAGATCAGCGCGCTATCCGCATTGTTCAAATCGTCTGGCAGGGTGACCGGGTAGTTGCCGCATAAAGCGATGGCTAAGGCTTGAGAGCAATAAAAAAGATCGCCGTTAACAAATAACGAAACAGGCTCATCAGGTTTTTTTGAAGAGGCGCCGTACCAAGCCATTTGAGTAAAAGGGGCTTTGTAAAGCGTCAACTCCGGGGCTGACGAATTGTTTGTAAGCTCCTCCTCCGGAATATTTTCAGCCACTCCCGTCTCAGTGATCATTCTTGCCACTAGGCTTGCAAATTGACTGTCATCAACCGAAATGGTGTCTTGCCAAAGCTGTCTAAATCGATCCAAAGCGTCTTGTGTTATTTCGCCCGGTACAGCCGATAGTAATTTGCCATCAGTATATCGAGCTGGCGGAAGCTCTTCGGTTATCAGCTCGCTCAAGCGGATGACAACGTCTGATATGGCAGGTGCTCGAAATCCGATGGACCATGTAGTGCAAGGCTCAGCCGATGCAACGCCATGATGACCAACGCCAGGCGGCAGGTAGAGCATGTCGCCAGGTTCCAGTTCCCATGAATCTGTTGCGTTAAAAGATTCAATGAGTTTCAAGGTTGAGTCTTCGACAAAGTTTCTAGGTTGATCACTTTGAGAATCTATAGACCAACGTCGATTGCCACTGGCTTGCAAAAGAAACACATCGTATTCATCGATATGCGCACCCACCGACGCGCCAACAGGTGCGTAGCTAATCATAAGATCATCGATGCGCCAAGACGGCAGAAAAGAGAACGGCGTAAGGTAGGCAGACAATTCAGGGATATGTTTTTCGACGTCTGTAACTAAGAGTGACCAGTCGCTAGCGCCTAATGTGCTGAAACGATCCTCATTGAAGGGGCCATGTTCCAGCTCATAGTGTCCGTCAGTGTTGCGTGTAATGAGGCGAGGGGTCGTGTCCTCTTCCAATGAAAGACCAGCGAGTTCATCAGCGGGTAGGGGCGTATCAAATCCTGGAAATGCCTGCCTCAGCAGCAGCGGCTTTTTTTGCCAATACTCATTGAGGAATACGTGTTCATCGATTCCATCCGGCCATTGGATTGTCGTCGGTATGTTTAGAGCGTTGCTCATACTTCAAACAAAGGACAGGCGTCTCAGGAGGAAATGTCTTTAGCTAATGAGGATGCTAAACCGGTGTAGCTTGCCGGTGTCATCGCTAACAATCGTTCTTTGTCGGCATCAGGTATTGCCAGAGTAGCAATAAACTCTCTGATGGCTGTCTCATCAATTTTGTTGCCACGGGTTAATGACTTAAGCGCTTCATACGCGTTGGGCACATCGTGCCTGCGCATGACCGTTTGAATGGGTTCTGCCAGCACTTCCCATGCGTTATCCAAATCGGCAGCTAATGCCTCTGCGTTAACGTCCAGTTTGCCTAAGCCTTTTAATAAAGACGATACAGCGATTTGTGAATAGCCTGCGCCTACCCCTAAGTTTCTTAGAACCGTGGAATCGGTAAGATCACGCTGCCATCGTGAAATAGGCAGCTTGCGACTCAGGTGATCGAACATGGCGTTGGCCAGTCCAAGGTTGCCTTCCGCATTTTCAAAATCGATGGGGTTGACCTTGTGCGGCATAGTCGAAGAACCAATTTCACCCGCAACGGTTTTTTGTTTTAAGTAGCCGAGTGAAATATAGCCCCAGATGTCTCTGCATAAATCGATTAGGGTGACGTTGAATCGGGACACGGCATCGAACAGCTCGGCAACGCAGTCGTGCGGTTCTATTTGTGTTGTGTACGCGTTAAATTCCAAGCCAAGGCTCTGCACGAAGTTTTGTGCAAACTCAGGCCAGTCGATGTCAGGGTAGGCACTTAGGTGAGCGTTGTAGTTACCCACTGCGCCGTTTATTTTGCCTAGTAGCGAGACCGCAGCGATGGTGTCACGCTGTCTTTGCAAGCGCGCCACGACGTTTGCCATTTCCTTTCCCAGAGTGGTCGGGCTTGCAGTTTGCCCGTGAGTCCTGCTGAGTAGAGGGGTGGTGGCATTGTCCAGCGCAATTTTAGTCAGGGCCGCAATGACTGAATCGCAATCCGGGAGTAAAACTGATTCACGGTAACGCGCCAACATACAGCCATAGGACAGATTATTGATGTCTTCCGAGGTGCAGGCGAAATGTACGAATTCGCGTTTTGCAGCTAACTCTGGCCAGGCATCAAGCTGATCTTTTATAAAATACTCAACAGCTTTGACGTCGTGATTGGTCGTCCGCTCAATATTTTTTATGGTTTGCCCGTCATCAACGCTGATTTCACCAATAGTTAGCAAATCATTGAGGGTTGATTCGCTCAGGGGAGGTAACTCGCCGATGCCTGAATGCTCTGCCAAGGCAATAAACCAGCGGACTTCCACTCTGACTCGTTCACGAATTAGCGCATATTCGCTAAAACACTCTCTGAGGGTCTCGGTTTTGCTAGCGTAACGTCCATCGATGGGAGAGACGGCTGTAAGTTCGTTCAAGGACGAGGCCATGAAGTCAGAGTCTTTCTTCGTGAGGAATCTTGGGAGGAATTGGTAGGCGCGATTGGATTCGAACCAACGACCCCCACCATGTCAAGGTGATGCTCTAACCAACTGAGCTACGCGCCTGCCGTTGGCGACAAGTGTAGGGAAGTGCACGGCTAGGGTCAACAATGTTCTACAATGAATGCTTATTAATTTTCGATCCATGTGGCCTTTCGTGAGGGTCACCACTGAAACAACATTACGTGGCCTTTCGTAGGGGTCACCACTGAGATCAAATATGCCAATTATTAGTTTGCCTGACGGGAGTACTCGTCAATACCCGGAAGCTGTATCCGTCATGGATGTCGCAGCCGATATAGGTCCTGGCCTTGCAAAAGCCACTCTGGCCGGAATCGTTAACGGCGAGCTTGTCGACTCAAGCCACGCCATTACCGCTGATGCCTCTCTTGCGGTTGTCACCAACAAAAGCGACGAGGCTCTACCTTTACTCCGGCACAGTACAGCTCACTTACTTGCGCAGGCGGTCAAACAATTATTCCCATCGGCACAAGTGTCGATCGGCCCCGTCATTGATGACGGTTTTTACTACGATTTCGATTATGAGCGCTCGTTTACACCAGAGGACTTGACGACGATTGAAGTCAGAATGAAGGAGCTTGCCGAGCAAAACATTGCCATTCAACGATCAACTATCGACCGTGATGCGGCCATTGAGTACTTCAAAGGCTTGGGTGAGGACTACAAAGCCGAGATCATTGAAAGCATTCCTTCAGGTGAAACTCTTTCGCTTTACGAACAAGGCGATTTCACTGACCTCTGTCGTGGTCCACATGTGCCCAGCACCGGGCATCTCAAGGCGTTTAAATTAACGAAGCTGGCAGGTGCTTATTGGCGTGGTGATTCAAACAATGCCATGTTGCAGCGAATCTACGGAACGGCTTTCGCAAATCCCAAAGAGCTAAAAACTCATTTGCACAATCTGGCTGAAGCGGAAAAGCGCGATCATCGCCGGATAGGTAAGCAGCAAGATTTGTTTCACGTCCAGGATGAAGCTCCCGGCATGGTTTTTTGGCATCCGAAAGGATGGTCCATTTATCTGGCAATTGAGCAGTACATGCGTCGGCAGCAAATCAGTCACGGCTACCAAGAGCTTCGCACGCCACAAATTGTGGACTTCTCGCTCTGGCAACGAAGCGGACACGCCGATAAGTTTGCGGACGGCATGTTTACGGTTGAAACAGACGACAGGCAATATGCAGTCAAGCCCATGAATTGCCCCTGTCACGTACAAGTTTTCAATCAAGGTTTGAAAAGTTACCGCGACTTACCGCTGCGTTTGGCAGAGTTTGGTTCGTGTCACCGAAACGAAATGTCCGGTGCCTTGCACGGCATTATGCGTGTCCGTGCCTTTACACAAGACGACGGTCATGTGTTCTGTACAGAAGACCAGATTCAGACTGAAGTCAGCAATTTCATCGATTTTCTGCATACGGTTTATGAGGATTTCGGCTTCACAGACATCATTTACAGGCTTTCTACAAGACCACCTAGCCGGGTGGGGAGTGATGAGGCTTGGGATAAATCTGAAAAAGCACTCGCAGACGCACTTGACGCGAAGGGCCTGCCTTGGGAAGAATTGCCGGGCGAAGGCGCTTTTTATGGCCCCAAGATCGAATTTTCACTCAAAGACTGTATTGGTCGGGTATGGCAGTGCGGCACTATGCAGGTCGATTTCTCCATGCCGGGACGTCTGGATGCCAGCTACGTGGACGAAAAAGGTGAAAAACAGGTTCCAGTCATGCTCCATCGAGCCATTTTGGGCTCATTTGAGCGATTTATCGGTATTCTAATAGAAAATTTTGAAGGAAAACTGCCATTGTGGCTGGCTCCGGTTCAGGCTGTGGTTTTGAATATCACAGACAAGCAATCAGAGTTCGTTGAAGAAGTGGCAGAAGTGTTGCAGAATAGCGGGTTACGTGTGCAGACTGATCTCAGGAACGAGAAAATCGGTTTCAAGATTCGTGAGTGGACCTTGCAACGTGTACCTTATCTTCTAGTAGTAGGAGGTAGGGAATTAGAAAATCGGTCGGTAGCTGTTCGAACTCGAACAGGGGAAGACCTTGGTGTTTTAACTTTGGAAGAACTGAATTTGATGCTTAATAAAGAGGTCACTAATCGTGGCCGAGCTGTGAACACAGCCGCGCAGGAGGGCTGAAGTATTTCTGCTAAAAAGGTAAACCGGAAAAACGACGAGATCGATGTCCCTGATGTACGGCTGATTTCTGCCGAAGGTGAACAGATAGGCGTCGTGCCGTTAGAAAAAGCGCTGGAAACAGCCCGTGAAGCAAACTTGGACCTGGTGGAAATTTCTCCGAATGTTTCCCCGCCTGTTTGTAAAATCATGGACCACGGTCGCTTCAAGTTCGAAGCTAACAAAAAGCAGAATGCGGGTCGTAAAAAACAAAAAACCGCTCAGCTGAAGGAAATAAAATTCCGCCCTGGTACGGAAGATGGCGATTATCAGGTGAAGTTGAAAAGCCTCACCAAATTCCTGGAGAACGGTGACAAGACCAAAATCACGCTGCGATTCCGCGGTCGGGAAATGGCCCATCGTGAACTGGGAGCCAAACTTCTCAAGCGCGTAGAAGAGGATTTATCCGAATTGGGCACTGTAGAGCAGTTCCCAAAATTGGAGGGGCGGCAAATGGTTATGGTAATTGCGCCCAAAAAGCATTAATATGTCCGGCTAGGCACAGTAATGTGCCTTTTTGTACTACCGCGTTGACGTACTGACACTACGACGTCACCGGTGACTTTCACTCGGGGAAAATATCTCCCCAATATATTAGGAGTCAAACAGTGTCTAACAAGCAAAAGTCCGTGTCTGGGGCCGCTAAGCGGTTCAAGCGTACGGGTTCTGGCGGCTACAAGCGCAAGAGCTCGCATATGCGACATATCCTGACCAAGAAAAGCACCAAGCGTAAGCGTCATTTACGCGGTGGAGACATGGTTCATGAGAACGATGTCGTCCTGATCAAACGAATGTTGCCCAACCTGCGCTAGGAGACTGTAATGCCAAGAGTAAAACGTGGTGTAACAGCACGCGCCAGTCACAAGAAAGTTCTAAAGCAAGCCAAAGGTTACCGAGGCGCCCGTAGTCGGGTCTTTCGTGTTGCCAAACAGGCTGTTACCAAAGCCGGTCAATATGCTTATCGCGATAGAAAAGCGAAGAAGCGTACATTCCGCAGACTTTGGATTGCTCGTATTAATGCGGCCGCTCGTGCAAACGACATTACCTATAGCCGCTTGATGCAGGGCCTCAAAATCGCTGAAATCGATATCGACCGAAAGATGCTTGCTGACCTCGCTTATTCAGACGATGCAGCATTTGTTGCTATTGTCGATAAAGCGAAAGCTGCACTGCCAGCAACTGCCGTATAAGCATTTGAAGACCAGCCTGGTCATCACTCGCTACCGATAGCGCGTAAGGGGCAAGTCCCCGCAGCCTATTGCTTTATCGACCAAGGGGAATGCCGACACGTGCGGTATTCCCCTTTTTTGTGGCATAACGAGTGAAACCAGTACGCGTATTGTCAACGGACATAAATGGACAAAGTAGCACTATGACGCAACCACTATCGCAAAATCTCGACAGTCTGATTGCTGAAGCGTCTGACATGATTTCAGAGGCCGCCTCAATCGATGCGCTGGAAAATGCGCGCGTTGAATTACTGGGAAAAAAAGGCAGGTTGACCAGTGTGCTCAAGTCTATTGGCTCATTGCCAGTAGAAGAGAAGCCTGCCGCCGGACAGGCGGTTAACAAAGCCAAACAAGCTGTTCAATCTCTTGTAGATGAAAGGCGGCTTATTTTAGAAAATGCCGAGCTTGCTGAGAAGTTAAAGTCTGATGCGCTGGATATCACACTACCCGGAGCTGGAAGTCATACGGGCGGTTTGCATCCGATCACATTGACGATCGAACGTATCTCGGCACTCTTCGCACAGTTAGGTTTTGAAACGTCGATCGGCCCTGAGATAGAAGACGATTATCACAACTTTGAAGCTCTGAACATTCCTGCCCATCATCCAGCCAGAGCTATGCACGATACGTTTTATTTCGATATTAACCGTCTGTTAAGAACTCACACGTCGTCTGTGCAAATCCGTTACATGGAAAATGTTCAGCCACCACTCAGAGTCATTGCGCCGGGTCGCGTTTACCGTTGTGACTCCGATATGACCCATTCCCCTATGTTCCATCAGGTCGAAGGTTTATTGGTCGATCGTGATATTGCTTTGACCGATTTAATGGGGCACCTAGAAGCCTTTCTTAAATTGTTTTTCGATCAGGACGATTGTGAAATACGGTTTAGACCGTCGTACTTTCCGTTTACAGAACCCTCTGCAGAGGTGGATATCAGAATCAACAAAGGTCCGTGGTTGGAAGTACTCGGCTCGGGTATTGTTCACCCGTCTGTATTTCAATCTGTGGGTATCGATACAGAGCAGTACACGGGTTATGCCTTCGGAATGGGGGTAGAGCGTCTCGCCATGCTTCGATATGGCGTGAATGATTTACGCTTGTTCTTTGAAAATGATCTTCGATTCCTTTCTCAATTCCACTAAGCGAGCTATCCAATGAAATTCAGTGAAAGATGGTTGCGTGAATGGGTTAATCCTGCGGTTGATACTGAAACGCTGGGAGAGCAACTAACGTTTTTAGGACTGGAAGTTGATGAGATAGTGTCAGCCGCGCCAGGTTTTAAAAGTGTCATCGTGGCCCGAATTGAAAGCATCGAGCAACACCCCGATGCCGATCGCCTGAGAGTTTGTCAGGTCGATTTTGGTAACAGCGAGTTGGTACAAGTGGTATGCGGTGCGCCGAATGCACGGCAAGGCTTGGTAACTGCGTTAGCACAGGTTGGTGGTCAACTGCCCAGTGGCATGAAATTAAAGAAAGCCAAGCTTCGTGGTCAAACCTCTATGGGTATGCTTTGCTCTGCCTCCGAGCTGGGTCTGTCAGACGAATCAGCCGGTATCATGGAGCTGCCCGATAATGCGCCTGTCGGAACCGATCTCTCTGTCTATCTTGAGCTGGACGACTCCATCATCGATATCGACCTTACACCGGATCGAGGTGATTGTTTAAGTATCCGCGGTATAGCCAGAGATCTGTGTGCAAAAAATGATTTGCCACTTCAACTGCGAGAGATAAACGAATCCAGCGTTCAGCTTGATTCAGAGTATCCAGTCGTTGTGGAAGATGGAAATGCCTGTGTCCGTTATGCCGGCAGAATGGTCGCAGACGTGACGATGGCTGGAAAAAGCCCGAACTGGATGGCTGAGAGATTACGCCGTGCGGGTGTTCGATCCATTAACCCGGCCGTGGATATCACTAACTATGTGATGCTTGAGTTAGGGCAACCTATGCATGCCTTCGATGCGGACAAGTTGCAAGGACCCATACAGGTTCGATTGGCAAAGACTGGCGAGCGCGTGCTGCTACTGGATGGTCGTGATGTTGCGCTCGACGATGAAACGACCATTATTGCGGATGATTCCGGGCCTATCGGAATTGCTGGAATCATGGGTGGTGAATCAACCGCTGTTGATGAAAACACAACGACGATATTTTTTGAAAGTGCACTGTTTTTGCCTGAATTAATCGCGGGCAAACCAAGACGATATTCAGCGCATTCTGAGTCAGCGCATAGATTCGAAAGGGGAGTTGACCCGGCTGGTCAGCGGGAAGCGCTGGAGTATGCAACGGGCTTACTTAAGACTATTGCCGGTGGTAAAGCCGGCCCTGTGGTTGATTGGCAGAATCCCGAACGTATGCCTATCCGTCCAACAATTGATGTGCGTAGTAGCCGATTGCAAAGAATTCTCGGCATAACACCGGATACCAAAACCGTTGAAACCATATTTAAACGGCTGGGTATCAATTGCGAAGTGACGGAATCTGGCTGGACTGTTGATGCTCCCAGTTATCGTTATGACCTTGCGATTGAAGAGGACTATCTGGAAGAAGTTGCTCGGGTTTTAGGTTACGAGTCGCTGCCAAGAACCTATCCTGAGCACCGACCCACTTTTCGCCCCGTGCCGGAAACGCGTGTTTCTCCACTGGCTATAAAGCAACGGTTGGTTGCGCAGGGCTATCAGGAGGTTGTTACGTACAGTTTCGTTGAAGCGACTCAGCAGCAGAGCCTCAGGCCTGACCTAGATGCTTTGCCGCTCGCTAATCCGATTTCCTCAGAACTGGGTGTCATGCGGACCACATTGGTGGGCGGGCTGATTACAACGCTACAAAAGAATCTGGCTCGTCAAAGCACCTCTGTTGCGGCGTTCGAGACTGGATTGCGTTTTCTCGCGAACCCCGACAATGCACCTCTGGCAGAGCTAGACGATTTCATTGCGGCATCACACGGAAACGATTTGCAGAGCGATACCGGTGTGCATCAACAGAATATGCTGGCAGGTTTGGTCGCAGGACGTCGTCACTCTGAAAACTGGAATAGCGATGCTCTCTCAGCTGACTTTTATTCGGTAAAGGCGGATTTGGAAAGTCTGTTTCATCAAGCTAATGGCTTGAACGTAATTTTCGAGTCAACTGATCTTGACTTGCTGCACCCGGGACAAAGAGCAGGGATTCGCGTTGGCGGTGAGCTGGTCGGATTCGTTGGTGCGTTGAATCCCGCGTTGCAGCGTTCATTAGATCTAAGCGTGGCGCCTATCGTGTTTGAGCTTTCCCTTGAAGCCTTGTCGGTCTCACGGGTTCCGAAAGCGGCTGGAATGTCGAAATTTCCTCAGGTGCGGCGAGATATTGCACTATTGCTTGATGAAAACGTCTCCTACCAGGCAATTGTTGACGTTGTTCGGGAAAATGCCCCCGAGATTTTGCGTGATGTGAAGGTTTTCGATGTCTATCAGGGTGATAAATTGCCTGAAGGCAAGAAAAGCATGGCTTTAGGCTTGATTCTGCAAGACTTTTCGCGCACCCTAGAAGACACGGATGTGGAAAAAGTTGTCGCCAAAATAGTCGCTGCATTGGATGCTGCGCTTGGAGCAGTACTAAGGGTGTGAAATGGCACTAACTAAGGCAGCTATGGCTGAGATGTTATTTGATGAACTTGGTCTCAATAAAAGAGAGGCCAAAGAGTTCGTCGAGCATTTCTTTGAAGAAATCAGAATCGCGCTGGAAAGCGGCTACGATGTCAAATTATCCGGATTTGGCAATTTCGTGTTACGCAATAAGAACCAGCGGCCCGGACGTAACCCTAAGACCGGAGAAGAAATTCCCATTTCAGCAAGACGAGTGGTGACATTTCGGCCCGGACAAAAACTCAAGGCGCGTGTAGAAGCTTATGCTGGAAATCAGCAACAATAACGAACTTCCTACGATCCCGAACAAGCGTTACTTCACTATCGGTGAGGTCAGCGATTTGTGTCTGGTTAAGCCTCATGTACTGCGGTACTGGGAGCAGGAATTTCCTGATCTCGAGCCAGTCAAGCGTCGAGGAAATCGTCGGTATTATCAACGGCACGATGTCATGTTGATACGTCAAATCCGTAGTCTGTTGTACCAAGAAGGCTATACGATAGGCGGTGCGCGCCTGCATTTGGCCGGTGATGCGGTTAAAGACGACAACGCCCAGTCTCAGCAGATGATCCGGCAACTGCGCTCGGAATTAGAAGACCTGCTTAAAATATTACGGACAGCCTAAGGGGCTGTTTCGGGCTTCCATCACGTTTTATTACGAAGCGGCGGTAATCTGACCGTAACCCTGTTTTTTTATTCAAATAACCACAAATAACGTTCTGGTTACGTTAAGCTCTTCGCCTCTGGCGGGGCGTGGCGCAGCCTGGTAGCGCACCACAATGGGGTTGTGGGGGTCGGAGGTTCGAATCCTCTCGCCCCGACCAGTCTTCAGGAGTAGTAGAGTCAGCCGACTAATATACTTAGTTTGGTGATAATGGAGCCCAACATGCACGCAGACGAGCTGCGCATGGCTGTCACAAAGATTGTAGCGTTACTGGAGAAGGCACAAATTGCCTCGGTCGTGGACCAGTACCGTGCTGCAAAAGGTGAGCAGCGAACAGTTGCCAGTGCGCGACTGCGGCAGTCGGCTGCTGTTCTAATGGAACGCTTCGACGCCATGACTCCGGCCGAGCGCCAAGTCACCAAAATTCTGCACTTAGAATCTCTCGGGTCTCCCAATTATTGGCTGGAGTTGTTTAGCAGCGCATCCGATGCGAAAAAACATCAAGGGGAGATAGTTCGTCTCGCCAGTCGCATAATGTTCGCCAGCAGTCACCTCCCTGGGCTTATCAACTTGGTAAGCGCAGTAAAGCCTGCGGCTGCTCCTGCAGCAGCACCCGTCGCAGCGGCGTCATCAACACAACATACTCAGGTATTACTGCCATTAGAGCAGGGTGAGGCACATTTGTGTATCCGCCTGACAGATGCTGGTGAGCGCGCCTCAGACCCGGATAGGGTGGCTCGCTCTATCGACGGCATCGACATGCTTTATTCGGCTTGTGCAAGTATTGCGCGTAAGCCGGCAATCGACCTTCGCTTAGATACTGTACTTTCAAAGCGTAATCGCGATCGGGATTTGGTGTTTACCGGTGAGCGTGACAGCATCACAGCGGTATACGCTGTCATAGATTCCATTCCTGCGGTCCTGGCCGATCTCGATCCAGAGCAAGAAATCGATCTGGACGCAGTCGTACGCTCATTGCCTATCTTTGAAGATCTCAACACCTTGGCTTCGTTAGGTACTTTCTCAAAGCATGATTTGAAAGATATCAGCGACACGATGCATCAGGGAGCTCTTCTAACACTGGAAAGCGGTGTTATTCCTGTAGACCCCGAAGATGTTGAGTCTGGAGAAACTAATTCAGCGACATCAACGTCTCCTGCGAATGGTCAAGCAAGTGGGCGAGATGCTTCAGTTCCAAATGAACCATTGGCTGAGCAGGACGAGCACTACGAACGTTATTTGAAAGAACGTGAGGCTATGCTGCGTTCGCAGGCTGCCACATCTGCACCGTCTGTCGCTTCTCCTTACGGAGAGCAAAAGCAAGTGGCTATCGATCAAAGCAGACGTGATGCGGTAGACGACTTGTTGAAATCGTTGGGTCAAAGTAGAGGCCATTAGCATTAACGGCTGAGCAGACACTTAGCCGCAACGCCACCGCGAAGCGTATTTCTTAGTCACTTCCCGTTTAACGAATCGTTAAGACTGCCGTTGCATGCGGTCTATTGTGTTGTGCTTGCGATCGTTTGAACCCAACTGTTTCTCTTTGAGCATCCTGAGTCGGCATTGCCAATGCAATATCGATGGCGCGTTAATTTACCCTGTTGGTCGAATTCGTTTTCGCTCATCGATGCGTATTGGCTACCGTCAACGCTGTTATCAAATGATGACAATGATCGAACTGCGTTATCGTCGGCTGTGATGTCTATTGTTAGTTTTCCTTGCTCAGTTTGTGTATTCCAGCTGGCAAGGGTGCGAAGCGTAACCTCATTGAAATCAGAGTTTTTACGGTTAAGATCTTGTGAAATGCTGTAGCTTGAATCGTTTATAGAACCCGAAGCGTTAAAGCTGCTTGCCTGATCTTCGTCGTAAAAAAATGTGTGATTGTATGCTTGCGAGCTCGCTGCGGTGATCCACCGTGTGCGTAACGATTCCTCCAATGTAGAACGATCATGGTTCCATCGTAGGGAAACACTGAAGTAGTCAACTTCTGAATTAAATGTGAGCATTACTTTAAATTCTAACGGCCCGTTGGCGCTGCGTAGGAAGGCCACTTCTTGCTCGTCAGGCTGCCATCCTTCGTTTGATGGTAGGTAGCCAAACGCTGTGCGTAATACCTTTAGGTCCAGCATGTCTGCGCCAAGCTTGCAGTCTTCACCACTGGGTACATGAGTACAGTGTTCTTCAAACACATCTTGAATTGACGCAAGGGTATCGCGTGTTTTTATGATTTTCTTCGCGCGATCCTCATGAAGTTCTGCATTCTCTGTGATGAACGCGTGAGAGAGCGTGTGCGCCTCCTCGTGCCCGCGACCGACGGCATCTGAAGTTCTGCTTATCCTAGTCAGGCTGTCTTTTCTAAGCTTGTGCAAAGCTTTAGAGCTCCCGCTGCTTGCAGTACTAGAGGTGTCTTTCGATTTGAGGGTTATTGGCAGGTAGTTGATAAGGGAGGTGTCTGCACTATGGGTTCTGATATTGGGCAAATTCGAATAACCACCATCACAGGCGCTCAGCAGCGATAGTAGTGACACCGTTATCAAGCGTTGCCAATGAGCCGCCCTCAACGCTTCCGTCCAGGGCATGGGCTCGCTTGCAAGGGGGCTTATTGAGGAGGTTTTAGACATCTGCCGGAAAGCAATTATTGATTACTGGCTATATTTGGTGTGAATTTACCAAAAAAAACGCAAAAATGAAATAGAGGAGCAGTTAATAGATAGATTTGGTATATTTAATACAAATAGTAGTTAGTCATTAACGTAAGCATGTCCGACCAACGGTCAACCCTTAAGAAAGCCATCAGCAAGTTGCTGAATCCGCTTGTGCGATTGTTACTACGAAATGGGCTGACTTACTCCGAATTTGCTGAAATCGCTAAAACTGCCTACGTCGGCGTTGCATTGAAAGACTTCTCAGTACCCGGACGAAAGCCTTCGCAAACCCGTGTTTCGGTATTAACCGGATTGCATCGGCATGAGGTTGCCAGAATACTCAAAACCGATAGCAGCGAAGATTCTCATACCGGGAGGCATCATCGCGCTGCAAGAATAATTTCAGCCTGGCTGACCGATCCTCGATTCAGTGTCGATGGTGTTGCAAATGAGCTGAACATCGACAGTGAATTTTCAACGCTTGTGGCTGACTACGGTGCTGACGTTACCACTCGTGCAGTGCTTGATGAGTTGCTCCGGGTGGGGGCTGTGGGTGTGAAAGATGGAAAAAGAGTTGAGCTTCTCGTGCGTGCCTTCACGCCATCTGAAAGTGATGAGGATTTGATTCACATCTTGGGTGATAGCGTCACTGATTTGTTAAACACACTTGACCACAATCTGGCATCGGATGATAACAATGGACGCTTGCAGATGAGCGTCGTGTATAGCAATTTGCCAGACGAGGCATTGCGAAATATTGAACTCATTAGTCGTGATAAAGCAATGAGTTTTCTAGGCGATTTAAATCAGTTTTTTGCTACGCAGGATCGTGATAGCAACCCGAAAGTAACAGGAACGGGACGTAATAGAGCCGGGATTGGTCTCTACTATTTTCAACAACCCTTCGATAGTGAGAATAAGGAATGAGAGCCCATACACGGATGGTGAAGCGGTGTTGTAAGTGGCTGAGTGGATCGTTTCACCCGTTCACTATTCTGAGCGTTCTCGCTTTGTCCGCATGCAATGGGGGATTAATAGGTACTAGTTCTGGTCCAGCGGGCACCGACGTAGTTGTTTTACCAAACAAAGTGGCCCCTCAAATCCCTGGATCACTTGTCAGTAGGTCGATAATTGATACGTACAGCCAAGACAGTTTTATTCAAAACCAATCGCTTGAAAGCGAGGCAAGCCAAGAGAACGTATCCAAAAGCTGGCGAACATTATCCCCGATATTTTCCAAGGCTGAAGTTGTAACAAAGGCTTTGGAATTAGAGCTAATTTTGCTACAGACAGTGCTGGACTCAATGCTTGATAACTGCGGAACATTGGCGACGGAAGCCTGTGTGTTTAATGATGGTGAGCTGGAAGTGGTGTTTACAAAGGCTCTTTATGACCAATATATCAACGCGCAAACGTCAAGTGATGAGATCAATCAGAATTTAAGCGTGGTGGATTTAATGTCTCATCAAGGTATAACCTTCGACGATTCAATCTCGCTCGGTCGCATTGCACTAAGCCGCGTGGAGGATGATGTCTATGTATACCGGATCCATATTGAAGCGCTGAGCTTTCTGCCAACAGAAACGGTTCAGCTTGATTGGTCTGCTGATTTTGCAGACGTTCGTTATAAGACCCAAAGCATCGATTCTGAGCATGTGGAAAATTATCACTACCAAACTGTACCGAATGCTCAAAAGTTGACGATCGACGCGGTTCTACCCGATTCGCTCTACACCGAAAGAGCGTCGCTTGAAATAGCATCCGGAGGGGTGGCTGGCCTGGATCGTTTCCTAATAAATGCAAACGTGGATGGCAACACCATAGCGGGCCAGGCCATCGATTCGGCCGCCTACACCTTGCTTTTTGATTACGGTGACTCGGATAACGAAGCGGTGTACTTGCAAGAAAAATTTGCAGACAACGGTGAAATTTCTGACTTTGCCAGTTGCCATTTTGATAGCTTGGAAGCCGATTGTCTTATGTCGAACCTTATCGACAGCAGCGTATCCTTTTCGGGTGATGATTTTGAAAACGTGTTTGCTGATCTTGGCTTTTCTGACGTGTCTGTTCAGAATCTACCAGACGATGTCGGGCGCTTTGAGATTCGTAGTAGCTTCGAACCCACAGCAGATGGCTCACCGGTTGTTTACTGCGACGTCTGGCAGCCACCCGAAGTTTTATATGAAACAGTTATTTGTTACGACGACCCAAGCATTACATTAGAAGGTGTTGTGGTAGCCATTGCGTCAGATGGACAGGAGTTCGTCGTAGACGATGCAGAAATTCAACTCAATTCGAACGCACGTAATTTGACCGAAGCCGAGTTAAATGCATCCAGATTGCGCGGTGAAAAATACGTGGGCACCTATCGTGATGTGTGCACATTAGACGACTTTGATCCTGTGAAGCCTGAGTATGTGGTCACGTCTATAACCTTTACGCAAGAGACTTTGACGATAAAGAATGAGATCTTCGAGGACGCCAGTTGCTCCGTGCCTGCTTCTCCGGGAGTCGTGATAACGACGGCAGATTTGTATTATCCAGAGGGAATTCAACAAACCCCTTTAGGTGACGCTGACTTTATCAATATCGGGTTAACCGGATACACCGTAGACGGTATGCCGCTGCCTTCGGAAGAGCTGCAACTGCTGTCCGCAGCAGGTTTTTTTGACCTGGTTATCTACAGCATTGTGTTGATTGATGGGAACTTGCTTTACGTCGGAGATACGGTCGACGATGAATTGGGTTTAAGTGCCGTTCACCGTGCAACAACGTTAGATCCTAGATCGGTTATGCGACAGTAGAAAAAGCCGACAATTCTTATTGGTTTGCGTTAACCGTACTGCCCAAGGACGCCAGTTAGACGAGCTTGTCTTTTGAAGTTTTATTTGGAGAATCGGCGCGAAATGCCGATAAAGTATAGGCAGGGTAGCGGTCGCGAAACTACGGGGCCAATTGCGCAGAGATATGCGGATTGAACGTTCTGCGAAACCTAGAAACAAAAAAGGGTTAGATCGTTGATCTAACCCCTAGAATGTTTGGCTCCCTGGGACGGGCTCGAACCGCCGACCCAATGATTAACAGTCATTTGCTCTACCAACTGAGCTACCAGGGAATCGGGACGAATGTTAATGGTCTTAAACGTTTACGTCAATCGCTTAGCTTGCAAAAATCGCGTCTATTTTCATCTTGGATGTACAATTAGGCATCCGATGAGCGTGCTGGAGAGTTATGTCCACTGTATTTGACCTGAAAACGGCTTATAAACCGTCAGGACATCAACCGGAAGCCATAAAAAGCCTCGCATCGGGCATTGATGACGGTTTGGCCTACCAGACGTTACTCGGTGTCACAGGCTCTGGTAAAACCTTCACCATCGCTAATATTTTGCAGAAGCAACAGCGTCCCGCCATCGTATTGGCTCCGAACAAAACACTTGCGGCCCAACTCTATGGGGAATTCAAAGAGTTCTTCCCGAATAATGCGGTGGAGTATTTCGTCTCTTATTACGACTACTACCAGCCCGAAGCGTACGTTCCCAGTAGCGATCTTTTTATAGAAAAAGATTCCTCAATCAACGAACACATCGAACAAATGCGTTTGTCTGCCACTAAAGCTTTGTTTGAACGCCGGGATACGATTATTGTGGCTACCGTTTCATCTATTTACGGCTTGGGTGACCCTCAGCAATATCATCAAATGGTTTTGCACCTGAAACGCGGGGAGACGGTTAACCAGCGTGATGTGTTGAGGCGTTTAGCCGAGCTGCAATACAGTCGCAATGACATGGAGCTCAAGCGAGGTACCTATCGAGTCCGTGGAGAAATCATTGATGTTTATCCGGCTGATTCTGAGCGTGAAGCCATTCGTATTGAACTATTCGATGACGATATTGAATCTTTGAGCTTCTTTGACCCTCTGACAGGGGAGGTGATGAGAAAAGTCCCGCGGCTGACGATCTACCCGAAAACGCATTACGTAACGCCTCGGCAGCGTTTACTCGATGCGACCGACCTCATTAAAGATGAATTGCGTGAGCGTCTCGAAGCGCTAACCGCGGCCGGTAAGTTAGTTGAAGCACAACGACTGCAGCAGCGCACGCAGTTCGATTTGGAAATGATCCACGAGCTGGGTTACTGCTCAGGTATCGAAAACTATTCGCGATACCTTTCGGGCCGCGCGCCGGGTGAGCCGCCGCCGTGCCTGTTCGATTATCTGCCCGACGACAGTTTGCTTTTCATTGATGAAAGTCACGTGACAGTCCCGCAGCTGGGTGCCATGTACAAGGGCGACCGATCACGTAAAGAGAATCTGGTGAATTACGGTTTTCGTTTGCTTTCCGCTCTAGATAATCGACCGCTGAAGTTTGAGGAATTTGAAAAACTGGCGCCTCAAACCATTTTTGTTTCGGCAACTCCGGGCAACTACGAACAGGCTCATGCCGATCAGGTTGTCGAGCAAGTGGTCAGACCAACAGGCCTGATTGACCCTGAAGTCGAGGTTCGACCGGCCCGGACCCAGGTCGATGACGTCCTGTCCGAAATAACGGACCGGGTTTCGCGCAACGAGCGGGTGCTGATTACGACCCTCACCAAGCGGATGTCGGAAGATCTCACTGATTACCTGTCGGATCACGATGTGAAGGTCCGGTACCTTCATTCGGATGTGGACACGGTTGAGAGAAGTGAAATTATCCGCGATTTGCGGCTAGGCGTTTTTGATGTCGTTGTGGGCATCAATTTGCTGCGCGAGGGCCTCGATATGCCGGAAGTGTCTCTGGTAGCTATACTTGACGCAGATAAAGAGGGTTTCTTAAGGTCGGATCGCTCACTAATTCAAACTATAGGCCGCGCAGCTCGTAATCTGCACGGCAAGGCCATACTATATGCGGATGTGGTGACCGGTTCCATGCAGCGAGCGATGGATGAAACCACTCGTCGGCGTGATGTTCAGCTGCAATATAATGAAGAACACGGCATAACCCCCCGGGGTATAGAGAAGGCTGTAAACGATGTCATGGAAGCGGGTGGCAGCAGCAGTGATAAACGCCGCGGTCGTCGCGGAGCGAAAACTGAGAAGAAGCCTGCTGTTGCGGCTATGTCCGCTACAGAGGCTGCCAAAAGAATGAAGCAGTTAGAGAAGGAAATGTACGAGTGCGCGCGAAATCTGGAATTCGAACGTGCAGCACAGTTGCGTGATGAATTAGAGGAGTTGCGTGCCGCTGTGTTTAAAGAGGGGGGTGAATTACCCGTGAATTCATCGACCAAAAAGAGATCTAAAACCGTTGCGTAGGCAGGCTCTTTCAACGCAATGGCATCTTGAATACCGCGTTTGATACAGATCAGACGTTAAGAATTTTTACTCGATGCTTGCATCGTCAAATATTGTGAGGAGTTCGTAAATGTTAGAAGCCTATCGACAACAGGTCGCAGAGCGTGAGGCGGAAGGTATCGTCCCAAAACCCTTGGACGCTGAGCAAACCGCAGCCTTAGTAGAATTGTTGAAGGCTCCACCCGCAGGTGAAGAAGAATTTTTGGTGGAACTGCTGTCCGAGCGAGTGCCTGCTGGTGTCGACGAGGCTGCTTACGTCAAAGCCGGTTTTTTAGCGGCTATCGCTTCAGGTGAAGCCAGCTCCCCGTTAATCAGTCGTACTCGTGCTGTGGAATTACTGGGAACCATGTTGGGTGGTTACAACATTCAGCCCATGATAGCTGCGCTTGACGACAGCGAGCTAGCCGATGCCGCTGTAAATGCGTTATCGCATACCTTGCTTATGTTCGATGCTTTCCACGATGTCGAAGAAAAAGCCAAAGCGGGTAACGAGCCGGCAGCTCGTGTTATGCAATCCTGGGCTGACGCCGAATGGTTCCTGTCAAAGGACGATGTGCCGGAGAAAGTCACAGTCACTGTTTTTAAGGTACCTGGCGAGACCAACACCGACGATTTATCTCCAGCCGTTGATGCTTGGAGTCGTCCGGATATACCACTTCATGCTCAGGCAATGCTCAAATTTGAACGTGAAGGTTTCACTGACAAGCCTTTGGAAACTATCGAAGAGCTTAAGCAGAAGGGCCATCCTATTGCGTATGTCGGCGACGTTGTCGGTACGGGTTCATCACGTAAGTCGGCCACTAACTCAGTGTTATGGCATATGGGTGATGACATTCCTCATATTCCTAACCGCCGTGACGGTGGCTTTGTTCTGGGAAGCAAGATTGCGCCGATTTTCTACAACACGCTAGAAGATGCCGGTGCTTTGCCTATCGAGTGCGATGTTAATGGAATGAATATGGGCGATGTCATTGACATCTACCCAACCGAGATGAAAGTGACTCGCCACGGTTCTGATGAGCCGCTCAGTACATTTGAATATGGCAACGACGTGTTGTTGGATGAAGTGCGTGCAGGCGGTCGAATTCCGTTAATCATCGGTCGTGGTTTAACCGACCGCGCACGCGAATCATTAGGCTTAGAGTTCAGTACGGTTTTTCGTCGTCCGGGTGCCAGTGATACCAGCACTAAGGGCTACACACTTGCTCAGAAAATTGTCGGTAAGGCCTGCGGCACTGAGGGTGTTCGTCCGGGTCAGTATTGTGAGCCTAAAATGACAACCGTTGGTTCTCAGGATACGACCGGTCCTATGACACGCGATGAGCTGAAAGACCTCGCTTGTCTTGGTTTTTCTGCCGATCTGGTTATGCAGTCTTTCTGTCATACCGCGGCTTATCCGAAGCCAGTCGATGTCGATACTCATCATTCACTGCCAGACTTTATGTCTACTCGTGGCGGAGTTTCCCTTCGACCGGGTGATGGCATTATCCATTCTTGGTTAAACCGAATGTTGTTACCAGATACCGTTGGAACAGGTGGTGATTCGCATACACGTTTCCCCATGGGCATCTCATTTCCAGCTGGGTCAGGTTTGGTTGCGTTTGCCTCTGCGGTCGGTGTTATGCCTCTAAACATGCCTGAGTCAGTCTTGGTCCGGTTTAAAGGTGAAATGCAACCTGGAATCACATTGCGTGATTTGGTTAATGCTATTCCTTATGCGGCGCTCAAGCGAGGTTTACTCACGGTCGAGAAGAAGGGCAAAAAGAATGTCTTCTCTGGAGCCTGCGTAGAGATCGAAGGCTTGAAAGACCTTAAACTTGAGCAGGCCTTTGAACTGGCAGATGCCACCGCAGAGCGTTCAGCAGGTGGTTGTACCATCAAGCTGGATATCGAGCCCCTTAAAGAGTACATCACCTCGAATGTCACCATGCTGCGTTGGATGATTGATGAAGGCTATGATGATGCTCGTACGCTGGAGCGTCGTGCGAGAAAGATGGAAGAGTGGCTGGAAAATCCAAGCCTGCTTGAAGCGGATGCTGATGCTGAGTATGCAGAAATCATTGAGATTGATCTTAATGAGATCAAAGAGCCACTACTTGCATGTCCGAACGATCCTGATGATGTTAAGCCCTTATCTGAAGTTCAAGGTGTTGCTATCGATGAGGTATTCATCGGTTCGTGCATGACGAACATTGGTCATTACCGTGCGGCTGGTAAGCTGATTGAGAAGTCCGGTGAGTATGTCGATACCGTTCTCTGGATTGCTCCTCCAACACGTATGGATGAACATCAGCTCAAAGAAGAGGGCTACTACAACATTTTCGGTGCAGCGGGTGCTCGACTTGAAATTCCTGGTTGTTCTTTGTGTATGGGGAACCAGGCGAGAGTTAAGCCTGGCGCTACGGTAGTCTCAACATCGACTCGAAACTTCCCTAACCGACTGGGTAAAGGTGCGTTTGTCTATTTGAGTTCGGCTGAGCTAGCGGCAGTTGCCGCGCTACTAGGTAGGCTGCCAACCGTTGAAGAATATATGGAGTATGTAAAAGACCTCGACGCAATGAGTGATGAGGTTTATCGTTACTTGAACTTCAACGAAATTGCTGAGTTTCAGCAATCTGCAGATGATGCGAAAGTGAAGTTTAAAGACATTCCTGTGTCTATTCAGATCGCAAGCTAGCGATTACTCATTGGGCCGGAGCGATAATATCGCTTCGGCCCAAGTGTCTTTGTAGTAGTGCCGTCGGTAAGAGGGCTAATTCAAGAAGACAAATAGCTCTCTGTCTGTTTTAGGTATTGCTTCCGGTTCAATACGAGTTTTGGCCGGCTGCCACCGCATTGGCGCCACAGTACAACCGAGCGCAATCCACCCAATAGTGCGGCTCTTATGGTTGATGCGATATCGTTGTCATTGAGATAGTTGGGATCGCCGCTGACCATGATGCGCGGGCTAAGCTGACTGATGCTGCTTCGGTATAGATTGGCAAAATTGCTGATCATTGCAGGGTCATCAACTTTTGTATCCATTGCCTGCGCGCGACTTATACCTATCCTCAGTTGTTCAACGGTGCCTTCATCGTTGAGCACGTTCGTCCCTAATTGAATCAGTGCTAGCGCATAGCGGTATACATCCAGATCCTTTGATTGGTTGTTGCCTTGAAGCTGGCTCCTTAGCACCGACATGCCTATTCCCAGGTTATGCGTACTTCCGCCGTAGGCATCGATAACTCGCTCGGTGTTTAGCGTCAGGATTGAGCGAAGGGTGCCTTCTAGTGCACCTTTGTCGCAGGTGCCGGTAGTCGCCAGAGATTTACACAAATGCACTGACTGGAGAATTCCAGCTAGGGCGAGTGTTTGATTTTCAACGTTGGATATGGAGCTCATGCTGAGAGTATAGATTGTACGGTCGGTCTATTGCGGTAAATCACTAATAATGGCTCCACCGAGGCATTTGTCCTCTGAGTAGAAAACAATAGATTGCCCGGGCGTCGCAGCTCGCACCGGTTCGTCAAACTGAACTGACAGGTCACCGGTATCGAGGGTTGTCACTTTGACCTGTTGATCGGTCTGGCGATAGCGGACTTTAGCCGTGCAAGAAAACTCTGAAGACATCGCCAGGCCATTAACCCAATGCACATCATGAGCAGTTAAGTGTGAGCGAAACAATGTTGGGTGGTCGTGCCCTTGCCCGATGATTAATCGATTGTCTTTTAAATCTTTGGCCAATACATACCAGGGAGACTCGCTGCCATTGTTTTGCCCACCGATACCAAGGCCTTGGCGTTGGCCGAGCGTATAGAACATTAAACCATTGTGCTTGCCCAAAATATCACCCGAATCGTTCACGATGTCACCGGGTTGAGCCGGCAAATATTCAGATAAAAAGGCGGTAAATTTGCGCTCACCGATAAAACATATCCCAGTGCTGTCCTTCTTGCTGAATACATGAAAGCCTGCGTCTTGAGCCAGTTGGCGCACGACGGGTTTTTCCAAGTGGCCGACTGGAAACAGGCTAGGCCTGAGTTGTTGTTGGTTTAGCGTGTAAAGAAAGTAGCTTTGATCTTTGTTGGTATCCAATCCGCGTAGCAAGGAAATTTCATTTTCATCCCCACCTGATCGAACGTAATGGCCAGTTGCAATGGCGTCAGCGCCTTGTTTTCTGGCGTGATCTAAAAACGCTTTAAATTTGATCTCTTTATTACAGAGTATGTCGGGGTTGGGTGTTCGGCCGGCGCTATATTCACTTAAGAAATGTTCGAAAACTCTTTCCCAGTACTCTTCTGCAAAATTGACAGTAGTAAGCTCCATTCCCAATTTTGCTGCAACCGATGCCGCGTCCCGATAATCTTGTCTGGCCGTACAGTGTTCGTCATCATCTTCCCAGTTCTGCATAAAGATGCCAGAGACTTTATAGCCTTGTTGTTGTAACAACAAAGCAGCAACCGATGAATCCACACCGCCGGACATGCCGACAATGACATGCATGGACTGCACATCAGTGCGCAGAGGCGCCGCAATAGGGTGAGATGAGCTTGGCATCGTTTTAAAGGTTGGTAATCAACGCGTCGCCGCGAGTATTGGTTTTGCGTTTTAGCGGTGGCGGGGCGGTTTGTCGTGCGAAAAAATCACCGTCCATCATTTCAAGAAATTGCTTTGCTTGAGCTGAAAGAAATTTTCCACGGCGGACTACAACGCCATAGGATCGGTTAGGAAAATAGGCATTCATCGGTTTCACTGTGAGGTTCTCAAACCCCCTTAAGCAGATACTAGTTACTATGCTAATACCGGTGCCTATTTCAACGTAGCGCTTTATAACTTCCCAACCTCCGGCTTCCAACACAACATTATACGGTACACCGTGTTGCTGGAATACGAGATCAACAACGCTCCAGGTACTCAAATGTCTGGGTGGAAGAATAAGGCCGTAGGGGCTTATGTCCTCGAGCGTTATATTTTCCTTTTCTTCAAGCGGGTGCCCCTTGCACATGATTAGCGCGGGTTTGT
Organism: Granulosicoccus sp.; assembly: GCA_020627685.1. Lineage (GTDB taxonomy): Bacteria > Pseudomonadota > Gammaproteobacteria > Granulosicoccales > Granulosicoccaceae > Granulosicoccus. The sequence goes on along the minus strand of JAHDGK010000002.1, from coordinate 63,521 downwards.
AGTCGTAAATAGGGTGGTAAACCATATCGTCCGGAACATCGATCATCGAACCCACCGCAAAATCAACTTCATCTGCGCGGAGTAGGGCAAGGCCATCGTGGCCCGTTACGTTGTGCAGGCGAACATCTATCTGGGAAAACTGATCAGAAAATGATTTGATGATATCCGGCAGGATATACAACAGGGTTGCCTCTCCAGATGCTATGTCCAATGGGCCAGCGTGAACCTCACCAAGCCGGGCAGCAAAGCCATCTGCTAATCGGGAAAAACCATCGACCAGTGGCTGGGCCATATCCAAGAGGAGGTCGCCGGCCGGGGTCAGTCTGATTTTTGGCCCACAGCGTTCAAATAAAAGTGTGCCCAGGTCTTTTTCCAAAGCCTGTATTTGCAGTGAAACGGTAGGTTGGCTTAATTTCAGTCGCTGGGCTGCTTTGGAGATGCTTCCTGTTTGGGCGGCATGACAGAAGGCTCTCAGCTGGCGATGTTGGTTTAAATTAGGTGCATCGGTTTGGGTCATCGCTATCAAGTATTACCTGTGTCAATGATAATGATCTGCACTATTATAATCCAACAAGCCCTCGGGTAGAAGAGATGGAAGTGAATTTCGCCCCTAAACGGGGCGATTGCTTGCCTGGTTGGGCGTATCTTCGGTGCTTAGGTACTTTGATTGACCGGGATATGGATGTAGAATTACGCGCCTCCCACTTCTGATATTGAAGACATGCTTGGTCTTTTGCGCGACTGGTTGCTAGATCCGGCAGCTCTGCTTTTTCTGGCGTCAATTGCCGTCGGTCTTGTCCTCGTAAAATCTTCCAGAAATTCACTGCGTAAGCGAGCAAGGCTTAAACGCTCAGGGCGAAAACGCCCGCTACTGGCGCGCAAAGATATTGTCTCGTTTCGCGCGCTTGTGATCCTCGGGGTGTGGTTTGTAATGTATGCAATCGCATCGGCACCGATTTTCGTCAATCCGCAAGTCAACTTTCTTGAAAAGCGACATGTTCGCGAGGAGCCCTGCGCAGCATCCAGCCATGTTGTTTTACTTAGTGGGGGAGTGAGCTCCAGAGCGCGCTCAGAAGATCAATTTGACCGGATGTCTCACGCAACATTTGTCCGGGCAACGGAGGCTTATAAAATAATCAGCGAAGAGCCAGATGCTAAGTTGATTATCTCAGGCGGGAAGTTGTATCAAGTTGCAGAAGCGCAGGTTATTGGCAACTATTTGAAATCCTTAGGTGTACCTGAAGAGCGAATTATTTTGGAGGAGCAATCCAGAAATACCTACGAAAACGCGCTCAACGTGGCTTTAATTCTAGCCGATGAAGATGTACAGGGACCTGTGAGATTGGTGAGTTCCGCTATGCATATGCACCGGGCAATGGGAAGTTTTAAGCTTGCCCTGAACGGCACTGATATGAGTATGTGCCCGGTCAGTGTGGATTTTCAAGCCTTGCCCAACATCCAATTTTACGGCTGGGTGCCGCAAATCACTGCGCTTAAAAAATTCGACCACTTGATACACGAAGTGGTCGCTTTGCTTGCCTATAAACTAAAAGGCTGGATCTAAACCTTGTAGTAATCCAGATACCAGTCGACGAATTTTCCGATACCTTCTTCGACGGTCGTGTCAGGCTTGTAATTAACGTCGCGCACCAGATCCGAAACGTCTGCATAAGTATCGGGAACATCACCCGCTTGCAGAGGCATGAGATTTTTCTCAGCCGTACGGTTTAGGCAAGATTCTAGAGTGCTGATGTAGTGCTCTAGATCGATCGGCTGATTGTTCCCAATATTATAGATTCGATACGGAGCAGAGCTTGTTGCCGGATCCGGGGAGTCACTGTTCCACTCAGAATTGGGTGTTGCCGGGTTGTCTAGGGTGCGCATTACGCCTTCGACGATATCATCTACAAACGTGAAATCGCGTTTGTGCTTGCCGTAGTTAAAAACATCGATAGGCTTGCCGGCCAGAATGTTTTTAGTAAATAAAAACAAGGCCATATCCGGGCGACCCCAGGGACCATAGACCGTAAAAAAGCGGAGTCCTGTCGTTGGCAAGTTAAACAAATGGCTGTAGGTATGAGCCATGAGTTCATTCGCCTTTTTAGTGGCAGCATACAAGCTAACCGGGTGGTCAACGGACTCATGCACGCTGAAAGGCATATTGGTGTGGTTGCCGTAAACAGAACTTGTTGACGCGTAAACCAAGTGTTCAACACCTGTATGGCGGCAGTTTTCCAGAATGTTGGTAAATCCGATTACGTTTGCGTCGATGTATGCGTGCGGATTTTCCAGCGAATAACGAACACCTGCCTGCGCCGCTAAATTAACAACACGTTGAGGCTGATGCTTTTTAAAAGTTGCTTCGATTAGATCGCGATCTTCCAAGCTGCCACGAACTTCAGTAAACCCCGCATGCGCCTTAACTCTTTCTAGCCGGGCTTCTTTCAAGGTGACATCGTAGTAATCGTTAACGTTGTCTATTCCGATCACTTCATCGCCACGAGCCAGTAGCTTAAGTGCGAGTGTCGAACCTATAAATCCGGCAGTACCGGTAATTAGAATTTTCATGAAATTTATGTATTAGGCAACTAGAGTCGTGCGTCTACAGAGTCTTTTGGCAAGATACTTTTTATATCGTAGAGCACATTTTCGGCTTTGCCGAGCTGGCGGATTGCGTCAACGCCCATGGAAACAAATTCTTCATGGGCTACAGCGAGAATTATGGCGTCATAATGATTTTTTTCTGGTGCGCTTATTGTACTTAGCCCGTATTCGCGCTGCGCTTCCTCGGCATCAATCCAAGGGTCGTAGATATCAACGTTCGCATGGTAGTTTTGGAGCTCTGCAACGATGTCAACCACTCGCGTATTCCTCAGGTCCGGGCAGTTTTCTTTAAACGCCAAACCGAGTATGAGGATATTTGCACCCACCACATGAACCCGGCGTTTGGTCAACATTTTTACCACTTGCTCCGCGACGAACGGGCCCATTCCATCGTTGATTTGTCTTCCCGATAATATAACCTGCGGGTAGTAACCGATTTCCTGTGCCTTATGTGTAAGGTAATAGGGATCTACGCTAATGCAGTGTCCGCCGACAAGGCCAGGTCGGAAATTTAGAAAATTCCACTTAGTACCTGCAGCTTCCAAAACTTCAAGTGTGTCTATGTCCAGCTTGTCAAATATCAATGCAAGTTCATTGATCAATGCAATGTTTAAATCGCGTTGAGTGTTTTCGATAACCTTGGCGGCCTCAGCCACTTTGATAGAGCTCGCTAAATGTGTCCCTGCCGTTATTATGCGCTGGTAGAGCGCGTCGACAGCTTGAGCCACTTCAGGTGTGGAGCCGGATGTGACTTTCATGATGGTACTAACCCGGTGTTCTTTGTCACCAGGATTAATTCGTTCAGGACTGTAGCCTGCAAAAAAGTCCTGATTGAAAACCATTCCTGATTCGCGTTCTAAAATGGGAATACACACTTCTTCGGTCGCACCCGGGTATACCGTTGACTCATAAATAACAACAGAGCCTGCTTTCATCACCTTGCCGATCGTTTCGCTGGCTTTGATTAAAGGTGTTAAATCTGGTTGCTTATGACGATTGATTGGCGTGGGTACAGTCACTATAAATACTTTGCAATCGGCGAGGTCTTCCGCGTTGCAGGTATAGCTGAGTTGGTTTGATTCAGCCATTTCTTCCTTAGACACTTCCAGGGTTCTATCAAAACCTGCTTGCAGCTCAGATATTCTTTCCGCGTGAATGTCGAAGCCTATGGTAGGGCTGCCTTTGCCAAATTCTGCAGCGAGTGGCAGGCCTACGTAACCTAAGCCGATTACAGCGATTTTGTCGCTAGCACCGATAGTGAACATTGAGTCGAAAGATTCCATCTTTGTTGTTGGCGAAATTATCGCTTGTCGGCGATGTCATCGAGAGTCACAGATTATAAACAACTGTATACGTTAACGCGCGCAGACAATTGTTTGGCGTTGTTCAGTGTACTGTTACGCACCGTATGAGCTTCAACGCTGTTGGTGCGAGGGTTATGCAGGGTATCGGCTGTTAGCTTGGAAACTGCGGGGCAGTGACCTGAAAGGGCGAGCTAGCTCTCACTTCAATGCGCATTACACGACAGATGTGTCAGGAACTAAATCGCTCGAGATTAATCAGGCAAACTAATAAAAGCGCCTTTTGATTGTCCCCGGCGAATTTCTGATGGGGTGGGGGTGAATTCGCTCTCGGGTGCCTCGCGTAACACTTGTTGACCCTTCTGCAAATTTTGCATGTTGGCTTTTTGGTCGAGAATAAAGAACAACACGATGGTGGAAAAAATGACAATACAGGCGGTCATCGTCCAGATGATTTTTCGCGCAGGACTGGGTTTCAGAACTCTCTCATCGATCTTGTCGTCGTCGCGCGAGAGTGTGTCTATATTCAAGTTAGCTGGATCAACGTCTCCACGAGTTCCGGCGTTATCTGCTGACCCATACAGTTCCGCATCGGGTCTTGGGGCCTCCGGCCGGGTGTTTTCAAAGGGCATTCTTCCATGTTGCTTTTGGAATGCCTTCAGGTGGTTGTACGACTTAGTCAACGCGATAAACTGTTTTTGCGCATGTATACGCTCTCGCGGCTTATCGGAATATTTATCGGGATGCCATATATGCACCAGCTTACGGTAATGCAGGCGGGCGGTTTTCCAATCGGCTGTGTTTTCCAGACGCAAATTGGCGTAATCCGCGTTGAAGTCTTCAGGGCCGTCGATGTGTTCGTTCATGGTGGTCAGCTTACCGTCCGTTAACACTGCAAATCGATAGATCTAGGGATAATTAGCCTTATTGTAATCAGCGAAATATCCATTTCAGGTGCCAATGCCCTGCAGTATCTATAGTGTTTAACGGCAGGTTTGAGCATAAAAATTGCCCTTTTTTTAACATGCTAGCGTTATATCAAGTGTTTTCGCAATCAGCCGCTAGCAGTGTTCAGATTAAATTTCAGATTTGCTACGCGTCAGCATTTGTGACGAATTTCAAATTTTGAGCCAGTTCACGTGTCTTGGAGGCCAACAGTTCAATGAACGCTCTGCGTATTTTTACAGTATTACTTGTATGCACGCTGACCGCTTGTGGGGGAACTCGTGGACCATTAAGTGAAGACCAGCGGCCGCCAGAGATCACGCGTAGCGAAACGCCTCAGTTCCGTTTGGGAACCGGAGATGTAATCAGCGTAAGTGTTTGGAAAAACCCAGATTTGTCTGCCCGAGTACCCGTACGGCCCGATGGCTACGTATCGCTTCCACTCGTTGGAGAGGTCATTGCCGGTGGCAGAACACCTATGGAGATTGCCGCAGACACCGAGCAGAAGCTGACTCAGTTCATTCGCACACCGAAGGTTTCAGTCATCGTCGAAGAAATTCCGAGTGCTGAATTTCAAAACCGGGTTCGTGTCGTTGGTGGCGTTGCTGATCCCAAATCAATCTCGCACCGGGATGGCATGACAGTCATCGACCTAGTGTTGGAAGCGGGTGGCGTAAACGAGTTTGCCTCACCGAACGCGGCAAAGCTGTATAGAACGATAGACGGGGTGGCCCGTGTATTCGATGTGTTTTTAGCTGACATTTTAACGAAGGGGATGCTGGATACCAACTACCCGTTGATTCCAGGTGATGTAATCACTATTCCAGAACGTCGTTTCTAATATAAACGTAAGCCAACATGTGCTGTTTCTGGTTCACGCATATCTAGTTTGATGAAGCCCAAAGTATATGAGTAATATAACGCTAGACGAGATGTTGCCACTCCTAAGGAGGGAGGCGTTCGCGCGTAGCGGAACGCTATTGGCAATCTTTGTCGGTATCAGCCTTGTATTTATGGCCATTGGTTTTATGTGGGAGAAGAAATATAACTCCTCCGTACAACTGTATGTCGATGATAGAAATTTGGTCGGTCCTCTTTTATCAACGGCTAAGACCGCAGACAGAGATGCGGTAAAGCTTGCAAAGCAAGAGCTTTTTGCCATCGATATTCTTGACACCGTACTCGAAGAAATCGGTTTTGCCGACGAAACGACGACACCTGTCGAGAGAGAAGAACTACGCGACGACCTCATCAACGCCACTACCGTTTCAAACAGAAATAACCAGCTGCTGGAAATAGCTTTTTGGGATCCGGATCCGACTATTGCGTTTAAAACGACAAGTCTCTATGCGGAATTGTTTTTGAAGAAAACTATGGAGTCGACAAACGTCGAAACCACAGAAGCGTTCGAATTCATCATTGATCAAGTTGAAACCTATCGAGCCCGCTTGGAAGATGCTGAACGGCGTTTAGAGACTTTTAGAACTCAGAACCCCGGTGTCACGACACTTGAAGGCGGAAACGTCAATGCACGAATCATTGAGCTGCAGCGTGATTACGAACAAACCTCATTATTCTTTGCTCAGAAAGATCAAACTCGTAAGACACTGCAAGCCGAGCTCTCTAATGAATCGTCGACAATAGCGCGTGATTATCAGGTAGGGCAAACGCGCGATCAAATTGCTTCTCTACAGGCGCAAATAGATGTTCTGAGCCTGTCGTATACGGATGATTATCCGGATATCGTCCGTCTTAGACAGCAGATCGAAGATATCAAAATTTCAGCAGCAGAAAGACTTCAGCGTGCTAGCGAGCAAGGGCCGGCAACGGCTGCATTCAGTGTAGGCGGGCAGGCGTATTCGGGAGCTGCGAACCTCAGCCCGGTTTATCAGCAAATTCGAAGTGATATGGCCAGGGCGGCTGCCGAAGCGGATGCTCTGAAATCCAGACTTAGACAAATAGAAGTTCTTATCAATAATGAGATTGCGCGTTCTGAAACCTCTGCGCAGGTAGAGAGAACACTTAACGAGCTAACCCGTGACTACGAAATTAATAAGGAAATCTACGAGGGCTTGTTAAAGAAACAGGAAAGTGCGCGGATCACGATGACACTGGGTAACGAGCAACAAGGTGTCTTGTATCGTATTCAACAGAAAGCCAATTTCCCAGTGCGACCCAATGGACTGCGATTCGTTCACATCGTTTTTCTGGGTCTAGTGCTAGCCAGTGTGCTGCCGTTCGTCTACCTCATTGTGTTCCTTAAGCTCGATCCCAGGATTCGCACCGGTTCGGCCATCACTGATTTGTTGGAACTACCCTTGCTTACGGTTGTTCCTCATATGAGATCTCCAAAAGAAGCCGTTCCGTACTTCCGACGCCCTGTGGCCATATTTACCACCATCGCGGTGGTCTGCGGAATGTATGTGCTCGTTTTCCTAATCAAGCTGGCTATTGAAGCGGCCACGACTGGGGGCGCTGTATGAGCGACCAATCAAAAGCAGCTAACATCCGTTCTATGCTGAACCAGCAACCGGGTAAGTCTGCCCGGCGTGCGATGAAAGAGGGCCACTCACTGGTTCCGCGTGCTGAAAAACAGCGCGGTAGTACACAGCTTCGCGCTGCAAATGACAATGTTAGCTTGGCGGACAGGGCTCGCGCCGACATCGCCAACATGCAAGATGAGAAGCTGTTTAGCGATAGACAGCTGGATTTATTGGGTATCGTGCACCCGCGCTCTAAAAACAGAGCCATGGTTGATGCAATGCGTCAACTGCGAACCAAACTATACAGCCTCAAACCGGAAGGTAATTTCAGTGTATTGATTAGCTCGGTCGTTCCTGAAGGCGGCGGTAGTTTTATCAGTTTGAATCTGGCAGCTACCATCGCATTTGATAAGGCGCGAACGGCCATGTTAGTCGAAGCCAACCTTCATACGCCTATTCTTCATAAGCTTATGAAGCTGATTGGTCAGGAGCATTCCGCGGGTTTACTTGAGTATTTAGAACGACCCGAGCTGGGCGTTGAGCATATCGTTAATCCGAGCGGTATACCTCGAATGCGTTGCGTACCCATCGGTAGCCATCAGGAAATCAGCGCCGAACATTTTACGAGTGCGCGCTACAAGCAATTTATGCTTGATATCAAAGAGCGATATGACAATCGATTTGTCATCGTGGATGGGCCATCAATGACAACCTCTGCGGATGCACGAATATTGTCTGAAATCTGTGATTTCACGGTGCTGGTCGTTCCATACGGTGGCGTCACCCCGGGCACCCTGGATTCCATCATTGATGAGATTGATGAGCGCCGCCTGGCGGGTGTTGTAATAAATAATGAGCCAGTTTGAACCCAGTACAGGCTTACCACTTCTAAGAGTATGTGATTCCATGGCGAAGAAGTCATTTCGAAGAATTCCCAAACTGCTGGTAGCTCTCGTCGTGGGGGCCTCTTGTAGTTCGGTTGCCGCATTGGAAATGGGTTTCGAAGGCTTACTGAGTTATGAATTCCGACAGAATACTGATGACGCCAATATAGACGATGGGCCGATTCCAGATTCTAAGTTGCTCAACGGTGTTCTCACCGTATTCGGCGAACAGCGCAGCCGGGTTTTAAGTGCAGGTTTCTCGGGAGAGCTGGAAACCGAGCGTGATCTGGATGATGAGAACGATAACGTTGCCACGGTTACTCGTTTTGTCGGGGCAGCTGATGTAGCCATTACGCCCAGAACGTTCCACTGGTATTTCGGTGATGTGCTGGCAAGTGTTCGCAATGAAGATACTATTCGAATTGCGGACGATTTGAACGAAAACTCTACCAACATTTTTGTAACCGGCCCTACCTATCAGTCTGTTGTTGAAGGTGTTAGCGCCACTGAAGCACGGTTGTTTTATGTACATCAATCTCAGGATGACGAAGAACTGGAGTCTTTGTATAACTTCAGTGTTCGACATCAACGAGATACCACGGTAGGTAGTTTCTACGGCATCAGATTTAACGATATTTATACGGCTGTTGCAGAGGATCCTGATTTTGATCCTGCCTTGGGTGCTGCTCCCGACGAAGATTTCAACCGTATGACGCTGGCTGTTTTTACGAATAGAGCGAGAGAGTATTCGGAGATTTACGGGGAACTTGGTGCGACGCGTTACGACACCGATGACGAATCAATCACCGGTTTAACGGCAGGCTTAAGGTATACGAAAATTTTAGGTCCCAGGACAACATTCAATACCGGCATCACTCATACACTGAATGATCAGACTCTTAACACTATTGAAGCCTTATTGATAAATGGAGGCGATGATGCAGGTTTGCAGCCTGAGGTAGACGGCATATTTGCAGAAACGCGGATAGATGCGCGATATCAAGTCGAATTGCCACGATCAGAATTTGAGTTCATCGTAAGTCTGGCGCAATTGGGCTACAAAGCGCTGACAGGCGATGCAGCTAACTTCTTAGCCGTTGATGGTGAAGATCAGAATCAAGGCACGGTAACCGCTGTGTATTCGAAAGAATTTAGCCCGCGATGGGCTGGCTCTTTGACCGGGGCGTTCGAACGGGCAGAGTATATAAATCGAGAAGACACTACTGATGCGGTTCTTATTACAGGTGTCCTGGGCTATACGCTGACGCGTTCTTTAGATCTGGAATTTTCGTTAATTTACGATGCCGGAGAAGGAATGAGAACACGTTTTGCTCAAGCTGGTAATACCATTGTTCGTAACGAGATCGAGATTGACGAAAGTGAAACCCGCGCATCGATTGGCATTCGTTGGGCCCCCCCAACCAGAGCCTCACGGGAACTGACGTTACAGCTTAATTCATTACTACAGTAGTTAATAAACTCAGAAGGAATGCTGAATTTTGCAGCTAAGCTATTATTGCTAACTGCATTCGAATTGGTGGTAAAAATATTGCGTTAGGTTAGTCGAAATAGCGTTTTTAGAATCCGGCTGTTAGCCATGGTATTTAACGGTAGAGTGGAAATGGACGGTCCATCCAGCGAAAATTTGATTGGTGAGTCAGCGTTAAGCGGTGCTTCGAAAGACTCCCAGCAGAACGATTCCCAGCAGGAGCCACGTCTGGATGGCCTGCGTATTCTATTTGCTGTCGATTGTAAGTTCCCGGGGCAGGGTGGTGCGGAAGCACAGGCACTAAAACTGGCTATCTCCATGCGTGATCGTGGCGCTTTTGTTGAGTTTGTGACGCCCAGAATATTAGCCAGTCAACCGCTTGAAGAAGACTTCCATGGTTTTACGATAAAGCGAGTGGACTACCCTCATATTCGTTGGATAGGTTCCCTGGTTTTGATGGCGTATTTTGCGCGCTATTTACGAGCCAATGCCGACCGGTTTGATGCTGTACACGTGCACATTACGCACCTCATGGCCGCAACCGCAGGTTTTGTCCGTTCGACAACCGGCATGCCTGTCACCACTAAAATTTCCGGCTTCTATGAGTTTGAAGGCGGAGTTCTGGATCAACGAAAAAAATATAAGCCGCTCAATTACCTGCTTAGGCAGGGTCTGCGAAAGGTGGACTTTGTCCAAACCATCAGTGAGCAGACGCGAGAAAAATTACTGGAAGCAGAATTCCGGGACGAACAAATTCGCTTTATCCCTAATGGAATTGATGTGGGCGTAGCTCCCGTCGCTCGGCAAGCGGACGATACGCATATCCTGGGTTATTGTGGTCGGCTTCGAGAAGTCAAAGGCGTGCATGTCCTATTCGACGCCGTGGCTGAAATATTAAAACGCCGCCCGAATGAAAAAATCAAAGTCGTTATTGCGGGAAGCGGTACGAGTCAGGATGATTTACTGGCTCAAGTAGAGAGATTGAACATCGGCAAGCATGTGGAATGGTTAGGGTTGATTGAAGATACTCAATCGTTCTTCAGAGCAATCGATATATACGTCCAACCGTCATTTGCAGAAGGTTTACCCAACTCCGTTATGGAGGCCATGGTTGAGCAGAAGCCGGTAGTTGCATCGGACATCGGTGGTAACAACGATTTAGTGACACATGGTGTAACCGGCCTCAGTTTCCCAGCCGGTGATGCTGCAAAACTCGCAGATCAACTGTTGCACATGATCGACAATCACGACGTGAAGAATTCGTTGGCGTCCGCGGGACGTCAGGTTATTGAAGAGCGCTACGACATCGAAAGGGTGGTTACAAAATTGGCGGAGCTTTATCGTGTCTAAAGTTGAAGATATCATCGTAACGATATCGATTGATACTGAGTGTGATCATGACGTTAACTGGGTTCGGTCTAAACCCTTAACCTTTGATTCGATCACTGAGGGCGTACCTAATCGCCTGCAGCCTGCATTTGATGAAGTCGGTGCAGTGCCCACTTATCTCCTTACCGTGGAGGTTATGGAAGACGAGGCGAGTGTTGAGGCCTTAAAAAATCTGAAAGGTGAGTACGAGTACGGAACGCATTTACATGCAGCCTTTATTGAGCCTGAAAAGAAGTTCTATGATTACGCAGGTATTGATAGCCCGGATTTCCAATGTGGCTATGCACCGGAAATCGAATATCAAAAGTTGGAAAATTTATCCAAGCTGTTTGAGCAGCGTTTCGGCTATAAGCCGACAAGCTTTCGCGCGGGGCGTTATGGCGCATCTGCAGATTCAATAAACAGTCTTGAGAAGCTTGGCTACAAAGTGGATACGAGTGTCACACCGCACCTTCGCTGGAGTGAACCTAACGCCACTGTAGATTTTCGTTCTGCCCCCGAACAACCCTATTTTCCTGCAGAAAATAAAATTGCCGAAGCCGGCCCTTATTCGCCCAGTCGTATTCTTGAAGCACCTGTGACGGTCAAGCCACGATTATTTCGAGATCCGCGATGGTTCAGACCCTGGTTTGCAACTGTCGATCAAATGAAAGATATCTTTCGATACCAATTAAAAAAACACAGTGACCGGAAAGTACTTTCTATCAATATGATGTTTCATTCGATGGAAGTCATCGAGAAAGCGTCACCTTACCCACAAACACCTGATGACGTAAAACGCTTCATAGATGATATGCAGCGCGGACTCCAGTGGTGTGGTGAAGAGGGTGCGAGATTTGCACCCATGTCAGATCTTTACGACGCGTTTCAGGTTAACTAGATTGACATGAGCCACATCGAGCCGACAGTATGTTAAGTCATTTGCGTAACTACGCATCGGCTGGCGTGGTTACAGGACTGGTTGGTCTAATCAGTTTTCCGATCCTGACACGTAACCTTACGGTTGCGGAGTACGGGATAGTCGGGTTGATAACATCGACGCTCACACTGTTTATTGCCGTCGGTAAGCTTGGCGTTCAACACGCAGTTATTCGTTTTTACTCACAAGTAAAACACGGAAACATCGACTACAGCATGGGACAGCTAAACAGCACCGTCAGCGTGGTGTTCTTTGTTTTCGCCTCTGTGACCACTTTGCTTTGGTTGATCACCGGTATTGTAATACTGCCTAATTTTATGCAGTACGAGCAGTTATCTTCGCTGTTCATATTAGCTGCGGGCGTTGTATTCATACGTCTCTTAGGTAGCGCAGCTCTTAACTTTTTGCGTGCTCAGCAACGTAGTGGTGATGTTGCATTGTCGCAAAGTCTAGCTCGCTGCTTAAATCTTGTGTTTGTCTTGGTGTTGTTGTTCTATTCCACCTTGAGCCCAACATTGGTCATTTCATGTTTATTTGTAGCCGAAATTATTGGCGTGGGTTACGCGTTTTATTGCTACTCACCCAGCTTTCAATTTCGCGCCAAAGACCTGTCAAACAGCCTTGCAAAAGCGTTGTTCTTTTACGGTCTGCCATTAATGATTCTGGAATCGCTTGAGCTCGTTTTACGATTGAGCGATCGTTACATGATTGAGTCCATGATCGGTGCCAGCGCCCTTGGTCAGTATTCGGCCTCATATAATTTAGCGACCTACATCGATCTTATTATTTTATTTGCGATGGTTCAGGCATTGAAACCAGCCTATCTACACATGTGGGAAGCAGATGGAAAAGAGGCCACTCAAGCCTTTTTATCCAAATTTTTCAGAATTTATCTGATCTCCTTTATTCCGTTTATCACGGTTTTTGCGCTAACCGCTCCCCATTTGCTGAGATTTTTAGCCGGTGACAAATACGCTCCAGGCACGGTCATTATTCCGTATCTGGCGCTCAGCTACCTGATGATGGGTGCGATGCATATCCTGACAGCAGGTCTCTACATTTTTAAAGACACTAAAGTTCTGGTGGTCTGGAGCTGTATCGCAACGGTCATTAATTTGGTGCTAAATCTATTTTTTATCCCTATTTACGGAATTATCGGAGCCTCGGTAGTCACCTTGATCTCTTTCGGAATTTTTACAACCGGTGTTTCCATGTCAGCGTTTAGAAAAGTTGACTTCCCGATTGACTTGCGCGCGCCCAGTTTAATGGCGCTAGGCAGTCTGGCTGTTTTCTTCGTGCTCGATCCTATGGAATTTGGGCCGGAAGCTACCAGCTTCCTGGTCAAAGGGGGCGTTGGTACGGGCGTCTTATTAATTGCAATGTTAATCGTGGAACCCGAGCTTAAAACGTCCATCAAAAAGCGTATTGCTAAATACAGTCGTGGATAAACTACTCGTGAATACGATTGAAAATAAGGTAGTTTGGGAGATTCCGCTTTGAGTATCGTCCTGATGTATCACTCTTTGTATGAGGGCGAAAATACGTCAGCAATTGACGATGAAGATTTACCTTATGCCGTCTCAAAAGATACGTTCACACACCAGCTCGATCTGATTGCCCAGCGTTTCTCTGGAATTTACGATAACGCAGAGTCAGAAAAAGTCGTCATTACCTTTGACGATGGTCATGTCAGTAATCTGCAGATGGCTGTACCATTGCTGAAAGAAAGAAACCTTTCTGCCTACTTTTTCGTAACGACAGGCTTTATCGATTCCCGACCGGGGTTTATGAGTGCATCGGAGGTACGTGAGCTCTCAGAATGTGAAGGTATGATTGTGGGAAGTCATGGCGTTACGCACCGATTTTTTAACGATATGACACCGGATGAGGCGCGAAAAGAGCTCTCTGAAAGTAAAGTATTGTTAGAAACGCTGACAAAACACCCCTGCGAATCAATGTCTTTTCCCGGCGGACGATATAATAAGGGTGTACTGAAGCAAATGACAGACGCGGGTTATACGCAGTGGTTTGGTTCAGATGTCGGAATGGTGAATATGTCCAAACGCTTTGGTAACGCAGAATCAAGCAATGGTTCTTCTGCATTACTGTTACCCATGACGGGTACAAAGCCTCTGAATAGAGTTGCCATACGTCGCACAACACAGTTAGATGAATTTAAGCGAATGATTGGTCCGGATTCTTCCTACTACCGTTCGCAGGTTCGTCGCAGTCAGGCGAAAAAGTTAGTACAAAAAACATTAGGTAACCGGCTTTACTATGGCCTCTACAAATCCGTTTCCGCACGCTAGCGACGAAGCCCCGGGCTTTGGGCGTTCGGCTGCGCGGGGTTCAGGGTTACGCGGAGCCAGTCGGCAGACTAACAAGCGCCGTAAAAAAACGGGTCTCGCGTCGCAGCTTAAAGCCGCCTCCGAAGGTGGAGCGCTAAATGGCTGGCCCTCGTTTGAGGAGCTTAAGCCTGTACTACTGTTTCTTTGCTTCCCCGGGGCGGTTGTTCTAAGCAGTATGCTTGTGGGTGGGCTACCCAGACCCATCCTTTATTTTTGTGGCCTTCTCATTGGGCTTTATGTCGCAGCGAGTGCGTTCAAGACAGTAGAAATAACAGTCGTATGCGTTCTGCTGTATCTGCCGTTCGCAAAGTCGTTCGTTATTCCGGTATTACCCGGTCTCAACGGCACTAATATGTTGATAATGCTCGGGCTGGGCACCGCTTTCCTCCGAGCGTCGAGGGAAAAAGATAAATTTGTTGTCTGGCCGCCCGGCAGCTCTTTGGTTATATTTTTCGGTGCTTACACAGCATTGTCTGCCTTCACGGTATTGCAGCACACAGGCGGTGGCTTTCTTCTTAAATCTGAAATCTTAAGCTACAAGTCCTGGCTTGATCAGTTTGTCGTGTACCTGATACTGGCAGCCCTAATTCGAGACAAGGCGGGCGCCAAGCGAGCCATGGTTTACACCATGATCGGGTCGATGCTGGTTGTGTTGTATTCCATACCCGAAATGTTCGAAAAAATGGGCCGTTCATCGATCGAAAAAAGTCGCATGATCGGGCCGCAGCTTCAGTCCAACAACTTCGGTGGATTTGTTGCCTACACCATGCTGCCAATGCTGGCCTTTTTTATGGTGTACATCAAAGATTTACGGGCTTGGCTATTTACCCCGTATTTCATCGTAGCGGTAAAAGTGCTTCTGACGACGTTCTCGCGCGGTGCTTATCTGGCTATTGCGGCCGGAGGAATGCTGGCTGGTTATTATCGAGGAAAAGTATTCCTGGGAATGATTGGGGTGCTGGGCATTTGCACTCTGTTGTTGTTTCCATCGGTCATCCCTCAATCTCTTATGGATCGAATGGGCGGCCTCATAGGTGGTGGGCAGGAAATTTCTGCGCCGAAAGAAGAAACTATTGATAAAAGCTCCTCCACGCGAATTGACATGTGGAAAGCGGCTGGAAAGATGATGGCTGAAAGCCCTATTTTGGGTAAGGGCTTTAAAGGCTTCCAGTTTTTGAAATCTCAGTATCTGGAGGTCGACCATAAAGAAAGTGATCCGCACAGCATGTATATGTACATCGGATCTCAAATGGGCTTGCCCGCCTTATTTCTCTTTATATTGCTCATGTATTCCATGGTCAAAATGGGGAGATTCTTATCGCATAACAAAGACGACGACTTTATTAGGGCGGTGGGGATCGGCTGTGCGTCGGCCGCTGTGTGTTATGGCGTAATCAATATATTCGGATCGAGAGCAACGGCGCTCAACTTTACGGTGTACTTTTGGACCTACATACTTATTTTGCAGGTCCTGAAACGCTCTGTTGAAGAGGAAAGCGAAGGCTATGACGGTGGCGCGAAACCCGGTCGTCGTGGTGGTGCGGGACGAGGCGCAGCCAGAATGGCTACTGCAGGTGTTGCACCGGATGTCATCCTTGACGATGCCACCGTTATCCAACAGCAATTGGAAGCCAAGCGTCGAAAGAGTAATCGCTCTGGAGCGCGTGCACCAAAACGGGGCGCTGCAGCGCATATGGCGCGTGAGGCTGAACGAGCACAAATCGAAGCCGAGTTGGCTGCCCGAAAAGCGGCTCAGTTTAGTGATAGTAAGGCTCTGAGTACCGAGCTTGGAAATGGCGGATCCACCGCTTACGAGACGCGTGGTGCCCGAAAAGCAAAAGCTGCCGCTGCTGCTAAAGCTGCGCGACCCAGTCGCCGAAAAAGGCCGAATAAGCCAAATTAAGGCACTTTTGCAGTCATCGACTGACTAATTCTCTGCACGCCTCACAATGGCCCGGCCCATTCAATGTGACGTGCACGACGTCGCACCTTAGATCCAGTCGACTATTCTTTGATAATCGGAATGCAATACCTCCCTTAAAAGCGCTCAGCAGAGCTACACTTTTAGTCGCCCTAAGGGTAAGTTATTAGTGTCAGATCGATTGCGATAGAAAGATTGAGTTACGTAATAAAGACACCATGTTAATGGGGTACGAAAATTGCGATTGTTCGTCCTAGCGTGATCGTGACACATCTTTTCGTTTTACACGTATCAGAGGTTGATCCGGTCGAGGTTTAAGGCCAGGCGATTTCGCGGAATATTTGAGTCATGAGTGAAGAAGACACGAATTTTGAAGGTGGTTTAGCAGTAGAGACTGCCAAGCCAAAGCTGGCTAAACCGCCACTTTGGAAGGTTGTACTGCTGAACGATGATTACACGCCGATGGAGTTCGTCGTAGAAGTGTTAGAGGTGTTTTTTACGTTAGATCGTGAACATGCTACTCGCGTCATGCTACATGTTCATCAGAAAGGAAAGGGTGTTTGCGGTGTATTTACTCGTGAAATAGCCGAAACAAAAGTAGCACAGGTGACGCAATTAGCTCGGGAGCGAAAGCATCCACTGATGTGCGAGATGGAAAAGGCGTAACAGTAGGAAAGTTGGAAAGGATCTGGACTAACGTGGTAATCCAGGGTGTGTAAAGCGGCGGGAGAGTATCTATCCTCCTAATGCGTATTTAAGTTTCACGGGCGGACGAATAAATAATGCTTAGCAAAGAGCTGGAATTCACTCTCAACAACGCGTTCAAAGAAGCGCGTGCTAGAAGGTTTGAGTTCATGACAGTCGAGCACCTGTTGCTTGCACTCATAGACAACCCGACAGCGGCTCAGGTTTTACGAGCATGTGGTGGTGATCTTGAAACACTGCGCGACGAGCTCGATAGCTTCGTTGACGAAAATACCCCATTACTTGATGAAAACGACACAAGGGAAACTCAGCCTACGCTCGGTTTCCAACGCGTACTTCAGCGCGCCGTTTTCCATGTCCAGAGCTCTGGCAAAAAAGAGGTGACCGGCGCCAACGTGCTGGTGGCTATATTCGGTGAGCAAGATTCTCAAACGGTCTACTTACTAAATAAGCAAAATATTACACGCTTGGATGTTGTCAACTACATCTCACATGGCATCGCCAAGAACTCTGACGAAGAGCCTGAAGAAGCAGAAGACAACGCAGGTGAATACGGTGGTGAAGAGGCTGAGAGTGATGCCAAGCCGCTAGACAAATACGCGACAAATTTAAATGCGAAAGCTCAGGCTGGTGAAATCGATCCTCTCATTGGGCGAGATCATGAAGTTGAGAGAGCGTCGCAAGTGCTTTGCCGCCGTCGTAAAAACAATCCACTGCTGGTGGGCGAAGCAGGCGTTGGTAAGACGGCGATTGCAGAAGGCCTGGCTAAGCGAATTGTCGACGGTGAAGTGCCGGAAGTATTGTCCGATGCCATTATTTATTCTCTGGATTTAGGTGCGTTGGTTGCGGGCACCAAATACAGAGGCGATTTTGAAAAGCGTCTCAAAGCGATTTTGAATCAACTTAAGAAAGAGCAGGGTGCAATTCTATTTATCGATGAGATCCACACCATCATTGGTGCAGGTGCGGCATCAGGTGGTGTCATGGATGCTTCAAACCTGATCAAGCCTATGCTGGCAACGGGCGAACTGAAATGCATCGGTTCGACGACTTACCAAGAATATCGAGGAATTTTCGAAAAGGACCGCGCTCTTTCACGCCGCTTTCAGAAGATTGATGTCAAAGAGCCCACTATTGATCAAACCTTCGAAATCCTCAAAGGCTTGAAGTCTCGGTACGAAGAATTTCACGAGGTCAAATACTCTAACAACGCGCTAAAGACAGCTGCGGAATTGTCAGGCCGATACATCAATGATCGTTTTCTGCCTGACAAGGCCATTGACGTCATCGATGAGGCGGGTGCCAACCATCGAGTTAAGGGCGTCGCGACAAAAGGCAAAAAACAAATCAATGTTAAGGACATTGAAGCCATCGTTGCCAAGATCGCTCGTATCCCTGAAAAGAGTGTGTCCTCAACGGATATGGACAAGCTGAAAACGCTATCACGTGACTTACGCATGGTTGTCTTCGGCCAGGATGATGCTATCAACGCCTTAGGCGCTGCCATCAAAATGTCACGCTCTGGATTGGGTCCTCAAGACAAGCCGATTGGTAGCTTTATGTTTGCAGGCCCCACAGGGGTTGGTAAGACAGAAGTGACCAAGCAATTGTCTACCATCATGGGAATCGAGCTCATTAGATTCGATATGTCTGAGTACCTTGAAAGGCATACGGTGTCGCGTTTGATTGGTGCGCCTCCGGGATATGTTGGATTCGATCAGGGCGGCTTGCTTACCGATGCGGTTATTCAGAACCCGCATGCGGTAGTGCTTCTCGATGAAATCGAAAAGGCACATCCGGATGTATTCAACCTATTACTGCAAGTAATGGATCACGGCACGCTTACCGATAACAATGGTCGTAAAGCAGATTTCAGAAACGTTATCTTGATCATGACAACCAATGCTGGTGCAGAGTCTATCTCTCGAACCACCATGGGCTTTACACAGCAGGATCACAGCACTGACGGAAACGAAGCGGTTAACAAGTTGTTTACCCCTGAGTTCAGAAACCGTCTTGATGCAGTCATCCAGTTCAAGCCGCTTGATAAGAGCATCATTCTCAACGTGGTCGATAAATTTATCATCGAACTCGAAGCCCAGCTTGAAGAGAAGAATGTATCAATCGACTTCAATCCTGATGCAAAGGCTTGGCTTGCAGAACACGGTTTTGATGCACGCATGGGTGCTCGCCCAATGGCTCGCCTCATTAGTGAAAACGTCAAGAAGCATCTGGCCGATGAAATACTCTTCGGCAAGTTAAGTCGCGGCGGGCGGGTGAACGTTATTCTCGACGAGAAAGGCAACTTAGCCTTTGAATTCGAGAGTAAGGAAAGTAAAGATAAGGAGGCGACTGCTTAGCCTGGAATTAACCAGACGGTAGGTCGTTCAAAAAGCCACTTGGTTGTCAAAGGCCAAGTGGCTTTTTTATGCTCTTAGCGGCTGCGGTAAGTAATGCGGCCTTTGCTCAGGTCGTAGGGGGTCATCTGTACGGTGACCTTGTCGCCCGTAAGAATACGAATGTAGTGTTTTCTCATCTTGCCGGAAATATGAGCAGTAACAACATGCCCGTTTTCTAGTTCAACGCGGAACATGGTGTTTGGAAGTGTGTCAACAACCACACCTTCCATTTCTATGGGTTCTTCTTTAGCCATTAAATCTCTTGTAAGCCTATGTCGGTCTGGGTGTCATCCACCCTATTAACGCTATTATGCCAGCCATTGCCGGCAAGGGCGAATGATACACAGCAACTACTGGGTAATTGCCAGCGATTATATGGCGATTACGCCCCGGAATTACAAGTGTTTTGCCAAGAGCGTCAAGATTTTCGCCTCGTTGGCGCCACTATGCCCGCAAATATAGGTTTGTACTAAGCGGCTTTGCCGACCATAATAGTCCGGATGTATAACGCACTATTACATCGCCCCAAGACAACAGAACGGTTCGCCGCTCTGATGGAGATGTATGAGAAAAACTATGTCCTCATACGCCTACTGGCGCCGGAATTAAAGCAAATGCCGGAGGGCACGCATGTCTCTGTGGCTAACGGTGCGATGCCTTTGGAATTGACGGTGAATAGTCACAGTCGGCACACCAGCACTTTCAATTTAACCTACCGTTTTTCGGAGTCTTCCGGCAAGGGGCGGCGTGAGCGTGAACCGGATTTGGCCATTAGGCTCTACCATGACTCTCGAAGCTGTGAGGTCATGAGCGGGCTGCTGCCCGAAGGACGATTGGAGGTGCGTAGAACCCGCGATTTGGATGAAGGGCGCCGCCTAAACCGTTTTCTCAATAAATGGCTGAGTTACTGTTTGAGGCAGGGCCACACTTTTTCGCAGGAAGTTTACTGCACGCAAAACTTGTCGTAACTGCGCTGGTACCGGGACATATGTACTACAGTGTTGTCCATGTCTTCAGGGCTGAGATTGGCTTTTAGTCTGCGCTCTAGTGAAACCACACGTTTTCGTAAGTCTTCACACCGACCCGGTGTGGAGTTTGAAGCGGTCGGTGCCAACAGGGTTTGAGTCGGGAGAGCCGGTTTAGCAGGCTGCTGATCATTGCTGCTCCAGCTGACCGAGCCGGATTCAACCGAGGAATCTTCGGGGTTTAGTGTTGCTATAGAGCTTCTTACCGGTAAGCGCTTGCGGGAATTGTCCAGCGCGCTTGCTGTACCAACGCTTGCTGCTAACACAGGCTCGTTTGCCCCTTCGGAGCTTTCAGACGTGATCCCTGCCGTTGGCTCAATAACCTTAAAGTCGATGCCGGCCGGAGGCTTGTTCGGCGAGAAGGTAATCGAGCCATCCGCCTCAGTCCACTGATACAAAGGTTCCGCCATGGCGGTAGCACAGCAGGTCAATAAAAGGGCGTAACAGGCTCGACGGATCATGATGGTAGGTAAATTTACGCTAAAGTCTTGAGACCTCACGATGCAAGGTCGGTGCCCATGAATCTAGCTGTTAATTTCGCCTTTGTTGGTCTCGGAGGTGCCTTGGGCGCGTGCTGTCGATATTCAATGAGTTTACTGTTAGCTGATCCGGTTAAAAGCTTTCCTCTGGCAACGCTGTCGGTCAATGTCCTAGGTGCCCTCATCGCAGGCTTTGTGGTGACAGCTTTTTTTAGTCGCGGCTTAATGCCGGGTGCACTTCAGTTATTTATCGTTGTGGGGTTTTTGGGTGGCTTCACCACATTTTCAGCTTTCTCTGTGGAGAGTTTACGTTTGGTGCAGTCCGGGGAAATTTTCATGGCGATGGCGAATATCCTTTTAAACGTTGTAGGTTCTTTGCTGGCTGTCATGCTTGGGGCCTATGTGGCTGCGAAATTCATGGTGGACTAACTAGCCCTAAAATTGTCGGGGAGGCACTGATATACTCTGAAGCCGACCTACCGCAGCAGTCGAAAAATCGCTGCAATTCCGACTAGATTTTCGAGATCAAACCGAAGCATGCTCGACCCAAAACTCATTAGAAACGATTTGCCGTACGTTGCTGAACGGCTCAGTATCCGAAATTTCACCCTAGATCAGGAGTCGATCAGTTCTCTGGACGCGCAGCGTAAGCAATTGCAGCAGCGCAGTGAAGAGCTCCAGGCGGAGAGAAATTCTCGGGCCAAATCGATAGGGCAGGCTAAAGCGCGTGGTGAAGACATAGCGCCGCTTTTGGCTGAAACGTCTCGAATGGGAGATGAGCTAGATGAAGCTAAAAAGCAGCTGGCAGAGGTTCAATCGTCGCTAGACGACATTCTGCTGACATTACCTAATATCGTTGACAGCAGCGTTACCCCGGGTAAAGACGAAAATGACAACGTGGAGCTGCGAAAAGTCGGCACGCCCCGAGAGTTTTCGTTTACGCCGAAAGATCACACTGACTTAGGTGCCCGCGATAGCGCGTTGGATTTTGAGACTGCGACTAAGCTGACGGGCTCTCGCTTTTCGGTGTTGCGGGGCGAGCTTGCCACTTTGCATCGTGCACTCATTCAATTTATGTTGGACACACATACCCGAGCCCATGGGTATACAGAAATCAATGTGCCTTACATCGTCAACTCAGATACCTTGCGCGGTACCGGCCAACTCCCCAAGTTTGAAGAAGATCTTTTTCGCCTGGTATGGGGTGATGCAAAAACAGAAGCTGAAGCAGGGGCAGATGGCACTGACTATTACCTGATTCCCACATCCGAGGTGCCAGTAACCAACACAGTTAGGGACACCATTGTGGACGCGGCAGATTTACCGATCCGTTATACCTGCCACAGCCCTTGTTTCCGCTCTGAGGCAGGGTCGTACGGTCGTGATACTCGCGGTCTTATTCGTCAGCACCAGTTTGAAAAAGTAGAGATGGTACAAATTGTCCATCCCGATGAATCCTTCGAGGCGTTAGAACAAATGACGGCTCATGCGGAAGCCATTTTACAAAGACTGGAGCTGCCTTATCGTGTCGTGTCTTTGTGTGGTGGCGATATCGGTTTTGCAGCGGCCAAAACCTATGATCTAGAGGTTTGGTTACCCGCTCAAAACGCGTATCGCGAGATCTCCTCATGCAGTAATTGCACAGACTTTCAGGCGCGTCGCATGCAGGCCCGCTTTCGGGACCCTCAAACCCGTAAAACTGAATTGCTGCATACGCTCAACGGATCCGGCTTAGCGGTGGGCAGAACGCTTATTGCCATAATGGAGAATTATCAGCAAGAAGACGGCAGCATTCTGGTACCGGAAGTATTACGCCCTTACATTGGCAATCTTGGTGCTGTATTGTTACCCGAGGATTCAAGCGTCTGATAATTATGCAAACACTTCCGAGCCTTCCTCATTATCTGCTCAGAAACGGCGAGCAGTTCGATACGCGGGTGGCAATGCGCCACAAAGATCTTGGCATCTGGCGCGAATGGACCTGGGCGGACGTTTGCTCGGAAGTGCAGCAGTATGCAATCGGTCTGAAAGATCTCGGATTGTTGCCGGGCGATAAGGTTGCCATCATTGGCGCCAATCGCCCCAAGCTCTATTGGTCTTTTGCCGCCATACAATCTATTGGTGCCATCCCGGTTCCTATGTACGCAGATGCAGTAGCCGAAGAAATGGTCTACGTGTTAGAGCATGCCGGCGTTAAATTTGCCATTTGCCAGGATCAGGAGCAGGTTGACAAGGTTCTGTCTGTACAAGACCAGTTGCCGCTGGTTGAAAAACTCATTTACGACGAGGGACGAGGTCTTCGCGACTACGACTCGGATGTCATTCTGTCCATTGATTCAGTACAGCAATTAGGAAAGAAGGCCGTAGAAAGAGACCAGCACCAGGCGGTGGAATGGCGCATGGGGATCGACAAACTGGTCAGTGATGATCTGTGCGTAATGCTTTACACCTCTGGCACCACGGGGCGGCCTAAAGGGGTCATGTTGTCTCACAATAATCTGATCATCACGTCAATCAATGCCAACTCGTTTGACAACCTTGATCATCGTGAGGAGACCATTGCTTATCTTCCCTTGGCCTGGGTTGGCGATCACGTGTTCAGCTATGGTCAATCGCTGACCGCGGGGTATTGTGTTTGCTGCCCTGAGAGTCTGGATACCATTACATCAGACCGGCGTGAGATTGCGCCTACCTATTTTTTCGCACCCCCACGCGTATTCGAAACCCTGCTTACGACTATTACAGTCGCGATGGAAGATGCCAGCCGTCCCAAGCTGGCTATGTTTAATCATTTTCTCAACGTTGCAAAACGTCATGGCGAAGCGGTACTTAACGGGGATAGCGTAGGTTTTCTTTCAAGGCTGCACTATGCGCTGGGAGAATTCTTCGTTTATGGGCCTTTAAAAAACCGCCTGGGTATGTCTAAGGTTCGAGTGGCTTATACGGCAGGTGAAGCCATTGGTCCCGATATATTCCGCTTCTATCGATCGTTGGGTATTAATTTAAAGCAGTTATACGGACAAACCGAAGCTAGCGTGTATATCACTGCACAGCCTGATGGTCAGATTGATGCGAATACCGTGGGTACACCATCAATCGATGTAGAGCTGAAAATCGATGATAACGGAGAAGTTTTGTATCGCTCTCCGGGTGTGTTCATGGGCTATTACAAAAACGATGATGCAACCTTGTCCACGAAAACGCCCGACGGTTGGGTCTATACCGGAGATGCAGGTTTTATTGATGATAACGGTCATTTGCGCATCATCGATCGAGCTAAAGATGTCGGTAAGCTTAACGACGGTAGCTTGTTCCCTCCAAAATATATCGAAAACAAATTGAAGTTTTTCTCCTCTATTAAAGAGGTGGTTGCGTTTGGTGACGAAAGAGATTACGTCACGGCATTTGTCAATATCGACCTAACCGCCGTGTCCAATTGGGCAGAGAGAAATAATATTGTGTACGCCTCGTATCAAGAGTTGGCTGGACACCCTTTGGTGTACGACATGATTGAGGAACATATCCAGCAGGTTAACGAAGATCTCTCCTCAGAGCCGAGGGTTGCCGGCGCAACTATTAAGCGATTTTTAGTCTTGCACAAAGAACTTGATGCTGATGATGGTGAACTTACGCGTACACAGAAAGTTAGGCGTAAATTTATTAATGAACGTTATGAGCCATTAATAGAAGCATTGTATTCGGATAAAGAAACTCAGTTCGTCTCAACCACGGTTGTGTTTGAAGATGGGCGAAAGGGCACCATCGAAGCAGATGTCGTTTTGAGGACGCTGCCTGAAAAAGCGCCATTGAGGAAGGCCTCCTGATGACAGAGATGAGTTCTGAAACTGCGCTTGCCGATGAAGCGGACACAGACAATTCCACCGATGCAGAAGAGGTGTCTCGATACACCGAAGAGCTGCTTAAAGTTGAGAATGTGTCTTTAAGTTTTGGCGGCGTTAATGCCATCACAGATATTTCCTTCAACATTATGAAGGGAGAGGTGCGCGCCATTATCGGGCCCAACGGCGCGGGTAAAACGTCAATGCTCAATGTCATCAACGGGTTTTACCATCCACAAAAAGGTGTAATCAGTTTTCGTGGTAAACCTCGTCGTCGAATGAAACCTTATGAGGCAGCTGCCTCAGGTATAGCCAGAACATTTCAAAACGTTGCCTTGTTTAAAGGTATGAGTACCTTGGACAACATCATGTCGGGTCGCTCGTTGAAAATGCATCGCGGTTTTTTCTGGCAAGTAATTAACGTTGGCCCAGCTCGACGTGAGGAAATAGAACATCGAAAACGTGTTGAAGAGATCATCGACTTTCTTGAAATAGCACATATCAGAAAGCAGCCGGTAGGTAAGCTTCCGTACGGATTACAGAAGCGAGTAGAGCTAGGACGTGCGATGGCGATGGAGCCTGAATTATTGCTTCTCGATGAGCCTATGGCCGGAATGAACCTGGAAGAGAAGGAGGACATGAGTCGCTTCATCATCGACTTGAACACGCAGTTCGGCACAACTATCGCGCTCATTGAGCACGATATGGGTGTTGTCATGGATCTTGCCGACAGGGTCGTTGTTCTCGACTACGGAAAGAAGATAGCCGATGGCACTCCATCTGCTGTGCAGGCGAGCCAGGAAGTTATTGATGCCTACTTAGGAGTCGCACACTAATGGAACTCTTAAACTCCATATTTGTAGCACCCTTTGTCGATATGGCGGCATACCCGGATTTCCTCTTACAGGTTATCTGGGAAGGTTTTGTGGCAGGCGTGCTGTACTCACTCATCGCACTAGGCTTTGTTCTTATCTACAAGGCTTCGGGTGTGTTTAACTTTGCGCAAGGCATTATGGTTGTGTTTTCCGCACTTGCGTTGGTGAGCTTACATGCGGCGGGCATACCGGCGTGGCTGGCAGTACTGTTGGCATTAGGTTTAATGGGTGTTCTTGCCATTGGTATTGAGCGCCTTGTACTAAGAAAGCTGGTGAATCAGCACGACGCTATTCTTCTTATGGCCACTATCGGTTTAACACTGGTGCTTAAAGGCTCCGGTGAGCTGATATTCGGTGGTGAGCCCAAGCCCATGATTACTGAACAACTTGGATTACCCACGGGTTCTACCGATTGGGAAGTGTTTGGGGGTCTTGTTATATTCCAGCATATTGATATTGCTGCAGCTGTTATTGCGGTACTCATGGTTATGGCACTGGGGGTGTTCTTTTCGAAGACTCGAATAGGCCGTGCATTAAGGGCCGTGGCAGACGATCACCAGGCAGCATTGTCAGTGGGTATTTCACTGCATCAGATTTGGGCAATCGTTTGGTTTGCATCAGGTATTGTTGCTTTGGTTACCGGCATCATGTGGGGTGCCCGATCTGAAGTCTCTTTCGCGCTGGAGATCATCGCGCTAAAAGCGTTGGCGGTACTCATACTCGGTGGGTTTACATCCATTCCCGGAGCCATCGTGGGTGGCTTGATGATTGGCATTGGTGAGAAGCTCTTTGAAGTGTATTGGGGAGCCTTGTTTGGCAGTGGCGTTGAAGCCTGGTTTGCCTATGTGCTGGCCTTGATATTCCTGTTATTCAGGCCGCAAGGGCTGTTCGGAGAGAGGATTATTGAACGTGTGTAAATCAATCCTTATGGCAGGCAAATCCGTTAGCGTGATCTTGGAGCATAACCATGCTGTATCGTGAAGCCGGCCAGTTTAAAACTAACTACGCCTCCGACCAGGCGCTTCTGCCTATTCTGCAAGACCGAATAGGGCTGTTTGTTATCTTGTTGATAGCCTTCGTTGGCATCCCGCTGTTTGCGTCCGATTTTTTTATCGGGACCATCATGATTCCGTTTCTGGTGTTTGCCTTGGCCGCAATTGGACTCAACGTACTCACCGGTTATGCCGGGCAGCTGTCTTTAGGGACCGGGGCTTTCATGGGCGTAGGGGCCTATTCCTGCTATAAGCTCACCACGTTGTTTCCTGACGTCAATATTCTTTTTGCCATATTGTTATCGGGCGTTTTTTCAGCAGTAGTGGGTGTCATTTTCGGACTGCCTAGCTTACGCATTAAAGGTCTTTATCTCGCTATTACCACTCTGGCCGCACAATTCTTTTTGGAGTGGTGCTTCATCCGTATTGCATGGCTGTATAACTACAACGACTCCGGTGCAATCGAAGTTCCTCAGCGTAAGTTCATGGAAGTGGCTATTACGGGAGCCTCGGCAACACCCACCGTCAGGTATTTCATCATTGTCAGTATCGTTGCATTGTTGTCGCTGGTTGCTGCCAATGTTTTACGCGGCAGAATCGGCCGAAGTTGGATGATGATCCGAGATATGGATATCGCTGCAGAGCTTATGGGAATTCGTCCTTTGTACGCAAAGCTCTCAGCATTTGCATTCTCAAGTTACTACTGCGGCGTTGCAGGTGCTTTGATGGTGTTCATGTGGTTAGGTTCTGCCGAGGTTGAAGCCTTTGATATAAACCATTCCTTCCTCGTCCTTTTCATGGTGATTATCGGCGGGATGGGATCTCTCCTGGGTTGTTTCCTAGGAGCTGCGTTTATTTGGGTGCTTCCCATCATCATGCGAGGTATTCCGTCATTAATGGGGTGGGACGTTTTAGCCGCCACGACTGAGCACATTACAAACATCGTCATCGGACTACTCATCATTTTCTTTTTGATCGTTGAACCGCATGGGCTTGCTCGACTCTGGCAAGTCGGAAAAGAGAAATTGCGAAGCTGGCCATTTCCCTATGCCAGTAGTTAGTGTTAGAAATTAAGTAAAGTTCGTAAGGTTGCAGGCTTAAGCCACACGACTTGGTAGTAAAGAACGCTGCGAAAGCAGTCAATAATAAAGCCACACTAGGAGATTGATAATGAAGAGAAACACCCTCATCACACTTGCGGCAGGTGTTATAGCTGCCTCAAGTTGGATCCCTGTTGCGCAAGCGCAAGACAGCATGTACATGCCGTCTTTGACTTACCGAACAGGTCCATTCGCCGGTGGCGGTACCCCGTTCGCTGATGGTTATGCTGATTACTTCAACATGCTTAACGAGCGTGATGGTGGAATCAATGGCGTAAAGATTGTCGTTGACGAGTGCGAGACGGCTTACAACACGCAAAAAGGTGTTGAGTGTTACGAAGCTACTAAAGGTAATGGAGCGTTGGCGTACAGCCCGCTATCCACGGGTATCACTCTGGCCCTGATTCCTAAAGCTCCGGTCGATGAAATTCCTATCTTCTCTATGGGCTACGGTTTATCAGCGGCAGCAGCAGGCGAGCAGTTTCCGTGGACCTTTGTATATCCTGCTTCTTACTGGAACCAGCTGTCTTCAATACTGAAGTACATCGATTCTAACGGCGGCATAGCTGGCAAGAAGATTGGTTTCATATACCTTGACGTTGGTTACGGTAAAGAGCCAATTCCAGTCCTTGATCAGCTAGCTGATTCCATGGGTTTTGAAGTGGCTAAATTCCCGGTTGGTGTCAAAGAGATGCAAAACCAGGGTTCTCAATGGCTAAACGTTCGAAAAGAGCGTCCTGACTGGATGATCATGTGGGGCTGGGGTGCTATGAACCCGACGGCCATCAAAGAGGCGGCCAAAATCCGTTATCCATTGGATAAATTCATTGGAAACTGGTGGGCAGGCTCTCACAGTGATCTGAAGGCTGTTGGCGAAACAGGAAAAGGCTATTTGGCGGCTAACTTCTCCGGTATCGGTCAGGACTTTCCTGCTGTACAGGACATGCTGAAGTACGTCGTTAACGAAGGCAAAAGTAAAGTAGCATCAGCAGACGATGTCGGTAACGTTTTATACAACCGTGGCATGTTCAACGCAGTTGTGTTGGCAGAGGCCATTCGAGTTGCTCAAGAAATGACCGGTAAGAAAGTTATCAGCGGTGCTGATATGCGTGATGGACTTGAAGCCATCGACCTGAACCAGGAGCGTTTAACTGAACTGGGTCTTGAAGGTTTTACCGGTAGCGTTAAAGGCAGCTGTGCTGACCATGAAGGCGGCGGTTCAATCTTCATTCAGCAGTGGACCGGTTCGGACTGGGAAAAAGTATCCGACCTGATTCCACCCATGGCTGATGTAGTACGACCTCTGTTGGAAGAAGCTGCTGAGTCTTATGTGGCAGACAAGCCGGATTGGCAGAGCCAGTCTTGTAGTTAAGTTGTAGCGTTGTCGCTTACGTCCCTAGGGCGTAAGCGACAATATTGAACACCGAGAGTTTATAAAAACATGCAAGACACAGCATCTGAGTCTCAATCTGATAAAGACATCATCTTGAGTGTCAACAATATCGAGGTCATTTACGACCACGTTATTCTTGTCCTTAAAGGTGTGTCGCTCAATGTCCCGAAACATGGAATTGTTGCCATTCTTGGGGCTAATGGTGCTGGCAAAACAA
>JAHDGK010000002.1:3983-34114 GCA_020627685.1 Granulosicoccus sp. | reverse complement strand
AAACTCAATGAGGACACGGGTGTCTCGTTTTTGTTAGCAGAACAAAACACAAACATCGCGTTGAAGTATGCAACCTACGGTTACATACTTGAGTCGGGTCGTGTGGTGTTGGACGGTACCGGAGATGAGTTGCGCGAAAACGCTGACGTAAAAGAATTTTATCTGGGTACCGGTGGTGAAGGGCGACGCAGCTTCCGCGAAGTTAAGCATTACAAGCGACGTAAGCGCTGGCTCGCGTGATTTTTACTGAGTGCTATCTGCCTCAAAACGCATAATGTATTGCAGAATTCACTGCATCGAGTAAGGGGCGTCCCGAATGTTTGACGAGTTAGATACGCAATCATCCTCAGCACGTGAGGCTGCTCTATTTGCAAACTTTCCTGAAAGGTTAAAGACGGCAACAGACACGTGCCCCGGGCTGGCAAAGCATTTATCGGGTGTGTCCTTAGAAGCCATATCTGATCGTGTGGCTTTGCAACAAGTTCCAGTGCTTAGAAAAAACGTCTTGATGCAGGCGCAGCAAGACCATCCTCCGTTCGGTGGCTTCGTTAATGAAGAATCTTTAAACGGCTGCCGTGTGTTTATGTCGCCAGGTCCTGTATGGGAGCCACAACTGGTAGGTGCCGATCCTTGGCAATCTGCCAGAGCCTTAGCGGCTGCTGACATCAAGCCCGGTCAACGGTTGCACAATTCTTTGTCTTATCATTTAACGCCCGGTGGATTCATTCTCGACGAAGGTGCAAAAGCGCTGGGTTGTGTGGTCTTCCCTGCAGGTGCTGGTGGGACTGCGGTTCAGGTCCAAGCGATACGTCATCTACAAGCTGAGGTGTATGTTGGCACGCCGGACTATTTGCAAATATTGTTGGATCATGCCCGGGAGGAAGGCGACCCGATCACCTCCATCACTCA
Source organism: Granulosicoccus sp. (assembly GCA_020627685.1). Lineage (GTDB taxonomy): Bacteria > Pseudomonadota > Gammaproteobacteria > Granulosicoccales > Granulosicoccaceae > Granulosicoccus. The sequence goes on along the minus strand of JAHDGK010000002.1, from coordinate 33,205 downwards.
TGCTTTGGTTTCAGGTGGTGCATTGTTCCCTGCAATGCGAGACAAGTATCAAGAGCAGGGGATTCATGTCCAGCAGTGCTACGCCACTGCCGATCTTGGTGTAATTGCTTACGAGACCCACACCGACGGCGTTATTCATCCGGGTATGGTGGTTAGCGAAAATCTCATTGTCGAAATATTGATTCCTGGAACCGACACGCAGGTTTCACCCGGAGATGTCGGTGAGATTGTTGTCACGCGTTTAGACATTGGATATCCCTTACTCAGATTTGCTACTGGCGATCTTTCGAAAGAAATTCTTGAGCCCAGTCCGTGTGGCCGAACCCAAATGCGCCTTGCGGGGTGGATGGGGCGAGCAGACCAACGTGCAAAGGTACGTGGCATGTTCATCGATCCTCATCAATTACAGACGTTGGGAAAACAGTTTCCAGAGCTTGCACGTTGGCGTGTTGTTATTAGTCGGGAAAACGATGCTGATGTCATGCAACTTCAAGTCGTGTTGAACAACGGTCATGATGCTGACAATCAGCAGGCGTTACCCGAAAAGCTTGAAGCAGCGTTGAAAGCGGCAACTCAGTTAAAGGGTACTGCTGTCGTCAAGGATTCCCTACCCAATGACGGCATCGTGATTGATGATCAGCGCGACTATGAGGCTGGCTGATGTCTGACCCACTCTCACAAGATCCTGCGATGGATATCAATAGGGACGAAACTCCTGCTTCGTTAAGAACCATTGCCATGCCGTCGGATACCAATCCGAACGGAGATATTTTTGGTGGCTGGATACTGTCGCAGATGGATTTGGCCGGCGGAACCCACGCCTTTTACGTTGCTCAAGGGCGAGTTGCCACAGTGGCCGTAACCGCCATGAAATTTTACAAGCCTGTTAAAGTGGGCGATGAAGTCAGTTGCTACTGCGCGACTCAGGAAGTGGGCACCACATCGATCACGGTCAAAGTAGAGACCTGGGTGCGCCGGCGACGCTTGGCCGTTGAGGAGCAAGTGACGGAGGGCTTTTTCACGTTCGTGGCAATCGATAAAGAGGGTCAGCCCCGACCCGTCAAAGAACCTGCGTCCGATTTTGATACCCGTTCAGACGTGTAAACGCTTTCCCTGTAAAATCTGCTGGCGTAAACGACGGGTTCGCTTGGACCATCGATAGATCAGCCAGGACTTGAACGAATGAATTCCCAGACGTGCCTATGGACGCCATCGACGGAGCAGGTGGCATCATCACATGTGACGCTATTTCGGCAACGAATAAATCAGCAATTCAATCTCGAATTAGCTGACTACGAGCAGCTGCACGCGTGGTCTGTATCAAATAGCACCGATTTCTGGTCTGAAATTTGGGATTACGCAGACATTCTATGTGAAACGCGCGGCGACGTTGTTCTCGAAAACGGCTCGGCCATGCCGGGTGCTCGGTGGTTTCCGAACGCTAAGCTGAATTTTGCTGAAAATCTCTTGCGTCAGGATGCTGCAGCGCCGGCCCTCATATTCAGAGGTGAAGACGGTGAGCAGAGAACGCTCAGCAGGCCGGAGCTTTATCAGCAAGTGCGGGCGGTGGCTACAAAACTGAAAGAGTTAGGTGTTGGTGTGGGTGATCGAGTCGCCGGCTTTATGCCAAACATACCGGAGGCGCTGGTCGCTATGCTGGCCACTAGCAGCATCGGCGCAGTGTGGTCTTCCTGTTCACCCGACTTCGGAATAAACGGCGTAAGAGATCGTTTCGGGCAAATTGAGCCAAAAGTGTTATTCACCGCAGACGGCTATCGTTATGCGGGAAAAGAACATGGGTCTCTAGGTGTCGCTTCTGAGTTGGCTGAGTCCCTACAATCGTTAAAGGCCATTGTTGTCGTCTCGTTTATCCAGTCATCAGAATCCTTATCGGGCGACGCAGCCTCGCTAGCTGTGTCATATCAAACACTGATTGACGCGGATCTTGCGCGCGGGAAACCGGACGACACCATTGAATTTGTGCAGCTGCCTTTTGATCATCCGCTGTACATTATGTTTAGTTCAGGTACTACGGGTAAGCCCAAGTGCATTGTGCATGGCGCAGGTGGCACGTTGCTGCAGCATGTCAAAGAACAATTGATGCACGTCGATGTAAAGCCTGGTGAAAAGATCTTCTTTTTCACCACCTGTGGTTGGATGATGTGGAACTGGCTAGTGACGGCGTTAGCGTCAAAAGCAACCTTGCTGCTCTACGACGGGTCACCGTTTTATCCCGATGGCAATACCTTGTTCGATTTTGCAGAACAAACCGGTATGGTTCATTTCGGTACATCAGCTAAGTTTATTGATGCGTGTAGTAAGGCGGGTATCTCACCGGCTAATACCCACAAGCTTCCAGAGCTGAGAAGTGTATTGTCCACCGGCTCTCCGCTCGTGCCTGAAAGTTTTGATTACGTATACGAGCATATTGCTAGTGATATTTGTTTGTCATCGATGTCTGGTGGCACCGATATCGTGTCCTGCTTCATCCTCGGCAACCCGGCAAAGCCTGTTTACAAAGGAGAGCTGCAGAGCAAGGGACTGGGTATGGACATTCAAGTGTTTGGCGATGACGGAAAACCGGTACCCGTGGGTGAGAAAGGCGAATTAGTGTGTGCGAATGCTTTTCCGTCTATGCCGACAGGTTTTTTCGGTGATGACGACGGTAGTCGATACCATGCTGCCTATTTTGAAAAATTTGAAAACGTCTGGTGTCACGGCGATTACATTGCTCAGACGCCCAGCAACGGCATGGTTATTTATGGACGCTCTGATGCAGTACTGAATCCGGGCGGGGTTCGAATTGGCACAGCTGAAATTTACCGACAAGTCGAATCCTTTGATGAAATCGTAGAGTCCTTGGTCATAGGGCAGCAGTGGGATTCAGATATTCGTGTTGTGTTGTTTGTGCGCTTGAGAGATGGGCAGACGCTAGACGACGAACTGCAGGCTCGCGTCAGAGCACATGTACGCGAGCAAACAACTCCGCGTCATGTACCTGCTCGGATTGTTCAGGTTGAAGACATACCGCGCACGCGTAGCGGCAAGATCGTCGAACTGGCAGTGAGAAAAATCGTCCATGGGGATAGCGTTGACAACGTCGAGGCACTAGCAAATCCAGAAGCCCTGAAACTATTCGCTGATATCCCAGAGCTTCAATCATGACTCAGGATTCCTTAGATGCCATTGCAGATGCGGTATCGACTTCATCGTTGCCGCCAGTGCATCTTTGGAATCCATCTGTGACCCGCACCATAGACATGCGAATCGCGCGCAATGGTGACTGGTTCTATCAGGGTTCACAAATTCATCGCATGCGTATGGTGAAATTGTTTTCAACGGTTTTACGGGTGGATGAGGGGCAAACGTATTTGGTGACACCTCAGGAACGTTTAGCCATCGAAGTAGAAGATGCTCCATTCACTGCGGTTCTTGTGGAACAACATGACAGCGACGAAAGCTCATCCCTGGTGTTTACACTTAATACAGACGATAAAGTCATTGCGGGCAAAGAGCATCCGGTCTTTGTGGAATACGAGACTGCCGGAGGAGAGCCTTCACCCTATGTGCATGTGCGTAATAACCTGAACGCTCTTATTAGTCGCACCGTTTTTTATCAACTGGCTGAGTGGCTGGAAGAGCGCGAAGGTGTTCACGGTGTGGTATCACAAGGGTGTTTTATGCCTTTGTCGGAGTCCGAACGCCCATGACGACAACTACTCAATACCTTCTTGAAGCTCGTGGTATCCAGATATGGAGAGGTGAGCATCTGATTGTTGATGATGTTGATGTTTGTGTTTCCGCCGGGTCTATCGTGCAAATTCAGGGTAGCAATGGAAGCGGAAAAACTACGTTGTTGAGAGCGCTGATCGGTTTAGCAGAAATCGATGATGGGGAGGTTTTTTGGCAAGGGCAATCCGTTAGTAAAGTACGCGACGAGTTATATGCATCACTGCTTTATCTGGGGCATAAACCTGGCATTACTGCAGGTTTGACCCCTTTTGAAAACTTGACGGCTTTATGTCCCGAACTTTCCAATTCAGAAGCATCCGATGTGCAAGTGAAAGAGCAGGTTTTGCAGGTACTCTCGCAGTTGGGTATCGCTGACAGAATAGACCTGCCTTCAGCAGCTTTGTCAGCTGGACAGCAACGGCGGGTGTCTCTGGCTCGTTTGCAGCTGCAGCAAGCGATGTTGTGGGTGTTGGATGAACCACTAACCTCACTCGATGCCGAAGGCCAACGCTGGGTAAAGCTGCAAATTGAGGAACATGTGACGCAGGGAGGTGCCGTTGTTTTTACCACGCACCAACCCATCGATTTCGACTCCCATTCTGTGATTAGTCTGAATTTGGCAAGCCTGTCATGACCCATCAAGGTCAAACAACCGGGCAGGTGCGAGCTGTAAGCTCAGAGAATGCCTCTTACCCGGCTCGAGCAGAAGTACCTGTCGGGAAGCTCTGTGCAAGATTTTTTCATCGCGATATCCGCTTGGCCATCCGATCAACAGGGCAGTGGTTAAATCCGCTGCTTTTCTTCGTTATCGTTGTGTCTCTCTTTCCGCTTGGCATCGGTCCCGGGCCAAACATGTTAGCCACGATTGCGCCAGGCGTTTTGTGGGTCAGCGCATTGCTGGCCATGATGCTGTCGCTGGATACGATGTTTGCGCATGATTATCGTGACGGTACTTTGGAGCAGATGGTGGTCAGTGGTTATCCGCTGAGCGTTATCGTCATTGGAAAGGTGCTGGCCCATTGGGTAACCAGCGGGCTGCCGCTGGTGCTGCTCTCACCATTGCTCGGTTTGATGATGCAACTGCCAACGGATGCCTATGGTGTGCTTATTCTCAGTTTGCTGCTGGGAACACTGAGCCTGAGCTTTATTGGCGCCATTGGTGCTGCTTTGACGGTGAGTATCAGTCAGAGCGGGGTTTTGCTGTCATTGCTGGTCTTGCCGCTAACGGTTCCGGTTTTAATATTTGGTAGCGGGGCCGTATCGGCTGTTGCCACGGGTTTGGAAGCGTCTGCCCATGTATCGCTTCTGGCTGCCATTATGGCTCTTTCTGTGTCATTAGCCCCAGTGGCAATAGCCGGAGCCATTCGTATTGGGGTGGCTGCCTCACGCTAACAGTTCCATGTAGTCCATATTCGGTTGAATACCGTAAATCCGGCTAAACTACACACACAGATAAACCAAGGTCGTTACGCAGTGTTCCAATGGATTCATAGGTTCGGTTCATCCCCGATCATGTATCGTTTTGCCGACCGGCTGGCGCCCTGGTTGGCAGGCCTTTGCGTGTTGTGTCTTGTGGCCGGGCTGTATCTAGGCCTCGTTGTTGCCCCGGCTGATTATGAGCAGGGCGATAGTTATCGCATCATTTATATTCATGTGCCTGCTGCCTGGATGTCCATGTTTGTGTACGTGGTCATGGCAACATCAAGCGCTGTCTTTCTCATCTGGCGCTTGAAAATTGCCGATATGGTTGCGCTGGCATCGGCACCCATAGGGGCTGCATTTACCGCTGTAGCGCTGCTAACTGGCTCGTTCTGGGGTAAGCCCATGTGGGGCACTTGGTGGATTTGGGATGCTCGTTTAACCTCTGAGCTGCTCTTGTTGTTCCTCTACCTTGGGTATCTGGCTTTAAGAGGAGCTCTGGAAACGCCGCAGAGCGCGTCTAAAGCGGCAGCCATATTGGCGATAGTGGGTGTAGTTAACATACCCATTATTCATTTCTCGGTTGAGTGGTGGAACACCCTGCATCAGCCGGCAACCATCACCAAGTTTGATAAGCCCTCCATGCATATCAGCATGTTGCGCCCCTTGTTACTCATGGTTCTCGCTTTCCAGTTACTTTATTTCCATAACTTAATGGTGCGTGTCAGAGCACTGATCTTGCAACGTGAGAATCGAGCGAGCTGGGTTGCCGAACTTGCGGAGAAAAACCATGTCTGAACTGATGGATTTCCTCTCAATGGGGGGCTACGCGTTCTACGTCTGGACCTCATACGCTCTGACCACCATCATTTTGCTTGGCATTGTGATCTGGTCATCACGTCAACTGAAACAATCTCGCACGCAGGCAATCAGGCGTGCGCAACAACATAGGAAAAGGTAGTGACACCAAAACGCAAGCAACGATTAATGATGGTTTGCCTGATGTTGTGTGGCGTCGGAGTCGCCGTTGCCTTTGGTGTAAACGCGTTCAAACAAAACATAATGCTGTTTCACTCTCCGTCAGATGTTGCCGCGGGAGCTGTTAAACCGGGCCAGCCGTTTCGTGTCGGTGGAATGGTTATCGATGGCAGCGTGAAACGAAGCTCAGAAGACCTCGCAGTGACTTTTGAACTCACCGATCACGCGAAAAACATTCCTGTGTCGTTTACTGGAATTTTGCCGGACCTTTTCCGCGAGGGGCAAGGAATTGTTGCTATGGGTGCGATTGACGAAGAGGGTACCTTCATCGCTTCTGAGGTTCTCGCCAAGCACGATGAAAACTATATGCCGCCTGAAGTGGCCGAAGCGCTGGAAAAGGCAGGCAAGATGCCAGGGACAAGGGCTAACTTTGATAGCAAGACGGTACAACCATGATTCCTGAGCTGGGACACTTCGCGCTGATACTTGCTTTATGTACAGCAATTGTTTTGGCCACTGTGCCGATGATCGGCAGTTTCACGGGGCACGCCGGTTGGATGGCTATTGCCCGACCAGCAGCGGCGGCACAAACATTTTTTGTAGGTTTGTCATATGCGTGTTTAACGTGGGCCTTCATTAGCCATGATTTCAGTGTGCTGTATGTGGCTAATACCAGTAATACGTCGTTGCCGCTGATCTATCGAATTTCAGGCGTGTGGGGCGGACATGAAGGCTCTATATTGTTCTGGTGTTTTATCTCCGCAGTCTGGACCGGCGCGGTCGCGGTTTTTAGTCGTGCATTACCTCAAGTATTGCTTGCTCGCGTTTTAGCGGTGCTGGGTTTCGTCAGCATTGGTTTTCTGCTGTTTGTCTTATTGACTTCCAATCCGTTTGAAAGACTATTCCCGATTCCAGCCGATGGGGCTTCGCTTAATCCGCTCCTGCAAGATCCGGGAATGGCAATACATCCTCCCATGCTTTACATGGGTTACGTCGGCTTTTCTGTTGCTTTTGCCTTTGCCATAGCAGCGCTCATTGGTGGGCAGCTCGATGCAGCCACGTTACGATGGATGCGTCCTTGGACGAACATTGCGTGGATGTTTCTAACGATCGGAATATCGTTGGGTAGCTGGTGGGCCTATTACGAATTAGGCTGGGGCGGATGGTGGTTTTGGGATCCTGTCGAAAACGCATCGTTTATGCCGTGGCTGGTAGGGACGGCTCTTATCCACTCTCTCGCAGCATCCGAAAAACGAGGAGTGTTTAAAGCTTGGACTGTCTTATTGGCTGTGCTGGCGTTTTCCTTGAGTTTGCTAGGCACCTTTCTGGTTCGTTCCGGTGTACTGACATCGGTGCATTCGTTTGCGGCAGATCCTACTCGCGGTCTGTATATTCTGTTGTTCCTGGGAGTGGTTATCGGTGGTTCGCTTATCCTCTATGCATTCCGATCACACCGTTTAAGTTCAACGGCAACCTACGAATTAGTCTCCCGTGAAACGGCTTTGCTTCTTAACAACGTGCTGCTGGTTGTTGCCTGCGCTGCTGTTTTGTTAGGCACCCTGTATCCACTGTTCATCGATGCCTTGGGTTACGGGAAGATGTCCGTTGGCGAACAGTATTTCAACGCTGTTTTTGTTCCACTGATGTTGCCGATTCTTCTTATCGTTGGGCTGGGCGCGATGCTCAACTGGAAGCGGGATAAGCTTAAAGGTCGGGCTGGCCCTTTGCTAATGCTTGCCGTGCTGAGCGTTATAGTTGCTGCTGTGTTGGCAACGCAGCTATTGAGTTACAGCTTTGCAGCAGTTGCTTCTTTGGCCTTAGCTATCTGGATAACGGCCTCGACCGTTTTTGGCATCGTGCACAGAGTGCGTAACAAACGAGAAAGGTTGTCCGCGGTAATGCACACGCCTGCTGCCTTCTGGGGAATGAGCATTGCGCACATCGGCTTAGCTGTGTTTACTGTAGGTGTGGCACTGACTTCAATATACACTGAAGAGCAGACGGTCAGAATGGAAGTCAATACCCAGCATACCGTCGGTGGATATACCTTTACATTCTCTTCCTTGGATGAGGTGCGCGGTAAAAATTTCAATGCCATCGAAGGGCGTTTCGATGTCGAGCGAAACGGCTCTGACGTGGGTACGATTAGCGCGCAAAAACGTTTTTATGATGTCCGACGTGACACGATGACTGAAGCTGGCATTGATGCAGGTTTTACGCGTGATTTATTCATAGCGTTGGGTGAACCGCTTGAGGGCGGACAAGCCTGGAGTGTCAGAATTCAAACCAAACCCTTTATACGATGGATATGGCTAGGCACCATTTTTATGGGGCTGGGTGGATTGCTGGCTGCAATGGATAGGCGTTACAAAAGCGTTTCAGTGCGAAAGAGTGCTGTAAAGACTAAAGACGTACCGACTGGCGGTAAGCTGGGTACGGGCACGTCTGGCTCATTGGCTACTTCCTTTGTTGCCACGGATACTCCAAACTCATAGTTCATTCGATGAAAATCGCACTTAAGTTACTACCGCTCGCAATATTCGTCATATTGGCGTGGTTTCTGGGTAAGGGGCTCACGCTTGATCCTTCAGAGCTGCCATCACCGTTAATCGACAAACCCGCGCCTGAATTTTCGGTGGCTCGTCTCGGTCGTGAACCTGGCGATCCTTCCGATGGTGAGTTCGTGAGCGCCGATATGCTGGGTCAGGTTTGGGTACTGAACGTGTGGGCGAGTTGGTGTGGCCCCTGTATCCAGGAGCATCCCTACTTAGTCAGCTTGGCTGAGCAGAGGCCTGTTCCAGTCGTTGGACTGAATTACAAAGATGACCCCTTGGATGCTCAACGCTGGCTTGCCCGTCTTGGCGATCCGTTTGCGCATTTGCTCGATGATCGGGAGGGTGATGTCGGTTTAGATTGGGGAGTATACGGTGTCCCTGAGACGTTCATAATTGATCGAGCAGGGCGGGTACGCTACAAACATGTTGGCCCTGTTGATGAGGCAGGTTTGGTCGAAAAGCTGATTCCCATCATTGATCAACTCCAGAAGGAGCAGAGTTAATGTTCCGTGCAGGTCTCTTCGCATTATTGCTGTTTTTTGTGTCCCCGCTATGGTCAGCTGAAGTCATCGTATCCTTTGACTCGCAGGAGCAAAGCGAGCTTTACCATGATTTACTCAAAGAATATCGTTGCCTTAAGTGTCAGAACCAAAATCTGGCCGACTCTAATGCAAGCCTGGCAGGAGATCTACGGCGGGAAATCCGTGATCAGATATTAGCGGGCAACGGAAAAAAAGAGATCGACCAATATCTGATTGCGCGCTACGGTGATTTTGTTCTTTACCGTCCGCCATTTTCAGCTAAAACAGCCATTTTATGGATAGCACCGTTTGTTCTACTACTGGTGGCGTTGTTCAGTGTTTTGGTAATGATAAAGCGACAAAGAAAACGAGCGCAGATCATTGAAGAAGTTGAGAATGACCAAGATGAATTATTTAACATGCGACTCGAAAAAGCCAAGAAGTTGTTAAACGACTAACGACTTTTAGCGGGCTGTTGTTTCACTTATTGGATCACCCAGTGTCGTTACCTGAATGTCGTAAACTGTAAAATGTTGCTGTTCTGACCCTCCGTCGAGGGATTGACGTGATATATTTTTACAAATCGGAACAGTCCTTGATGCCCGATTCGTAAAAAATGGAGCAGCAATTTAGATGATTACGCAGGAACAATCCCTCTCGGCCGTGCCCGTGTTAGATACATTGACTACAGATGAATTTCTGTCTGTTGTTGGGCAAAGAGTGCGAAACCAGCGTTCAGACCAAGGCATGTCACGCAAGCGCCTGGCAGAAGTATCCGGTGTATCCGAACGATATCTGGCTCAGCTGGAATCGGGTCAGGGCAATATGTCTATCGCGCTGTTGAGAAAAGTCACGACAGCCATCGGCATGTCCATGGGCACACTCATGTCAGCCGAAATCACTGAAACGCATTCGCTGAGCTCCGACTCAATCTCCTTGTCTACTGAGCCTGCTAAACCTACAGCTGACAGCGCCCCAAAAGCCGATTTTGTTGTAGAGATTTAACCGCAACGCTTACTCCCTCGTCAAAAAAAAGAAACTACAGGCGAAAAAAAAGACCTTTCCGCTAGAAAAGGCCTTTTATCCAAACCGGTTGAATTGCCGGTTAGAAGCTTAGAATAATATTCGTCAGTGCGGTTTTATCCGCTCCCACTGCGTTTCTTTCCTTATCATCGTTGAATTGATGAATAACGATTCCCGGTCGGGTGGTTTCCCACGGGTCAACGTCGTCAGAGTTTGTGCTGTAACGAACGTAATCATTCATCGCTAGCATACGTGGCATTTGGTCGGCTTGAGCCAGGGTTCGATAGAACTCATCAACTTCTTCGAAGCTATCGGTTGTTTCAAACAACACGATTTTCAAACCGTTTTCGCCACCCACTCGGTATTTGTTGCCGTTGGGGTAGAGCGGGTAGGGGATTGTCGTTGCCCCGTCTATGGCCGTCAGGGCCGAATCCATCTCTTTGGGTGCTAGGCGGGTTACGCTGACGACTTCATCTTTGTCGTTGAGTACAACCGGGGCCTTTGTCGTCGTGATTTTTGTAGAGCTTGTGGCGGAGTCTTCTCCACAAGCTGCCAAAACAAGCACGGCGGATAAGGTGAGACCTAGTGACACGCTGCGTTGAATATTCATTATGTTCCTGAAAAGTCAGTAAATTCCTTGCCTAATGGAATTGCGTACATTTCCCTGTGCACAAACAATTTCAATGGTTACTACAAGAAGATAGACCATGAACGTATGAATGTGGTAACGCGTTATTAGTTTAATTGTTAAACATTATTTCCGGTAGCGACTTCAAATCGTGGCCTTTCTGCAGGAGCGCTTGCTTGATGAGCTTTGCGGTGTCTACTGCGTGGGCATTGTCGCCATGTACGCATATGCTATGAAATGGCGTAGGCAATATTGCCCCGTTTTCAGTGACAACCCCGTTTGCTTCAATCATAGCCAGGACATGCGCGATGCAACCTTCAGCGGTATCGATAACGGCGCCAGGTTTTCGGCGGGATACCAGAGAGCCCGAGTCGGTATAAGCTCTGTCCGCGAAGATCTCCAAGGCAACATTCATCGATGCATCGGCTGCGGCTGCAGCAAGTTCGGACAGTACGGGTGCAAGAAAAATGATGTCAGGATTGAATGCTTTCACGGCTCTGACAACAACATCAGCCATAGCGCGATCTTCGCAAGCCATGTTGTTAAGTGCTCCGTGGGGTTTTACGTGGGTCATGGGCAGTTTTCGCATTTTACTCATGCCGTCCAATGCTGATAGTTGGTATTGAATAAGTGCGGTGAGTTCTGCATCGGGGACGGACATGGGCCGTCGACCAAAGCCTTGTAAATCTAAAAACCCGGGGTGTGCACCGATGCTGACTTTGGCATCGCGAGCCATATCGATAGTATTTGCCATGACCATCGGATCGCCTGCATGAAATCCACAGGCGACGTTGGCAGAATTTACGACGCCGAGAAGATTTTCGTCATCGCCCATTGGCCAAGGACCAAAGGACTCACCTAGATCAGCATTAAGATTGAGTAGCATTCGGATGTATCCTATCAGTGCGGTTAATGAGCTCGTCCGTCTATGACGCCATCAATTAAATTGTGTTTCAGCAAATCTGTTGTACTGAGTGTCGTGTTAACAACAGGTGTTAACGAATCGATGGCATCGTTTATTTGTTGGTGTTGCATGCGGACGGCATCAATCGCTTCATCCATTGAAATGGCTTTAAAGTTAAAGCATGTGCCGGCCCGTCTTAGGCCAAGCTTGGGTTGATCGATAGAGAGCACGGTAGCAACTTTCGGGTAGCCACCGGCAGTATGTGCATCACTCAGTAAAACGATCGGTTGTCCTGTTCCAGGCACCTGTATAGATCCTGGCACGATGGCATCTGAAACAATATCTTTTGCAGCTGCATCTCTGTGATGAATGGTTGGGCCAGACAATCTGACTCCCATCCTATCGGCATCTGTTCCTAACGTGAAGTCACCACTTAACAGATTGTCGATGCCTTCTTCTGAAAAGTGATCTTCCTGAGGCCCTAGAACGATTCGAAGGCTGCAGTCGTTGAATGTACCGAGCAGGGAATGGTGACATTGCAAGTCGGGGGCATTGTCAGATGTGCTGACGTTGATTTCGTCACCAGCTTGCAGAGCTGTGCCTTTCAATCCACCTAAACTCGCTTTGGAGTAAGTGGACGTGCTGCCTAAGTGATCTGATACCGACAACCCTGAGAAAGCGATGATGGCATGGCGATACTCACCTGTACTCTTTATTTGGATGGAGCTTCCGGCAGAAGCTTTATAGCTTCTATTAGGTTGAATTTTAATACTCTGACTGCCGTCACTGAGTGTTGCATCAACACTCTCATGGGCACACAGTGCAAACCTGACATTTTCTTCTGTAACCGCTATCTCCAAGCCGCCTTCCCAGATTTCTATAACACTTTGATTGTGCGGATTGCCCGTGAGTGCGTTTGCTATTTTTTGCCAGGCGGGCACCAGACAACCAGACCACGGAATTCCCAGATGCCGTAGGTTGAATCGTCCGACATCCTGAATAGTGCTGAGCAAACCGGCGCGTTTAATGGTGACGACGCTCATGAGCCACACTCGGTTTCAGACACCAACGTGTTGCGGTCGAAATGCCCACGTGTTTTCTGCTCAGTGATGTCATTGAATTCTTCCAACGAGATCGATTTAAACTTCACTGTATCACCGGCTTTGAACAACACAGGTTGGTCATGTTGTGCATCAAACAGAGGGATAGGGCACTTACCCAGAATGTGCCAGCCACCCGGACTGTCCCATGGATACACTCCCGTTAGTTGCATGGCGATGGCTACGCTTCCAGCCGGTACTCTCACACGAGGCTCAGTGCGTCTGGGAAGGTGAAGCGCTTTAGGAGTATCTCCTAAAAATGCAAAACCCGGTAGGAAGCCGAGCATGTAAACCGAAAACTCTGTTTGCTCATGCAAATCGATAACATGTTGTTCAGCTAGCCCAGTCAATGTTGCGACTTCAGCTAAATCGGGTCCGGATTCATCACCGTAGTGAACCGGGATAGTAAAGCGACTTGTGTTATTGGCCGTGTGTTGTACTTCATCTGCATCGAGTTGTCGAAGTTCTTCTATCAGACTTTGAGGATGCGAACGCAGAGGGTCATAGATTACCGCCAGCGAACGAAAAGTGGGAACGCACTCAAGCACACCATCAAGTTTATCTTCTAGTAACGCCGCACTGATTCGCGCATTCATTGCAACCACTTGATCGACCAGGTGGCGATCAATTGTTTTTCCGAACTCCAATACCAGACATCTATCTCCGGCGAAGTGAGGTATCCATGAGTCTTCTTTGTGTTGCATTATCAGAAGAGTGCTTATGTGATTACTTAGAGTATGAAATGGTGATTAGGATTTTCTTTCAACACCTTGGCTAGTGCATCGAAGTGTTGTTGTGCATATAAAGCCAAGTTCGCATTAAATTGTTCCGATGTTTGTTTTACCACATCGTCGGGAATCAATTTAATAGCTTGGCCGGTTTGCATCGCAAATACATGTTGTCTGCAGGCACGCTCTAAATAATATAAATCGTCAAATGCTAGTGCGACACTACTGCCATTCACGACGACACCGTGATGAGCAAGAAACAAGATATCTATCTCTTTTGATCGCGAAGACTTAGCGGAAATTCGTGCACCTTCGTCAGCGTCGTGGGCTAGACCTCCAAAATTCGATTCGTAAGCAACTCGGCCGAAAAAACGTGTTGCTGTTTGGTGGGACATGGGCAATTGCGCCGCATCTCCGTCTAACATGGTCAGAGTAGTGGCGTAGGGCATATGGGTATGTAAAACAGCTTTATGGCGAGGATTAGCTCTGTGCGCAGCGACATGTATGAACAGCGCGCTATCTTCGACTTCCCCGGCTCCGTTTAGGATGTTGCCATCACCGTCGACAAGAAGGAGTGAGTCGGCTTGCATCTGCGACCAGTGCACGCCATAAGGATTAATTAAGTAGCGCTCATCGTCGCCGTCTAATTGAACCGAAAAATGGTTACAGATTCCTTCGTGCAAACCAAAGCGTTCTGCAAGACGAAACGCGAGTGCTAATTGCTCTCGATCGTAAGCTTCTGATGAAGCGGAGGAATTGATTGAGCTGGGATTTGTGGCCATGTGCAGCACCTCTTTAATGATGGCTGACATGATATACCGAGCATCGCCCGATGACGCCTAGAATTTTGGCAGGCGTTATAGGTGACTAAGCCAGCGAATTGAGTATTCGCTGGCTTGGTCGATCAAGATTAAGCAGTTGCCGCTTCTCGAGTTTCTTCTTCTTCGTCTGCACCGGCAGTTGTTGTCTCAATGGAGGAGAGCAACTTGGAGTCGACTTTTGGCGCTGCGGTCGCGTCGTCCGACTTCGCTTCCATCTCATCAGCCCAGGTACGTAATTCACGATAGGCCGCTAGCAGGCTGGCAGCTTGCTCTTTCAGCTCAGAAAGGGTGTCGAGTTCTTCTTTCTGCTGCTTGTTTTCTTTCTTGAGTTTTCGATTCGCATCTTCAGCAGTTTTACGAGCATTCGCCTCGTCTAATTTCTGCTTTTTCAGCGTCTTGAGCTTTTTAAGGATGTTGTCCGGCGTATCGGCCAAAGCTGTGTTTATCGCTTTGAGCTCTTTTTGCTTTTCATCGACTTGGCGCTTGGCTTTTTGTAATGCTTCCGCGTTGTCTTTTCGACCAATGCTCAGGGCTTGCTCGGCGGCTTCTTTGGATCGAATGGCTTCGTCTCGTTGGGCCTCGGCTTCAGTTTTTGCTTTCAGGGTTTTCTTGACTTCACCCTGCATTGCACCGATTTCTTCGGAGGCCCGGTTACGAGTCTCTGCCATATTGGCATCGGCGTCTGTGGATCGCTTGATGGCTTGATCAAGTGCAGATCTTAAATCTTCAGCAGTAAAGTCTTCCTTTAACTTTAGGGCAGAAGCGGCTTCATTCATCAGCACTTGCTTGCTGATGGCTAGGTCTTTCCAAATTCTCAGTTGCTGTTCGCTGTCGGCTTGACTCACGTAATAATCTCTTGAACGAAAAGGGTGGATAACCGGACCTTAGGACAAGTCCAGGAATCGGTTGTGTATTAATGATTAAGGTGGCTGGGTGATTTTAAGTGTCTAACTATTCGATTTAAAGCCTAAAAAGGTATTACCATCGGTGTTTCTGATGTGTTGCGGGCATACAAGCCTTGGCCTTTTTCCAAAATCACATGTGACGAACGCGATTCCGGCCCGACACAACTCCCAAGTATACTGCTTTTTGTCGTCGCAATCAGCTCTCATCTTAGACACTCGCCGGAATGCGTGATCAATTACTGACATTTGGGCGATTTTTGGGCCTTAATGCACGCTGGCTAGCCGGTGGCGTACTCCTGACGTTTGCCTCAAGTGTCGGTCAAACGTTCTTCATTGCCAGCTTTGCCGGTGATATCCGCGCTGACTATGGCTTGTCGCACGGTGGATTTGGCATGGTCTACATGCTGGCCACGCTAGCAAGTGCCGCCACCCTGGTGTCAATCGGCCGGGTGCTCGATTCTGTGGCCGTATATAAGGTTGCAGCCGTATCCATCGTGTGCCTCGCCGGAGCAGCTTTTCTCATGGCCACAGCTCATACGATCCCTTTGTTGTTGTTATCTATCTATTTTTTGCGATTATTCGGCCAGGGAATGATGACCCATACAGCAATGGTCGCCATGGGTAAGTGGTTTGTCGCGGAGCGAGGCCGGGCGGTGTCGGTCACCACCGCGGGCCATCAATTGGGTGAAGGAATTCTGCCTATTGTGCTTGTGTCTCTGCTGGTGATGGCTGATTGGCGCACTGCTTGGCTGCTGGCTGGCCTAATTCTGATACTGGCGGTTTTGCCGCTCAGCTTCCTCAGTTTGGCAAAACCCAGAACGCCCTCCACACAAGATCTGGCCATTACCGAGAGTGGTCGCCAGTGGACGCGTTCGGAAGTGCTTAAAGATGCGCCGTTCTGGGCTGTGTGCACCGGTGTTCTGGCGCCGTCATTCATCGGAACCTCGGTGTTTTTTCATCAGGTTCACTTAAGTGAGCTAAAAATCTGGTCGTCGGGAGTTGTGGCCGCCTCCTTTGCTGTTATGGCAATCACATCGGTCATTGTCGGGCTGATTACCGGTCAGTTGATTGACAGATTCACAGCCCGTCGCCTACTACCGTTCTTTTTGTTCCCATTAACCATCGGCTGTGCATTTTTATCGGTTGCGCAGCAAAGCTACAGCATGGCTTTATTTATGTTTCTTTTAGGCAGCTCTTACGGGGTATCGGGTGCCGTTTTCGGTGCAATTTGGCCAGAGGTTTATGGCACGCGTCACCTAGGTGCCATTCGGGCGGTTGTCTCAGCCGCTATGGTGTTCGCCTCCGCACTGGGACCGGGCTTGACGGGATGGTTAATCGATATTGGTGTTGGATTTGAAACACAACTACTCATAATGAGTGGGTATTGCATGGCGACCATGCTGGTTTTATTCCGAGTCTCCAAACAATTGCAGCTGCGATTAACCAGTGTTGTGCAGGCAACGTGATGTCGTTTGTCTAACTTAGATAAGACGATTAGTTGCCAGATACAAATAGACCGTAACGGTTAGTAGAGAACATAGAGTTGAGAGGACTACAGCACTGGATGCTCGTTCTTCCCACACGCTGTATTGCTGAGCAATAACGAATACGTTGGTAGCCGACGGCAGGGCGGCTAACAATACCGCAGAATAAACCCAGACATAATTCACATCGGGTATTTGCGTTACGAGCACATATATAAGCAACGGATGGACGAACAACTTGATGGGAATCAGATAGCTTAGTTCGACGGGTATTCGTTTAAGTGGTCTTATTGCCGCAGTAACGCCCATGGCGAATAAAGCGCAAGGAGCAGCAGCATTAGATAAGGACAACAAAAATTGATCGATGGTGGTCGGTAGTTGCACTTTCATCCAAGCGCATGCCATACCTGCAAGTGTTGCCAGAATAAAAGGATGAGTAATTATCTTATGGACAATGCCAGATACGATGGACAAAACTTTTTGGGGTTTTTTGCTACCTATGGCCATTAGCGTAGGCGCCAGCGTGAAGTGCATGGCATTGTCTAAGCAAAAGACAAGTGCAACCGGCACACCTGCCTCGGGGCCGAACGCAGCGATAGCCAAAGGCGGGCCCATATACCCAATGTTTCCATAAGCGCCTGCGAAACCTTGCACTGTGGCTGAAGGGATATCAGCTTTCCTTAAGAGTCTGGCAATACAAAAACACAGGAGAAAAATTAGAAACGTGCCTAAGGTGGTATTAATCAAGAAGCGCGTATTGGCAAATTCGGAAACCGGTGTATCGCTCAGCAACCGAAATATAAGCGCGGGCAGGGCAATATAGACAATAAAAAAATTTAACCAGGCTAAACCTTCAATAGGAATTTTTTTAAGGCGGCCAGCCAAGTAGCCCAGAAAAACCAGTCCGAATAATGGAATTACCAAGCTTGCTACTTGTTGCATAGAAAATGTGGTTAAGTAGCGTTTATATGATTTTGCCGGGGTTCAGAATGCCTGTAGAATCCAGGGAGTTCTTCAAGGTTTTCATCAGGGCAATTTCTTCCGGCGTTCTGGAATGATGTAGATAAGCTTTCTTGCTGAGACCGATACCGTGCTCAGCAGAAATTGATCCGCCCAGCTTTTTCAAAGGCGTATAAACAATGTCGTTACTGATGGATTGCCATTGAGTGAAGTCTGCTTCACTTAGCGGTGAGTCAGTGGGGGGCGCAACCAGCACGTGAAGATTACCGTCCGCAAGATGTCCGTATACGTAAACAATTACACCCGGCCAGTGTTGTTCCAGTTGGCCAATTGTACTTTCAACGTAGTTGTTCATATCGGCGATCGGTAGGCTGATGTCATAGACAAAAACGGGATCATGACTGAGTGCGATGTCTATGTGCTCCCTGATGTGCCAGATATTGGCGCGCTCCTTTTGCGATTGGGCAATAACAGCATCCTGAATTAATCCGTTGTTTAGTGCTTTTTCCAGGGCGTGTTGGAAGTCTGAGGATGCGTTTTCCGCATTGTTGCTACGGGTCTCCACAATGGCATAGATAGGATAACTAGCTGGTAGCGGTGCGGCACTTGTGCCGTCCAGTTGCGCGTTGGTATTTAGTTGGTAGAAGGGTTGCCATATGACTTCAAAGGCATCTAGGTTTCCGTTTAAGGAGGCACTGAATTCGCCCAATAAGTCGCTTACTTGATCGAAAGATGCAAATGCCATCAATGCTGTATCGATGTGTGGCGTGGCAGGTCTCAGTCGAAGAACAGCGCGAGTAATGATGCCTAAGGTACCCTCGCTTCCTATGAATAAATGCTTCAAATCATAGCCTGCGTTGTTCTTCATCATTTGGTTCAACGATGAAAGGACGGTGCCATCGGCAAGAACAACCTCCAGTCCTAACACTTGCTCTCGTGTCATTCCATAACGCAGTACGGATAAGCCTCCAGCATTCGTTGAGATGTTTCCACCTATCGTGCAAGAGCCGCGAGCACCTAAGTCAAGACCGAACTGCAAGTTTGCGTCTGCTGCGGCTTCTTGAATGTTTTGTAGAACGGCACCTGCCTGAACGAGCATAGTGCGACCTTTTTCATCAATGGATTCAATGTGGTTTTGGCGTTCCAGAGATAAGATGATGTCATCACTGGTGGTACGGTTGCCATCCACCAGCCCTGTGACTCCACCGTGAGTGACCACTGTTTGTGACTGCTCGTGGCACAGTTTTAAAACGGCAGACGTCTCGGCGGTATTCGCAGGCCTGACAATAGCTTTGGCAACGAGGGGAGTACTGTCCCAGAAATGTGTTGCGCGCTGCGAGACTTGTTCTCCGCGAAGTACGTTTGATTGTCCTACTATATTCGCGAGTGCATCTAATAAGCACTCGCGATTAGTCGTCTTGACGTTGTCAATCACGTAAAAGCCTGCAACCCCGTCTGGCAGCGTCCTAGTATGAGGGCATGTACATCGTGCGTGCCTTCATAGGTATTTACAGCTTCAAGATTCATAACGTGACGGATGACATGATACTCATCTGAGACGCCATTGCCCCCCAGCATATCCCGGGCTTGTCGTGCTATGTCTAATGCCTTTCCTGCATTGTTTCGTTTCATAAGCGAGATGAATTCAGCTGAGGCATTTCCAGCATCCATGAGTCTGCCCAACCGCAGCGAACCTTGCAGCCCAAGGGTTGTTTCGGTTTGCATATCCGCTAGCTTTTTTTGAATAAGCTGATTAGCTGCTAGCGGTTTGCCAAATTGCTTACGATCCAGCGTGTACGTTCGGGCTTGATGCCAACAGGCTTCGGCCGCACCGATAGCACCCCAGCTGATTCCGTAGCGGGCACGATTCAAACACCCAAACGGGCCTGCAAGCCCGCTGGCATTAGGTAGCAGTTTGTCTTCAGCGACAAATGCATCTTGCAGTTGGATCATACCGGTGATTGAAGCACGCAAGGAAAACTTGCCTTCAATTTTCGGAGTGCTGAGCCCCGGGTTATCCCGATCAACCAGGAAACCTTTTATTTTTCCATCGTGCGCATCGGACTTAGCCCAGACGACGCAAACATCGGCGATAGGGGAATTGGTAATCCAGTTCTTTGCACCACTTAATGAGTAACCCCCATCGACTTTGGTGGCTCGAGTAACCATGCTTGACGGATCGGAGCCATGATCGGGTTCGGTCAGTCCAAAACAGCCGACCCATTCACCTGAGGCAAGTTTGGGGAGATAGTGTTGTCGTTGCTCTTCGGTTCCGTAGGCAAATATGGGATGCATTACCAAGGAAGATTGCACGGACATTGCGGAACGATAGCCTGAGTCAACGCGTTCCACTTCTCGGGCGACCAGACCGTAGCTTACATACGAGGCACCGGCACAACCATATTCCTCGGGGAGTGTCATGCCAAGTAACCCTAAGCTTCCAAACTCAGTCATGATTTCTCGATCAAAGCGTTCGTGTCGATTGGCTTCGACAACACGATCCATCAAAGCACTTTGGCAGTAGTCTCTGGCGGTGTCCTTTATAAGGCGCTCATCATCGTCAAGTTGTTGATCAAGAAGGGCCATGTCATCCCAAACGGGTTGAACCGGCTTAGCTCGCGCAGCTTCGGGTGTCATATGTGAAACGGACTCGGGGTTAGCTGCCATATCAATCTCCTCTAATCAGGACTCTTATTGTAGCCCTAAGCGGCATTCCATGGGCAAGCATGGGCAAAGTGGGTGGCCTGTAAGTTGCAAATTTGCTGACGACAGAACCAATTTACGGATCCCTAATGAATTCAGAAGTGCTCAGCAATTCAACAGCACCATCAGAGGCAGGTGAACTTGATGCCGGCACAAGCTGGCTACGGTGGCTTTCGGTGTTGCTTAATGACCGTCAATGGTTGGGGTTATTCGAGTTTGGTCCCGAGCCGGATGTGTTGTTAAGACGTCATGGTTGCCCGGAAAATTTCGTACCGCCGGAACAGGCATTGGCGCTGGCGAGGAAAGCTCGTACAGCAGCTTCCCCGTTAGCGATCAAGCTACCGAAAGGTTCTACTGAGAACGCACCTGACATAACACTGACCGCTTTACCTCTTAATGAGTCCTGCGACAGGATCTTGTTGATTCAGGGAGCAATGCAAAGCGCTGAACAACAAGCCGGTATGTTTCGACTGTGTCAGTGGGCTGGTGAGCGGTTTGACTTGAGATCCGAAGAAGTAGGTCATGAGCCTGTTGCCCAGTCACAGGGTTTGGATGCATTGCCTTCTGCAGTGCTTAAAGCCTCTTTCGAGCATGAAACACCTCAAGCAATGGCGCTATCCATTGTTAATACCGTGAAGCGTTTGTGTGGCTGTTCTCGGGTAACGTTAGCAACCTTGGATGCAGGCTCTACTGCGAGCTCACTGTCTATTATGGCCATGTCCGACCAGGCTCAGGTAGACACTCGTAAAGTACTGCCTGCCAAGCTGACCGCTTCAATGCGGGAGCGTCTAGTGCAGTCCAAAGTGAGCGCGATTTCAGCTGATCAGGTAGATGCGTTATCAGATCAATATCCCCATACCGTGTCCTTATATCGTGATTACGGTGAGAACCCTTCGCTTGGCATTGTGCATCCACTTAACGATTCGAGCAAAAGAGCGTCTTTGCAACATCGTAAATCGACGCAGGCCTATTCGGTGGTGCTTCTTGAGCGACCGATGGGGCAACCGTTTACCGACGTGCAGCAGAAGGCAATACAGACACTACTAGCCCCTTCCTTGGATTTACTGACACGGCGTATTGATGAGCAGCGAAGCATCTGGATGCGCCTGCGACACTATAGCGCTACAAAATTAAATCATCGTAGCTTGAAAGACATGGGAATTCGCCGGCCCGGGCTTAGCCTTGCGGCATTAGCGGTCGTTGGAAGTTTATTGATTCCCATTGAACATCGATTCACAGCTCGAGCCGCAATAGAGGCTAAAGATCTTCAGGTGATTATTGCGCCACAAAACGGATTTGTTGCGACGTCGCATACACGGGCGGGTGAAAGCGTTAAGAAGGGGCAGCTGTTAGCAACGCTTGATGCTCAGGATTTGAATCTGGCGGTCAATAAATGGGAAAGCGAAAAAATCAAAAACGAACAAGCCGTTGATTTGGCACTGGCAACTCGTGATCGCGTCGCACTCGGACGTTTAAGAGCGGATACAGCCAGAATAGCAGCAGAACAGGCATTAGTAGAGCGGCAGCTTGAACGCGCAGAGTTGAGAGCACCGTTCGATGGTGTTGTGTTAAGTGGAGACTTTAGTCAACGCTTAGGATCGGCAGTAAATCAGGGAGATACCCTATTTACGATAGCCGCAACAGATGAATACCGTCTTGTCTTAGATATTAAAGAAAACGATGTGGGACTGGTTAATGCCGGGCAGCAAGCTGATGTGCGTATGACAGCATTGCCAAATCAAACCTGGCACGCTTCGGTAGAGTCCGTGCTCCCTGTCGCAACGAGCACAGAGGGCAGTAACGTTTTCAGAGTTCCGGCAAAACTGGATGAACGACCGGATGCCTTACTTCCAGGAATGGAAGGTGTAGCAAAAGTTCACGCTGGTTCACGATCTTTAGCTTGGGTTTACACACGAAGCTTACGAGAAAAAGCCAAGGTTCTGGCTTGGCGTATGGGTGTGATTCAATAGCATGAGAACTGAGTATTCACAGTGGGAGGCTATTGCGACACTAATGCCGGTAAAGCTGCCGGATATCGAATTCGTTGAGCAGGAAGTTAGAGGTGAACCCTGGCTTTTCGCCCACAACAACGTGACCGGTCAGCACGCTCGTATTAACGCCATAGCGCGTCAGGTTGTCTATGAGCTTAGCGGTAAGGACACCGTTCAGGATATTGTTGAGCGGCTAGCACCAACGTCAGATAGTGAAGAAAAGGAAGCCATTGCCGCAAGTCTCATCGCTTTGTCCCAGTTAGGTATGATTGGTCTGGGCGATGACAATGTGAATTTAAGAATTCAGCATCGTGTCAATGAACTGAGTTTGCGAAAAGTATCGAGCTGGCACAATCCATTGGCGATACGCATTCCTTTGTGTGATCCGAACACTGCGCTCGAAAAATTACATACTCGAATACACCCTGTTTTAAGCCATTGGTTCTTTTGGTTGACTGTCACCTTTCTACTGTTTTCAGTGGGAGTTGCAGTATTAAACGGGGCGGACATTCTCAATCAAATAGCTATTGTGGCCAGCACACCGCAACAGTGGTGGCAGTTGCTCGTTGTCTATCCGATTCTAAAAAGTGCACATGAAATAGCACATGCGATTTGTATAAAGCGTTTCGGTGGTTCTGTGCATGAGGCTGGTATAACTGTTCTAGTACTAATGCCGGTACCGTATGTCGATGCGACCGACATCTGGCGATTCGAAAGAAGAAATCGGCGGATGCTGGTATGTGCGTCGGGCATGATAGCCGAAGGCGTACTAGCCTCGTTTGGTTTTTTGATTTGGTTGACCGTTGAGCCGGGCTTGTTGGCCGATCTTGGTTTTGCAATCGCGTTAACTGGGTCGGTATCAACGTTGTTGCTAAACGCCAATCCTTTGCTGAAATTTGATGGTTACCAAATTTTGCAGGACGCACTGGATATACCCAATCTCGCACCTAGAGCCAGCCGATACCTGACGTATTTGTGCCGACGATATGTGCTGGGTGTAAATTCTTTACGTTCTCCGGTAACAGGAAAAGGAGAACGCCGGTGGCTTGTATCCTATGGAGTGAGTGCCGGAATTTATCGCTGGGTCATTACGTTAACTATTGCTTTGTATCTTGCATCGCGTTATCCGGTGTTAGGCGGTTTGCTGGCCGGATTCGCTCTTTATCAACTTGGAATAAAACCTTGTTTTCAGGTGGCGAAGTACCTAGGAACATCTGAAGAGCTGCAAGCTTCAAGGCCTAGGGCGATGTTAACCACTGTAGGTCTGGTCGCAGTGATCGCAGGGGTTGTTTTTTTGGTCCCTGTGCCAACACACACACGTGCTGAAGGCGTCATCGATGTTCCTCATCAGGCTCAGTTATTTGCACCTCAAACCGGAGAACTGGCCGAGGTGTTTGTAGCGCAAGGAGAAACGGTGGAAATAGGGCAACCCATTCTACGAGTTGATGATCCTGTGATGACAACGAGAGTGGCCGTATTACAAAGCGAACTTGATGTCTTGAATTTACAGTATCGGGCAGCACTGATAAACGAGCCAGTGACTGCACCTGCTCTGCGGCAAGATATGAAAGACACACGTAATGCGCTTAACCAGTTAAGTGAGTCTTTATCTGAGCTTATTATAAGGGCCTCAGTACCAGGCGTTGTTAGTTTAAATACAGAGTCTTCACGGGTGGGTGAATTTATTCAGGCAGGCTCAAGTGTGGGACATGTTGTTAATTCACAAGACCTGCACGTCAAAGCTGTGGTCAAGCAAAGCGATATCTCTCGGGTTGAAGATGGCGTTCGATCAGTGAATATTCGACTGGCCGAACGTTTCGGTGAGTCTATTAACGGTGTTTTGTCACAAAAAACACCGGCAGCTAACCGTGAGCTGCCTAGTCAGGCACTCGCTGGAGGGGGTTACGGCGGCATACCCGTTGCATCCTCACAGGAGCAGGGTTGGGAGACCGTAGACCCTGTTTTTCATCTTGAGATCGATTTACCAGAAGATACGTCAGCCGTGGGTATTGGTGGGCGAGCGTATGTCACGCTGGAACACCAACCAGAGTCTATCGGAAAGCGCTCATGGAAAGCGTTACGACGTGTTTTGATAGATCAACTTGCTTTGTAGTTATTTGTTACTGGATACATTTTAATGGTTTCTTCTTCTACAAACTTTGCTAAGCCAACTGTGGTTACCTATGACACAGCTGGATACAAGTTTCTTAAAGGGACGTGTTACTCCGTTATTGCCGGTTGTTTGCTCGCTGGGTTTATGACGAAAACTGACGCGTCACTAGAAGTACTTTCAGATATGGACTGCGTGGTCGAACCCAGTGCTCTTATAGAATTAGGCTCAGCTGTCCCGGGACTAAT
This sequence comes from Granulosicoccus sp., assembly GCA_020627685.1. Classification (GTDB taxonomy): domain Bacteria; phylum Pseudomonadota; class Gammaproteobacteria; order Granulosicoccales; family Granulosicoccaceae; genus Granulosicoccus. The sequence goes on along the minus strand of JAHDGK010000002.1, from coordinate 8,395 downwards.
TTCCGAGAGTTACTTTGATCGGAGTGATTTCGTAAACCAAGGTGCTGTAGTTGCACGGTTGGAAAGCAGCGTTGAAAGAGTCACGTTGTCAATTGCTGAACAAGTTGCAAGTAGTTCTACCGCAGTAGAACTTCGTCGCGTTACCGCAAGGTTTGGCGATCGCACACGCGCTCGAAATGAGAAAATGCTTAAAACCGCCAGTGTATCTAGGCAGGTCATGGACCAAGTGACAACTGAGGCTCAAATCGCTGAGTTACAGGTAGCGCAAGAACGCGAAGGAAAATTGTTAGCAGAGCTGGAAGTCGAAAGAGCGAAAGCTTCACTAAACCGTAGAGAGATTCGAAGCCCATTTAGTGGCACGATCACTGAGCGATATAAAACAACCGGTGAATATGTCGACAATGACGCGATTTATCAGGTTGCTCAATTAGACCCGCTAAACGTAGAGGTTATCGTACCCATTGATTACCTGGGTACGGTAGAGACGGGCATGACTGCCCAAGTAACACTGGATGTTCCTGGTTTCGAGAATAAAGTCCTCGAGGCCATGGTAAGACGCATTGATTCTGTTGCCGATGCAGCCAGTGCAACGTACGGTGTTCGCTTAACTCTCGAAAACCCGGAAATGACGATACCCAGTGGTGTTCGTTGCCAAGTGGATTTCTTCGCCTCTTAGTCAGATTTCGAATCTACTGATATATGCCGGACTATCGATGGGATGGTCCACCGAATTGGGTGCATCTCCGATCGACAGTGTGATTTAAATCACATAAGGCATCGCCAGCTGGCCGTTACGCGGATCTGCAACAAATCACTTGTTTTATAGCGGGGCCACCTCCAAGTGGTGAAAAAATATTGAAGTTTAAACCCGTGATGCCGATTTCTGACAGGAACGGCTGAATAAGGTGTACTGAATTTCAGCTTAAATATTTATAGATAAATACAACGAGTACAGTAGATTCAGTGCCACAACGTCTTCCACATAAATGTGTAATAGCCATGGGTATTCAACTACCTAGGGTGACGTGTCTGGCTGGCTGCTCGGTGACTTTTACCGAATCAAGGCGACGATGTAATGTGGTCTAAGCTTGTTTCTCTCTATAGGGCTAGGCCGACGTTATCTCCGCGATTTCATATTGCGTTTGGCCTCACATCGCTCGTCACATCAATAATACTCCTCTCATTGTTTCTGGGTTTTGTACCGGATAGACAAGCTGCAGTATCCGAAGGACGTGTCTCTTTAGCTGAAGCGCTAGCGACATCGACGTCGACGCTGATTGATCGGGGAATACTGGTTGGTGTTCGAGACAATCTAGAATTTGTTGTACAGAGAAACCCATCTCTGGCGTCTGTCGAACTGGTGGCCAAACGCAACGGTGAACGCGTTGCCTTTGGTGCTGAGGTCGATACCAGCATACAACCTACGATGACCGTGCCGGTGTATAGAGGCCAGTTCGAGTGGGGAGAGTTACGATTTCATTTTGTTGAAAACGTAGGCCCCCGATTAATTGACCGTTGGAGAAAGTCCGAGTTCGGACTGATGCTGTTTGTATCATTGTTCTGCCTGCCGCTGTTCTATTTTTACCTCGGTAAGATGCTCAAAGAACTCAACCCGTCTTCAGCCGTTCCAGGGCGAGTCAGGAATGCATTGGATACCATTGCTGAAGCATTGATAGTGCTGGATAAGAAGGGCAACATTGTCTTGGCGAATGCTGCCTTTGCGACGCTAAATGGCAAGCCTGCAGAGGCATTGGTGGGTGTCCCTGCCGATAAGCTGGGTTGGCAATGTGAAACTGAAGGTGAAGCCACGCTTCCTTGGAAGTCTGTCTTTGACTCTGGAGAGCATGTTCATAACTCCATGGTTGGTTTCACGGATGCAGAGGGTGTTACCCGAAAATTTATGGTCAATTGCTCGCCTGTCACAGGTGCTAAAGACCGTGTAGGCGGCGTACTCATCAGTATGGATGACATCACGCTACTCGAAGAAAAAGAGCAATTACTACGACAATCGATGGAAGAAGCTGAAGAAGCTAATGTTGCAAAAAGCGCGTTTCTGTCGAATATGAGTCATGAAATTCGAACACCGATGACGGCCATACTCGGGTTCACGGAAGTGCTTAAGCGTGGAATGAATCTAAGTGTCGATGACCGTAAACGACATCTCAGTACGATTTCTAATAGTGGACAACATCTGTTGGAATTGATTAACGATGTCCTCGACCTTTCAAAGGTTGAAAGCGGTGCGATGGATGTAGAAAGTATTCCTACCGCTATCGGGCCGTTGGCCAATGAGGTGGTCAAGGTTCTTAAAGTGAAGGCTGATGAGAAATCTATTGACTTAGATATCAACATTACATCGCCCATGCCTGAACATGTTTTTTCTGATCCGTCCAGACTCCGTCAGATTATGACCAACCTGGTCGGTAATGCCATCAAGTTCACCGAACAAGGTGGCGTCAAGCTGAACATCAGTCACGATGACTCGAGTCAAACCGTTAAAATTGCAGTAGTTGATACCGGTATCGGTATGAATGAAGCGCAGCAAGCAACTATCTTTGATGCATTTACACAGGCTGACTCCTCCATTACCCGTCGCTTTGGTGGCACCGGCTTAGGTCTATCTATCAGCCGTAAGCTGGCAGAAGCTCTGGGTGGTGGTGTTGAAGTCTCTAGTGAGCCGGGTAAAGGCAGCACATTCCTAATAGTGGTTCCGACGGGCGACGTCTCAAATGTGCCTATGCGCTCACCTGAGCAAATTGTAGAAGCGTTTGACATGCTCGACGACGGGGATGATCAACACTGGGAGTTTCCGGATGCACAAGTACTTGTGGTTGACGATGCCCCTGAGAACCGAGAACTACTTAAGGTGCTCCTAGCTGACCTCGGCTTGTCAGTCTCACTGGCTGAGAACGGCAAACTCGGTTTAGAGAGCGCACTTGAGAACGACTTCGACGTTATTCTTATGGACATCCAGATGCCTGTAATGGATGGCTATGATGCCGTTGCCGAGATGCGTAAAGGCGGTATTGAAAAACCGATTGTGGCTTTAACCGCGAACGCAATGAAAGGCTATGAAGAGAAAATATTGGCTGCCGGTTTCTCGCATTATCAAACAAAGCCTATTGATATTCCCAAATTGACTCAGTTACTAGCAAGGCTACTCGATGGAAAGCCGGTAAAACGTGCAGTCAAGAATGTGATGGCAGAAGAGCTGAGTGCTGATGCGGTTGAAAGCACCCGGATAGATGAAAGATCTGACAATCCGATCTATAGCTCGCTGACTGCCGGTAATAAACAGTTTGGCGTCATTGTCGAAAAATTCTTAGAAAAGCTGAACGAAGAGCTCAGCGCCATGCAGCAGTTGTGTTCAGATAACGAATGGGCAGCACTGAAAGACAAAGCCCATTGGTTGAAAGGATCGGGTGGTACCGTAGGTTTTACCTGCTTGTACGAACCTGCAAAAGCTTTGGAAGACGCTGTGGCTGACGGTGACTCAGTTCTAGCCAGAGAAATACTGGATGAAATTGTTCATCTGGCCTCTCGCTTATCGCCCGGACAAGCAGAAACGCCTGTTGAAGAGGCGGTGACTGAAGTGGTGGCGGTACCTAACGAGAGTGTCGCGGCTAACGACACTAGTCCCGTTTACAGTGTACTTGCCGAGCAAAATCCTAAGTTTCTACCGCTGGTTGAAAAGTTTGTAGAGCGGTTGGACGAGCAGTTTATTGTTATGGACGACGCGGTAGCCAAACAAAACTGGAAAGATGTCGGGGATATCGCGCATTGGTTGAAAGGCTCTGCTGGTAGCGTGGGCTTCAACGGTTTTACAGAAATTGCTGCCGAGCTGGAAATAGCAGCCCGAAACGAGTCCATAGAAGAGATTGGGCACCGTATTAAGCTTGTCAAAGCTTATGCCGATCGCGTCGTTCAAGGTTGGAACGATTCAGAGCACAAGAGGCGCTCAGCATGACAAATTCCACCTACGAAGTGGATGTATATGAATCGGCGAACTTACTGTTCGACGATGCAAAGATCATGATGGTTGATGATGAACCTCTCAACATGGACGTGTTGCAGATTCATCTAAGAGCCGAAGGCTATATAAAATTTGTTGCTGTCAGTGATTCAACGACGGCTATGGAGACAATGCGGCAGGAGCTGCCGGACGTCTTATTATTGGATCTTGTGATGCCAGAGGTTACCGGCTTCGACATCCTGCGATTGATCCGTGAAGATGAAAAGTTACGTTATTTACCGGTGATCGTATTAACGTCAGCCAACGATGCTGAAACAAAACTAAAAGCATTGACCTTAGGGGCTACCGATTTTCTGGCTAAACCTATCGATGCCAGTGAGCTGGTTCTGCGACTTCGCAACACGATTAGTGCGATAGCGTGGCAGAAGAGAATGAGTGA
>JAHDGK010000002.1:0-3883 GCA_020627685.1 Granulosicoccus sp. | reverse complement strand
CAAAACGGGCTAAGAACAGCGGTTGAGAATGAGGAAATCTATGTTGTCTATCAGCCGAAAATAGATGTCAAGACAGACACAATAGCCGGAGCTGAAGCGTTGGTTCGCTGGCTACACCCTGAGCTAGGTTTGGTATCGCCCGTTAATTTTATTGAGCTTGCTGAAAACTCAGGCATGATCGTATCGATTGGCGAATGGGTGATGCGTGAATCTTGTCGACAAGCAAAAGAATGGCAGGATAGGGGACATGAGAATTTTAAAATTGCGGTCAATGTGTCTATTCGCCAGCTGCACGAACCTGATTTTCTAGATACCGTAAGTTGTGCCTTGGAAGACAGCGGTTTGCCACCTGAGTCTTTGATCATCGAATTGACCGAGAATATGATCATGGAAAATGCTGAGGCAAATATTCTGACGCTACAGAATTTGAAGAGTCTGGGTGTGAAGATATCGATTGATGACTTTGGAACAGGCTATTCCTCACTAAGTTATTTGCAGCGTTTTCCTTTGGATCAGTTAAAGATAGATCAGTCTTTCATCCGTGAAATTCGGTCTCATAAAGAGCCCATACCCATCATTAAAGCCGTGATATCACTCGCGCATGATTTGGGGATGACGGTTGTTGCCGAGGGTATCGAAACGCCGGAACAGTTGTTTCACATTCAATCGTTGAACTGCGAAGAGTACCAAGGGTATTTATGCAGTAAGCCGATCCCGGCCCCAGAGTTCTTAAAACTTATTGAACCTGACGAGCTCAAGTCTGCTTAACGTTCATCAGTTAAGCGTTCAAGCGGCACAATCCAGGGCACCTGCTCGCAGCCACTGATCACGCTTACCCCGTACACTTTCTCTAAGTTCTCATGACTGAGCACGGCAGCGATTTCGCCGTGTGCCGTAATCTCACCATTGTTCATCAAATAGAGACGGTCACAATATCGAGCTGCTAGAGACAAGTCATGCAGCACAACGACAGCCGCTCTGTTGCCACAAGCAAAGTCTCGTAAAAGCTGCATGGTTTGCAACTGATGACCAAGATCTAAAGCCGAGACTGGCTCATCCGCAAACAACAGTGTTGGCTCTGCTGCAAGGGCTCTGGCGAGCAGGACTCTGGAGCGTTCCCCACCCGATAAGGTTGTTACAATTTGATGCCTGATAGACTGGCAGTCGGCAACGGTTATGGCATGCTCTACGGCATCGATATCTTCCTGTCGGGGCTTACCCCAAGAGGGTAAATGTGGAATTCTCCCCAGCATAATTAAACGCTCGACCGATACCGGCCAATGCACTGTGCCGAGTTGTTCTAACCAGCCGATGCGAGTGGCGCGCTCTTTTATCGGTATGTCTTTAATAGCTTCATCGCCTAAATAAATTGTGCCCGCAGAGGGATCATCAACACCGGCTAATGCCGCGAGTAGTGTCGATTTGCCCGCACCGTTGGGACCGATCAGTCCAATCAATTCTCCCTGAGCCACATCTATTGATACATTCTTAACCAGGTGTTTATCTGATTTTTTTATATCGATAGCAGTTGCCGTCAGGCATGGAGAAAGGCTCATCAGTCGACCTATCTGAGGTAGTTGTGCCGGCTTTTAAGTATAAGCGCTAAGAAAAATGGAGCACCGACAAGTGCTGTCAGTACGCCGACTTTAAGAGGCACGGGTAAGTGCGTGTATAAGTCGATTAATCGCACACCGATGTCTGCGCTCAGTAACATCGCAGCGCCGCCTAATGCGGAAAGTGGTAGAAGCTTTCCCGGTTGTTGCTTAGCGGCGGGGCGAAGCAAGTGCGGTATAACCAATCCTATGAATCCAATCATTCCGGTTGTCGCGACAGCTGCGCCCACGCAAAGCGATACGGCAATAAATATCCGCCAGGAAATCCAATAGGTGTTAATACCCATGCTAGTTGCGGTTCGCTCGCCAAGGGTCAATGCATCGAGAGAGCGTCCCGTACCTAGTAGTAGAGCCCAACCTGCCAGAGTGCACGGTAGCATTAACCAAAGATCATCGAGGCTTCGATCGGATAGGTCGCCTAATGTCCAAAGAACGAGTTCGCGTACTGCGAACGGACTGGGCGCTAAATTCAGGAGCAGAGATAAACCGGCTGCCGCCAATGCGTTGATGGCAACTCCCGCCAAAATTAAAGTACTGACCGTTGCGTCTCTGCCGGCCATTAAATAGACAAGAGCTGTTGTGATCAATGCTCCGACCATGCCAGCCAACGGTACTGTTTGAGGGTGCCAAACACCGCTAAAAAAATACAATGCAGTGACTGCACCCAACGCTGCGCCACTCGCACTTCCAACAAGCCCGGGGCTGGCAAGGGGATTCTGCAATAGCCCTTGCATGGCTGCGCCCGAGAGGCCCAATGACATACCGACTACGACTGCGATAAGCGTTCGCGGGAGTCTTATCTCGCGGATAATGACCGCAGTGGTGGCGTCGGGATCAGTAAACGGTAGCGTAAAAACCTGTCGCAAATCAATCCAGGTTTGCCCCAGACACAGGCTGATTAGCGACAGGACAAAAACCAACGCTGCCAACAGCAGCAAGCAACGTTGGTAAGTCATTGTCTTACTCTGCGTCAGGAATGCTAATGAATTCCAAGCCGGAAGGTACAAGCTCGGTCGTCACTAATTCACCCGCAAAATCACCGGTTGCCAGATCAATTCTCATATAACCGTTGGATTCTCCATTTATACCAACCCAGAGATGATTGTCTGGTCCTTGGGCAAGTGTCGTGATATCAGCGTCTTGCAAACCTTCAAAGAGTTCTTCTGAAAGAAGACCGGTTGTTGGATTGAATGTACGAAGGGTTGTAACGCCAAATGATGCGTAAGTAAGAAGGTAGCCTAAGCTTGCGTTTACGACTTCTGCATCCACGAAATAGCCTTGGTTTTCAGCATCAGTACCATCGTCCAACAGTACTGAGTGTTCGTAAGTGTCCGGATCGATAATCTCAATACCGCCACTGTGAAAGTCAGTAGTAACTGTGCTGTTCTCAAAGTAATTTCCACGGCCCACTACATAAATTTCACCGGTAGTTTCGTTGTATTGCAAAGCGGTGGGGTTCACAACTGAAAGTTCGATACCGGCTAATCCGTCGTTGCCTTGATTTGTCTGGATTTCAGTATCTGTTTCTGTATCTATAACGGCTAAGTAAGCAACTTTGTTAGGTACGAAGCCCTCTAAACGTTCAAGCAAGACAAACAACTTGCTACCGACGATGATGGCATCGGTCATATTGGGTACGTCAGTATCGTAGGCGGATAAATCTATTTCGCCAATTTTGAAATCCTCTTCGCTAGCGGCATCTGGGTTGATAATCCACAGGGCATTGCTACCGTAGCGAGTGATGTATGCTTTGTTGCTGTTTAAAAATGCAATGGCTTGTGGGTTAGCGCTTGCATCACCGTCCTGATTAACAGAGTACTGATAGTCGGTAATTGAAGTATCTACAGGGTCGAAGCGGGTGATTGTGTCGGTGCCGAAACGTCCGATTTGATACAAGTCTGTACCATCGGTGGTGATGACTGAATCTGCGCTGGTGGCAGGATAGCTGCCTACTACCGTATTACCGTTGGTCAGAGAAATTCGATCTACCCGGTAGGCACTGTAGTCAGCTGCACGAGTTGATGCAAACGCAAAACTGGTTGTGTTTGTATCAACAGTTGTAGTTGGGGTGTCAGAGCTGCTGCAAGCGCTTAAAGCGAGTAGACCCAGAAGGGTTAGGCCGGTGCGAGTAGCCGTTGTTCTTGGAATCATTGTATTCATAGTTAGGTTAGTGAGTTTACTGTAGCGTTGGATGAGTTGTATTAAAAGTTGTGTGTTGCGGTTACAGATAGTGTGCGGCCGGGCTTCGGGAAACCATTGAAGTCCTCTAT
>JAHDGK010000026.1:36665-70203 GCA_020627685.1 Granulosicoccus sp. | reverse complement strand
GACGAAGATGACGAAGATGACGAAGATGACGAAGATGACTAACTTTCTTTCTGTATTGAAAGATCTAGAAATTTGATTTAACGGTTCACTCAGGGGGTGCACTCACGTTGAGGCACCCCAAAAAGCGACAGATTTAGGTTTGGGGCAATTCCATAAAAAATGGCTTATCGGGCCTTTTCAATGCCCCGTACTCTGTGGCTGTAGTGGGTCGGAGAGAGAATGTGCAATTTTTCAGCATACAAGTTAGATTGCCTTGCGCTATAGGGATTGCACTCATACCCTGTTACCTGATGCACACTTATTCAGGAGTTAAACTCCTTGAAATATTTGGGTGTGCCACAACCTTAACAGGTTGTATTTAAAACTTTTTAACTTAAGGATTACTCAATGGATGCTAAAGCGATACTAGACGGTTTGCTGGATAAGTCTCAACGCGCCACAACGGCCGGAATGCAAATGGCCGAGGAAAGAAACATTATTCCACCGGCTGGCGACGAACGTACCGCCATGCTCAAAGGAGCTGGCGCAGGCGCTTTGGCTGCTGGGGCGGTAGCACTGTTGTTTGGAAGCAAAGGCACCCGTAAATTTGTGGGGAAGGCTGCAAAACTAGGCGGCACTGCAGCGATTGGCGGTTTGGCCTACAAAGCGTATACCGATTGGCAATCACAGCAATCCCAACAAACTCCCCCGAGCGCTGCGCCTGCCCAGATCAACAACCAGACGGCTCAACCGGCATCCCTGAACCTTAATCAGTTTGACGTTGGCACTCCAATTAACGATTTGGCCGACCAAGCGGCTGCAAAACGCAGTGAGGCGTTAATGCAAGCCATGATCACTGCGGCTCGAGCCGATGGGCATGTCGACGATGAAGAGATGAACATGATCACTCAGCAAATTAATAACCTGGGTTTGGAGCAAGACGTTACGCGCTTTTTGTTGGCAGAAATGAGTAAGCCTGTTGATGTCAACAGAATTGCTGCTCTGGCAGATACGCCTGAGACTGCAGCAGAGCTGTACATTGCTTCTGCTATGGTTGTCGATATGGATGATGCGGAAGAGCGAGTCTATTTAGATAAATTAGCGGTTGCGCTCAATCTGGATGCCTCATTGGTTCTTCAATTGGAAGCGCCATTGCGCTCTTCCTAAGCACTTTCAAGCTTAAGTCCAACGGCCAGAGTTCATTGAAACTCTGGCTTCTAGTTGCCAAGCTAATTACAGAAAACCCCAAGTACCAGCCGATCGCTCGTTTGTCATAAGTGAGGCTCTCGCCAAAATATGACGTACTTATCATTTCGATAGGTCTGAAGTCTATAACCAATAGACGGAATCCATACGCCGTTGTTCACTTCTTTACCATTTCTGCCGAAAAATTGAGGGTAGTAGTGAGTGGAGAGAGATTGTATGTATGGACTTGTAAATAAGGCGGTTGAGCAATTAGTCAAATCCAATTTTGGTGATGCTAAGTGGCAGGAAATCGCGAAGAAGGCAGGTGTTGACCAATCCTTCATCATGATGAAGCCTTATCCGGATCAGGTCACTTATGATTTGGTCGGTGCTGCAAGTGAGGTTCTTGACACGCCTGCTGAACAAATACTCGAAGCATTTGGTGAGCACTGGATCCAGTTTACTGTTGACGAGGGCTACGGTAAGACAATGTCTCTTTACGGCGATTCTGTATTTGAGTTCTTACAAAATATGGATAGCCTTCACGCACAAATTCGCTTAAGTTTTCCAGAGCTTCGACCTCCCCAAATTACCTGTGAAGAACTGTCAGGTGGACGGCTTGTTGTTGAATATCAGAGCGAGCGGGCTGGTCTGGCACCCATGTTGGTTGGATTAGTACGCGGGCTTGGCAAGAGATTTGGCACTCCCGTAGAAGTTGAGTATATGGAGACGGTTGCTGGTGAATCTCCCATAGAAAAATTCTTAGTCACTTTCGAGCAGCAGAAGGCGGCATAGTCCTTCATGACGGGCTTATTCCATTCATCAGAACTTAGTGAAAAGCTATTGACGCAAGCTTTTCCGTTTCATATCGTGATTGATGATTTAGGTAGTATTCTGAGTTTTGGAGAGCCCCTAGAGAGAAAGATTGGGCAAGTGCATGAAGATAATAAAAGCTTGTTTGATCACTTCACGTTTCAGCACCCGTCAGGTGTAAAAAGTGTTGCAGACCTAGCCAAATTTAAGAACAAACTTTTCTTACTTGCCTCGAAAAAACACCCCGATCTCGTATTGCGCGGACAGATGGTTGTCAGCGAAAACCAATCCCATTTTGTTTTCCTGGTATCGCCTTGGGTAACAGATGTAGACGTGTTGGATAGTCTGGGATTTTCACTGAATGATTTTCCTGTGCATAGCCCAATGTCTGACTTTCTCATACTGGTGCAGGCTCAGAAAGTTTCTTTGGATGACAGTATGCGTCTTTCAGATGAGCTTACACACTTGAACAAGGAGCTGGAAGAGAGAGTTCTAAGGCGTACCAAAGCTTTGGAGCGTCAAGCGGAAGAACTGTTGGAATCCAAATCGGTATTAGAACATGAGATGAAGGAACGAGAGCGTGTGGAAGTTGAACTGAGACATGCGCAAAAACTAGAATCTGTTGGCCAGTTAGCGGCTGGGATTGCTCACGAAATTAACACCCCGATGCAATACATTGGCAGTAGTCTTAGTTTTTTGAATGACTCCTTGTCAGATCTTGGAGGCCTAAACAACACATTAAATAGCTACTTTTCTCAAGATAGCTTGATGGCGGATCCGAAAGTCATGGAGTTCCAAGAAAAACTTGAAGATGCAGATCTTGACTACTTATGTGAAAGAGGGCCTAAGGCGCTCAATAGAGCGTTAGAAGGTATAGCGCGTGTAACCGAAATTGTGAGTGCTATGAATGAGTTTACTCACCCGGATAGAAAAGAAAAAGACAACGCGGATATCAACCGTGCTTTGGGCACAGTCCTTACGGTTGCTAGCAACGAATATAAGTACGTAGCGAGAATAGAAACCGATTTACAAGAAATTCCACTGATAGATTGCTATTTGGGTGATTTAAATCAGGTATTTTTGAACTTGGTCGTCAATGCGGCGCACGCCATTGCCGAAAACAACGTCGAGGAAGGCACGATAAAAGTGTCTACAAGAATGGAAAATGGGCGTGTTATCGTCAGCGTGGCTGACAATGGCACTGGTATCCCAAAGGACATTCAACATCGTATTTTTGATCCCTTTTTCACAACCAAAGAAGTGGGGCGAGGCACGGGTCAAGGCTTATCGATATCTCACAATATAATCGTAGAGAAACATGGCGGTCGCCTGTATTTTGAGACATCTCCTGAGCATGGTACGACCTTCTTTATTGAACTACCTATAGCTTCGAACAACAATGGAAGCCTATCGCCCCAGTTAGAAGGTGGCAGAGACTTAGCAGCATGAAAAAGATCCTATTTGTCGATGATGAGCCTGCTGTTCTTGATGGCCTTGAAGATTCCCTTCGTAAATTTAGAAGACGTTGGGATATGACATTCGCCTGTGGTGGCGATGCCGCTATTTCAAAGATGACAGACTCAAACTACGACGTTGTTGTTTCTGACGTGCGAATGCCTGGCCTAAGTGGCATCGAAGTGCTTCAGTACGCGAAGGACAATCATCCGAATGCTGTTCGAATTGCCTTAACGGGCTATGCCGATGAAGACAACACCATTAAGCTCACTGAGTTAGCGCAGCGATATCTAACCAAACCTTGCGCAGTTGACGAACTTGATGAAGTTATTTCGCGTGATACAGGACTAATTGAAGCGTTTGATAACCCTATCGTGCAAGAGTTAGCGGGTGCTGCAGGTAGATTGCCAGCCGGTGAAAATGTGCAGGGAAAATTATTGGAGAGTATCAATTCAAGTGATAGCTCAGTTCACGATATAGCGAATCTCGTTGAGGAGGACTTAGCGCTTACAGCGAAAATTCTGCAGCTAGCCAACTCTTCATTTTTTAGAAGGCAGGTGTCTGTTGTTTCTGCTCGTCAAGCTGTCACCCATTTGGGGCTTGAAGTCATTCGATCTCTATTGCTTGCGGATCAGCTTTTCGAAAAATCAAAAGACATTCCCAAGATGGATTACTTCGATGTCTCGGCTATGCAGAAACACAGTCAGCTATGTTCATCGATAGCCAAAGAGATAGCACCGGCTTCTGAATGCTCATCAGCTTTAATGACAGCGGGTCTGTTGCACGATGTAGGTAAGATAATTATTGCCATCGAACGGCCGGAAGTCGTTGCGTCTCTGGTTAGTGTCCAAGACGGTGCTCCATATACATGGGCGTCATCAGCTGCTGAACGGGATATCCTTGGATGCACCCACGCCGAAATTGGCGGATATTTCCTGAATTTATGGGGCGTACCCACGTCAGTGGTAGAGGCTGTGACATTCCACGACACGCCTTCTGCGATTTTTTCACATGAGTTGGATATCGTCGGGGTGGTCCACATCAGCAACTATCTGGCTCATTGGGCGGTTGAGAAGGAGCCCAATGATGTGGTGGAATCCAAATTGGATCATGATTTCCTAGAGCGTATCGCCATGAGTGATAAGTTGGACGAATGGAAGTCCGTGGCTCGAGACGTGGCCGCCGAACTGGGTTACTAACAAGCCTGAACAATGAGTCGAAGCTAACCCGCTTGCCTCGAGAATTACCCTTGCTCTCTGTTCATCACGCGCTCTGATAACGCGGGCTTCTTCAGCATCGCCTCAGACAACCTCCCGGTCTTTTTAGGTGATTTATTGAGGAGGTGTGCTCGCAAAAAATATTGTGATTAGTGTTTTCACGGCATAACTTATGTGATATCGTCCATCCGAAACGTTTTGGAAAGGCTGATTTGTTACAGATATTCACAAATAAGACGATCTGCCGATTATTTTCGATTTCTCGATCTGCAGAGTCATGGAAATAACCGCACCCAAAAAAGGCACGTTGAAGGCGATAGCAGCCGAGCTGGGCTTGTCTATTACAACGGTCTCACGAGCCTTGGCGGGTTATTCGGATGTTGCCGAAGCCACGAAGAATCGAGTGCGAGCTGCTGCCGCAGCGGCCGATTACGTACCCAATTCAGCGGGCAAAATGCTGGTAACTGGTCGCAGCGGTTTTGTCGGATTCCTGTTGCCTGTTCGCGAAACTGCGATTCTCGATCCATTCCTTGGTGAGTACATCACCGGTTTGAGCGCAGGCTTGGCCGAGCAGGGCAGAGATCTTTTCATGACAACTGTTTCAAGTTCGCAGTCAGAAGCCACTGTGCTCAAGCACATTGTCGACGCTGGCCGGGCTGACGCGATGGTGCTCACTCGTATTGCCGAAGAAGATGAGCGTGTAGATTTCCTTGTTAAGCGTGGATTTCCATTTGTTGCACACGGCAGAACACTCGATCACAGTGATTACAGTTGGATTGATACCGACGGTAAGCAAGCCTTTTCGGATCTCTTTCAGTGGTTGTACCAAGAGTTAGGGCATAAGAAGATCGGGCTGTTGTCAATCACTGAGTCAATGACCTTTCGACGATATCGAGAGGATGGGCTCATAGGGGCAATAAAGGATTGTGGTGATCCAGATGTCACACTTACCACACGTCACGTACCACGATTCGATACCGCATCGTGGGGCGAGGCTATACGATCGATGCTTGAATCTGAGAATCGACCGAGTGCCATAGTTGCACTTACCGACGAGCTTGCTTTGAGCGTACTCGAGCACGCAGCGTCATTGGGAGTCAGCGTGCCAGAATCTCTGACTGTCATTGGATACGACAACATCCCAGCCGCGCACTATTCAAACCCGGGTTTGACGACGTTTGATCAATCTATAAGAAGTACTGCACAACAAACAGCTGGTTTAATTCTGGACACGTTGGACACGCCCGATCAAATTCAGCAAAAGCTTGTTTCACCCATATTCATCAGACGGGGCAGTCACGGACCTGCTCCAAAGCCTGTACCTAACAGCCTCAAAACTGTTAGTAAAACCAAGGGGTAGTAGGGTCAATGGATTTCTTAATGCCTCTACACCGAATAATTTTAGTTGCATTACCAAACACGTGTGGAAAGCGATTATTCCAAGCTGTGTTTATTACACCCGGCCGTATCCTTAAAGGCCACCACTCAATCGGAGAGAGTTATGTCATTTAAGCGTAAGTCCTTAGTTGTTGCTTTAACAACGGGGATGTCTTTATTAGCATCTGGTGCCGCTTCAGCGGAAGTACTTTTCTGGTCCACACAGGCTAAGCCTGTGGAAGAGGCGCAAGCGGTACGAGAAAAAGTGCTTGCTGGTTTCTCGGGCGAAGTCGACTTTCAACCCAGTGATAACGGCCCATGGCTAACACGTGTTGAAGCCGAAGCACAAGCGGGCGAAGGTAAAATTGGTCTGCTAGGTTCACTACATGGAAATCTAATCTCTTTGTCAGACAATCTGTCTGATCTTTCAGATGTCAATGTAGATGGTGTGAACTCCACGTTCCTCGAGCTGGGTAAGCTAGGCACTGACGAGCAAAAATATATCCCTTGGATGCAGGCTACTTACATCATGGCTGCCAACAAGAAAGCTCTGCCTTTCCTGCCTGAAGGAGCTGACATCAATGCTCTTAGCTATGATCAGCTCATTGAATGGTCAAAGAATATGGCAGAGGAAACAGGTTCTCCTAAATTTGGTTTTCCTGCAGGTCCTAAAGGCTTGAAGCATCGTTTCTTCCAGGGCTATATGTATCCCTCATACACCAATAGCATGGTGACTAAGTTCCGTTCAGCTGAAGCTGAAACTGCATGGAACAAGTTTAAAGAGCTTTGGAGCTACACGAACCCAGGTTCCACTAACTTCTCATTCATGCAAGAGCAACTGCTTACTGAAGAAGTCTGGGTTGTATTCGACCACACAGCCCGTGTGGCTGATGCGTTCAATTCGCGTCCAGATGACTTCATTGCGTTCCCAGCTCCTGCAGGTCCAACAGGTCGTGGTTTTATGCCAGTTGTCGTCGGTATAGCTGTTCCAGGAACATCACCTGATATGGCCGCATCGAAAGAGCTGCTGTCTTACTTGCTACAACCTTCAACTCAAATTGAAACTCTCAAAGCAACCAACTTCTTCCCGGTTGTTGACGTAGAGCTTCCAGCTGATATGCCTGCTGCTGTACAGAAGTCTGGTGCTGCAATTGCTGCAATGTCCGGCTCTGCTGATGCGAACCCAGGCTTACTGCCTGTCGGTTTAGGTGACTTGGGTGGAAAGTTCAACGCAGTTTATGTTGATGCTTTCGAGAGAATTGTTCTTGCGGGTCAAGACGTTCGCACAGTACTTGATGATCAAGCTGATTCGTTAAGAAAGATCATGGAAGAAGCTGGTGCTCCATGCTGGGCTCCTGATGCAGCCTCAGACGGTGCATGCCCTGTTGACTAAGTTCGACTAGCGTTATCTCACGCTGAGCTTTCATTAAGCTCAGCGTGAGAGTTTTAACCGCGCAAGCGGCCCCCTCCTAAGTACTTTTGTAATTCGCCGATTTTAGCGCAGCCCTTGGCGCGCTAATCACTGATGTTTAGGGGTTGTTATATGTATCCGAAAAGTCTTCCCTACCTTTTGTTGTTGCCTGCAGCTGTTTTTCTGTGTTTGTTTTTCTTATATCCGTTCGGGTTAGTGGCTTGGCAGGCCTTTGTAAACGATTCCGGGCAGTTCACTTCAGATTTTTTTGTAGAGATGAGCTCGCATTGGAAATTCAACACAGCGTTCACTAATACGCTACTACTAGCGTTAGCTGTGGTTCCATTTCAAATTTGCTTAGCTTTATACATGGCCACATTGGTCAACGGTATGAAGCGTGGCCGAGACCTAATCCTCTATGTTTGGACGATTCCTTTAGGAATTTCCGACTTGGCAGCCGGAATCATTTGGCTGGCAATATTCGATCAAACTGGTTTCTTGAATAGTGCTATGCAAGGCTTAGGATTCATCGATCAGCCTATGAGTCTATTGGGGTACCAAAGCAAGGGCACTATCTTCCTCGCTATTCTGGTCGCAGAAGTCTGGCGCGCCACTGCTATTGTGCTAGTCATTTTAGTGGCCGGTATGGGGCTTATACCAAAAGAATACTATGAGGCTGCAGAAGTCTTCGGTGCGGGTCGTTGGAAACGATTCACCAAGATTACTCTGCCTATGCTGAAGCCCAGTTTGCAAACAGCGATGATCTTGCGAATCATTATGGCGTTCGAAGTGTTTGCCGTTGTGGTCGCACTTGGAGGTACGAACCTTCCGGTCTTGATGGGCGAAATATACACGTGGCAATTTGATTTACAGGATGCGAATGTCGCTGCCGCTTACGCGATGGTTATTCTCGCCATTTCTATTGCTTGTACGTTGTTGATTATGTGGGGGCTTAGAACACCCAAGGGGGCAAGAGTATGAGTGAAGCAAATCGTTTCGGATCTGGCCCCGTACAATCTGCAGGTTCTTGGCATAAATACTTTTTTACGGGTGCGGTAGTTCTCTTATGTCTTTGGGTATTGGTACCTATTTACTTGTTGCTGGTGAATACGTTTTCATCGCCCGAAGCAGTAGCTTCTTACCCTAAAAAAGCATTCCCTGTTGTAGACACTGAAAGTTTGAAGTTCTTTATGAACTATGCCGGGGTCGGTCAGGCTTTGTGGAATTCTATCAAGGTCGCGACAGTCACCATGATCTTGTCAATATCTGCTGGAGCGCCTGCTGGATACGCATTGTCCAGATTCGACTTCCGAGGTAAGGATACTTTTCGCGTATTAGTATTGATGACACGAGCGTTTCCATTACCGCTTTTAGCATTGCCACTTGCAGTTATGTATATAAGAGTGGGATTAGATGATTCAGTACTTGGATTAGCTTTCGTACATACAACGTTGGCTTTACCTTTCGCCGTACTCATCACCTATTCACTGTTTTCAGGCATTCCGATCGAACTAGAAGAGGCTGCCTGGACTCTGGGCTGTAACCGATTTCAGGCCTTTATGAAGGTTATTTTTCCGTTGGTTCTACCCGGAATAGCCGCGTCTGCCATCTTCGCGTTTGTTATTTCCTGGAATGAAGTGTTCGCTGCAGCGGTGCTAACCATTGAGAATAGGACCCTACCTGCATTCTTGTTGCAGGGGCTTAGTGATTCACCACTTCATCTTAAATTTGCCGGTGGGGCTGTACTCGTTCTTCCGGCTCTACTGTTCATTTTCATGGTGCGCAAGTACCTCTTTTCCATGTGGGGCATTGCAAATCGCTAGATAAGTTTCTGCGATCGCTTGCTATTCAACTAATACTGAGGACACCACAATGGCTGAAATTAAAATTAAACAAGTTGCAAAGCAGTACGGAAATACACACGCACTGCATTCTATAGACATGACAGTTGCTGACGAGGAGTTCCTGGTTTTACTAGGAGCTTCCGGTTGCGGCAAAACGACGCTTCTGCGAATTGTTGCAGGTCTTGAAACGGCGACCACCGGTGAAGTGTGGATTGGTGACAAAAGAGTTGATCAGCTTGCACCAAAAGACAGAGGCATCGCTATGGTTTTTCAAAACTATGCGGTTTTTCCACACCTGACGGTATTTGAAAATATAGCGTTTGGCCTTCGTATGTCGAAAGTCGATCAAGCGGAAATAGACAGGCGCGTTGAAAAGACGGCCACTCTTATGCATATCGAAGGCTTGCTGAAAAGATACTCCGGACAATTAAGTGGTGGTCAGCGTCAGCGAGTAGCGGTAGCCCGAGCATTGGCAACAGAGCCCGAGGTGTTGCTGATGGATGAGCCCTTATCGAATCTTGATGCGCTGCTTCGCATGGAGATGAGAGCGGAACTTAAATCGGTGCTGGCTGAAAGTAAGACAACCACCATTTACGTTACTCACGATCAGGTCGAAGCGATGAGTATGGCTGACAGAATTGCCATCATGAATGGTGGGAAAATTGTGCAGGCATCCAGCGCGGTGGAAGTCTATCGAAATCCTGCTGCGCACTTCGTGGCCTCGTTTATAGGTAATCCGCCGATGAATTTTCTGAGCGCCGAGAACGCCGGCGATGGTTGGTGGAATGTCAACGGCGTAAAGATTAAAGGACCCAATAGCTCGAGTAAAACGCTGAAATTTGCAATTCGGCCTGAGGATATTGTGGTTCATGGCCCGTCAGGCAATGGTAGTGCCGCAAATGATGACAGCTTGTCGGCAGGTGTCAGAATTTTGGAACCTCTCGGCTCTCATTTGCTCGCAAGCTGCAAGGTTGACGATCAGCTGTTTAGAATCGTACTGGATAGTGATGCGAAGGTTAGTCCGGGAGATACGCTACAATGGTCGCCGCAACCAGATCGAGTGCGTTGGTTTGACCCCGAATCTGAACTGGCAATTAACTAATCGCTATTCAATTGCATTTGTCGGTTTTTAGTCTGTCTTTCCATACATAGAGAATCATGAATTCTAATAACGTCCAGCAGTCCATGTATGAGCGCGCAGTAGAAGTGCTTCGCGTAAATGATCGAGGTCATTACACGGTTCCAACCAGTGGGTTATATCCATTCCAGTGGAATTGGGATTCGTGTCTTGTTTCAATTGGACAGCAGCACATTGATGAGGCGCGCGCCTGGGCCGAAATGAAGACTCTGTTCGAACATCAATGGGATGATGGGATGGTTCCCCATATTGTTTTCCACGAGATGGATGATGGTTATTTCCCGGGGCCAGAGGTATGGAGTACCGGTAGAAAAATTCCAACGACAGGTATTACTCAGCCGCCGGTTGCAGGCTTCGCCGCCTTGCGATTGTTTGATCGGGCGAAAGACACTGAATTGGCGAATAAAGAAGCTGCAGAACTATTAGTTAAAATTGACCGATGGCACGAATGGTTTTATGCCAACAGAGATCCACACGGTACGGGTCTGGTTGCATTGATTCATCCATGGGAGTCCGGCCGGGACAACTCAGTTGATTGGGACATCGCCTTAGACCGTGTGCCTACAGAAGGCTTGGAGCCTTATCAACGACGTGATTTGCAACATGCTAGTGCCGACCATCGCCCTACAGCAGCTCAGTATGATCGTTATATCTGGTTAGTCCAGCATTTTAGAAGTCTGGGTTGGGACAACAGCGTGCTTCATGATGCATCACCTTTTAAGGTTGTTGACCCGGGGTTTAACGCCATTCTTATTCGCTCATGCGCTGACATTGCTGAGCTAGCTAGTCGTCTGGGCCGTGAAGACATTGCTCAGCGCAATAAAGAGCGTGCAGCCTTTGGGTTGAACGCACTGGAAACGCTGTGGAGCAATTCTCTTCAACAATATCTGTGTTACGACCGTGAAGGTCGCGAGTTGGTCGACAGTGCTTCAGTGGGTGGCCTGATTCCTGTCATCGCAGCGCTTCCGGAGAATCGATCTGCTGCTGTGGCGCAACGTATAGATGAGCTTAGTAAGTCAGCGAAATATTTGGTGCCCAGTCATGATCCAACGGACGAACGCTACGATTCCAAACGTTATTGGCGGGGCCCTAGTTGGCTTATTGTTAACTATCTCATTGCCGATGGTTTACGAAGAGCAGGCCATATAGAACTCGTACAGCGTATTGAGTCGTCAAGTTTGGAGCTCATAAATCAGTCCGGATTTGCCGAGTACTACGATCCCAATACGGGTGAGCCATGTGGCGGTAGCACATTCACGTGGACGGCGGCCATGGTTATGGAGTTTATAAGTAACGCTGCTTGATGGCTCTGCATGTCTGTCGGAAAATCGGCAGACGTGCACAAAAGTTCTGCTCGGTGAGCTGCAAGGTCGACAGATTCAGTCCAGCTCTGGTTAGGGTGGCATAGCGCATGCACGGTGAGTGGGTGTGCCAGCTGAGTAACGTGGAGCCACGACTAACCATGCAATCTCCAGAAGAAAGAAACTACACAGAATTCACGACCGAATCGATTCTACTGCTGGGGCAGATGATTAAACTTGCCCGTAAACAACGTGGGATGAGTGAAGTGGACCTAGCCATGCAGGCTGGAATTAATCGCGGCACACTGAATAAAATTGAGCGTGGCGATCTGGGGATCAGCGTAGGGCTGTTTTTTGAAGCCGCGACACTTGTCGGTCTGAAACTGTTCGATACAGACGACAAAGAACGCTTGCAAGAGCATAGGGCACGCATTTCCGAAAAGATCTCAGCGGCTGGCTAGATTCGTCCTGCGGAATGAGTTAGCGACCTTTTTTGGCTTAAAGCGTCGCGACTAGGATTAAGGTCAAGGCAAATTTGGTGGTATTGTGCTGCTCGGACAGATGAGTCCAGAGCTAACATACGATCCTGATAACATATCCTTTATACCTACCAACATCCTGAGTTAACCCGATGAGCAATACCGCTGACGTAATTATTATTGGCGCTGGAGTTATTGGCGCAGCCGTGGCTTTTGAGCTGGCGAAGACTGGTAAGAAAACGTTGACTGTCGATCGCAATTCGCAGGTAGGTCATGGTTCAACTGCTGGCTCCTGCGCCTGCATCAGAATGCATTATTCAACGTTCGATGGAACTGCGTTTGCCTGGGAGGGGTTTCACTACTGGCGCGATTGGCCCGAATACCTCGAGTTATCCGGAGATACTCCATTATCCCGGTTTGTCCAAACCGGTTGTTTGGTGATGAAGTCGGAATCCAATGGGTTTCTAGTGAACCATATGGAAAATAGCCGTCGACTGGATTGCCCTTACGAAGACTGGTCAGCAGAGACCATCGCTGAAAGACTTCCACTCTACAATTTAGAGAGCTTCACGCCACCCAGAGCTGCCGATGATCCACTGTTTGGTAAGTCAAACGGTAAGCGTATAACTGGCGGTGTTTACTGGCCCAATGGCGGCTACGTTACCGATCCAGCGCTTTCAGCTCAGAATCTTGCGGATGCTGCTCGTGCGTATGGTGCACAGTTCCGTATGGGGGTTGAAGTAGACCAAATTCTTACCAAGGCCGGGTGCGTAAGTGGGGTCAGACTTGTGGGAGGTGAGGAATTACATGCGCCTGTAGTAGTGAATGTTGCTGGCCCCGCGTCGTGCAAGATCAACGCAATGGCAGATGTCTTAGATGACATGACGATAACTACCCGAGCACTTCGTCAAGAAGTGGTTCACGTCCCTGCACCTGAAGGATACGATTTTGAAAAAGACGGAATGATGGTTAGCGACAGCGATATCTCTCTGTATTGCCGCCCTGAACATGGTAATCACATTCTGATAGGCAGCGAAGATCCGGAATGCGACCCGCATCAGTGGGTAGAGGACGATAAGGTTTATAACCGGGAATTTACTGAGCAATGGACTACACAGGCGATGCGCTATGGTCAACGCGTACCGAGTTTAGGTATTCCGCAGAAAACCCGCGGTATTGTTGATTTATACGACGCTTCAACAGACTGGCTACCCATATATGATAAATCCAGTTTGCCCGGGTATTACATGGCGTGTGGTTCGAGCGGCAATCAATATAAAAACGCACCTATAGCCGGTAAATTAATGGCATCGCTAGTTGAATACTGCGAGTCTGGAAATGATCATGATACCCGGCCACTTCAATTTAACTTACCGTATATCAACCACACTATAGACGCAGGCTTTTACTCTCGAAAGCGACCCATAAACATGGAGTCTAGTTTTTCAGTTATCGGCTAAATCCTGCTATCTAATACGCGCAGAACGGCCAATAGTTGCTTGTGAGATTATGGAATCAGGGCGCTAAGCTCGATTCCATCTGCAGGCGTAACTTTACGGCTTCTTGCGTCTTATCTATATCAACGTCCTGCCATAAAACTGGCTGGTTAATAGCAATGTCTCGTTTTAACGTGACGTGGCTGGCTAAGCCAATGGGCAGGCCTCCAATGCTTGTCGATATTTTTGCCGGATATAACTTTCCCCAAACGGTATATCCTCCTTCACCATCTAAGACCTCACCAGCTTTTAAGTTTTTCTTGGCGGTGGCGACAACATCAGCGTTAAAACTCTGAGTGCTACCGGTCGGTGTATTGAGGAGTGCTGCAGACAGTATAGAGAGATTGAGTTCAAGTCCAATTAAGTGGAATGGTTTGTACATGGCAGAGTAACGCCCACTGTCATCGGTGTTCATTCCATATTGTTTGAAACACGCTGCTGCATAGTCATTAGGGGCTTCGACTACGACATACACACCCCAGCGTAAGTCTTTATAAACAGGTCGGCCGTCTCGTTCTAAAGAGGACACAACTTCTACTTGTCCAGCCGATTCAAGAATACCGCCGTCGTTGCGCGGGCGAAGTACATGGGCCAGGTCATCCATACCTGCCGGTGGAAAGAGTAAGCCTTCGCTGGGTGCTGCTAATCCGGTTGCATTAGAGATAGCAGCCATTTCTAAAGCGGATTTGGTACCGTCCAGAAAGCTGTTGAACATTTGGCTGTTCATGCCGGCTTCGTGAGCCTGTTGAGCGTTTAGTCCATAGTGTTCCCATACCGTGTCGGGTGTTGAGTGATGATATGCAGGTTGATACTTTGTACCTTTGCCTGCTGCAACAACCTGGAAACCACTCGATCGGGCCCACTCCACAAGTTCACAGGTGAGGGCAGGTTGATCTCCGTAAGCCATGGAGAAAACAACTGAAGCTTTACGCGCTTCTTCCGCGAGCACTGCGCCGGCAAGGACATCTGCTTCGACATTGACCATGACAATGTGAAGCCCATTGTCTATCGCTAGTTTGCCGTGTTTGAGTCCAACAACAGGATTGCCGGTTGCTTCAACGACGACGTCAACATCTGCTTGGTTCAGCATCTGCTCGGCATCATCGGTAAAGCGCGTGGTACTAATGAGCTCATCTGACCATCCAACGGAACGACAAGCTGCCATGGCACCGGCAGGATTCAGATCTGCAATAGTACTGACTGTCAGACCTGGTGTTGAAGGCACTTGTGAGAGAAACATACTGCCAAATTTACCCGCGCCGATGAGCCCTACCTTAATCGGATTTTGAGTAGATGCTCTGTGTAACAGCTGTTGGTACATGTACATCAGATGTGCCTCTCACAAGTGGCAGAATTTACCGGGCTACTCGAACCCTTCAACAATAAGAAAATTGGAGTCAGCGTATTTATTTCTTAGCGCTTTAGCGATTTGATATTCCTCGCTGTTATAGGCTTCTACCGCTGTCTCATAGTCTTTGAATTCCACAACAACGTTTCTGGGATGCGTAGAGCCTTCCATACCTTGGCAACGACCGCCGCGAACAACAAATCGCGCGCCGTATTTTTCGTAAACAGGAGCCCCGGCTTTCAGATACTCGGGGTAGTTTTCTTCGTCAGTGACAGTGACGTTCGCGATCCAGTAGCCTTTTGCCATTTTTGTGTCTCCAAGTTTCAGTAAAGAACGTGCCTCATGGTATCGAATAATCGGAGCTTTGGTGTAAAGTCAGGCAGTATCCTATTCCGGTTTTTAGCTTTCCCACTATGTCACTAGCGTACGGTCCTCACCATCTGGCTATTCCCGGCCCATCCATTGTTCCGGATCGTGTGCAACGAGCGATGCATCGCGCCTCGCCAAATATTTATGAAGGCGAACTGGTGGATATCACCAAGTCAGTCATTAGTGACTTAAAGCGTCTGGCAAATTGCAGTGGCGACGTCGCTATTTATCACGGTAACGGGCATGCAGTCTGGGAAGCGAGCTTGTGCAACTTGTTCAGTCGAGGAGACCGGATACTAGTCATCAACACCGGCCGGTTTGGGGAAGGCTGGGCGATTATGGCCGCTGGCTTAGGCATTGATGTGGTATCGCTGGAGGTCGAACCGGGTATCGCTATTGATCAGGAGAAACTCGCATCGATGCTGGAAGGAGATACCGGGCGACAGATTAAAGCCGTTTTATCGGTTCAAACGGATACCGCAGTTTCATCACGCAACGATATAGCCTCCATAAGGAACACGTTAGATCATGTGGGGCATCCCGCACTACTTATGATCGATGCAATCGCCTCCTTTGGGTGCGAACCGTTTGACATGGATGGGCTCGGTGCAGACGTACTTCTAAGTGCCAGTCAAAAGGGTTTGATGACACCTCCTGGTATTGCGTTGTTGTTTATAGGAGAGCGTGTGTGGAGCCATCACGAGACCGCAAATTTGAATACACCCTATTGGGATATGAAGCCTAGAGTTCAGCCTACAATGTTCCCCGAACATTTTTGTGGCACGCCGCCTACGCATCATTTGTATGGTCTTCGTGAAGCGCTTGATATGATCATGGAGGAAGGAATCGATGCGGTCTGGAATCGCCATAGAATACTCGCTCAGTGTGTGTGGAGCGCTGTAGATGCATGGGGTATAGACGGTGATCTGCGATGTAGGGTACCTGAGGTAGCTAACCGATCCTTGGCTGTCACCGCTATTTCAACCGGTAGTGGGCAAGCTGTGCGCTTGCGTCGTTGGTGTGAGCAGGAAATGGGCGTTACCTTGGGGGTGGGTTTAGGATCGCGCTCCACGGAGGCCATTCTAGATAATGTGTTTCGCATCGGACATATGGGGCATTTGAATCCGCCCACGTTACTTGGTGTGCTGGCCTGTATCGATGCCGGGCTTAAAGCGCTAAAAATCCCTCATGGTGCAGCAGCGGTTGAGGCTGCAACACGCAGAATTAGCGAGTCTGTATCCGGCAATTACTGATCAACCCGGGTTCCAGCGAGCCATTAGTTCTGGAGCTCTACCGTTAAACTTTCTGTTTAAGCGCATGTAAATGTGAAGTAAGCAGAGTTTTGCTGTGGAAAACTTCAGGGTCTATCCAATCTATCCGCTTTACTACATGTGGACGAGTGAAAGTCCAATGTGGGTTCTTAGGTTATTTGCATAGCGAATAACCCCTTGAACCGGTTTAGCC
Organism: Granulosicoccus sp.; assembly: GCA_020627685.1. Taxonomy (GTDB): domain Bacteria; phylum Pseudomonadota; class Gammaproteobacteria; order Granulosicoccales; family Granulosicoccaceae; genus Granulosicoccus. The sequence goes on along the minus strand of JAHDGK010000026.1, from coordinate 53,327 downwards.
GTGCCACTTGAATAGGTGAGGATAGATTCCGCTGTATGTACGATGTCTTCAATCTCTTATTGAATCAGTGATCGAGTTGTTTTTTATAAAATGAGCACACTGGATTCAAAAGTATCTAGAGTATTGGTTGTTGATCACAATGAAGCGATGTGTCGTCGCGCTGTGGAATTTTTAAATCGCGCCGGATTTGCAGCAGAGAGCGTGCTTGATGCGAAAAACGCATTAAAATATATTGAAAGCAACGCACCCGATGTTGTTCTACTCGATGTTGACATGCCTATTACAGACGGCTACAAGGCGTGTGAGCAGATCCGCATGCTAGAGCAAGGCGTCAGGTTGCCCATACTGATGCTTACCAAGCGTGACGATGCGGCGGCCGTCGATATGGCTTTTGAATCGGGCGCGACAGATTTCGCAACGAAGCCTGTGAACTGGCCACTGTTACCCCATCGGCTTAATAATATGCTTCGGACCAGTGAAATTCTGGAAGACCTCGATCGCAGTCACAGCAGCCTGGACGTTGCACAGAGAATCGCCAGCTTAGGTAGTTGGGAATACAACATGAGCACAGGCGCGCTTATCTGGTCAGATAATTTATTCAGACTCCTCGGTTTGGAGCCGCAGAGTCAAGCGTCAACCCTATCGTTGTTTATGAAGTACGTTGCCGAAGAAGATCGCAGCAAACTTTTCAACTGGCTTGTGTCTGATCACACCAAGCCTGAATCAATGCTAAAGCAGCGATTGTTTACCGAAGACGGGGAAGAGCGTCACGTCACCGTACGTATTCGAAACGATTTTGATTCTGACGGTGTGATAGTCAGAAAATGGGGTGTTGTTCATGATGTTACTGAACAATATCAGGCCGAGAAAAAAATCCATATGCTGGCCTACTACGATAGTCTTACGCGCCTGCCCAATCGAGTTCTTTTCTGTGAGCGTTTGGCTCGCGACATCGCGATGGGACGAAAAGAACCGAAAGACATAGCTGTTCTTTTCCTTGATCTTGATAACTTCAAACGCGTTAACGATAGTCTTGGTCATGCCTATGGAGATCTTCTATTGCAGGAAGTGGGCGAGCGATTACAGGCGTGTGCCAATGAGGTTAATAAGGCATACGGCTTGGAAGAAGGGCCTTGTACCGTCGCCAGAATGGGAGGCGATGAGTTCACTGTGCTTCTCACGGGTCTTAAAGAGCGCTCTGAAGTAATCAAATTTGCTGAAGATGTCACTGAGTCACTTTCAGACGTCTACGAGCTTGATGAGAACGAATGTCATACTTCAACGAGTATTGGAATTTCTCATTTTCCCGATCACGGTAACTCGGTAGACGAACTTCTGAAGACCGCTGATGTGGCGATGTATGGAGCAAAGAAAAGAGGTAAAGGTTGCTATCAGACTTACAGTCTGGAACTAGATGCTAATTCGATTCGCCGGTATCGCATGGAAGAGCTACTGCGTTCTGCGATCGAATCAGATGAGCTTGTTTTGCATTACCAACCTCAGCTTAATTTAGAAACCGGTAAGCTTGAGAGTGTTGAAGCTCTGGTTCGTTGGAACAACGATGAGTTGGGATTTGTTTCACCCGGTGATTTTATCCCGCTTGCTGAAGATACGGGCTTAATCGTTGGAATTGGCGAGTGGGTGCTAAGCACAGCGTGCAAACAAGCGGTTGAGTGGATTAACGCGGGTGTGCCGCTAAAAAGAATAGCCGTCAATATTTCTGTTCTTGAGTTCATCCGGCCGGATTTTTTAACGCTGGTAGATAACACTGTGTCTGATTCTGGACTAGATCCTGCCATGCTAGAGCTGGAGATAACGGAAAGCGTGTTAGTCGACGATACGTTTAGTGCTGTGGAGACTCTACACTCCCTGAAGCAGCTGGGGTATGAGCTCAGCATTGATGATTTTGGAACTGGATTTTCAAGTTTGAGTCAGTTAAAGCATTTCCCAATTGATAGGCTTAAGATTGATCAGTCATTTGTTCAAGGCATGCTAAGCAACGTGCATGATTCAGCCATCGTGAGGGCGGTACTGTCGATGGCAAATAGCATGAATTTGAGGGTCATTGCAGAAGGTGTCGAAACCAGGGAGCAGCTTGAATTTTTATATGATTGCAACTGCGATGAGGCACAAGGTTATTATCTGAGCCGTCCTATTCCGGGAGCTGCCATTGCTGAAATGTTTGCAGAGTTTAATCAAGCGGAGATAAAGCGTTCGGGAACTGGAGATTAGGGTCCTCCTATCTACCCGTTGTGGGCAAGCACCACGCGCAGTGACTCAGTGAATGGTGCACGCTGTTAGTAAGACTACAGATGCGTGCGTGATTTGAGTCACATTCTATAGGCTTGGCGTTGATGGTAAGTCTTTGCAAGCTAACATGTTAGCCTAACCGGCCGCTACCAGCACTGTAAGGTAATATTAGGCTAAGCAGTTATGTCCGACTGGTATGAACCACTCAGGAATGAACTAAGTGCACTTGAAGAGAGCGTGTCAGGTGATGGCGTGGATGGTAGTAAGCTGGATATAAACGAAGTTTTAGTAGCTCGGTACCAAACGCTGCTTATCCATAATTGTTGGTTGTCTGAGCTCGGTGAGACAACGGCTGCCATGCTGCAACATGAATCTGTTGACACTCTGCTTCAACACATTGCCAGAGAGCTAGTGAATGTCAGTTGTGCGAACGGTGCATATATGCATATGGTTCATGAAACGGGCGATCACCTCGATGTTCTGGCAGCCTGTGGACCGTTAAGCGAAAGCCTGATTGGGGCAAAACGCTTTTACGGTATTGGGCTTTCTGCGAAAGTCTGGGCGACCGGGGTCGCTCAGTACGTCGAAGACTATAATAATCATCCTGACTGTGTTTTAGAGCTTGATTCTAATATCCAAGCCGTATCGTTACCGCTTACTTTTGCGGGAGAAGTTCTTGGTGTTGTTTTTGTTACTGCCGAAATGGGGCAGCCACTACAGGACGATTTAGATTTACTTAAACAAGTTGCGGTTATAGCATCGTTGTCAATACATCATGCCCGGCAGCGTGAATCTGTCTCACGTGAACTTTTCAGAAGCAAATCGCTTAGTCAGATAAGTGCAGCAATGTATGAGATACAAGACTGGGATGATTTGGCCCTGCATGTTTGTCCAAAATTATTCGATGCTTTGGATTTATCCCGTGTTAGTTTGTACAACGTGGAGCAGGAAAACCAAACCCTTCATGCCTATGCCAGCTGGGTGCGAAACAACGACGAAGTTGTCTTAAGTGAATCTATCAGCTCTGACCTGATTAATGAGACGGTAAGCCGTTGGTGTTTTGAAAACAAGCTGCCGGCCCAAATTAATAGAACTATTGAAGACCCACGAGAGTCTGCAAAGATTCATGCATTTAGACGTGAGCAGAAAATAGGAAGCACTCTATGCGTGCCTGTTATGGCAAATGCAAAGGTGAGGGGTATGTTGGTTGTTTGTCGCTCTTTGGATAAACGCGATTTTGATGAAAACGATGTCAATACAGTGCACACTGTAATCGGACAACTGTCAACAGCGCTTCAAAGACATGAGTTGTTGAGAGAAGTGCAGTATCAAGCGGTTCACGATAGCCTCACAGGCTTGCCGAACAGGCGAGGTTTTGAAGATTTCTTATCTGACTTGTTGAATAAATCGACCGATTCCGAAACACTCAAAGCGGTGCTTTTTTTCGACCTTGATGGTTTCAAAGATATTAACGACACCTATGGCCATGCTGCCGGCGATGTCGTACTCGAACAAGTTGCGCAAAGACTGACACAATGTAAGAGTGAGAGCGATATGCTTTCTCGACTTGGCGGAGATGAATTTGCGGTTGTTCTTCCGAGTATTCCTCGTTTAAGAGAGGCTGTGGAGCGCGCTGCGAACTTTGCGGAGAGTTTCTCCGATGCGTTTCTGGTTGATGGTGTTGAGGTATCCCTTGGAGTCAGTATTGGTATCAGCTTCTATCCCAGAGATGGCGTGACCATGGATGACTTGATACGCCACGCGGATATGGCGATGTATCAAGCCAAGAGCAAAGGTCGAAACCGTATAGTGAGTTTTGACCATGCTCATGCCATCACATTGCGCGAAGAACAAAGTTCAATCAAGGATCTGCATAAAGCGGTTTCCGATCAAGAATTTGATCTGTGGTATCAGCCGCAAATCTCATTGTCCAGTGGTTTAGTCAGTGGTGTTGAAGCTCTTATACGCTGGCAGCATCCCACTCGCGGGATTCTACCCCCGACTAAATTTATACCACTCGCCGAAGAGTTGGGATTAATTTCGATGGTGGGTACTTGGGTATTGGAGAAGGGTTGTCAGCAAATGGTAGATTGGCAACATTTCGACCCAGTCCCTTGGCATTTAGGTATCAATGTCGCTGGGCCGCAGTTGATGAGTAAGGGTTTTTCAGGTGCAGTGCTTAAAATTCTAGAAGCCTACGATATTGATCCTGTTCGATTGCAGCTGGAGGTTCCGGAGAGCGTGCTGACCAACGATTTGGCATCTGTTAACGGGAATTTTCAGTTATTAAGATCTAACGGTGTGCGTATTGCGGTAGACGACTTCGGTGCTGGATATTCCTCCTTGCAGTATTCAGCGGAATTGCCCTTGGACGTGCTGAAAATTGATCGCTCCTTTGTCAGAAAGTTAACCGGCGGCGCAAAGCTAAAAGAGCTCAGCGAAACCATCGATTTGCTCAAGAGCCGTTTCGATCTCGTGACAATTGCCGAAGGCGTCGAAACACAAGAGCAATTGAATTTCATCAAACAGCTCAACTGCGATCTCGTTCAGGGGTTTTATTTCGCGAAACCTGTTACGGCAGCAGACCTGCCAGAGCTGGTTTCCGAACTTAATCAATCGGATCTCGTCCAGAAGAAAGTGGCCTGATAGCTCCCTTTTCGGACGAATTTCAGTACAAATTTGACATGGACTGTTTCAAGGCACCGCAATCGGGTACGATATTGAGACGATAGTTTCACGTTTACCGGTTTCAAGATGAGCAACAGCATTCTGTTCCTAATTGTTGTAATCGAGGCAGTCATAATCATCTGGTTGGCCAGTAAGCTGACACAGTATCGAAAAATTGATCAGATCCTCGGGGCCTCCGGCGCTAAGTCATTACCTACTGGTGATCAGCCACAAAATCTGCAAGCTGCTTCTGCGCAACAACGTGCGCAAAGTTCACCGGCATTGGTGAGCCCTTCTGACGCTGATGCAGAAAACGAGGGTGAGCCGCAAGAGAACATTGAGGAAGCTAAGCATGTCCAGTGGGTTATGGCCCGTTGTCGGTATGCAGAATTTTACTTAGAGCAGCTTGACGACGATTATGAGCGTGGGCAGTTTCGACACATCGTTGATGGCTGTGTCGCCAAAGCCCGTAAAATTTCAGATTCCTTTTTCAGGGACAGTGCGTTGCACTCAATAATCCTACTACTCGATAGAGCGGGTTGGGAGCAGTACAGAGATTCATTGCTAGCAGAAGTCGGCGATGAAATAGTCCGGCAACGTATCGAAATTGAATTGCAGGCAGAAGAGGCTTAGAGAACCTCGGGTGCGAGTGCAAACAGCTGGGTCGCACGTATATAAAATGGGGGGCGCGATATGATCGAATGGCCAAACGGTGCACGCTGTGCTTGTGCAATTACCTTTGACATAGACGCGGACAGCCTTATACGAACCGCGTTGCCTGACGACGGTCACGACCGACTTCAACAAGTCACGATGGGGCGATACGGGCCGACTGTTGCAATGCCTCGTATCTTGGATACCTATGCCCGTATGGGGCTTAAGCAAACGTTTTTTATGCCCGCTTGGTGCATGGAGCGTTACCCTGAAACTGTAGAGGCCATGCTAAATGCCGGGCATGAGGTTGCTCACCACTCTTGGCGACACGAGAATCCTGCAACGCATTCTGATGAAATTGAAGAAGCGCTATTCAGCAAAGCCTGTGATACGCATGTACGTATGACCGGGCGCATGCCCAGAGGTTACCGTGCACCGGTCTATAGCACGACCCAGGCGATGATAGACCGTATGATAGAGCGTGGCTTTCTTTATGACAGCTCACTCATGGCCGATGACGTTCCCTATGTCATGCAAACTGAAGCCGGCCGATTGGTCGAAATGCCACCGCACTGGGGAAATGATGATTGGCCTCCCTTTGCTCACTATGAAGAAATTGGCTACATGATGCCGGTACGTGCGCCGTCCGATGGACTTCGTGCTTTTTTTGAAGAGTTTGATGCTGCGTATGCAACGGGTGGTTTTTGGATGCCGGTATTGCATCCTTTCCTGACTGGGCGTTTGGCGCGGTGGAGGCTGTTCGAGATCTGGCTAGAAGACATCGTTAAACGAGATGATGTCTGGTTTGCGCCGCTCGAAGACATTGCCAATCATGTGCTTACCCAGCAGCCGCGCATCGAGCAACTTCCCTATCCAGAGTAGGTAGCTTAGAGTGTGCCCGCACGCACGGGTTTTAGTCGCTTAACAAATGCGCTGAGTCAGCGGCCCATGACAAGGTATAGAGAGTATCTTGAGAAACCTTCAGTTGATCAAGCTCGCGCTCTTGTACCTGTACCATTAGCTCAGTGCCGTCTTTGGTTTCGAAAAACAGTGTCACAACAGCGCCCACGAATTCCTCAGATATAAGTGTGCAATCAACTTGGTTAGTGCCAGTGTCCATCGGTTTGTTTTTTGGAGCGGAGTCTGAATGCTGCTGAAGTCGCAGGCGATCTGCCGCAATTGATATGTTGATGAGCTGTCCTAATTGGAATGTTTTGCCCTCAGGGATACGCAGCGCAAATTGTCCGCATTCCGTATCGAAGAGAGCTAGATCGCCATCGATGGAGCTCACACTGCCGCCTAATATATTGTTCCGGCCCACGAACTGAGCGACAAATTTATTGGCAGGTGAGCGGTATATTTCTCGCGATGTGCCCACTTGCGCAACATCGCCATTACCCATTATGACGACACGATCAGCCATGGCAAACGCTTCAGACTGTGAATGGGTGACATACACAAACGTAATACCTAGCTCTTTCTGCAATTTGCTTAATACCCCTTGCATACGGATAACCAGATGAGCGTCGAGCGCTGATAGTGGCTCGTCTAACAAGAGTATTTTGGGTTCTATGACCAGAGAACGCGCCAATGCAACTCGTTGACGTTGCCCACCGGACAGTTGATTTACGGGACGTTCAATAAATTCACCCATATCGAGCCGCTCCAGCCAATGAATGGCTCTTTTGCGACGCTCGGGTGCATCTACCCCTTTCATTTTAAGGCCAAACTCGACGTTTTCCCGTGCGTTTAGAAAAGGAAACAAGGCTAGCGATTGCCACACCATGGGGGTATCCCGCTCGCTCGCGCTGACATCGTTCATTACGCGACCATTGAGAATAATCTCTCCCGATGTTGGTTTCTCTAAACCTGCCAACATGCGCAGAGTCGTTGTTTTGCCGCAACCGGAGGGGCCCATTAAAGCAACGAACTCACCTTCGGCAATAGACAAATTAAGGCTCTTAACAGCAACGAAATCATCGAAGCGTTTTACGACCTGACGGAATTCAACCAGTGTGTCACTCATAAATCAGTTTATCGAATCGCGCTTTTGTGAAGTCATGATCAGCACCTGGGCGATGATGACGAGAGTCATTGAAATAACAAAGACCAGTGTTCCAATAGCGTTGACCTGAGGGTCAATATTGCCTTGAACGATTTCCAGTATGACAACGGGTATGGTCTTGTTTAATCCGGATACAAACCAGGCAACCGCAAACTCATCAAACGATACTGCCGCTGTCAGGCATAAAGAGGCGATGATGGCAGGCCGAGTGAAAGGAATAATGACGGTGCGCATGGTTGCCCACTGAGATGCTCCAAGGTTCCATGCAGCGGCTTCCAGATTTTCATCCATCTGAGACAATCGCAGCCTGATGATAGCCATGGCAAACGGTGTACACAAAACCGTATGGGCGAAAATGATGCTGCTAATTTGCCCTGAAATGCCTATTTTGGAAAACCAGGCAAGCATTGCCAGAGCCAAAATAATAAGTGGGACAGTGGGCGGGAGTAAGGCTAATGCTAAAAACACGCCCTTAAATCGAAATTGATATCGGTAGTCGGTGTAAGCCGTTGCAAACCCAATACACGTTGAAAGTATTGAAGTGCAGATGGCCACAATGACGCTGGTTCGAGCGGCCGTCCAGATATCGGCATCGTTGAAGATTTTTTCATACCACTCTAATGAAAAACTTCCAAGCGGTATCGTTGGAAATCTTTGTGAGTTAAATGAAAAAACAACACTGGCAATAATGGGTGCGAAAACAAACAGGAAAATAAGTACCAGGTATCCCTTGAGTATCCAACTGCTAATACGTTCACTGTTCATCGCTGTCGCTTCCGGTAGGCGTAAGCAATGCTGGCAAATGCAACGGTGAAGAGCGTAAGCATCATGACGATGGCAACGACTGCAGCCCTCGGCCACTGTTGCCCGGATTTCGTCGTATCGATGATGAGAATTGACAGTGTGGGAGGCTTAGATCCACCTAAATAATAGGGACTGACGAAGTCACCAAATGCCAGGATAAAACAAAACACAGCGCCGATTACTAATCCTGTTTTTGCCAATGGAATAATCACAGATGTAATAGTGCGAATGCGTCCGCAGCCTAAGTTATAGGCAGCTTCGATGTAGCTCTTGTCTATCTGACTCATCGAAAACGTTTGTAGAACGATAACCAGAGGCAACGTTAATGTGAGATACCCCACCATAGTGCCGAATACGGTATTGAGCATGGTGAAAGGGCCTAGTCCGATAAACTGCAGTAAGGAGTTCACAACACCGGACTCTGCCAGAATGACATACCAGGAAAACGTTCTAACCAGGTAGCTGGTAAAGAACGGGATAATCAAAAAAAACAGTGCCCAACGCCGCGTATTTGCAGACACTTTGAATGAGAGTGCAAAAGCTGCTGGAAACGCGATGACAGAGCATAGGACCGTGGCGCCGATAGCAAGGCCAAGCGTGAAAAAGTAACTATCTCGGAAATAATCGCGGGAAAACATTTTCTGCCAATTGACCATCTCGAAGGCTTCGTGCATTCGGTAGTTTTTGACTAGAAAAAAAGACATTGCAATCAGAAACAGCAAGGGGCCTACGAAGAATAGAACCTGCCAAACAATGATAGGTAGCCGCCACGTCAACGCATATAGACGTTGACTTGATTTTGATTTGCGAATGGCAGTGTCAGTTTGCGACATGAGCAATTGCGTTGAAATGTTTCTGGTTTGCTGCGACTCATACTCTGTGAGTCGCAGCTATCTCTTTGCCGTGCTCTTGAAACGTAAGAGTCGTTTTAAAGCACGCAGTCGCGATTACGCGTTTTTGTATTCGGACCAGAAATCGTTCCAGTCTTCCAAACTTTGTTGTACTGGAATGTTTCGATAGTGAATGCGACCTTCATTGATTAGCGTGATGGGGTCGTTTTCTAAACCATCTACTTGACCGGTACGTTGAGCTTCTTTCGCATCAACTTCATTTAACAGTTTACGTCCGGCTTTTGTAATGGCAATGCCGGGGTAGGCTGCCATCTGAGCTGACTTAACCTGACCTTGTGGAGAAAGCATGTACTGAATAAACGCTTTCACTAAATCGGCCTTCTCGCTGCCTTTGCCAATGCAGTAAGACTCTGTCCACTGTATTCCACCTTCATCAGGGATAACAGAGGCAACAGGTGCGCCGTCTTTTTCAAGAACACCCGTGATCCAATCTCCGATGCCACACATAGCATGCATCTCACCGTTTTTGAGTGAGTTGAATGTACCGCCGTAGTCAAAGAAACCGCCAACCTGAGGACGCAGGGACAATGTCGTGTCTTGCACCTTTTGCCACGCAGCATCGTCTAAATCCCATAATCCGGCACCATTGCCGTTTAACAAGCTCATTTGGCCAAGGCTAGGTAAGTGCCAGTCAAAATGGCCAACCTTGCCTTTTAATTCGGGTTTCCAAAAGCATTTGTAGCTTTTGGCTTCTTCGGCTGTCACGAAATTTTTGTTATACGAAACCCCGAGATGCCCGGCTCTTACCATCACTGAGTGCAATTTTCCATCTGCCCAATGACCAGGAAACTGCGTGAAGTCTTCATGCAACATATCGTCAAAATTATAGTCTCCGGCATCGAGTTCATCGATGTACCCGGCTGCATTCAACTGTTGGACAAACTCGCCATCCGATAAAATGATGTCGTATGTGCCCGGAGGAGATTGCGCAATGAGCGCCATCATGTTGTCTCCGCCGGCATAGTATTTGGCCTGGAACTTCACATTGTTAGCTTCTTCGTACTCACCGACAATGTCTGGCTCACCATGTCCGTACCACGCCAACATGTTGATAGTCGTAGGCTCAGCACTAACCCGAGTAATGTAGGGCGCTGCCATGATTGCCGAAGCACCGGCACCGTACTTTAAGAACTTTCTACGGCTTGTAGGGAGTTTGTCGGATATCAATTTATCTTTCATCAGTTCTCTCTTGTAAGTAGAATTTTCAGCAAAAAACGAGAATTTCCGCATTCGGTTATTGGTCTCGACCATCCTAAGCCAATTAGGTTATCTTTGACTACCCTGTTCGATGACAAATCGAGTCCCTATGCGTCGAGAAGACTTTCACGCCCTTTTTAATAGCCCTGGTCCCGTGATAACACCTGTTATTCACGCCCTGGACGCGGAGCAATGCATCAGGAACGTGCATGTTGCTTTGCATGAGGGCGCGCACGGGATTTTTTTAATAAACCATGATTTCCCTTACCCTGAATTTCTTCCTATCGTAAAGGAGGTTCGTGCTGCTTTCCCTGAGTTGTGGCTAGGGTTAAATTTCTTAGCGCAAACCGGTGAAGTCGCTTTTCCAGTATTGGGAGAACTAAAAGAGCAAGGTTGTATTATTGATGCCTATTGGGCTGACGATGCTTGTATTGATGAACATAGTGACAAAACAAATCAAGACGAAGCACTACGTATTAATGCCGCGAGGGAGAAATCTTCTTGGGATGGTTTCTATATGGGAGGAACCTGCTTCAAAAAGCAAAGAGAAGTAAAACCTGAACATTACGCCGTGTCAGCTGAGTTAGCCACGCATTATATGGATGCGGTTTGTACTTCAGGTATCGCTACCGGAAAAGAGGCAGATCCTGAAAAAATTGATATTTTCCGGGAGGCCATTGGCGAGTACACTTTGGCCTTAGCTTCAGGGGTGACTCCGGAAAACGCGTTGATCTATAAAACGGTGGATTGTTTTTTAGTATCAACCGGTATTAATAAAGATAACGACTTTTATAACATTGACGCGTTGAAGCTTCGCTCGTTGATGAATGTTACTCGAACAATAGGAGACGCCCGTTGAACAACAAAGCTGATGTGGACAAGGGACCGAGAGATGACAGATGGTATTTGAATATCATGTCTCCAAACACCAAGGGTGAAAAATTTGCGTGGCTTGACCCAACGTCCATCTACATCAACAGTGCTGCGTATACCGATCTGCTTGATGACTTCACCGCAGATTTAAAAGGTATTGAATTCGATTGTGTGGCAGGGCTTGATGCGATGGGGTTTGTTTTAGGAGCAGGGTTGGCCGCACGCTTAAACAAGGGGTTTCTACCGATTAGAAAAGCCGGAAAACTGTGTGTAGATACCGACAAAGTGTCATATGGCAACTATTCCGGTCGTACACAAGATATGGAAATGCGGACACCTGCATTTGCGCCGGGTACTCGCGTGTTACTGGCTGACCAATGGGTTGAAACCGGCGGTACGATGGCCGGTGCCATTGAATTAGTAGAACGGCAACAAGGGGTAGTGGCCGGTATATTAGCTATTGCCATTGAGGAAAATGAGGCAACAGAACAATACCGTAAACGTTTTCCCTGTGTGTCGGCTGTTGTGCCCGGATCTCGCTGGCAAACGGAATGCAACGCGCAGCGCCTTTCTAGTTTTGACAGTTACGATGCTAAAAATACGTACCCGACTGCAGGTAGAGTCTCTTTTCGGTAGTGGGTGCGGTGTATTTCAATCGTTGCTAAAACTCAAATTCAAAGCGTAGCTATTGGCCGCATACCTTGATGGCATCGAGTATCCGGGTAAAGCTTGCATTCGCTTTATCTGAGCCATGTCTGGCTCGAAGATAACCGTGGACTAGCCCCGGTTCTACAGTGCAATTGGCTTTGCCTCCAGCGTGAGTAATTTTTTCGGCGTAGATAGGGCCGTCATCCCTGAGTGGGTCACATTCAGCTGAGAAGATGACGGTAGTTGGTAAATTGGAAAAGTCAGTACCCCACAAAGGGGCGAAGGTTTCGTCAGAAGGGAATGGCTGACTTGAAGCAATTCTGATGTTTTCATAAAACTTCATGTCGCTGGTGGTGAGCAGTGGTGCGTTAGCATGTTCAACTGCCGAACCCTCATTGGCAGGGGCGCCCAGATAGGGATATATTAAGACTTGCGCATCGGGTTGTTTATCGTCTCGCCTGGACCTCGCTGCGACGCAGGCGGCAAGGGTTGCGCCAGCGCTGTCTCCGGCCAGAAGAATTTTATGATTTGTCTCTAAGGCGATTCTTGAAAACACCGCATAGGCATCTAAAAATGCCTCCGGGTGCTTTTTTTCAGGCGAGAGGCTGTAATCAACAGACAAGACTTTAAATCCTGTGTGAGTACAAATGGCAGCGCAGACGTCATCGTGTGAATTGAGATCTCCGACGACAAAACCTCCCCCGTGATAGTAAATCAGAGTTGTCGTGCCGAGCGCGCAATGAACCGGTAAATATTCTCGGACCGGAACCTCTCGATCGCTGAAGCGATAGTCTAATCGCGTAACGGGAATTTCAGCTAATGGTTGGAATCCCAAGCACATTTGTGTGTACCATGCCCGTTGCTGCTCTATCGTGTGATTGGCCGCATCAGCAGGGTAGTAGCTATTACTTTTATAAATAAAGGACCACACTTCCTCGTCCAACAGCTGTTGGTATTTCGTATTGTCTGAACTGTCGTTGGTCATAGGCGTCGAGATTGTTTAATAACCCTATTGAGCTGTTGTATTCATAGCCGTCCCATAACAGCATACCTAACAATTACTTAAATTAAAGAACCTGAGCCCTCCAGCGTGTCACTCGTCACCTCAAATAATTCATGGTCCATGCGGGAATGTATTAGTAGTCCTGCACTAAAAGCCGACCTGAGGCGAACTATGAAGCTTGGAGTGCCTTTGATCTGTGCTCAGTTACTGCAAATGGGGAACGGCCTTGTCGATGCCATCGTTGCGGGCCGCCTTGGCTCTGCCGAATTGGCGGCTGGGGGAATCGGTGGTGGTTTGTGGTTCGTGGTGTCACTTTCCTGCATCGGTTTGATGGCAGGTTTATCACCGACCCTGTCTCGACTTATTGGCCAAAAACGCAGAGTCTTTGTTGGCGCGATATTCAGACAAGGCTTGTGGTTGGGACTCATCACAGGCTTTGTCGCATTGGCTGTACTTCTACTGATTATCGCTAATGTAGACCGGTTGCCGTTTGCACAAGGATTGCCGCCACTCATTCAAAGTTATCTATGGGGTGCGTGTTGGAGCTTGCCGTTTTTTGCGTTGGTTATGGCGAGCAGGAATGTGTGTGAAGCCACAGGACTCGCTCGCCCCGTGTTGTATGTGACTGCATTGGGTTTGATTATCAACATTCTGGCTAATTTAGGATTAGGTCTTGGTTGGTTCGGATTACCTAAATTGGGATTGTTCGGAATCGGTTTGGCCACTACGCTCGTTAATATCGGGATGGCAACGGTTTTGTTGCTTATTCTTCGTGGACCTAGATTTAAACGCTTTGCCTTGTTTGCGCAGTTCGATAAGCCGGAGTGGGCTCACATTAAACCGATGCTGATGTTGTCTATTCCTATCTTTCTCGGGCTGTTTTTTGAAGCTGGATTGTTTGTGGCTACATCCATTCAAATGGGTTTTATCGGCGTTATTGAAGCCGGGGCTCATCACATAGCAATTAGTGCTTCGGCCTTTTGCTACATGCTGCCGTTGGGCATGTCATTTGCGCTAACGGCCAGAGTAGGTAGGGCGGCTGCATTAGGTAGTATTGCACCCGTTAAGCTGAGAATTGTCAGTGGTGCGATACTGTCGCTGGGCATGGCGTGTCTTACGGTTTCTATCCTGGTTCTTTTCCGATTCAACATTGCTGATATTTACACGGATGATCCAGCGCTTATTCAGTTTGCGGGTAGTCTGCTTTTATTAGGAGCGCTCTTCCAATTATCCGATGGCGCTCAAATTATGCTGATCGGTACACTTCGAGGACTACAGGACACTCGAGTTCCGATGTTTATCAATGCATTCTCCTATTGGGCGGTAGCTTTTGGATTCGGTATTTTTTGTGCGCATGTTCTGGGGTGGGGGGCGCATGGTTTGTGGGTTGGTTTGGTAACCGGATTATCCGTAGCCTCTATTTTGCTAGCTATGAGGTTACGCTTCGTGCTCAATAACTTGAAAACTATCTAATTGAATGATGACTCCTGAACTCTACGTATTAGTACTTGCAGCGCTGCTTCAGGTCTTGCAGATGGCGTTGATGGCGGTGCCGGCTAATATTGAACTGGGAACTAAGAAAACCCTATCTCCAAGAGATTTACATCGTCTGGGAGGTTCACTGGAGTCGCAGGTTAGTGTTAGAACAGCCAGGTCGATTCGGGCTATGAATAATCACTTTGAAGGGTTGTTACTTTTCGCGATTGCAGTAATGGCCGTTACTCTGTCAGCCAAATCCACTTACGTTACAGAAGCTTGTGCTTGGATTTATCTGGTAGCCAGAATTATCTACGTACCCGCCTATGTGTTTGGGTGGGTGCCCTGGCGCTCCATTGTTTGGTTTGCAGGTTTTTTGTCGACAGTGGTAATTTTGTTGTCGGTTTTATTCTAAAGTGTTTACACACCCGTGTTTTTGGATGCTGGTGGTAAGACTATTGGCTGACCATGTGGCGTCGTATTAGCGGCTGCTTCCCATTGTTTATAAAGATCGGCCAATTGCCCCGGCTTACCGATGTCCTTGGCGGTAACCAAAGTTTCCAAAGCATCTAACCAATGCAGATAATAGGTATTGCCTAAATCGGGGTCTCCGCTTTCTTGTGCCGCCGCAATACTACGGCTCAACTGATCAGCCCACTCCGGCCAGCTAAATAGTTTCTTTTTATGAAGCATCAGCGTCATAGCAAACACTTCTGCCTGCCAGGGTTCACTAAATACTGGGCCTTGATCATCCTTCGGTATTGATGGCACAGCTGATAGTAATTCGCTACTGATTTGGGAAGGTGTCGTATCTGTTGAATTAGTCATGGCTGAAATCTAAATAGGGTTCCCAGCAATCTACGTGGGTGAAGTCGTGCTGATGTCTGGACTCCCCAAAGAGTTCTGAGGCCTTAAACTGAATGTTGTATAGCCATTGTGGGTTTTCTCCCAAACCTTGGGCGTTAGCATCAGGATAAACATGCGCACCATGGATAGCATGGACGATCCCGACATGGTTGCGAATGTACGATGGTAGCCGTGTATGGGTAGGGGTATGTATGTTGTTTACCCGAATTTTATCGCCTATCGAAAAACGAGGTTTCTGGGTAACTTCCCTATCTACAGGGCCTCCTGTTTTAAGTACTGCTGCAACTTCCGCAGATCGCAAAACCCGGCGCACGGGTTTGGCTTTACAAAGAGACTGTCCTGAGTCCAGCTCTTGCTGCGTTACAAGCTCATGCTTTAACAGCAGAGATTCCAATGCTTTTAGCCAAATTCGGTAATAACCTAAGCTTAGATAGTCGGAAGGCTCAAGCGATTCTCTTGAGAAGCGAGATTGATCCAGATTCCAAGTGCCTGTGGCACCCATTGCAAGCGTGATAGCGAGAACTTGTTTTTCCCAATCTTCGTGAAATTTTTCATCGGATTCGAGTTCGATGGGACCAAAACATTCAAGGCCTCCCATGTCATGGACGCCATTCACGTACTTACTCCATTGACCGGTGTGGCGAGCGCTGTACCTATCATGGAATTTCTATTAACAAGCTCCTGCAGCTCGTTCGCAGATAAGTGATCTGAATTTTCCGGGCGCATTGGAATGACAAGGTAGCGAACTTCGGCAGTGGAGTCCCAAACTGATATGCGTGTCTGTTCGGGTAACTGAACACCGAATTCAGCCAGCACGCTTGCTGGATCAATGACGACTCTTGAACGATAGGGCGCAGATTTATACCAGGTGGGAGGTAGCCCCAGAACAGGCCACGGGTAGCAAGAACACAATGTGCAAACCACCATGTTATGAACGTCGGGAGTGTTTTCTACGGCAACCATGTGTTCACCTTGACGACCCTCGAAATCCATCGATGCAATGGCTGCCGTAGCATCCTTAAGTAGCCATTTTTTGAACTCGGGATCGACCCAGGCTTTTGCGATAACTTGCGCTCCATTGCGAGGGCCGATTTTATTCTCGTAGGTATCTATCAGCTCATTGAGAGTCTGCTCTTCGATATACCCCTTCTCTGTCAGCAAAGTTTGTAAGGAGCGGACCCTCAATGCAGTGGGGTCGAGGTGAGAATGGTCGTGATCGTGATCGTGATCGTGATCGTGATCGTGAT
>JAHDGK010000026.1:0-36565 GCA_020627685.1 Granulosicoccus sp. | reverse complement strand
TCGTGATCGTGATCGTGATCGTGATCGTGATCGTGATTTGAATGTTTTTCGCTCATGGGAACCATCATACGGCGCCCGGAAGCTACGTCAATATGCCATTCCCAGTAAGCGGCTTCGCAGCTTGGGTTCAGACGTTTTTTCACCTAACCAGATATTGAAAAACGCGCGAGTGAATTCGGGATCCTTAATCTCTCCGATCAGCGTGCCGTTTTTATAGAATAGTGTGTGAGAGTTGTTGTTCTGAACGCCAGTGATTGTGATGCTTGTATCTACATCCGGAATAATCGAATCCAGAGTCGATTTCCAGGTTGCTAGTTTTTCGGACGGGAAGTTGTCTTGGCTTTTAATCTCAGACATAGATTTTGCGACAATCTCTGATCCGTTAATCTCTCGCAAATACGACAAGGACAGTGTGAATGGTTTGTCTTGTGAAAATTCACCTTTTTCGGCATACAGCTCGGCGTCGAAAACACTCCAGAACAGTACCTTGAACCGTGCCTTACCGACGAGTTGAGCATCGTCGACATGTTGCTGCGCGATCGACAAGTCCGCAACCACGTGGTGGCTGAAGAGTATAGAGATCAACAAGAGGAATGTTTTCACTGGAAATTCCCGAAGTAGTTGAGAAGAGTTGCACTGTTAGGTCTTACGCAAGCTTCTCGGGTCGTGGATGCACCAATTACCGTTATTTAACGCACCTTGTGTTCGCGTCGTACGCTTAGGTGTAGTGTAGTCGATGAATAGGTAGGCAGACATCCGGGTTTTCTAGTGAAATCTATCTCCATTGCGTCCAATTCCAGTATCCTTGTCGCACTAACTTTGTCCATGTGTTTTTATAGGCACCATCTACTTTAGAGCGTCCACAAGGGGCGTGCTGAGGAGTACTTATGTATCGAATTGCCCCGTCTATTTTGTCCGCTGATTTTGCTGCTTTAGGCAATGAGGTTCGCGCCGTAATTGATGCTGGCGCCGATTGGATTCATTTCGATGTCATGGACAATCATTATGTGCCAAATCTGACTATCGGGCCGGCGGTTGCCGCTGCCATAAAACCTCATTGTGTGACGAGTGATGGAAAGCCTGTACCGCTAGATGTGCATCTCATGGTTCAGCCCGTAGATGCGTTGGCAGTAGCGTTCGCTAAAGCGGGTGCCGATCTAATCACATTCCACCCTGATGCGGAAACACATGTTGATAGAACACTGCAGTTGATTCGCGACCAAGGTTGTCAGGCTGGTTTGGTTTTTAATCCAGCTATGCCATTGGATATTCTTGAATGGGTCATCGATAAAGTGGACATTGTTTTACTCATGAGCGTCAATCCGGGTTTTGGTGGACAGAGCTTTATCGATTCCACTTACAAAAAAATTGAAGTAGCGCGAAAGATAATTGATCAAACCGGTCGCGATATTCGACTTGAAGTTGATGGCGGTATTAAGGTGGACAATATCGCTAAGGTAGCCGCGGCAGGCGCGGATACCTTTGTTGCGGGTAGTGCAATATTTAACGAGCCAGACTACGCTGCAGTAATCGATGCAATGCGCGCCAATATGGCCAACGTATAACTATATACAACGGCCTCCATCTACCTCCATACAAACTCCTGTAACCATACTGGCTTCGTCGGAGCATAGATAGCAGGCGGCATTTCCCATATCTTCTGGGGATGAAAATCGACCCAGCGGTATGGTAGATATGAATTTCGCTCTAACCTCGGGTGTGTCTTCACCCATAAACGATTTTAATAAGGGTGTTTCGCCAGCAACCGGGTTAATTGCGTTAACCCGAACACCCGCTGGCGCTAATTCCACAGCCATTGTTTTAGTCGCCGTTATCATCCAGCCTTTTGTCGCGTTATACCAACTTAAGTTGGGACGAGGGCTAACACCACCGGTAGAGGCAACGTTCAAAATCGCACCGTGCCCCTGAGCTTTCATAATTGGTACTACCGCTTTAGCCGTGAGAAATACAGACTTCGCATTCACTGAAAACACGCGATCAAAATCTTCCTCGCTAACGTCTTCCATGGGCATTGGAAGATGGGTGACTCCCGCGTTGTTGATCAGTATGTCGATTGAGCCGAAGGACTCTATCGTTGCATTTACAAGTGCGTTGACATCAGTGCTTTTGCTAACGTTGGCTGCACAAGCTGCGGCTTGATCACCGATTTCCGCTGCCAGAGCTTGAGCGGCTTCCAAGTTGATGTCGGCAATCATGACATTAGCGCCTTCTGCCGCGAATTTGCGAACGATGCCGGCACCAAATCCTGATGCACCTCCGGTGACAATTGCGTTTTTACCGGATAATCTTCCGGATGTATTCGTTGATGTCGAATTCATTTTCTACTCCCTAATCGTGTTTTGCGGCAACCGTTTTCAAGGTTGAAAAACCGTACAAGGCTTCGAAGCCTTTTTCACGGCCATGCCCCGAAAGCCCGCTACCGCCAAATGGCAGTTCCACGCCGCCGCCTGCGCCGTAGTTGTTTATAAACACTTGCCCTGATCTAAGTCGTTTTGCCAGCCGCATCTGTCGTGCTCCATCGCGAGACCATATGGAGGCAACCAATCCGTATTGAGTTCCGTTAGCGATCTGTACAGCATGTTCCTCATCGTCGAAACCAATGACCACCTGCACGGGACCGAAAATTTCTTCTTGAGCCAGAGTATGCTCAGGTGTGACACCGCTGAACAACATGGGGCTGACGTAATGCCCCCCATCGTTGACTTCATCTGACACAGAGCCTTGTGCTGCTAAATGTAAGTCTGAAGCTTTGTCTATAAAGTTGTTAACGATGCCTTTTTGACGAGCCGATATTAGCGGCCCGATATCAAGATCGTCCAGGGCTGCACCAACTCGTAATTGGCTATAACTGGCTGCCATCTTTTCCACGACTTCATCGTAACGAGTACGATGTACCAGAATTCTTGAAGAGGCTGAGCAGGTTTGCCCGGCATTTTGGATTCCAGCGTTTACTAAAAATGGTAGTGCTACATCGATATCGGCATCTTCAAATACAAGCTGTGGAGATTTACCTCCCAGTTCTAACGTCACGGGTACAACGTTCGCAGCAGCAGCTGATTGAATTAGTTTTCCAACAGTTACTGAGCCTGTAAACGAGATGTGTTGAACGCCGGCATGTGAGCTAAGTGCAGCTCCAGCTTCTGCACCTAATCCGGGTACTACGTTTAATGCACCTTCTGGAAGACCGGCTTCACGGGCAATGTCGGCGAACGCCAACGCCGTTAAACAAGCCTCTTCTGCCGGTTTAAGTACGGTAGCGTTTCCCATGGCAAGTGCAGCGCCTACCGATCGTCCAATGATTTGCATGGGATAATTCCACGGAACGATATGTCCGGTGACACCATGTGGTTCGCGTAAGGTGTAAACGGTGTATCCATCCATATAAGGAATTGTCGATCCGTGTACCTTGTCGCAGGCGCCGGCGTAAAACTCCATATAGCGGGCTAGCGCAATTGCATCCGCCTTAGCCTGTTTTAATGGTTTGCCGACATCCATCGCTTCTAAGCGGGCTAATTGATCGGCCCGTTCTAGAACAAGTTGTCCCATGCGATAGAGAATTCTGCCGCGTTCAGGTGCGGTGAGTTTGCCCCATTCACCCCCTAATGCTTTTTGTGCGGTGGACACCGCTCTGTCAACATCTGCTTGTTTGCATCGGGCAATCTGGCAAAGCAGGCTTCCGTCCGATGGGTTACTGAGTTCCAGTGTTTCGCCTGAAAGTGGTTCTAACCATTGATTGGCTATAAAGCAGCATGAGGCGTCAAACCAAAGATCGTTTTTATTCATAACTTATAACGTCTACAACAGCGAAACTAATACAGGAACGGAACCAGCGCCTTGGAATGGGATCGATAGGCTGCGTACTCAGGATAACGGTTGAGCAGTGCTGTCTCCTCACGTCTAATTTTGAAATACAAAACCAGTGAAAGAGATAAAAATATGATGCAATGAAATAATGTTGCATGCACCAATACAGCCCCTAAACCGGCCAGAAGCACAGCGGTATACATAGGATGTCGAATCCATTGGTAAGGCCCGTTCATGGTCAATTGCGCGTTGGCGGAGGGTTCTGGTAAAACTCGGAATGTACCTCTCTTCATGCTGATGAGTGCCCAGAGGGCCAGAGCTACTGCGTCTGCTAGCAACATGAGGCCAAGTATGGTGACAAATGTCAGGCTGAAAAAATCGCTGATGGGTGATGCCAACAAAGCAATGCAAAGAAACTGAAGAAATACGAGCGCATACGAGTGTGTGGCGGAGCTCATCGATGTTGCCAGCTCCTTAGGAAATTATTAACCAACATATCTACGACGTCTGAGTCACTGCTACTTCGATCTAGGTAGAGCTGGTCAGACAATCGCAAAGTTGCCGTGCCATGTACTCCTGACCATAACGCTCTTGCACCCAGTTTGACCTGTGCCGTTGTAGCGTCGGGGTTCAATATTCGTAGTTGCTCCTCAATAAGGTCGAACATAGAACGTATGCGTGTTTGAATTGCAGCAGGCGCTTCTTCAGAAGGGGAGTCTGCTCTGGCAAACATCAGGTCGAATTGATGCGTGTTGTTGGTAGCAAACTCGAGATAGGCAATACCCAACGAGCGAATAGCTGCAAAAGGCTCCGTCTGAGCACTCATAGCTTTGGCGCATTGTTCAAAAAGCGTGCTCAGCCCTAATTCATTGACGTGCAGAAAGATGTCCTGGAGGTTAATGAACACTGAGTACAGAGTGCCGGGTGTGTAACCCACCGCTTGTGCTATCTGCCGTGCAGTCACTTTTTCAGCGCCGTGCTCTTTAACCAAGTCCAGCGTGGCTTCTACGATTAAGCTCTGAAGCTCTTCTCGGCTGTGGTCGCTGCGTCGGCCCATCGTAAATTTGCGGTAGGAAGGTCTGGCGATTATAACGGCTAGAGGCCGAATCACTTAGATTTTGAGCGCTGGTTAAAAAAATTAATGAACGATGTTCAATTTTTGCTTGTAAATTAATTAAACGTCGTTCAATATATCCTAAGCAAAGGCCGATATACGCCTTGCTTCGCTATTAAATTAAACGTTGTTTAATATAAATGGAAGAATAAAAATGTTTAACTTATTGAAAAATAGATTAATTAGCAGTTTGGGTAGGTGCACCAAAATTTTGGGTGCCGTTTCTGTACTGGGATTGGGGTTACTGGCTACAGGGTCTTCCCAAGCCGCAGGCCTGCTGAGTCCTAAAGACGGGAGCCCCGAGCTCATACTGGCAGAGCAGCATGTGTCTGTGGTGATAGAGAATGGTTTCGCGACCACTGAGATCGATCAGATTTTCAGAAATCCGTATGCCACAGACAAGGATGCGACCTACAGCTTTCCTGTACCTAAAGATGCCGCCGTTGGCGAGTTCACTTTTTGGATAGATGGAGTGCCAGTGCATGCAGAGGTGCTGGAGAAAAAAGCTGCGCGGAAGCTGCACGAACAGCAACAGCAGCAGGGGCTCGATTCGGCCCTGGTAGAGCAGGATGACTACCGGACGTTTGATATGGAGGTGTCACCGGTACGAGCGAATCAAGATGTCAGAGTCCGGCTTGTCTACCTGCAGCAGAATCCGGTGGATCATTCCATGGGACGCTACGTGTACCCCTTAGAAGACGGAGGTGTTGATGAAGCAGCCAACAACTTCTGGAATCGCAACGAAGAGGTGAGTGATGAGTTCTCATTTAGATTACGACTTCGCTCTGCGTATCCTGTCGATGCTATGCGGGTAACCAACGGGCAGGGAAGCATACGCCAGATCGATAGCGGGGAGTGGGAGCTCTTCATTGATAGTCAGAGTGGTTCCGGCGCTGTTGTTGGTACTGGCTTAACGAACGGTGAAATCAACCATAAAGAATTACAAAACACCGATGCAATATCCGGCAACTGGAATCCAAACGCTCCCCAATCCTCTGTCTACTCGTTGAATAAAGATATCGTTGTTTATTGGAGGCTCAACGAGAACCTTCCTGGCGCGGTCGACCTTGTGACCTACAAGGATGAGAACTCGTCTAGTGGTACGTTCATGCTGACTCTTACCCCCGGAATTGATCTGGCACCCATTGTAGAAGGGCGTGATTGGGTCTTCGTTCTTGACACATCTGGATCGATGAATGGGAAGTTCAACACACTGCTTGATGGTCTTGAACGTTCCTTACGTTCGCTCGGAGAAACGGACAGATATCAAGTGGTTTTATTTAGTGATACAGCCACTAGCCTGTCGGGTGAATTGAAATTTGCTACTCAGGAAAATCTTAACCAGACCCTGCAGCAACTTGATCGATATGAAGTGGGCGGGGGCACCAATTTATATGATGGCCTGCGTGTTGGTATTGAAAACATTGATGCAGATAGAACATCAGCCATTGTATTAGTCACCGACGGGGTTGCGAATGTAGGCCAAACTGAAATGACGGAATTTTTAAAGCTGATAGAAAAGAAAGACGTTCGCGTGTTCACCGCCGTGATGGGCAACAATTCTAACCGTCCTTTGTTAGAAGGGTTGACGCGACATGCGGAAGGATTCGCCGTTAGCGTGTCGAATCAAGACGACATGTTAGGGCTCATGATGCAAGTGGTCAGTAAGGTGACTCACGAGGCCATGCACAATATCAATATCAGTATTGATGGCGTTCGAACTCGTGATCTAACACCTGATCAATACACTCGTGTTTATCGTGGTGAGCAATTGATCGTTATGGGTAAGTATTCCGGGTCTGGAGAGGCTAGTGTTACGCTAAATGCAGATATTTCCGGTACTCCTAAGCAGTATAAATCGCAATTGAATTTTCCTGATGTCGCTATTGAGAATCCGGAGTTAGAGAGGTTATGGGCTTTCGCTAGCATTAAAGATTTACTTCATCAGCAAAATCTTTTTGGTGAAACCGATGATACCCGTGACGGTATTACCAGCTTGGCGTTGAAGCATGGGTTGGTTACCGACTACACCTCGCTAATTGCAGTTCGTGAGTCAGCGTTTGAAGCCGCGGGTATTGACCGGACTAACTCGGAGAGAATCATTCGTGAGCGAGAAGCCAGGGAGAAAAGACTGAGTTCAAGCATCGGGTCAAATCGTCAAGATAGTAATAGCCCGGCTTTTTCTCAAAACAGGCCGGTGGCCTCTCCAGTAGGTGGTGGTTCGGTGGGTTACACGCTGTTTCTGATGCTGCTGTTTTTATGTGTGGTCCGTCTCGGGTTGAATATATATGATGCACTCCCGAGAAAGCGTCATGGCAAGACCTCCGAGCAATAAAAGTTCTCAGGTTTAGTATGTTGTCTTTATGGTCCTCTGGTGTAGACGAAATTCGTTTGCATTAGAGGGCCATTTTTGCAGGTGACTAGTTAAGCCTGTTTATTGGATAATGGCTTAGTTATTTTTTAAAACAGTCATCCATTGCCAACTTCATCTTCATTCCCATATCGTCTTGGGCTGCCCGCATGGGCCTTTCCCGGTTGGCGAAACGTTTATTTTGATGCAGAGCCGTCGGTTTTAAACAGTTATGCATCTGTATTCAACGCAGTCGAGGGGAACACAACTTTCTACCACATACCTTCGCACAGCAATGTTGCTAGTTGGTTGGAAGCCCTGCAGGGAACTGACTGTAAAATCAGCTTCAAATTGCCTAGTGCCGTCACGCATCAACGACAGCCGGATGAGCGAATACTTATCCAGTTCCTTGAGACAATAAACCCACTGCGTGATCATCTGGGGCCGTTTCTACTTCAGTTTCCACAATGGGTTGGGATGGAATTTTTCAGACGCTTCGTACAAGGCTTAGATCGAGTTGCCGATATGGGCACGGCAGTTGTTGAGGTCAGAAATCCAGAGCTTTTCTCTCACCCCGAACAGCTAGAGCCTATGCTCAACCACTACGGTTTTGGCCGGGCAGTGTTAGATTGCCAATCGTTGTATCAAGGCGATTTAAGCCATCCGGAAGTTGTGGCAGCCGTTCATGAAAAGCCGGACTTACCGGTACTGCCGAGAGTTTATAACGACAAAGCGTTTATCCGACTTATGTTGCACCCAGACGGCCGCAATGAATTTTGGATCGAGCGATGGGCAACCCAGACCGCACAATGGATCGCCGAAGGTATAGAGCCCATTATCATGATTCACTGCCCCAATAACTTCCATTGCCCGCTGTTTGCAGAACAGTTTCATCTAAGCTTGCAGCAGAAGGTTTCGTATCCTTTAGCGTCGCTACCTGCTTGGCCTATCCCTCAACAGGGCTCACTGATTTAGGAGGCGAAAGCGTTTTAACGTGTGCATCGAGAGGTGCGTTAGGTGTTTAAACTTCAACGCCTTTGTTAACAATGGACAAGTGTGGAAAGGGAATACTTAGCTTTTCATCCGTGCAAGCTTTTATGCAAGCGCTCTGTATGATCCGTTGAATATCTAGATAGGCGTGAGCTACCGCGCTTTTGCATGTGACGAAAACCCAGTAATCCAGAGAGGAAGAGTTCGCCTCCTTAAGTTCTACCTCTATATTACATATGGACGCTTCATAGCCAGCTGTTGCCAAATGAGCACTCACTGTCCGAACTAATATATCCGGCACGTGTGACAAACTGATAGCCTGATGTTGGTAGTCGATACCAAACGTGCTGCAGACGCCAAACGTACCACCGCGTGTAAGGTTAACCATCTCAGTTTTATAAAAGTCTTTGCTGGGCACGCTGCTGATTTGACCGCCTCGTTGTTTTAATTCCACAGTGTCCGGGTTCTGATCAATGATTTCATGAACAGTATTGTCGCTTAACAGAATCACATCACCCAGTGAGCTAGGAAACCAGGGTTCCTTATCAACGGCTCTACTAATGAATCCGCTCAAGGCAGCCAATGGCACGCGTAAGGTTCCGTTGAGCTCCGGATTTTTAAGAATCGTATACATGTTAATAGACTCCACCCGCCAAGGTAGGTCGTTGTAAAAGACTCTTTCGTTTTCACGCAGAGGACCTATGTTAAGCAGCAGGCGGGCTTCAGAGACGTACCGAGGCAGGAGATGTCTGACACCCAGCGCAAGTCCGAATATCAACAGAATGAGCAACCCGAGAAGAAGAACATCACCTCGCTCATAGAACACGCCAAAGACAGCCAGAAGAGTAAACACGAATGTCAGTGCGTGAACACTATAGGCAGCGAGTCGATATCGTGTTCGCTGTTCTGGCGCTCTGTCGTTTGAAATGGTTGCGCGGTAACCGCGCAGAAGGAATCGAAGTCCGTACCACACAATGGCGGCGGCAATAATCGCAAGCACTATGGTAAGGCCGCGCCCTGTAATGAAACCGGATAGATGATGAAGCAAAGCTTCGGATATTGACTTGTCACCCTGTAGTTCTGCTATCTGTATACGTGCTATACCAATAGCATTCTCAGCATCAGTACCTCGCTCGTACCACTGGGCTGCGAGCTCTTCGAGTGTGATCTTCAAATCACCCTCAGGGTTGAGTGCTAGTGAAGGTTCCAGATTCGCCAAGGCTTTTTGCGTCGCGATTATCTCCTCTTCATGTCTTTCAATGGTTTCTTTAAGCTCAGCAAGTTTTCGGGGTTTCTCGGTGAGTTCTTTTAGGCTATCGATAACCGGCTCTGCAATAAGTGCGATATCTTCTTGCCAGTTACTTTTTTCGCTCTCTTTCTCGACTTCGAACAGGCTAGTATCAAGTCCACCGATAGCAATGTTCTCAAGCGTGTATCGAAGCTGCTCGATATCTGCGCTGATAGCTTCTGCTTGTTTTCGTAAGTCTGCTTTGTCTTGCTCGTTAGCTGTCTCTATCTGATCGCCCAGTGCCCGGCGGTTCTCAATTTTTGACGTGAGCACGTCCTGAATGTAATTGAGTCTTTCGAGTTTTGTTGCACTGTCTTCGGCTGGCTCATCAAATTTAATAGACTCGTTTTCATCAGCAGCTGCGGTGCTTTGTGCAAAGGCACTGCAGAGTCCTATCGTCAGGCAAACGCTAAGTACAGCGAGTACCTGGTAAAAGCTGCGAGCCGGTTCAGTCATATCAAGCCAGTTTTACTAATAACTCACTGATACTAGTTGAGCGAGCGAAACCTGGAGTTTTGATTTATCTGACGATAAGTTAACGAGCCACTGGATCTTATGTTTTGTGTGATGTCTAAAAGTCCTACTGGGATCTCACATAGATCGGGAACGCGGTATTAATACCACCTCTGTTAGAGGTATAACCTTGTATCTTGAAACCAAGCCCAGAAGGGCCTTCAAAGGGTTGTGCGTTAGGATCGCTGCTGTTGTTGTAAGCGTTGAGGATGGCGTTTAGGACCTCGTCTCGAGACATGGAGTCGGGAAAAAAACTTGAGAACTTCTCTTTCCATTGGTTTCCGTCCCGGATTTCGATGGAAGCGGTATAAACACCGGCTCTATTGGGTGCGTCGCGAACTGATCTCACTCTTGCGTTTGCCGGATCCTGCCCGCCTGGTCGGGAATGGAAGCCGACGGGTTTGCCGCTCCGATTAATTTCGCCGTCAAATATATGCCATAGATTGATGTTTGGGTTTGTGTCTGACCACTTTTCGGTACTGCTTGTTGTGTGGGAACTTGAATTGCTACTAGTGTTACCTGACGAATTGTTTTGAGTACTGGATTGAGTCGTAGTCGTGCCAGCACCTTTTGATAGTGCGTTAAGATCAATGCCGAATTGATCTAGATTTACTCCGAGAGCGACCAAAATTAGGGCTGCTATCGGGATATATCGCTTATATTTGTTCACTATTACTTGTCCGGTCAGTTGTCGTTAAACTAGTTCATAAAGATTAACAAGTTGATTCTGCAATGATATGCGATCTTGTACTCTAATAGCGGGACGTTCGAAAAGACGTTTGTGCAAGGGAACGAAATGGTTAGGTTCGTGAAATTAGCTGTAGTAATTTGGTTCTCGATAGCCCAGCTCTTGGTTGGGTCAAGGTGGGCGGTCGCCCAGTACGAAACCCCTATAAGCCTTGATGCGGGCGGCTTGGGCGTCGAATACGCGCAATATGATTCATCCACTGCCTACCCCAGAATCAGCACCGTCGATGTCGACCCTCCTTTAATTGAGCACGATGTGACTGCGCAGGCAGAGGCCGGTATCCGGCAAACTTTCGTTGCAACGGTGGTCGACGACGGTGAGCTAGACAACGTAACCTTTTACTACCGGTTTGCAGGTGAGACTAATTTCAGCCGATTTTTAATGACTCCTCTGTCGTCATCGTCCACCTACATTGCGCAGGTGCCAACCGACCCCAAGCTTTACAGTGCCATTGAGTACTACATTCAGGCTCGTGATGTGAGCGGCAACCGAACGGTGCGTGGTTATACGTTCAGCCCGTTGGTTCGAGAGATTTTAAAGCCGCAAACACCAGCATCGCCTGCGGTCAAAACAGCCGAGCAGTCTCCGGCTGTGGTTGAAGAATCCAGTTCAGGAATTCCTAAATTCGTCTATATCCTGGGCGGTGTCTTGTTGCTTGGATTAATTGCTGGAGGAGCATCCGGTGGTGGTTCAGGTGGAGGAGGCGATATTGTCGATGGAGAAACTTGTGGCGCTGACGGGTGTCGATTAACTATTACCGTCAACCGCCCGCTTTAATTTCAAGGTGAAGAAGACAATGCCAGCCATAGGTCGAAATCGCTGTGTTCAGGCCGGGAAATACCTGCCCAAAGCTGTGTTGTTACTGGCTGCAGCTTTTGTCAGTGCTTGTACAGACACCCCGAACGGATCAGCAACATTGAACCAGCCTGACGGCATGGTGATCAGCCCGCCTGAATTTTTAAATGCACGGGCCATTGTGCAAGGAAATCTTGATGCCCGTGTTTTAGTGGAAATTGACGGAGTTGACTACCCGGCAACTCGCACAAGTGCAACGGCTTCGCCATGGGTCGGACAGGTTTTTGTACCCGAAGGCTCTGACCCCAGACTGAAAATCACCTGGGTTGAAACAGGTGTTCCTGAGCTGCCTGTGAGTTTGCAAGGAGAGCTTCCTTTGGCTGTCTATGACAGAAACATCGGCCAGGCGATTACGGTAAACCAGTCTGTTGAGATAGAAACGGGTGAGTATCAAACCAGTACATCTGATGCAAATCCTCTCCCTCAATTAGATACAGATTCTGATGGGGCAAGTAATCTTGAAGAGCGTCAGGCTGGCTCCAGACCCGGTGATGCTGCCGATATTCCACCCTCCGTTTTAATTTTATATACGGACAGGGCTCCGGTCATTGATGGTCGATACGATTCTCTGTGGGGGCAGGCCCAGTTTTTAGATCAGCAAAGAGAGTCGCTCAAGATTGAAAAGGTCGTTCTCGACGACGGCGTTGTACAGGATGGCGAAGATCGAAACTTCAGGTGGGCGGCCATGCATGACGGTGAATTCTTATATGTACTGGTATTTGCTGAGCAAGGCCCGCAACAATCACCACAGGGTGATTCGCCTGAGCTATTTTTTGAGGATGATTCTGTAGACATCTATTGGGATGGCAACAACAGTAAAGGCGCCAGCTACGATGGTTTTGACGACTACCACGTCATTACGGCGTTGCTCGGAAGCGATGGTGGCGAAAATCAATCCAGCCAACCAGCGACGTCTCGCATGCAATTCGGAGATCGATCAGCACCTATAGATCCTGCAGCGATAAGGTTTGGCGTCTGTTTGTGCCAGGGTGATCAACAAATTTATGAGTTCCGGATTGATCTTAATGCCGGACGAATTCCCACCGATACCACTTTTGGATTTGAAATCAACATTAATAATGACGTTGATGGTGGAATAAGGGATGCCAAGTGGGCTTGGTTCAACGATACGGGTGTGGATGACACTTGGCGTTTCCCACTAAAGATGGGTAATGTTAGGCTAGAAGCTCCGCCGCAATAGTTACCTTATCTTTTGCCTTTATTCTTTAGCTGCCTCTAGTGAGTAGGCAGACCTTGTCCCATACCTTGTCCAAAGGCGTACTTGCTGCTTATGGCAGTTTGGCCTTTCCGCTTGCTGCTGCGTTCATCGCGTTGCAAGTTATTGTGCCCACCTATTACGCAGAGTCCACGTCTCTGAGTCTGTCCCTTATAGGTGGGCTGCTATTACTAGCCCGACTGTGTGACACCGTAACTGACCCACTTGTAGGCTACTGGTCAGATCAATCGAAAAGTCGTTTTGGTCGGCGCAAAGTGTTTGTTGTGGCAGCGGCACCATTAGTGGCTTTATCAGTCTGGTTTCTGTTCAACCCGGCTGAAGATGTCGGTGCCTTTTATCTGCTGTCCTGGACTGTTTGTATTTATGTTGCCGGCACTCTGGCAATCGTGCCGGCCAGCGCTTGGGCTGCCGAGCTCTCAGATGACTACAACCAGCGCAGTCTGATCACGGGCACCCGCGTGGCTTTCGGTCTGGCCGGCACACTGGCTGCGCTGGTCGTTCCGGCATTGGTGGGTAATGGTGAAACTCAAGACCTGTCGACCACCTTGTTTATCATAACGCTGCTGGTATTGGTCACTTTGGTGATTTCCACTATCTGGGCGGCCTTTAAAGTGCCTGATACAGCGCAAACAACGTTGCCTAGCAACTCGGTGTCGGCCGCCTGGTCGTTGATGAAAACACCCAATCCGTTTAGGCAGCTGCTGCTCAGTTTTCTGCTCAATGCTGTTGCGAATGCCATACCGGCCACGTTGTTTCTGTTGTTTGTCACGCACGTCTTGGATGCGCCTGATAAGGCTGGCGTGTTTTTATTTCTCTATTTTATTTGTGCCGCTGCAGCAGTTCCTGTTTGGGTGGCTATCTCAAAACGATGGGGCAAACATAAGACATGGTCAATTGCCATGGTTATCGCCTGTCTATTTTTTCTATGGACACCTTTTCTGGATGGCGACTCCATTATTTGGTTTTATGTGATTGTGGCAGCCACCGGTTTTGCAACGGGCGCTGATCTAGCATTACCCAGTGCAATCAACGCAGATGTAATCGAATGGGATGCGTTGGAAAGCGGTTACCGTCGTCCAGGATTGTTTTTCGCGCTTTGGGGGACGGCATCGAAATTATCCTATGGCTTAGCGATAGGCATTGCTTTTCCGCTACTGGAAGTAGCAGGCTTTAGCGCTACAGAGGCTAACGATGGTGATGCGTTGTTGTGGCTGGCAATTTTATACGGCGCACCTTGCATACTCTTCAAGCTCGCTGCGATTTGGACAATGCGTCGCTATCCCATTACAGAGGCTGTGCATGCAGAAATACGGCGTAAGCTAGCCTTACGCAGCGGATGAAGCAGAGTCATCCTCTTCGGAGGCTGCAAACAAATCAAGAATATCGTCAGCCGTTAGATTTTGCATAGCGGTTGCTTCTGTCTGATTAACAGTTTGATCTGCCAACTGCTTTTTCTGGGCCTGCATGGCCATAATTTTTTCTTCTACCGTATTGCTGGCAACCAGCTTGTAGATGAATACCGGTTTGTTCTGTCCGATTCTATGGGCGCGATCGCTTGCCTGATTTTCAACAGCAGGGTTCCACCACGGATCGTAGTGAATCACAGTGTCTGCTGCTGTCAGGTTTAATCCGGTGCCACCGGCTTTCAGACTAATTAAAAATAGCGGAATATCTCCGTGTTGGAATGAGTCAATAACTTCATCCCGTTTACGGGTTCGGCCGGTAAGTTTGGCGTAGCGTATCTCGCGTTTATTGAGTTCAGCCTCTATCAGTCCCAGCATTTCAGTAAACTGGGAAAACAGTAAAATTTTCTTACCTTCACTGATGAGCTCGTCGAGCATTGACATGAGTAAGTCCGTCTTTGCGGACTCTTCTATGCCGCGCGCGCTATCGAGTTTGACCAGCGCAGGGTGACAACAGGTTTGACGCAGCTTAAGAAGCGCATCCAACATTTCAATGTGACTACGAGCCAATCCGCGTTCAGCCAATAATGCCCGTACCCGTTGTTCCATACTAATGCGAATACTCTCGTATAAGCGCGCTTGTGTTGGTTCGAGCGTGACTTCGCGAATAATCTCAGTCTTTGGCGGTAACTCAGTGGCCACCTGTTCTTTGCGTCGACGCAGTAAAAATGGGCGGATAAGTGCGCTTAGCCTGGATTGTCTCTCAACGCTTGCGTGATTCTCTATCGGAGTTCTGAAGTATCGATTGAAATGTTTACGTGAACCCAGGAATCCTGGCATCAGAAAATCGAACTGCGACCA
The DNA here is from genome assembly GCA_020627685.1 of Granulosicoccus sp. Lineage (GTDB taxonomy): Bacteria > Pseudomonadota > Gammaproteobacteria > Granulosicoccales > Granulosicoccaceae > Granulosicoccus. Next base: position 21,381 of record JAHDGK010000026.1, on the reverse strand, counting down.
GAGTTCGCCCAAATGATTTTCCAACGGCGTACCTGTGAGGCAGATGCGTCTCTCAATGGTGAGAGTTTTTAGTGCCTGAGTGACTTTCGCTGTTGGGTTTTTGATGGCCTGTGCTTCATCGAGTACGACACACCCAAAATCTTGCTGGCCGAGCAGATTGATATCACGCGTGACCAACGCATAGCTTGTAATAACAATATCAATCGGGTTTGTGGTTAAGTCGCCTAATTTGCGTTGGGTGCCATGCCAAATCAAGGTGCTTAGGTTTGGTGTAAAGCGGGCGGCTTCACGTTGCCAGTTTCCTAATAAGCTGGTGGGTGCAACGATAAGCGTGGGCTTGGTCAGTCGGCCGATGTCTCGCTCTTGTTGCAAGTGCCCCAGAGTTTGTACGGTTTTCCCCAAACCCATGTCATCGGCAAGGATGCCGTTGAAACCGAACTCTGCAAGAAAACCCAGCCACGCCATACCCTCGAGCTGGTAAGGGCGAAGCGTCGCATTGACGTTAACGGGGGCATCTGAATTTTCAATGCCATCGAAATTACGGAGTTTCTCAGCAAGATCGAAAACGTTTTGTGCTTGATTCCAAGCAACACTGACTCCTTGTTTTTGCCAATGACTTTCCAATGTGTCCAGAGTGCCGGCGCGTTGCCTTGGTAATCTGAAGTGTTCTGCTGCGCTCGGATCGTCGTAAAGCTCCATGAGCGTTTCTGCAACGGGTGCAAACAATTCAGGTGCAACTTCCAACCATTGGCCGTCGTCGGCTTGTAACAGGATAGAGCTATCGCGCGAATCCCCTTGAAGCCAATCAATCACGAGTGGTAGCAGATCAAACTGCTGATCGTCATGGCGGAGCTTCAATGCCATATCAAACCAGTTTGATGTGGTTTCGCTTACTGTGGCCTCAATCTGTGTGACCGATTTGAAATTCAGATCGAAAGGCTCACGTATTTGTACTGTCCAACCCCGATTGCTCAGTTCTGTTCGCTCATTTAACAGCTCGCGCCAGGAATGCGCGATACGCTGAACCTCTTTGGATCGTGGTTGCTTGTCGGCTTTGGAATAAAATTCCGCATCGTTTGACGTTGCTGCTTCGAATTCGGGGAAGTGCTTACCGAAATCCACCGCATATCGAATCTCAGCCGGCAGATCTCTTTTTAAGACTAGAGGTTTCCCGTCGGTTGTTTTTCCCTCAAGGGTCGCATCAGCTTCCATACCGTCAAAAGGCAGCAGGTAATCCGCATACCGAAATTTTATAGATGCGTAGAAGTCGCGGATATCAGCGCTGTCATCGCGGGACTGCAACACCAATACGGGTTGCGGTGCTTCATCAATCCGGACGAAATTGGGTTCTCTTGGCAACGGTAGCGTGCTGTCAGGCAGGCGCGAGGCAAGGTAATTACTGACTGCCTGTGCGTGTGCCTCTGGCAGCGGTGGTGCTTCAATAAACTGTGACAGCAGGCCTACATGAGGGGCTTTGTCGAGTTGCCCTGCGCAAACTTGCGAAGAGTCAAGATACCAGGGTGGGTCTGATGGGATCAGTGTCCAATCCTCAACCTCCGGCAGCTGAGTCGTCAGTTGGAAGCTGTTGTCATCTTTCAGGTGCCAGTTAAAGTCCAGAGTGCGGGTTGTGCCTCGGGTAAGCGGCTTTTCTCTGTCCGATCCCCAGAAGGTTCTGCCCGTGTCTACCAGCTTGTTCATCAGCAGGTGACCGATGTCGCCTTCGATGGTGAGTTCACGATAAGAAAAATCGCTTTGCTTGCCGATGGCAAGTTCAAGGATAGCGCGGTCGCTTTGTAGCACCCAATCCGGGTGATAGTAATGTCCGTTATATCGGTATGGTGTTTCTTTGCCGTAGCCGCCGCGTTTAAGCAGTCGGCTTTGCAATATCTGCAGCGTGATGCCGCTACTGCTTTGAGTCAGCGGAGTCTTATCAAGTTGATAAAACAGCAATGGTTCGCCGGGCTCATGATGCTCGTGTAGTGGTGCGGCTTTGCGCCCTTGCTCAACCACTTTCTGGAGCCAGCGATTGACCGCACGTAGCATTTGATCGTCGACAGTCGGAGATGCAGTTTGTTGATCAATCCAACTCAGCAGCGTAGCTGCAACATGTTTGCAGTTGTAATGAGCTGGGCAGGTGCACTCACCGTCAAATCGGTGTGGCGCAATAGTGACTCTAGCGTGGTAGGGCTCGGACTCGCTGCCTTGCACCGTTCCGCACAGTATATTGCCATCGGGTATCCAATCAACTTCTTGAACAGCACCACTGGCTTTATAGACTTGTCCACGCGATGTGGCCACGGAACCACACAGTTCGATGACATCGTCGAAGTTAAGTATACGAGGCTGATTGTTCACCGGAGAATTGTAACCGCTTGAGTCAATGTGAATGCGCTAGTTAGGAAACTTTTGAAGAACCGTAGTAAAAAATGACATCGCCTGATTTTTGGCAGCATTAGATCCTTATGCAAGCTTTGCAGCAGGTCAGACAGTTTGATTTTTATAAGTTCTTCGGAACCTGATAAGACTAGCCACTATTTACGCGGATGCGCGGCTGTTTTCGAGAACGCTGGCAACCATACATTTTTTTCAGCTAACACGTAAGCTGCTGTTTGTTGCCACGCCAAAGTTTCGAGATTGCAATTAACCACCCAGGGCCGGCAAAGTTTGCAGGTATCCGTTGATGGCGGCTGCTACCGGCTCAGGCGTATCCATGTGAAGATGATGTTGTCCGGGCAGGCTCACTGACTGCCTGTTTCTCAGTGCGCTGAGGCGATCATTGGTTTCCGGCCGATTTAGGATAATACCGTCGTCCGCCAGAATCGTGAGTGCAGGGCAGGTCACGGCCTTTAAGACTTCTTGAACTTGCTCTTCGGTTTGGTACTGGGCTGAGGCTGTGCGCCATCGAGGGTCGAATCTCCAGCGGTACCCGTCTCCCTCGGCATTAACTTGCCTATCGATGATAAGTTTTGCCGAGCTCTGAGCCATTTTTGCGGCTCTGAGACGAGATTCGATAGCTTCCTGCTTGTTGTTGAATAGTCGTGAGTTGAATCGTGACGGGTCGAGTCGGTGACTCATGGCCTTAGCCATGCGAGTGGGCAACTGTTCAGCTGATTCGCTCACCGGGCCGATCGCTTCCACTAATAACAAGGTTTGCACAATGTTAGGGGAGGCGACTGCTAGTAGGGGCGCTATGCAGCCTCCCAGAGAATGCCCGAGCACATGGCATTCTGACCACCCTAGCGCCTCGATTATTCGAGTCAGTTGATAGCACAGTTCGTGTAACGAGTAGCCTTGCTCTAAAGCATCGCTGTAGCCACAACCTGGAAGGTCGATGGCGACTAGATCGAACGCCGGCAAGTAAGGCATTAGGGGAACGAAGCTGTTTGCATTGTCCAGCCATCCATGAACACAAAGCATTTTGGGAGCATCTTCAACGGCAGAATCACGCTGGCGTATACCGGCGATAGTACGACCGTCTATGCTTAGGCTTAAGGGTTCGACTTGTGGGCTCATAAGGTTTCAGTTAAAGAGAATTGGAATCTTAGAACTTCCGGGTCCTCGGAGTCTGGACGTGACGTGAAACCTAAGGATTTCATGAGTGCTTGCATGGGTGTATTGGTCATGAGGACATCGCCCTGCAAGCTTTCTAGACCTTGTGATCGTGCGTGTTCGAGAAGCAGTTTCATTAAGGCAGAGGCGAGCCCCTGTGATTTCCAGTTTTCTGAAATGGAAATGGCGAACTCTCCGAAGAGGCGATCGTTGCTGATCACATATCGGCTGACACCGATGACCTCATCAAGCGGATCGACTGCTACGAATGCCATCTGCCGATCGTAATCAAGTTTGGTGAATTGCGCGAGCATTTGCGGAGACAGCTCGTTGATGGCGTGCATGAATCGAAAATAGCGAGACTCCGGAGACATCTCTTTCACAAGGTTTTTTATACCGCTGGCATCTTCCGGTCGAATCGGTCGCAATTGAACGGGCGATCCGTTTTTAAGTTCGATGGATCGTATCCACTGTCGTGGATAAGGGTGTATCGATAGGTGACCGTAAACCTTTTGTATTTTTGATCGCTCAAGGCAAACGGTTACATCCGATACAACTGCACCGTTTTCTGTGACAACCAAGGGGTAGATTTCCAGAAAAAAGACATCGGGCACTTCACAGGCTAGTTCAGATAATCGTCGTAGTATGTGTGCAACGTCATTGAATGCCTTTGATTCAGTATGCCCCGACCACCCCATGTAATTTCTTATATCGCGGCTTTGTAAGAGCTCTTGTATAAGAAACCGGTTAAGCGGAGGAAGTTGAACTGAACGTTGGGTGACAACAGCTGCAAGCTGCCCGCCGATGCCTACTGATAGCGTGGGGCCGAATGTTGCGTCGCGGACGATGGACACTATCAGTTGACGATCTTGCTGTTGTTGTATGCTTGCTGTCGCTGTTTGCTTGATTTGCGATGGCTGCGTGGGAATATCAAACAAAGCCATTAAGGTTTGCGTTGATTCAACATCCAGAAGTCGCTGCCCATTGTCTATCGCGTCTGACACAAGATTTCTTGCCGAGTTTGCGTCGGCTCTGGTGTTGCTTGCTGTGGGGTTAGGTAGCTGTAGAAGTTGCTGTTGACTCACGAAATAGCGGTTTAAAAAATCAAATCCGTCGACAGCAGCCTCCGGTGTTCTAAAGGAGGGAATGCCCGCTTCAGAGAGAGTCTCCCGAGCATCTTTTACGCTTGCGTCTCCCATCCAACAAGCCAGTATGGGTGTCTTAGACTTTGGAAGTTTCAATACAGCGTTCGTAATGTCTGCAGCGTTATTTCGCGAGTCTGGTACGAAAATAACCAAGACAGCGTCTATGTTTGGAAAAGACTGTAGTTGTTCTATCGCTTGCGAATATAGAGCGGGTAAGTTTTCAGGTTTTCTCAGTACAAAGGGATTACTGCCAGATGCGCTCTCGCCCAAAGTTTTTTTAATACTGATGAGGTTTTCTTCAAGCAGACGTGGTAATTGAAAATGTTTTACGTCCAGTCTTTCTATGGCCATCATGGAAGGCGCCGCGCCGTTACTGACAATTGCTAGCCGATTGCCTTTTACTCGCGCACCAGAGGACAGAATTTTTGCAGCAGCGAATAGGTTTTGAAAGGTTCTGATACGAACCACACCCGCTCGGTTCAAGGCGGTTTGGAAGACGTTGTCAGAAGAGAAAACTTGCCCGGAACGCGTTAGTACATCGCAGTAGCGAGCGCCTTCTTTGGTAGAACGCATGAGTACGACCGGTTTTAATCGGGCAGCGGCACTCAAGGCGCTGAGAAAACTACGAGTGCCACCGACTCTTTCGACGTACACGATTATGGCCTTTGTGGAGGGGTCTTCTGCCAGTAGATCGATGATATCTGCAAGACAAATGTCAGTGTCGCCCCCAGTGAGTATGACGCCTGAAAAACCGATATTGTTGGTCTGAGCCCAGTCGAGCATCGCGGTGCCCAGCGATGTTGACTGGCTGGCTATGGCGAGTGAGCCCGGTATGAGATTGTTTTGACTGTAGCTGACGTTAAGTCCGATGCCCGGTCTGATAAGGCCAGTGCTATGCGGGCCAATGATACGAATTCCCAATGAGCGTGCTAAAGCGCCTAATGGTTGAGATTCCTTTGAGCCTGTCATCACCATAGCCACTTTGATTTTCTTCTTCGCACACTGTGTCAGGATTTTCTTTAAGAGCCTGGCAGGGGTACTGATAATGGCTAAGTCGGGTGTTTCTTCAATGGATTTAAGATCGGGTAGGCAAGGGTGGCCTAACACCGACTTGTAACGCGGATTAACGAGATGAATCTGGCCGGTGTAATGAGTACCCAGCAAATTTCTTGTGACGGAATATCCGATAGAGTCCGCACGGTCACTCGCACCTATAACCACGACTGAAGTGGGGTCGAGCAACTTATCAAGATGAAGTGTGGACATAACTTACGATAGTACAGGAGCTAACTGTGCTGGTATATTGATCAAAACGTTTCTTTCTTAGTTTTTAGGTAATTCAATGACCACGGCTTTGATATCTCACAGTGTTTGCGTTCAACATGAAATAAGCCCCGGACATCCGGAATGTCCAGAGCGCATCGCAGCCATTGCAGATCAGCTCAAGCAACAAGGTTTGTACGAGCAGCTGGTGCACAGTGAAGCGCCTTTGGCCGACGTCAATCATGTATTGCTGGCTCACCCGCAAAGCTACATCGATTTGCTTCGCAACAGCTCACCGTCCACTGGATCAGTTCAGTTAGACGCCGATACATCAATGAATCCGTTTTCATTAGAAGCCGCATTGCGTGGTGCAGGTGCAGGCGTGTTGGCCGTAGATCAAGTCATGTCAGGCAATGTTAGCAATGCGTTTTGCCTGGTTCGCCCTCCTGGCCACCACGCGGAGCGTAGAGAGGCCATGGGTTTTTGTTTTTTTGGCAATGTGGCCATCGCTGCTAAGCATGCCATTAAGTCACATGGTCTGGAACGTGTGGCTATTGTTGATTTTGATGTTCATCATGGAAATGGCACTGAGGATATTGTTGAGGGAGATGCCAGTATTCTTTTCTGCTCCTCATTCGAACACCCTCTGTATCCGGGTGGATATAGGCCAAACGTTGAAAATCAGCGAGTGAATGTGCCTCTGCCATCTGCAACGGGAAGCGCAGAGTTTCGCGCAGCGATTACAGATGCCTGGTTACCCGCTCTTGAGTCTTTTAGCCCTGAAATGATTATTGTTAGTGCGGGTTTTGATGCGCACGCGCACGACCCACTAGCCAACTTGCAACTACAAGATGAAGACTACGTTTGGATAACTCAGCAAATCGTCGATATTGCAAGCCGGCACTCTAACGGACGAATTGTTTCGATGTTAGAGGGGGGATACGATTTGCCCGCATTGGGCCGTTGTGGAGCTGCGCATATAAAAGAGCTTATGAATGCCTAAGCGCGTTTATTATTTATAGAGCTTGGGGCGATACATAAAGACGATGCCAGCGTCTCTCGTGCGGTAGCTGGTTTCGTCACCTGAGTCTTCTACGTTGCGACCTGAGCCAAATGCCCATTGAAAGCCAAAGCCGAACCCGTTGCTTGAAAACCAAACATGTTTTCCGCCAAGTTTATTGATACTGCCATTGTTGCCGGATTCTATAGAGACTTCCAATTCTCCCAAACGCTGTGACGTATCTTTTTGCGAGAACAGTCTTAAGGTTTTAGACGAGTTGTCATCTTCCAATTCACCAATGCTTGCGGAAAATCTGAAGCCGACTCCCAGGTAGTCACTGGTGCTTCCCTGACGTTGTGAGCGAAATCCGAATCCGTACCAAAACAATGAGTTTGTATCGCTGCTTTGAGTCGGAATGATTTCCCCGTTTACCACACGTCTGTGGAGTGTCGGTTTGCCATATCCCAGTTGCCCGAACACTTCTTTCCGGAAGTAATAAGTGACTAAGCCTGTGACTGCCGAAGACGTGGTTTTAAGTTCATTGCCATTTAATCGCGCATCTGCGCTGGTCCTGGTGAATGTACCTTCAACTCTTAACGGGCTTTGTATTGCCATGCTCTGTTCGGCATGAGCAAGACAGGTTAGAACCATCAAGGCGATGAATGTAGTTACACGTAACACGGGATGTGAACACTAGGCTTGAAATTGAGAACTCATAGCAGAGGCAAATTTTTCAAGCTCTGTTGCCGGTAGTTTGTTAATTCCGGCTGCAGCTTTGCGACCACCTCCCGTTTCAAACTGTCGGCACAGTTCATCGGCGCCCGTGCGATTATTTAGCGGCGCGCGAACACTGACTAAATAGGAGCCATCGTCTAATTCACTAAGCAGGGCGTGCGCCCGTGTCGGATTTTCTTGAGCCAGTTCATTGGCGTATACGCCGCTGATCCTACGGGCGAAGGCGTCATTAGGGAAAATGTAAATAGCGATATCGTCCGTTGCCCTCTCTGCCGTTATCGACAGCGCCCTTTCGTGGTCACTTTTAAAACCATCGGCAAGCGTAGTGAAGGCTCCGTCCTCGTTAATGAAAGAGAAAGGTGAGCTGTGAGGTTGCACTCGTTTGTAGAGTTCCGCTGGTGGGAAGTACAAATCGTCAAGCGTCGAACCATAGCCGTTGTAGTTGAGCAAGGTACCTAAGGTTTGGAGTTTCTCTAGTTCATCTTCAGATAAATTAAGCGGAGCAGCGGCTGTTCTTGCTGTCGTCAGAAGGTTGTCTCCAAACGCCGCCGTTACGGCCCAGGCAAGATGTTCACCGCCGAGTAGTTCGTTGACTATCAAGCCGGTACACATCTCAGAATCGGTATTGATGTGCGTCGTTAGATTTTGGCGCTCTGGAATGTCGCCTGGGAAATGATGATCAATGTAAGTGACCTCTGCACCGCTATCGAGGACCGGTAGCAGGGCATCGCGATTTTTATCTAACGATACGTCAAGTACCGTGATCTTATCGGAAGCCTCAGCTTTGATTTGCTTGACCAATGCGATATCGCGCTTCACGCCTGTGATTAACGTACTTTCACAAGGGGCTGCGAGTCTAAGTTGGTGCAGCGCGCAGATGCCGTCCGCATCGCCGTTGAAAACATCGATAACTGTCATAGGGCTTCGTCCACTAACCAGCGGTTTATACGGCTGTGCGTTCTACACAATCGCGAACCAGGGCCGGGCCGTGGTAAATCAACCCGGAATAAAGTTGGACGAGTGTCGCTCCGGCATCCACTTTGGTTTGTGCATCATCACCACAGCTGACACCTCCAACACCAATGAGTGCAGCCTTTGTTCCGATGCGCTGGGAAACTGCGCGAAGCCGATCGTCGGCCAACGGCTTAAGTGGTGCACCACTCATGCCACCTGTCTCTTTGGCATAGAGATGGGTTTTAACAGGCTCTCGACCGTTGGTTGTGTTGCCCGTGATGACGGCATCGATCTCGTGCGCCAGAACCTGCTCGCAGAATTCATCCAGCTCCGAATCGTTCATATCAGGCGCGATTTTCACCGCGATAGGGACGTATTTGCCATGTTGTGTCGCAAGCCTGCTCTGGGCTTCCTTCAGAGCGTTCAACAGGCTTGCCAGTCGCTCGCCATGTTGCAGGTCGCGTAGCCCCTGGGTGTTGGGTGAAGAAATATTGATGGTGATGTAGTCTGCGTGCGGGTAAACGCGCTCAAGGCAAAATAAGTAGTCATTTTGCGCGTCATCAATAGGGGTTACCGCGTTTTTCCCAATGTTGATGCCCAACTTGCCGGTGTAACGCCGTTTTTTCACGCGTTCCACCAGATGATCAACCCCATGATTGTTGAAGCCTAAGCGATTGATTAAAGCACCGTGTTGCGTCAGCCGGAAGATTCTCGGCTTAGGATTTCCCGCCTGAGCACGCGGTGTTACCGTACCGATTTCCAGATGGCCGAAACCCATGGCCCCTAAAGCATCAATGTAATCTCCATTTTTGTCTAAGCCTGCTGCCAGACCAATGCGATTAGAGAATTCCTGACCCAGACAGCTAACCGGGGAGGTCTGAGTTTCGTATTTTTTTGCCAGAAAGCGAGGGACGGGTCCTGTACTCATGAGCTTGAGTGCCAAGTCGTGGGCTTTTTCCGGATCCATCTCAAACAAAATGGCTCGGCTGATGGCAAAAAAGCGGTCTTTCGGGGGTTGTGAAAAGTTCATGTTTTCCACGTCAGGCGTCGCGGTTAGGTGTGTGTATTGGGTATGCTACACGTTCAATACTTAAACGGTGGCCATGAAACTTTATCCTGACAAACTAGATGCGCATTTGAAGCAAAATCGTGCCCCTGTGTACTTGCTGTATGGCGACGAACCGCTCCAAATCATGGAAATCGGAGATAAGTTGCGCCAACACGGCAAAGATGCAGGTTTTGCTGAGCGCCAGGTCATCATGGTGACTGACGATTCAGACTGGTCCACGTTTCGCGAAGCTGCCGATAGTTTCTCCTTGTTTGCAGAGCAGCGGCTCATTGAGTTACGTCTTCCCACGGGTAAACCGGGCCGAATTGGTAGTGAGGTACTCAAACAGTACTGTGCCTCGCCACCCGATGACGTTTTGCTGTTAATTAGTAGCGCCAAGTTGGATCGCAGCGGTACCAATAGCGCTTGGTTCAAAGCGATCGACAAGGTGGGTGTGACCATTGCTGTCTGGCCTGTGCCAGCCACCCAGCTGGGTACCTGGCTTAAGCAACGACTCAGTGCTGTGGGGTTGGTGCCGGACAAAGACGCGCTGGCCATCATTTGTGAGCGTGTTGAGGGAAATTTGTTGGCTGCCAGACAAGAAGTAGAGCGTTTGGCGTTGCTGTATCCTTCGGGCGCGCTAACTGCAGAGCAGGTGCTTGACGCCGTGACTGATAGTGCCCGTTATTCCATCGGCGATTTGTCACTAGCGGCTTTGAACGGACAGAGTGCCAGAGCATTGAGAATTCTGGCAGGTTTAAAAGACGAAGCTGTCAGCGAGGTCTTGATTTTATGGACGCTCAATAACGAAATTCGGGCCGGTGCCAGAAGTGCTGAGGCGGTTGAGGCTGGGGTATCAGAGGCGTCTGCGTTGAAAAGTGCAGGCGTTTGGCAGAATCGAGCAGAGCCATTGAAAAAAGCACTCGTGAGGCATTCGGCACGCAATTGGCTATCAATGTTATCTGCGTGTACAAACATTGATCGTCAAATAAAAGGCCAGGCATCCGGTTCGCATTGGGATGCACTGGAAGCATTGGTTACACAGCTCGCTCTCGGTGGCGATGCTTTAATTAAAAAACATCCAAAGATACCTGCATGAACAAGCAAGATATTGTTGAGCTTCTAAAAACTGAACCCACAGGACAAACGGTAACCATTCAAGGCTGGGCCCGAAGCCGTCGTGATTCGAAAGCGGGTTTGTCCTTCATTGCGCTTTATGACGGGACTTGCTTTGATGCGCTACAAGTCATCGCTGATAAAAGCCTGGAAAACTACACAGAAGAGGTTCTGACTATCTCAGCAGGCTTTGCCATTGAGGTAACCGGAACTCTGGTTGCATCCGAAGGCAAGGGACAGTCGGTTGAAGTGCAAGCTACTAGTATCACCATCGTGGGTGGCGTGGACGATCCAGAGCAATACCCCATTGCGAAAAAGCGTCATACTTTCGAGTACTTGAGATCTGTTGCGCACCTGCGACCACGCACTAATGCATTTGGCGCAATAAGCCGTGTGCGATCAACGTTGTCCAGTGGTATTCACCGCTACTTTAAAGAGCGGCGATTCCAATGGGTCAACACACCGCTCATCACAACCAGCGACTGTGAGGGCGCCGGTGAATTATTCCGGGTAAGCACACTCGATGCATTAAAGCCGCCGACCACCGACAAAGGTGCAGTGGATTTCGATAAAGACTTCTTCGCTCGTGAGGCTTATCTCACCGTATCCGGTCAACTCAATGCAGAAAGTTATGCAATGGCCTTGAGCAAGGTATACACGTTCGGCCCCACGTTCAGAGCTGAGAACTCTAATACCAGCAGGCATCTGGCTGAGTTCTGGATGGTTGAGCCGGAAATGGCGTTTGCTGATTTAAATGATAATGCTGATCTTGCTGAGGATTTTTTAACGTACTTGTTCAAGGCTGTGTTGGATGAGTGCGAGGATGACATGGCGTTTTTTGCGCAGCGCATTGATAAAGAAGCCCTGACTCGATTGCAGCATGTGGCCGAATCCAGTTTTGAGCGAATGGATTACACCGATGCCATTACGCTGTTAGAAAAGTGTGACAAGAAGTTTGAGTTTCCAGTGAGCTGGGGGCTGGACTTGCAATCAGAACACGAGCGTTGGTTAGCAGAGGAGCATGTTGGTCGACCGATTATTTTGCAGAACTACCCCAAAGAAATTAAAGCGTTCTACATGCGTGAGAACGATGATGGAAAAACGGTCGCAGCTATGGATGTGTTGGCACCGGGCATTGGTGAAATCATTGGTGGCAGTCAACGTGAAGAACGATTATCAGTACTTGATGAAAAATTGATAGCCCATGGTTTGCAAGATGAGTTGGATTGGTACCGAGACCTGAGACGCTATGGCAGTGCGCCACATGCAGGGTTTGGTATGGGATTCGAGCGGGTGCTCAATTATGTAACGGGTATGGAGAACATTCGAGATGCGATTCCATTTCCACGCGTGCCGCGTAGTGCACCTTTCTAAGCAGCGCTTATAAAATCTACTCGATAGGCGAATTTTTTAGACTCAAAAAAGGAGAGCATGATGTCCGGTCTGACTGATGTTGATTGGAGCACCATTCCAGCACCTGAAGATGACGGTGGTACCGATCATTTGACGGGTATGACCCTGGCATCAGTATCGCTAGCGTCCACCGGTGGCACCGATGTCTCTTTGAGCGATTTGAAAGGTTTGGTTGTTATCTATGCTTACCCCATGACAGGTACCCCTGGCACAGCCTTGCCCGATGGTTGGGATTCCATGCCGGGAGCGAGAGGATGTACACCTCAGTCGTGTGCTTTCAGAGACCACGCGAAGGAGCTTTCAGCGTTGGGAGTCGATGCTGTTTATGGGCTTTCAACACAAAGCCCTGCTGATCAATCAGAGGCTGCAACCCGATTGGAATTGCCGTTTAGCTTATTGTCCGATCACAATTTAGCACTCGCTGACGCTATGCGGTTTCCAACTTTCGATGTGGAAGGAAAAACGTTGCTCAAACGATTTACGCTGATTGTTCGCAACGGCATCATCGAGAAGGTTTTTTACCCTGTCTTCCCACCGGACAGTAATGCGGCCGTCGTAATGAGCTATCTCGGCAGTTCGCAGGCGTAGTTCGCCATCGCTGGTTAATCGCTTGGCGCATTCAGCGTGAGGGTCACCGGAGTGTGGCCTGCATGCTGTATGAATACCTAGTGAATTTGTCAATGTGAGTTGTAAGGGCTAACACGCTTGATTATCCTTGGGTTCGTAATTCTGATACCGTGAGATAAAGGATGATGTTTCTCAATCAAATGCCTTACTCAATGAAACGATCGGCCAAAGGCTTTACCCTTGTCGAAGTGGCTATTGTGCTCGTCATTATCGGTCTGATTCTGGGCGGTGTTTTCAAAGGTCAGGCGCTTATTGATAATGCGCGGGTGAGATCTCTCAGCACTGAAGTCTCTAGTATCCAAACAGCCTGGTTCTCTTTTCAGGAACGCTATCGGTCTATCCCAGGTGATTTTTCCAAAGCGGGAACCCAAATAGACAGTGCGGCCCTGGCCGGTAACGGTAATGGTCGTATTGATGACTCTCGTGAGCGAGCTGGAGTTTGGCAGCAACTATCTTTGGCAGGTTTTATTAAAGGTCAATATGACGGTGCGCAATCTTCTGTCGGCACAGCCACCGACGTGGAATGCGCGACGGGTACGTGTCCAACCAATCCATTTAATGGGTATTACAAAATTACGTACAGTGCTCAGGCTGCAGATGCCGTAAACCCTGCAAACGAGATTTATACCGGTAATCAAATACCGGTCAATATCCTCTCGCAACTGGACAATCAGCTCGACGATGGCATCCCGAACAGCGGACGCTTTCGAGTGCATCGCTCTTACGCGTCAGCATGCACTCGCAACGGCGAGTGGGATGTCAGCTCAGCAAATGCGAATTGCGCAGGCGTGCTGCGCGACTAAGCTTGCATCCCTCGCCGCTGTCTATTCCATCTCAAGTTCTTTAATTTTTCGGGTCAGTGTATTTCTACCCCAGCCGATCAAGCGGGCTGCTTCTTGCCGACGGTCTTGTGTCTTGTTAAGTGCGCACTTAATAAGAATTCGCTCGACAGCCGGTTGAGCCATCCCCAATAAATCAGTATTGCCCTCATTGAGTTGGCGATTTGCCCATTGCCGTAAACCGCTCTCCCAATCAACCTCGACGGTTCCAGGTTCGTCTCTGACTTGAGCAGGCATATCATCAACTTCCAGCTCGGTACCACCAGACATGACGGTGAGCCAATGCGCTGTGTTCTGAAGCTGTCGTACATTGCCTGGCCAACTGAGCGAGCTGACATAGGACTCGAGTTCCGGTGTCATCACCTTGGGTTCTTCACCGAGTTCTTCTGCAGCTTTAATTAAAAAGTGGCGAAGCAAGCGAGGGATATCTTCCCGTCTTTCCCGTAGAGGTGGTGCTTCGATGCGAATGACGTTAAGGCGGTGAAACAGATCTTCTCTGAAACGCTTTTCTGCAACCAGAGCTTCCAGATCTTGATGGGTCGCCGCGATGATGCGCACGTCTACCGTTATGGGAGTGTGTCCGCCTACGCGATAGAACTGTCCGTCTGCCAAAACACGCAGCAACCGCGTTTGTAGGGTTGCCGGCATATCGCCAATCTCATCTAGAAAGAGCGTACCGCCGTCCGATTGTTCGAAGCGTCCTATTCGAGTACTTTGTGCGCCGGTAAACGAGCCCTTCTCATGTCCGAATAATTCAGATTCCATAAGGTCATGCGGAATCGCTGCCATGTTCAGTGCCACAAAGGGTTTATCCGCGCGCGGACTATGACGATGCAGGGCATTAGCGATAAGTTCTTTACCGGTTCCGCTCTCGCCGTTGATCAGTACAGTGATCTTTGATCGCGAAAGTCTGCCGATAGCCTTGAACACATCCTGCATAGCTGGAGCATCACCAATGAGTTCTGCCGGTTCATCGTTACGTGATTGTCCTTTGGGTCGTATGGTTGCCTGACTGCGCTGATCTTTTTGCAGGCTGCATGCTCGTCTGACCTGATCAATAACCGTATCTACATCGAACGGCTTGGGAATGTATTCGAACGCACCTGCCTCAAATGCTGAGACGGTACTATCCAGATCTGAGAAGGCGGTCATGATCAGTACCGGCAAATCGGGATGAGATCTTTTCATCTGAGTCAGCAAGGACAGGCCGTCTGAACCCGGCATCCGGATATCGCTGATGACAGCGTCCGGTGCTAATGCGTTTCCACGCATCGTGTCCAGGGCTTCATCGGCAGACTCAAACACATTTACCTGCATGCCAGCCTGTTTGAGCGTTTTTTCCAAAACCCAGCGAATCGACTGATCGTCGTCTATCACCCAAACGTATTCGTCGCTCATGCGATCTCCAAAGGAATCAAAACTGTAAAATTTGTATTGCCTGGTTCACTACTGCATTCAATAAGACCGCCTAGCTGGTTCATTATTGTTTGTGCAATGGATAATCCAAGCCCGGTCCCATGGCTATTACCTGTCACCATGGGGAAGAAAATTTGATCGGTTAGTTCGGCAGGAATGCCGGGGCCGTTGTCGATAATTTCGATACAAGCGACCAGTGGGTGGCGTGTTCCTGCGATAGTGAAACTGCTGACTACGCGCGAGCGAAAAGTAATTCGGCCGGCGTCTTTCAATGCCTGCAGTGCGTTGCCGGCAATATTAAGAATGACTTGTACCAATCGGTCTCTATCGGTAATGCATTCTGGAATGCTGGGGTCATAGTCAAAGCGCACGATGACTCCATCAGGTGCACCCGCGATAATAATTTTTCTAACGTGCTCCAGCACCTCATGCAAATTCACGACATCGCGGCGGGTACGGTTTGTCGGGCCGAGCATGCGGTCAATTAGATTGTGCAAGCGGTCAGCTTCGCGAATGATGATCGATGTATATTCGGCTAGCTCGCTATCGGGGAGCTGTCTTGCCAGTAGCTGCGCTGCGCCGCGCAGTCCGCCCAGTGGGTTTTTAATTTCGTGGGCAAGGCCTTTTACCAGCGAGCTGGCATGCTCTTGTTGAGCGATCATCGCCTCATCTCTGGCGATACGAAGAGGGCGATCGACGACGCTGATTTCCAGAATCAGGCCAATTTGATTTTCATCAGAGCGAAAAGGGGACAGTGATATGTCGACAACCTGCGCGTCTTGACCATGGGGTTCGACAGTGACTTGCCTGTCTGTGAAGGGCTGTCCGTTATCAAGAGCTTCTCGAATTCTTGAGAACAGCGCATCGGGTATGTTGAGCGCGCGCGTGAGGCTTTGGCCCACAGCTTTGCGCTGGCTGATGCTCAGTAGCTGCTCAGCTGCAATATTCAGATACCGAATACGCAAACCGTTATCGATGGCAAGTACCGCGGTTGCCAGCGAATCCAGAAGCGAAAATTCAGCCGCCTTTGTAGGCTCAGGAAAATTAGTCACATCCACAAGTTGCAAGTAACGCACCTTGTGAAAGCGAAGAGTTAGCAGCTCAAAATTTCAATTAAAGCTATTAAAATCAATGAGATAATTAGCTCGTTGACTTTGTCGCCTATTCACTATTGCACAATAATGGTGCTTGGAGTGAATAATATGCACTAAATTAGTGCATTATGCGCGAACTGTTGCTCAGTTTAGTTACCGCCACCGACAACGCTCTTAATAACATTGATGTTGACCGATCGGGATCGCGCTCTGAGTTTGCCGGATGCATCAAAGACTCTGGCACTGATGGTGTGAGCGCCTCTGTGCGGCACAGGTACGGAGTAATTAATGCCTGAGCCTGTGCTGACAACCTTACCATCAAGGATAATTTGTGCCTTGTGCCCAAGCGGTAGCGCGCCGTCGTGGCCCGTCGTGATCGTCACCGGGATAGTACCCACCGGGTTGATAAAGGTCTGATCGCTTACAGGGCTCTGTATTTTCACAAACCGCACTGTAAGCGCTTTTAAGGCGGCTTCGGCTTGCTCGCTCATTTCTCCTGAAGGTTTCTTCTTGTGTTCTTGCGGCGGTACGACATTGAGTTCTGTCGGCTTAAACGACTTGGCACCTTCAGAAGGCTCGTCAGTGAATACGACACTGCCATCTTCGGCCACGGACTTATAGATCACGGTATCAGCAGCGCTAACCGGGCCGCTAAAGGACCAAGTTACCACTAACGCAATAGCCGGCGAAAATACTGGGCGCAAGATTCTGCCAATACGGTTTTTCAGTTTCATAGGAACATTTTTGCAGGAAATGCACCACTGCAGTTCCGGTCAGGTGAATTACGTGCCGAAATAGCCGTTTCTTGGCGATAAATGGTGATTTAGTTGGGTGGGCAAGCAGATACGAAGGTGATATCGTCTCGCCAATAGTTCAGCTTGAGTCGTAAGATGATGACAGCCAGCGAAATGCACGCATCTGATAGCGAGAAATTAATTGAGCTTTTGGCAGCTCAACCGGACACAGAATCTGTCGCATCGTTTAAGCCGGGCCCAGGCATCGTAAAGTTAGATACTCAGTTTGATATCACTAAGTTACGTGCCGCCCTCCAGGAATGCCTTTTACGCACACAATTCAAGGGTGATTTGGCCGCAGGCTTTGGTGCATTTTCACTGACCCGACGGCCGGGCGTTGAGGTTGAAACGCCTAACGATTTGTCCGGTCTTTTCTATACCCGGGTTGATGATAGTTACAAGGAAGTTCAGCGTGAGGAAGTCGTTGACGAATCAGCGTTTACTGAGTTTGTTCCAACGTTTGCCGATACGTATTTTCAAACGGTCTGGGAGTCGCTTTGTGAAATCGCGCCTATCGGGCGTATGCGTGTGTTGTCCAAAGGTTTATACAACTGCAACTCATGGCACAGAGATCCAGAGCCGAGGTTGCACATCCCTATTATTTCAAACCCGGGTTCATTGTTTGTGGTTAATCATCACGTGACGCACTTGCCTGCTGATGGTTCGGTGTATTTTACGGATACCCGCGGATATCACACGGCGATGAACGGGGGAGAATCGAATCGTGTGCATATCGTTGCCGCATTGCCGCTGAATGCCAATGGGTAGCGTTGATTTTTATAGGCCTTGATTGCTAGGAGTGCGCAAGGTGTGTACTTAGGGTTCTCTAGAAGTACGTTGGCTCCAGTGCGGGTTCTTCTTTGCCAAGCTCTTCTTTGCGTCTTATGACGTAGGCTTCAAGTTCTTCTTTAATAGCGATATCCATGGCCGGCTCTTCGTATTCTTTCAGAGCTTTCTGCCAGATGTCTGTGGCTCTCTGAGTTGCATCTTTAGATCCTGCGACTACCCAGTTCTCATGGTTTTGCCAATCACTTAAGAAAGGTTCATAAAACGCGTTTTTAAACCGTTGCATGGTGTGATCGCAACCGAAGAAGTGTCCGCCCGGACCTACTTCTGCCATGGCGTCAATGCCGATCTCTTCTCGAGTCACCGTGATAGGTTTAAGCATTGAACTCAAATGCTGGATCATCTCGCAGTCCATAACGAGTTTTTCAAATGATGCCACCAGGCCTCCTTCGAGCCAGCCGGCTGCATGGTAGACCAGATTGCCATGACCCATGACGGCCGACCACAATGAGTTCTGTGTTTCCCATACCGCTTGTCCGTCGACCGTATTCGATGCGTTGCATCCACTGGTGCGGTACGGCAAATTATATTTACGAGCCAGTTGACCGCCTGCCATATTGGCCAGAGTGTTTTCCGGTGTTCCAAATGCCGGGGAGCCGGAACGCATATCAACGTTTGATGTAAATCCGCCGTAGATCACTGGAGCACCACTTCGGGTTAATTGAACAAGGCAGATACCCAGTAAGGCTTCGGCGTTTTGCTGAGCCAGTGCTCCGGCCATTGTGGCGGGCGTCATGGCTCCCATTAAGGTGAACGGTGTGACAGAAACTGCCTGCCCTAACAGCGCCATCTGCATTGCGCCGTACGCCATGGAATCGTCCAATTTGCGCGGCGAATTGATATTGATGTTCGTCATGACAGCGGTTTGGCTGGTCATTGCCTCGATGGGTTTACCCAGGGTGATGGCAGACATCGCGATAGCGTCGAGTGATCGACCGGCTCCGATACCGGTTGCAGCGAACGATTTATCCGATGCCGTTAAATTGCAGAAGAGGGTATCCAGATGGCGGTTGTTAACCGGTAGGTCTTGCGGAGCGAGTGCCTGATTGCCGAAAAATGTCAGCACATTGAAGTGTTGCCCAAGCTTTATGAGTTTTTCGTAGTCAGCCATATTCCCGGCACGCCTACCACCAATGCAATCATGGACGTTGGGTGCGCCAGAGACCAACCCGAAATTTATAGCGTTTTCCCCGACAAGAATGGCCTGCTCAGCATTGCGTGGAGTAATGTTGAAAGACTTTGGAGCTTTTGCGATGGTTTCCAATACCAAAGCTCTGTCCATCCTGACGATGCCGTCCGCACTAACCTCGGCGCCTGCATGACGAAAGAGGGCTAAGGCCTGCTCTCCTAAAACCTCGATGCCTTGGTCTTCAAGAATCTCTAAAGAAACTGTGTGGATGAGCTCAAGCTGTTCCTCATTCAAAGGTTCAACAGGGTTCAAACGATTTAGCAGCTGCTTTGATTCAAGCTGAGGAATACTGGTGCTAACCGGATTGCTAGAGCGAGCTCTTTTCCGGGGTCTACGGGCCATGAGTAAATGCTCAGTTAGTGCGCGATCCTCATATTGACTGATTTTGAGACTGAATGTCGTTGTTGTTGCGACAAATATTCCGGATATATCAAAGCTTATTAGCGAAGGTGTCTGAAATTTAACTGCTTGTTTATAGGAAAGTTGTTCTACGGGTGACTCAATGGATACCCTTAAAATATCGAATATGCGTTGAAACTGTGGCACTGTAGAAGTCAGTGAATTTCGCCAATCACTATTCACAGCCAAGGGGTATGCGTATGAAAAGTTCGAACGTTATAGCAGCATTTCTAACTACAACCTTCCTTACAGGCCTTGCACAGGCTCAGGACGTCGCCGACGGATTCGCACCGGAAATTGCAACGGGTATATCGACACGCACGTTGCAGAGTGCAGAGAAATACATGGTCGCCGCCGCAAATCCACATGCCGCTCAAGCTGGCTACGATGTGCTTGCCAGAGGTGGTAATGCTATCGATGCCATGGTGGCTACACAACTCATGCTAGGCCTTGTTGAGCCGCAGTCATCTGGATTGGGCGGTGGTGCGTTCATGGTTTACTACGATGCGGCGAATGATCAACTCACCACCTACGATGGCCGGGAGACAGCCCCGATGGCTGCAACGCCGACGCTCTTTCAAGATGAAAACGGTGAGCGCTTGAAATTTTGGAGTGCTGTGGTCGGTGGACTATCGGTGGGTACTCCGGGCACTGTGAAATTACTGCATGAAACGCATAAAGCTCACGGTAAATTAGAGTGGTCGAGCTTGGTACAGCCGGCTATCGATTTAGCCGAGAGTGGTTTTGAAGTATCTGAGCGTTTGCACAAGATGATTGCCAATGATCAGGAGCGGCTGTCGGTCCATCCGGATACCAAAGCCTATTTCTTTGATGATGCCGGCAACGCACATCCTGTCGGGCATGTGCTTACAAATCAGGCTTATGCAGATACGCTCTCAAAAATATCTGCAAGCGGGGCTGATGCTTTTTATACAGGCCCTATTGCTGAAGCCATTGTAGAAAAAGTAAAAAATGCCGGAAACCCGGGTGTTCTTGAGTTGGCAGATCTTGCTAACTACAACATCAAGGAACGTGAGCCGGTTTGTGTTGCTTACCGAGATCATGATGTCTGCGGCATGGGGCCACCCTCATCAGGCGCCCTAACGGTAGGGCAAATATTGGGTTTGTTAGAACCCTACCCATTAAGTGATTTGGGACCGACATCGGCTGAGAGCTGGCGTTTAATTGGTGATGCATCTCGTTTGGCATTTGCCGACAGAGGTCGTTATATGGCTGACAGCGATTTTGTGCCTATGCCTACAGATGGGCTGCTTAGCCCTAAGTATCTGAAAGGGCGTTCAGAACTTTTATCGGGTAGTAGTGCGCTTGAGTCGGTGGAAGCCGGTGAGCCTGAATGGGATCACGCCATGTTGTTAGCAGACGATGAGAGCATTGAGTTTAAATCGACAAGTCATTTCTCTATTGTTGACTCGGATGGTAACGTCGTGTCAATGACCACAACCATTGAAAACGGTTTTGGTTCGCGTCTTATGAGTGGTGGTTTTTTACTGAATAACGAACTAACCGACTTCTCTTTCTCAACCCATAAAAATGGAGTGCCAATCGCTAACCGTGTGGAGCCTGGAAAACGTCCGCGCTCTTCCATGGCACCGACGGTTGTTATGAAGGGTGGAAAGCCTTACATGGTTGTAGGTTCTCCCGGTGGCAGTCGAATTATTGGTTATGTCGCCAAAACGATCATTGCCCACATAGATTGGGGTATGGATGTGCAAGCCGCCATCAACATGCCGCATGCGGTTAATCGATTTGGTACCTATGACTTAGAAGAAGGTACAGGTGCCGTTGCATTGCAAAGTGAACTTGAAGCGCTTGGGTTTAAGGTCAACGTAAGAGGCTTGACGTCAGGGCTTCATGCCATCGTTATAGAAGATGGCCAGCTTTTGGGTGGCGCAGATCCAAGGCGTGAGGGTGTTGCGATTGGGGAGTAAGGGCA
>JAHDGK010000025.1 GCA_020627685.1 Granulosicoccus sp. | reverse complement strand
TCTAAGCCTGCATTCCCATCGATGTCTGCAAGACGTGGTGCCAGATCTTCAAATACATGTGCCTTATCGAGCACAACTGATCGAGTGCAGCCATCCTCATCACTTACCCGTAGCGTTGACGGTTCAATAGCATCCCCAAGAACACCATGTGCGTATCGGTCGGTAGCGTCGTCGTACCATGCGCTTTGAATACCAATACCATTGCTTGAAGATACCACCGACTCTGGAAAATCAGAATCTGTTGCATTGCTACGGAGGCAATCAGCGAACACATTTCCGCTGGAGAGACTGCCAACTGCTAGCGCGAATAGCGCGGGGGTGATCTTAAGCATTGCCTGTCTTCTAAAGAGTAGACATCGTAAGATTTCAGTAGCAGGAAAAAGTTCCAGCCAATGGGTGGGTAGGCACGTTGTCGATACCAACGGATATGCGGTTCAATAAAAAAGCCCCGATCCTAAAACCGGGGCTTTTGCATTGGTGGAGCTGGGGGGAGTCGAACCCCCGTCCGAAAGTACTCTGCCGTTGGTACTACATGCTTAGTTCCGTCATTGGCTTTAGCCACTCAGCGCAGGACGGGCACCAAGAAGAGCAGCGAGCCCATTATTTGTTTAGCGATCCAGTGTAAGGGCGACCCTTCACGCGATCCTGTGTCTGTTGCCCCCGCCCAAACCCACAGGCAGATCCGGAACGGGGCAGTACGTACAACTAAACCCTAGGGTCTAATTATGCGGCCATTGCGTAGTTGTCATCGTTGGCAACTATAAGTTATCAGCTGGATTTACGAGGTAATCTGATCCTCGGCATGCACCTCAGGGTTCGCCACTCCCGTCGAAACCATGTCAGCCCCGTCGTGTGTAGTTCACCACGAGAGTAGTATGCGGCCGATCTTTCGGAAACTCAATGGCCTACAGCGCAATAGTTGCCCATTATGTGTGGTTGGGCATCGCTGTTGTACTTCGGCTAATTCGGGTAAGAGGCGCCTACATCCAGTATCATAGGGCGGTCTGTGCCGCAGTCGACTCTGCCGGCTTCATTCCAGCATAATTTATCTAGAGATTTTCAATGCTCTGTCTATCCGGCGAGAATGCCCTGTCAGCGTTTCGGCAAGAAAATTTGCTCAAACAGCTTCAGGTGGTAGACCCTTCCATTTCCTCAGTGACGGCCCGATTCGCGTATTTCGTGGATCTCACCGAAGGTGAAAAGACCCTTCAAGGCGATACGCTGGGTAGGCTGAGTTCCTTATTGAACTCCCATCAGACGTATAACGCCGTGACTGATGGCTGGCAGGTCAGCATCGTTCCGCGTCTAGGTACACGTTCAGCCTGGTCCACCAAAGCTACCGATATTATCAATCGTTGTGGCATGAGCCAGATCAAGCGGGTGGAGCGTGGGGTTCAGTATCACTTTGAAGCTGTCGATTCGGACAGCATCAGTAGCGATAACCGTCAGCAACTCATCGCCTTACTGCACGATCGCATGACAGAGGCGGTCATCGAGGTACCGGAGCAGCAAGAACTGCTATTTCAGGTATTTGAACCGGCACCGCTTGTGTCCGTGAGTTTGCTGGAAGAGGGCAAAGCAGCCCTTGAGCAGCATAACCAGCAGATGGGGCTGGCCTTGTCACCTGATGAGCTGGACTACCTTGAGGCCAGTTTCTCCACCTTGCAGCGAAACCCCAGTGATGCAGAGCTCATGATGTTTGCTCAGGCAAACTCAGAACATTGCAGGCACAAAATTTTTAATGCCGACTGGACGCTGGACGGTGAAGCTCAAGCGGACTCGCTGTTCGGCATGATCAGGCACACTCACAAAACCTCACCTGAGGGTGTGTTGTCTGCCTATCACGATAATGCTGCGGTTATCGAAGGCAGTACCGCTCACCGTTGGCTCCCCGGTCCTGATGGTCATTACCAGTCGACAGAAGAGCCGGTTCATATCCAAATTAAGGTGGAGACGCACAATCATCCGACTGCTATTTCCCCGTTTCCCGGTGCGGCGACAGGGTCGGGCGGTGAAATTCGTGATGAAGGTGCGGTGGGTAACGGGTCCAAGCCCAAGGCGGGATTGTGCGGTTTCACCGTGTCCAATTTGTCTATCCCCGGTTGGGAGCAACCTTGGGAGAGCGTGACGGATAAACCTGATCGCATCGCCAGCGCCTTTGAGATCATGCGCGACGGCCCCATAGGCGCTGCAGCTTTTAATAATGAATTCGGACGCCCCAACTTAGGTGGCTACTTCAGAACGTTCTGCCAATCGGTACCCGGGCAAAATGGTGAGACTGAAGTTCGCGGATACCACAAGCCTATTATGATTGCCGGCGGCATGGGCAACATCCGTAAAGGCAATATCGATAAACAAGCGGTGCCGGTGGGCACGGCTATTGTCGTTTTAGGTGGTCCATCCATGTTGATCGGCCTTGGTGGTGGAGCCGCATCGTCTGTTGCCAGTGGTGAAGGGGATAGTGAACTGGATTTTGCGTCGGTTCAACGTGGCAACCCGGAGATGCAACGTCGTTGTCAGGAAGTGATTGATCGTTGCATCGCGCTTGGCGATCAAAGCCCGATTCTTTCGATACACGATGTGGGTGCCGGCGGTTTGTCCAATGCATTGCCGGAACTCATCAACGATGCCGAACGTGGCGGTGCTTTTGAATTGCGATCGGTCCTGAACGATGAGCCTGGCATGTCACCCATGGCTATTTGGAGTAATGAGTCGCAAGAGCGTTATGTCATGGCGATCGACAAAGATCGTCTTGAACAGTTCGAAGCGCTGTGTCAGCGCGAAAGATGTTTATACGCGATTGTGGGTGAAGCCACACAAGAGCGTGTGCTCAAAGTATCGGACGAGACGTTTGGCAATTATCCGGTTGATATGCCTCTGGATGTCTTGTTGGGTAAACCACCCAAGGTATCGATTAATGCCGTTCACGTAGAAAGCCGTGGTGACGAGCTGGATACTTCGGCAATCACGATTGAAGATGCGGCTGATCGAGTTTTGAATTTACCGTCAGTGGCTTCAAAGAATTTTTTGATAACCATTGGTGACAGAAGTATCACCGGTCAAGTAGCGCGTGATCAGCTTGTCGGGCCATGGCAAATGCCGGTCGCCGATGTGGCTGTCACGGTTTCTGACTACACCGGCTATACCGGTGAAGCCATGGCCATGGGAGAGCGATCACCGTTAGCGATTCTGGATGCGGCAGCTTCTGCTCGTATGTCGGTGGCTGAAGCATTAACCAATATTGCCGCCGCAGATGTCGGCGATATCTCACGCGTAAAGTTATCAGCAAACTGGATGGCGGCCGCCGGGTACCCCGGTGAAGACGCTGCGCTTTACGATGCAGTTAAAGCGGTAGGAAAGGAGCTAGCTCCGGCGCTCGGTATTGCCATACCGGTGGGCAAAGATTCTCTGTCCATGAAAACGGTGTGGAACAGTGATGAAGGTGAGAAAAAAGTCACCTCACCAGTGTCATTGGTGGTGACGGCGTTCGCAGCTGTCTGCGATGTCCGTCGAACACTAACGCCCGAACTGCAAACCGATAGTGGCGATACCGATCTACTGTTAATTGACTTAGGTGCCGGAAAAAACCGCTTAGGTGGTTCGGCCATTGCGCAGGTTCACGAGCGTATTGGTCAGCAAGTCCCTGACTTGGACGACCCTCTACTGCTGAAAGGTTTGTTTAATGCCTTACAGACGCTAATCAATTCAGAGTTTGCTTTAGCCTGGCACGATCGATCCGATGGTGGTTTGTTCACAACGCTTGCTGAAATGGCCTTCGCCGGTAATACCGGCATGAAAGTAGAACTCAGTAGCCTACCTAGCGATTTGATCGCAACGCTCTTTAATGAAGAGCTTGGCGGTGTGTTGCAAATACGCTCCAGTCAATACGCTGAAGTTATGGCTGTATTCGAACAACATGGATTGGGTGATGTTGTCCACGTGATCGGCGCTCTAACCGATGGCCCGAATTTAGAAATATGGCGCGGCGGTGCTTTGGAATTTCAACAGCCCATAGCTAAGCTGCGTAAGCGTTGGTGGCAAACGAGCTACCAGATGCAAAAACTTCGAGATAACCCAGAAGCTGCTGAACAGGAATTCGAACATATAAGCGCCGATGATGACCCGGGTATTACGCCAAGGTTAACGTTCGACCCGACCGATTCGCTCATTGCGGCGTCACCGGCTGTGCTGAGTCACCGGCCGGCCATAGCCATCCTTAGAGAGCAGGGTGTGAACGGTCATATGGAAATGGCAGCGGCGTTCGATCGAGCAGGCTTTGATGCAATCGATGTGCATATGAGCGACTTATTCGAAGGACGGCGTAATCTGGCCGACTTTAAAGGGCTAGCTGCTTGCGGTGGTTTCTCTTTTGGCGATGTGCTGGGCGCTGGTGGCGGCTGGGCAAACTCTATTTTATTCAGTGAGCAACTGTCTGACATGTTCCAAACCTTTTTTCACAGAGACGATGCATTTGCATTAGGTGTCTGTAACGGTTGTCAGATGATGTCTCAGCTTAAGTCTTTAATACCCGGAGCTGATTTGTGGCCGCGCTTCGAACGAAACGAGTCTGAACAATTTGAAGCACGTGTAGCCACTGTTGAAATCTATGAGTCGCCATCATTGTTTTTTACTGATATGGCAGGGTCACGTATACCGGTTGCACTAGCACACGGTGAAGGTCGCGCAGTATTTGAATCAACCGATCTGGCTCAGAAGGCACCGGTATCGATGGGCTATGTCGATAATCATGGCAACCTTACGGAGTCTTATCCGTTAAACCCCAATGGTTCTGCGTTTGGTGTGACCGGCTTATGCAATGACGATGGTCGCGTCACTATCATGATGCCGCACCCTGAACGTGTATTCCGGACGGTGACCAATTCCTGGGCGCCGAAAGAGTGGGGCGAGAACGGACCTTGGCTACGTATGTTTGAAAACGCCCGAATCTGGGTTGGATAGTTAATACAAGTCGGGCACTCACCAATATTATGAGTTCAACAAAACCCACGGCAGCCGATGCCGTAGCGCGCTATCAAGAGATCCGGCCTCGATTGCCTGAAGCCGTTTTTCCTAAAACATCAATACAACGGGAAAATCTAGCAGCGCTGTGTGATGACATCGATTGCTTTGTGCTGGATGGCTTTGGTGTACTGAACATCGGCGACGATACGGTTCCGGGTGCTGTTGATCGGGTCAATCAGCTGCGTGCGATGGGTAAGCAGGTGCGTGTCTTAACCAACGGCGCGACATTCCCGGCCACGACAACCCGTGCGAAGTATCAAAAGTGGGGCATGGAGTTTGACGCTGCTGAAGTGATATCCAGCCGCGATGCGCTTGCGGTGGCATTAAAAGAACAACAAACTTTGCGTTGGGGTTTTTCAGCCTTGCCAGCGTCCCAACTTGAAACGCTGGTGCCTAATGCAGTACTGCTAGCTGAAGATGCCGCTGTTTATGACGGGTGCGATGGTTTTGTGTTGTTAGGAGTCGGCGCCTGGACGCCTGAAAGGCAAGCATTACTGGAGACGTCATTGTCTAAAAACCGTCGGCCCGTGCTGGTAGGCAATCCTGATTTAGTCGCTCCTCATCCTGGCAGATTGTCGCAAGAGCCGGGTTGGTTTGCGCACAAACTGGAAGATGAAAACTTAGCGACCCCTGCGTTCTACGGTAAACCGTTCGACAACGCGTTTGAATTGGTTAGAGACACACTCGATGGAATAAAGCCTGAGCGCATCGCCATGGTCGGGGACACCTTGCATACCGATATACTCGGCGGTGCTCAAGCCGGGTGGAAGACAGTCCTCATCACCGATCACGGGCTGCTTAAAGGCATGGATGTGGAGAAGGCGATTGTAGAGAGCGGTATTCGCCCTGATTACATCCTTCCCACAACGTAGATAGTTTTAACGTATCTACGTTTAGGCGATTTGCAGATGTTCCACAATAGCGTGGATGTCCAGTTCATTTTCGGTAGCCGT
Organism: Granulosicoccus sp.; assembly: GCA_020627685.1. Lineage (GTDB taxonomy): Bacteria > Pseudomonadota > Gammaproteobacteria > Granulosicoccales > Granulosicoccaceae > Granulosicoccus. Next base: position 64,733 of record JAHDGK010000025.1, on the reverse strand, counting down.
TGTACTGGCATCCAGTAACCACTGCAAGGTATCTGAAATTTGCTCGCGACTGATTTCCCCGGACTCTAACTGTTGATTGATCTGGCTACGGGTATCATCAACTTGTGCCTCAACAACGACATCGTCTCGCGACTTACCAGAAAAGCTTGATAGGACCATCGCTGGTGTTTTTTCAGCGTGACTTTCAACGTCGCCGTACGTGTCTCTCCAGTCGTTCAACTTTGTGCCTATTTGTAAGGCATGATCCAAAACGGATTCAATCTTCTTGGTTTGCCAGCGTGTACCCACTGTGCCGAGCAATCGACGGCAGCTGTCAGCGGCATTTTGTAGAACATCCAATTCAACGCAATATTGCGATCGGAATTCCTGCCAGTTACTGACTATCTGGGCGGCAATGGTTTCTGATTCTAAAACTTCAGCCAGCTCTCGCGCGTAATCGCTGGTTTGATTGAGAACCGTCCAGTCGGTGCGCAGTCCTTTATAGCCGGGGCCGAGTGCAGCACGGTATTCAGTGTTGTTCACAAACAACTCTCGGAAGCGCAACACCTTAACCAGTTGTGAAAGCATGCGACGATGATTTGCTGTTAGGTTGCTGGGCTTTTGAATGCTGAATTCCATAAATTGACGGCGCGCACTGAAATACTCTGCATCGACATAGTCGTGTTCCATCTCGACAGTGCCGCCTAATTCGTTCATCAGACTCAGCAGTTGTGATTTCGCTGGGACTTTGTCCAGTACAAAATGCTCCTGTAAGGCGGCAAGTTCATCTTCAATAAGCTTTGATTGATGTTCTGCGCGTCTTAGCAACAACGTACTGTTCGAATAGCATAAATCACCATGGCCTAATTGATCTAGCGAAGAGGGTGCTTTATCAATTAACTCAATAATGCTAGACAGGCGTATAAGTTCGCGTGCAGTCATTTGTGAGATATCAAGATGCTGACTGATTGCATCTGTGTTTAAACCCTCGCGTACCGAGTTCACCCATTTAGTGATCATTGCAGGTAGAGCAATCAGCTGCCTGAACTCAACGTGGTCTAGTCCTTCGGCGGCAAGTTTTGCAGCATACTTTCGTAAGTTGGCTGCACTTTCAGTGTGTGGGAGCGTGTGTAGCTCGGCTGTTGCCGGGCTGTAGTTGGGTATCAGTTGCAATACTGCGTTCAGTTGCATCAAGCTTTTATTGTTGGCAATGCTCATGGCAAGGCCGATATCAAAATTTGCTGGCACATCGGGTAAATCGACTTTGGTCGGGCGGCTGGTTTCTTGATGCAGCAGGGAAGCGCTGCCCAGCGCAATATCAAACTCGAGTTCAAGAATTTTTGAGTGCCGAATAGATTGAGCAACATTTGCAAAGTAATCGCTGAGTGGCATTTGTGCTTCGTACTCAGGGATGCTCACTTCATAACGTTGTTCTGCGTGTTCGGCAAACGCTAAATTAAATTCTGGGGTATCACCGGCAATTCTAAGTTCATAGCGGCTTTCCTCGGGGACTCTCACGAGCAGAGCCGGGAAGAGTAGGATCGGTGCGTGACGGCGCTCGCCTTCGGCATCCGTACTGTCTTGCCAGCTTATAAATCCAGCTGCAAGATATAACTGTCTGTCGCCTTTAGTCTTGATCAGTGCATTCTCAACCAGATTCTTTTTGCACTGTCGCATGAGGTCTTCGCCGCTGTGACGCGTCAGAAGATTCGACCGTCTACGAACAGGGCGCTTCGAATCTGCGACTTCATTAGCATCGCTTTTTCGACGATTTAACGATTCACTGTTGTCAGAGGACGATTGAGGTTCGCTCGGTATTAAATCGAGCACACCACCCTCTGATGAAAAAACATCGGTAAATGCTAGAGGGGAGTGCGGATACAGCGATATATCAGAATCCAGAGAACCCCAGTCTAAAGCGCGACTATCGCCTAGTGAGATTGCATCGGAACGACGCCTGGAGTGTTTGGGATCTGATTGATTTCCTTGAAGGACTTCCACTGGATATCGAATGCCTTAGATGTAAAGAAACAGGCCAATCTTGCGCCCTATTTGAACCGACAGATTCAGGAATCGGGCCAACCAAACTACACGAATGACTATCTAACTTGATCAGCTTCATCAAATAGCTACTAAAGTAAATAGCTGGAAATGCGTTGATTGGCAAATGCGTGCTCAATAATTGCTAGTGTTAGCTGTCTCTGGATAGTGAATTCCCTGTTTATTCTCCTGAAAATCGGAGAGTAATCAAGGTCTGCTGCAGACAAGGGAACTATTTCTCCAGAGCGCCTCAAACCTAGTGTACTAACAACTATTTGCAGAGAGAATCAGTATGCAAGACTGGATGAAAATGGCGGGAATTCGTAGTAGCGAAATTACCGATCAGGCTTTGTTTAAACGTCGGCGCCAGTTTCTGCAAGCATCTGCTGCCGCAGGCGTTACCGGGTTAATTGGTGTACCGGGCATAGCTGCTGCCAAAGACGGTGTGCCTCTACCAGAGCCGATTATAAAGAGCGAGTTCAGCACGACTGACGAGTTGAGCTCTAAAGAGACGATCACCACCTATAACAATTTCTATGAATTGGGCACCGATAAGGGGGATCCGGTCCGTTATGCAGATCGACTCCGGACAGAGCCCTGGAGTATCACCGTCGATGGTGAGTGTGACAACCCCGGCGTGTACACGCTGGAAGACATCATGAAACCGCATGCCATCGAAGAGCGGATTTACCGGATGCGTTGTGTTGAAGCCTGGTCCATGGTCATTCCTTGGAACGGATTTGCGCTGGCCGATCTCATTAAACGCATGAAGCCAAACTCAAAAGCCAAGTATGTCGCTTTCGAAACGGTTGTTCAGGATGACTTGCCGGGTGTTAGCAGAAATGTGCTCGATTGGCCCTACCGCGAAGGTTTGCGCATCGATGAAGCTATGCATCCGCTCACCATGTTATCTGTCGGTATCTACGGCGAAGAACTACTAGGCCAAAACGGTGCGCCGATTCGTTTAGTCGTGCCTTGGAAGTACGGTTATAAGAGTATTAAGTCAGTTGTGCGTATTAGTTTTGTCGAAGAGCAACCCGATACCAGCTGGAATTTATCCTCTCCACGTGAATACGGTTTTTACAGTAACGTGAATCCTGATAGAAGCCATCCTCGATGGAGTCAGGCGAAAGAGAGACGCCTAGCGGGTAATACCAGTGGGTTATCAGCGTTGTTTACGTCAAAAACAAAGACGCAATTCATGAACGGTTATGCAGAGCAGGTTGCCAGCCTGTATGACGGTATGGATTTGCAAACTAATCACTAAACACCATGGCTGTAAGTACGACAGATGTTCGCGCACGATTGCCACGATTTCGATGGCAATCGTTGCAAAAACCCGCGGTATTCATAGCAGCATTGCTGCCGTTCTTATTTTTGCTGCAATCGCTCTTAACGGGTCAGTTGGGCCCCAACCCCATCGACACATTGACTGATCAGACCGGTACGTTGGCGATACGCATGCTGCTAATCAGTTTGATGTTAACGCCGCTGCGGTGGATTCTGAAGAACACCTGGCCCATAAGATTTCGGCGAATGATAGGACTCTTCGCGTTCTTCTACGCCACACTGCACGTAGCTACCTATTTTGTGCTCGATCAGCAGTTTGATATCGGTGCCGTTTGGAGTGATCTTTCAGAGAGACCCTATATCGTTGCCGGCACGATAGCGTTTCTGATAATGGTGCCTTTAGCCATCACATCGAATAACGCTATGGTGAGGCGCCTCGGCAGGCGTTGGATGAGTTTGCACCGCGCGGTTTATATCGCAGGCTTAGCCGTCGTTGTTCACTATGTATGGCTGGCCAAGGGCGATCTTATTGAGCCGATCGTGTACTTGGTACTGCTATTGTTTTTATTCAGCTATCGCTTGGTAAAGACGCTTCGCTGAAAAAATTAAGGGCGCACCCGCTAAGGCGCGCCCTTAAGTATCTTAATCAAGCGATAAAAACTAGGATGGCAGCAGATGCGCAACCGTGTTTTTCTCATCTTGTAATTCAGTCTGGCTGGCAATCATCTTTTCTTTGATGACATCGCTGACTTCCAGATCAGTGATGATCGTGTAATCGCCGTCTTTGCAGGTCACCGGGAAGGAGTAAATCAATCCTTCTTCAATGCCATAACTGCCGTCGCTGGGTACTGCCATGCTGACCCAGTCTCCGTCAGGTGTGCCTTGAATCCAGCTGGCCATATGATCGATAACACCGTTGGCTGCTGACGCCGCACTGGAGCTGCCGCGTGCATTGATAACGGCCGCACCACGCTTAGCAACGGTAGGGATAAAGTCATTTAACGCCCAGTCACTGTCGACACAGTCCTTGGCAGCTTTGTCACCGATAGAGGCGTACGAAATATCAGGTACCTGAGTTGTACTGTGGTTGCCCCAGATAACCATGCGATTGATATCTGAAACCAGCGCGTCAGTTTTACCGGCCAGTTGCGAGATTGCTCGGTTGTGATCGAGTCGCGTTAGTGCCGTGATGTTGCGAGGGTTAATATTAGGTGCATTCGCTTTGAGAATAAATGCGTTGGTATTTGCCGGGTTTCCGACAACACACACCTTACATTCCGGCGAACCGACTTCGTTCAATACAGCACCTAAGGCACTGAAAATTTTGCCGTTGTCGGTGATTAGATCGCTGCGTTCCATTCCCGGGCCGCGGGGTTTGGCGCCGACAAATAAGGCGGCATCAACACCGTTGAGTGCGACTTTCGGATCATCTGTCACGACAACATCGGCGAGTAGTGGGAAGGCACAATCATCAAGCTCCATCTTGACTGCTTCTAGCAGTCCCAGAGCAGGTGTGATTTCCAGAAGGTGAAGAATGACCGGCTGGTTCGGTCCGTAAATGTCTCCCGCGGCAATGCGGAACAACATGGAATAGCAAATTTGTCCGGCTGCGCCGGTAATTGCGACGCGCTTCGGCTGAGTCATGGTAAGAGATTCCTTAAGATGGGTTCACTAAACTTGCGCGCCGCATGTTACCACAGGCTCTTGTGGTACTCTCCGAAGCCCAAACTTCCGAGAGAGATTAGCCTGATGCGGTGCCCCTTTTGTGGCGCTCTTGATACCCGAGTTGTAGATTCCAGATTGGTCGGCGACAGCGACCAGGTCCGGCGCCGTCGTGAATGTACGGAATGCGAAGAACGCTTTACGACATACGAATCCGCTGAATTGAATCTGCCACGCATAGTGAAGTCTCGTGGGAACCGTGAGCCGTTTTCAGATAGCAAGCTGCAGGCCGGATTTCAGAAGTCACTGGAAAAACGCCCGGTTAGCGTCGAGCTTATTGATGAGGCGGTGGCAAGAGTGAAACATCGCTGTCTGGTCGCCGGTGAGCGTGAAATAGATGCCCGCCGGGTGGGTGAATGGGTCATGGAGGAGCTGAAACAGCTCGATGAGGTGGCGTATATCCGTTTTGCGTCGGTCTACCGGCAGTTTGAGGACGCCGCAGCATTTCGAGAAGCAATCGACACTTTGGAAAGTGCGCCTACTGCGATTGAAGCAGCCAATCAACTTTCCTTGCTGCCGAATACCGACCCAATAGACGGTAGCTAAGCTGCCAAACTGCAACAATACTTGCTAGGAATTCAGTCCCTTTTTTACCTCTAACTTGAGAGTAACGCCTTGTCTACAATCGTTGTTGCCCGAAAGGGTCGTACTGCCTGCATTGCCGCCGATACCCTTACGACTTTTGGGGATATTAGGCTGGAGCACACGCTCGATTGCCACCATTCCAAAATTCAGACATTTGGTAAGACTCACATGGGCATCGTGGGCAGCGCAGCGCATACGCTGGTTGCCGAGCGTGCGTTTAACGACAAAGCGGTAAAAGCGGACTTTTCCACCAGAGATAGCACGTTTGACACGCTGATTCGCCTACATCCGGTGCTTAAAGAGAATTACTTCCTGAATGCCAAAGACGCTGAGGAAGATCCGTACGAAACTAGCCAAATCGACTCGGTTTTCATCAACCAGAACGGCATTTTCGCCATGTTCTCGCTGCGTGAGGTTTATGAGTACACCAGGTTTTGGGCGGTCGGCTCGGGTGCCTGCTATGCCTTGGGCGCCATGAACGCGGTTTATGATCGCTACAAGAGCGCGAAAGACATCGCTAAGGCGGGTGCGGAGGCTGGTGCCATGTTCGATACGTCCTCTCAATTGCCTCTCACATTCAAAACTGTGAAGTTGCATCAAACTGAGGGTCAGTAGGGCGACGAAATCCGTTACAATGGTGGGTTGACCGAATTCCGTTTCAATCTTACCAGGAGTGCCCAATGGCCACCGAACGTACCCTATCTATTATCAAGCCCGATGCAGTTGCCAAAAACGTCATTGGAGAAATCTACAGCACCTTCGAAAAAGCCGGTTTAAATATCGTTGCTGCTCGCATGATGCACCTCAGCGCTGAGCAAGCGGGTGAGTTCTATGCTGTTCACAAAGAGCGTCCTTTCTACAACGACCTCGTAAAGTTCATGACATCTGGCCCGGTTATGGTTCAGGTTCTGGAAGGTGAAAACGCTGTATTGGCTCACCGTGATGTCATGGGAGCTACTAACCCTGCAGAAGCTGCTGAAGGCACCATCCGTCAGCGTTTCGCATCTTCAATCGATGAAAATGCGGTTCACGGTTCAGATGCTACTGAAACTGCGGCTGTTGAAATCGCGTTCTTCTTCGGTGACGACGGCGTTTGCCCTCGCACTCGATAATTAGCGTTGCGGTTTAAGTTTTAGCTCGTGTCTCAGACATCAGCCATCAACCTGTTCGACCTCGACAGAGACGCGCTTGTCGCTTTCCTGGTCGAGCAGGGTGAGAAACCGTTTCGTGCCAAACAAATCATGAAATGGTTGTATCAACGGAATGTGCGTGATCTAAACGCCATGACGGATGTCTCGAAGGCCACACGTAACAAATTGCTCGAATGCACCACCACCGTTTTACCCGGTGTGCAGGAATCTCAACTCAGTCGTGACGGCACAGCAAAATGGTTGTTTGAGTTGCACGATGGAAACTGCATCGAGACGGTTTACATCCCCGAAAGCGATCGCGGCACCTTATGCGTATCCTCGCAAGTCGGGTGTGCGCTTGATTGCTCGTTTTGTTCTACCGGCAGGCAAGGGTTTAACCGTAATCTATCCGTGTCAGAAATTATCGGTCAGGTTTGGTTAGCCACCAATTTATTAGCTCAAGAGCCAGCCACAGCTAATCAGCGCATTACCAATATCGTCATGATGGGCATGGGTGAGCCCTTGCTCAATTACCGGCAGTTAGTTCCGTCGCTGAATCTCATGATGGATGACTTGGCCTACGGTCTGAGTAAGCGACGCGTCACAGTCAGTACTTCGGGGGTTATACCGGCGATGGACAAGCTAACGTCCGATGTCGATATTTCACTGGCCGTATCGCTTCACGCGCCCAATGATGAGCTTCGTGATGAGTTAGTTCCCATCAACAAGAAGTACCCCATTAGCGAGCTTATGGGAGCTTGCTGGCGTTACGTAGAAGGCGAAGAAGCCGCCTCCCAACGCAAAAAACATGTCCTGTTCGAATACGTCATGCTCTCTGGCGTCAACGATCAGGCACAACATGCTCACGAATTGGCAGAGCTGTTGCGTGGTTTCCCGGGAAAGGTCAATTTGATCCCGTTTAACCCGTTTCCGCAATCCGGTTATCGCCGCTCTTCGCGTAACGCTGTTGAACGCTTTGCTAAGATCCTTAACGACGCAGGAGTTCTTACGCTAAAGCGCACAACGCGTGGCGATGATATCGATGCTGCCTGCGGACAGTTGGCAGGTGATATTGACGACCGGAGCAAGCGGCACGTTAAGTTTATCGAGCCGCGATTTGGAGAGCAGATTCGATGACGAGACGCGGTTTTATTTTTAAAGGTTTTAGGGCTCCGGCTTCGCGCTGGCGCTTATTGATGGTTCTGTTTGTGACTGTCCTAGTACAGGCATGTGCCGGTAACGATAACCGTGGCCCAAGAAACAGCGAAGATGCTGCGCAGTACAATGCACAGTTAGGTGCTCAGTATCTGCAACGCGGCGATCTCGACCAGGCTCGTGAAAAGCTGACCAAAGCATTAGAGCAAGACGACGATAACGCATTGGCGCACGTGACTTACGCGAAACTGCAATATCGTGTTGAGCAGGAAGACAGCGCTAACAAACATTTCAAGCGGGCTCTCGATTTGGAACCCGATGAAGCAGAGCATCGCAATAGCTACGGTATCTACTTGTGTAATGTAAAACGCTACGCTCTTGCGAAGAAGCAGTTCCGTCTGGCAGCGGACAACCCGTATTACAAAACCCCTGAATTTGCTTTGGATAACGCTGGCATCTGCATGCTGGACGCCGGTGAGCTTGATGAAGCTGAAAACTACCTGCGCGAAGCACTGAGAACCAATACAAAATTTGGCAATGCCTATTTACACATGGCTGAACTGATGCTTCGCCGTGAACGACTCACCGTCGCCGAAGCCTACTTCGAGCGCTATAAAGTGTATGGTCAGGAAACATCAGAAAGTCTCTGGTTAGGCTATAAAATTAAGCGTTCAGGCGGCGATGTACTCGCAGCTGAGAACTACGGCAGCCAGCTGCTGGACAAATTTCCGGCGTCCGCAGAAGCTGGTGAGTATTTAACTCAACCCCAATAGATTCTACGTACACCGACTCATGAAGACTCAATTCACGCGACTGCGAGGTATGGCAGATTTACTGCCCGCTACCATCGCCCCATGGCAACGGCTGGAAGCGGCTGTTGGTCATGCGATGCGTGCTTATGGTTATGGGGAAATGCGTACGCCGCTCATTGAGCGAACCAGTTTGTTTCAACGTTCTATCGGTGAGGCCACCGATATCGTCGAAAAAGAGATGTACACCTTTAGCGATCGTAAAGGTGAGTCGATGTCGCTGCGGCCTGAAAACACAGCGGGTTGTGTCAGGGCCGCAATCGAAAATGGCATGTTGCAGCCCGGTAGCGTCAATCGTGTTTGGTATACGGGCCCTATGTTTCGTTACGAGCGTCCGCAGCTGGGTCGGCAGCGGCAATTCTTTCAGGTGGGTGCTGAAGTTTACGGGTTAGCTGGTCCCGCAGTAGAAGCAGAACTCATTCTGCTTAGCGCCCGACTTTGGCGAGAGCTGGACATCATGGATGCGCTCACGCTTGAAATAAATACACTGGGTGACCCAGACGATCGCGCTCGATACCGCGAAAAATTAGTGGCTTACTTCAACGAACATAAATCCATCCTCGACGAAGACAGTTTGCGCCGTCTAGATCGCAACCCTTTGCGAATTCTGGACAGTAAAAATCCTGCCATGCAGGACATGATCAACGCAGCGCCTTCACTAAAAGACAGTTTGAGTGATGAGTCTCGGGGGCACTTTGCGTTGCTGTGCGAATTGCTGGAAGCCTCGGGTATCAAAGCGACCATTAATCCAAGGCTTGTGCGTGGTTTAGATTATTACAGTCACACGGTGTTCGAGTGGACAACGACTGAGCTGGGTTCGCAGTCCGCCGTTTGTGCCGGTGGTCGATATGACGGCCTGCTTGAGCAGTTAGGCGCCAAGAATATGCCGGGCGTAGGCTGGGCATTTGGTATGGAGCGCGTCATTGCGCTTATGGATAAGTTGGGGAAAACAGCTGCGCCTTCGGCACCTGACGTATTTGTCATGGGAACCGATGAAGTGTCTGCGGCAGATTCTCTGGCGTTGGCTGAATACATTCGGCAACAATTACCAAACGCTTCGGTGTTGCATAATACGGGTGGTGGCAGCATGAAGAGCCAATTTCGCAAGGCAGATAAGAGCGGTGCTGCGTTTGCAGCCATCATTGGCGGTGATGAGCTTGCCAAAGGTTTGGTTACACTCAAGCCGCTTCTGGGTGGTGGAGAGCAACAAACGCTGCCACGCACGGAATTTGCCGAAGCTGTCCAAAACCGAATAAACGAATAAAGAATTACCGTACTGCGCGTCAGTTGTCTAAACTGGCGTCGGACATGCGCCTCGAGGCGTGGAGAATATTAAGTGGAATACGAAACAGAAGAACAACAAGTTGAAGCGCTGAAAGCGTGGTGGGCAGAAAACGGCCGCGCTGTAATTACGGGTGTTGTATTGGGTGCTGCCGTTATCGGAAGCTGGACTTTCTGGCAGAGCCGAAAGGAAGCTGCGGCTATTGCGGCTAGCGATTCTTTCAGCCGCACGATGACAGCTATCAACTCCAGCGACACTGCAACAGCTGCCAACTTGGCGGATGAGCTCCAGAGCGATCAACCGGATAGTTTGTACAGCAGTTACGCAAACTTTGCAGCGGCGCGTGCTGACGTTGAAAATAATGATTTGGAGAGCGCTGCTAAGCGTCTCAAGTGGGTGGCTGACAATGCACCGCAAGAGGACGTTAAATTAATTGCAAAGGTCAGACTTGCGCGTGTTCAGGGCGCCTTAGGCGATGCCGCTGCAGGCCTGTCCAGTTTGCCTAGCAGTTTCCCCGATTCCTTCATTGGGATGGTGGAAGAAGTCCGGGGCGATCTGCTGGTCCTGAAAGGTGACACGGATGCTGCGCGGACCGCATATGAGGCCGCTCAAGAGAGCCAATACGTATCCAATCGTGATGGCTTGATGATGAAGTTGAACGAATTAGCCACTCCGAGCGCAAGCTAAGGTGTCGTTCCTATCGTCCAATCTGCGTTGGAGTGCTGCATTGCTGTTGGCAGCCTTGCTTGTTGGCTGTGCGAACGAACCTCCTCCAGTGCCGCCGGCGAGTTTAAAAGCCACCAGTGCTGAAATCAGCCCGCTACGTGTGTGGCGATCTAATGTGGGTGAAGCCGGGCGGGGGCGTTTTGAGCCCATGGTTACCGGCGATCAAGTGATTGCTGCAAACCGACGCGGCAAGATAACCAGCTTTTCAGCCGACAACGGAATGCGTCGATGGACATCTGAATTAGATGTGCGTTTAACCAGCGGTATCAGTGGCGATGACGGCCAGATATACGTGGGCGATATCGATGGCGTTTTGCATGCGCTTGATGATCAAACGGGCGAGCCACTATGGACTGCTCCGGGTTCTTCAGAAATTCTAGTGCCGGCATCAGCAAGTTTTGGAGCGCTGATCGTTAGAAGCACCGACGGTCGTGTGGTTAGCCTGGATCCGGAAACCGGTGAGGTGCTTTGGACCGTATCGAATACACCGCCCGCATTGACGCTGAATGGTTACAGCCGCCCCTTAGTGCTTGAAAGTGGCGTGTTGTTGGGGTTGGACGACGGTCGTTTACTCGCGTTGGATGTCAACAATGGCAAGCCGTTCTGGGAGTCTGTTATCAGCGTTCCTTCAGGGCGTTCTGAAATTGAACGGTTGGTAGACATCGACGCTGATATTGTCGTCGATGATGACGGTATCTACCTGGCTAATTATCAGGGCAAGGCTGCTCGTCTTGAACCTGCACAGGGGCAAATTGTCTGGTCGGTGCCCATGTCTGCAGGTTCTGGTATTGCTGTTAGAAACCAAGATCTTGTGGTCATTGACGATCAAGACGGTATCCACAAACTCGATAAAGGCACAGGACAAATTATCTGGTCTAACGAAGAGATGCCAGGACGTCGACTCAGCCCTCCGGCCTTTACCAAGGCAGGCGACATCGTTGTTGGTGATACTGAAGGCTATATCCATGTCATCGATATCGATACGGGTGCCATCATCGGTAGGGCGCGTCTAAGCGATGAAGCCATCATCGCAAGGCCAGTTTCAACCGAAGACGCCATGTTTGTTCAAACCACCGACGGAGTTGTCGGCGCGTATAGATTTGCCCGTTGAGCCAATAATGAAACCCACCATCGCTCTGGTGGGGCGGCCGAATGTCGGCAAGTCCACCCTGTTTAATAAGCTAACGCGTACTCAAGACGCGCTCGTTGCAGACCTTCCCGGGCTTACCCGCGATCGTCAGTACGGCGATGGAAAAGTCGGTGGCTGGCCGTATTTATTGGTCGATACAGGTGGCTTGACCGGAGCACCCGATTCTCTTGATGCCGCCATGGCAGATCAAACTCTGAGTGCCGTTAGAGAAGCCGACTTGGTCGTATTTCTCGTTGATGGCAGGGCAGGACTGGTATCTGTTGATGAAGAGATTGCGGATGTTCTGCGTCGTCAGGCTCAACACGTTGTGTTGTGTGTCAATAAGATCGACGGTATCGGTGAAGATAAGGCACAGCTTGAATTTCATCAGTTGGGTTTCGATGGCATGGTACCTATCGCCGCATCGCACAACCGCGGCGTTCACCAGCTTGTTGATGAACTGGCCGATTATTTTGAAATTCCTGAAGAAGAGCGCGTAGAGGCGTCGCGTAAACGCCGTAATAAGCGCAAAAAAGTTGAAGGTGAAGAAGGTTTCGATCCGAATAAAAAAGCCTATGAATCGCGCGAAGATGAAGAAATTCGTATTACGTTCGTGGGTCGACCAAACGTGGGTAAGTCCACGCTTATTAATCGCTTGATTGGCGAAGATCGAGTCATAGCTTACGATCAGCCGGGCACGACAAGAGACTCAGTCTCCATTCCTTTTGAGAGAGCGGGTAAGGAGTACACATTGATTGACACTGCCGGTGTCAGACGCCGTGGCAAAGTCAGCGAAAAAGTAGAAATTTTCAGCATCATCAAAACGATGCAAGCCATCGACAAGAGTAACGTCTGCGTCATGCTGCTTGATGGTTCGGATGGCTTGACTGAACAGGATCTCTCCCTGCTCAGCTACATCATCGATAAAGGCCGTGCGTTGGTCGTGGCTGTCAATAAATGGGATAGCCTGGATAGTGAGCAACGCGAAACGGTTCGTGAAGATCTAGAGCGTCGTGTTGAATTTCTAAAATTTACGCGCATTCACTTCATTAGTGCATTGCAAGGCTCGGGTGTAGGCGATTTGTTTAAATCTATTAATCGCGCCTACTCATCAGCCTTTACGGATCTATCAACACCACAGCTAACACGCATGCTGGAAGTCGTGGTGGCGCAGCATCAACCACCGATGGTGAATGGGCGTCGAATTAAACTTCGCTATGCTCATCAAGGCGGGCAGAACCCTCCTATTATCGTTATTCACGGTAAGCAGGCGTTAAAAGTGCCGAAAAGTTATCAGCGTTATCTGGTTAATCATTTCACCAAGGCGTTGCGTCTCTTTGGAACACCGCTGCGCATTGAATTTCGTCAGGACGACAATCCCTTTCAGGAAACGAAACGCGTAAAGCCTGTGTTGGATAAGGCCGAGCAGAAAAAGCGCAAGTTAGAGCGACGCCGAAAAGAATAAAACGGTGATGAGGTGATGCGTTTTCGCGGAACCTGATCTAAGCGGTTAGTAATCTGCGGGAGGCGGCAGATCTGTTGGTAACAACAACAGTGGGTTCACCCAAGTCGCATTCAGGCCAACGGACCAATGCAAGTGAGGTCCGGTGACGCGCCCTGTTGCACCAACCGCCCCCAGAATTTGACCGCGCGTGACTCTGTCGCCTTCTTTCACATCAATGCGGCTCATATGAGCATAGAAAGTCTGTAAACCCAAACCATGTTCAATGAACACGGAATTGCCGTTGAAGAAGTAGTCTCCGGTATCAACAACCAAACCATCGGCCGGAGCCAGAATAGGCGTGCCTTCGGGAGCTGCAATGTCAATGCCGCCATGCGGGCGGCGGGCCTGACCGTTATAGAAGCGCTTGAGGCCGAAGGGGCTGGACATAATGCCTTTTAGCGGCCAATCAAACTGCTGCGCAATCAGCCGATCCGCGCGATAACTTTTCACCTCTTTAAGACGTTTGTTTTCCCGATTGATGCGCTCCATATCCAGTGGAGCCGGGTTGACCTTACGTTTGTTTTTTATGACCAGATGCTGCTCTTCATACGTTTTCGCATTGACGATAAAGTTGACTGAGCTGGTAGGTGAATTTTTTTGTCCAATGCTAAGCGTGTGCTCGCCGGCTTTGGTGGATAGGGGAATTCCCACCAGGGCAAAGTAGCTGTCAGCCTGCAAAAGCGTGGCTATAAATTTGCCGTTCCACGTCACATCTGGCGCAGGCTTGCTGACAGGGTATTTTGTTGCGTCGAGCTCTACTAGCGCTATGCCGCCAGGTACAGGTGACGATTCAATAAAGGATGCGCTGTGTGCACCTACGGCTGTCAAAAAGGTTGCTACAACCAAGATGGCACGAAATGCCCTCAGCCATAGTGATGCGTTTGCGTTGCCGTGTTTGCTCATGTCTTCTTTGACCTTTCGCGTGTTCGAGCGAAATCTGCGCCCCTGACGAACCTTCAGGTCTCATCGTGTTGACCTGCTTTGCGCAGTCTAAACCGTTTTGCTCTCACCTGGCGAGTAGGATAATTCTTCCAAGTGTTCGTCGCGAATGTGGTCGACGTACAAAGCAGTGGCTCCTGCTACAGCAATCGGCATGATGACCAAATTGACAATGGGGATGGTGCTGAGCAAGGAGACAATGCAGCCAAATCCGTAGGCTGCACGGCGATTGAGCCGCATGCGTTTTCTTACGTCTCGAAACAGGGCGCCATGGTTACCCATCGGGTAATCCATGTACTCGAGTGCAAACATCCATGCGCCAAATAAGAATAATAGTGCGGGCGCCACTATGTTGATGATGGGAATGAATTGCAGAATCAGCAGGGGCAGAAGGCATAGAGCCAGATATATCAATTTGGCTAATTCTGACATCATGAGCCGCGGGATACTTTTTATCAGCACGACCATTGATGGCGCGGGCTTGCTGACATCACCCACCAGATGCGCCTCGACGCGTTCTGCCAGTAAGCCGTTAAACGGTGCACCAATAAGGTTCGCCAACAATGTGAATAAAAATGCGGTAGAAAAAAGCAAGGCGATGGTGACAATCCATTGAAGGAGGGTTTTCAATGCATTGACGATCCACCAGTCACCCAAAGCGTTGAAAAAAGACCACGAGGCAATCCACTCTAACGCTAGGCTGTTAACCCACCAACCTAGCAGGCCGAACACCAGTAGGTTGACCAGAATAGGCATCCAGACGAACCGCTTTAGCCCGGGTGTGCGCAAGAGCCGCCAGCCCACCGGCACATAATTCATGGACTGTGTAAAACCAACATTTTTCATAAAGATAAGGATAGCTGTTCAACACCATTGGTGCGTTTGATAAAACGCAGTACAATATCCGACATCGAAGATGCATGACCTCATGTGTCGCTTAGCTTAACAACGGCCCTTCTACAACTCTATGCGTCTGAGCCGTATCAAGATTGCCGGATTCAAGTCGTTTGTTGATCCGACAGATCTCAAATTGCCTAGCTCTTTGGTAGGAATCGTCGGTCCTAACGGATGCGGTAAGTCCAACACCATTGATGCTGTTCGCTGGGTTATGGGCGAATCGTCTGCCAAACATTTGCGTGGCGAATCGATGGACGACGTAATTTTCGTCGGTTCCAGTTCCAGAAAGCCCGTAGGACAGGCCTCAGTCGAACTCGTATTCGACAATGCCGATGGGTCTCTTGGCGGCGAATACGCACAATACGCAGAAATCTCCATACGACGCGAAGTTGCCCGCGACGGCCAATCAAAATATTTGCTCAATAACGTGCGCTGCCGACGGCGTGATATTCGCGACATATTCCTGGGCACGGGTCTGGGCCCACGCAGCTACGCCATTATCGAGCAGGGCATGATCTCAAGGCTCATCGAAGCCAAGCCGGAAGATCTGCGGGTATATCTAGAAGAAGCGGCCGGCATATCCAAGTACAAAGAGCGTCGTAAAGAGACAGAGACGCGTATTCGTCATACTCGTGAAAATCTGGATCGACTGGATGATCTGCGCGAGGAAGTGGACAAGCAGCTGGCGCATTTGAAGCGTCAAGCCAGCACCGCAGAGCGGTACCAACGACTCAAAGGTGAGGAGCGACAGAAGCGCGGTGAATTATTAGTACTCAGGCGTCGTGACTTCGAGACAGCACGCGATGAGCAGGGTCTTAAAACCAGCGAATTGGAAACCGAGCTGGAAGGAGTCATCGCCGAGCTGCGGGCTGCCGAAAATGCCATTGAGCTTGCCCGCGGGCAGCAGACCGAGGCTTCAGATAGCTTTGCCGCTGTTCAGGCTGAGTTCTACCGCATTGGTGGCGAAGTTGCGCGTATCGAGCAAACCATTGAGCACACAAAAGAGACGCGACACTCGCAAAGCCAGGAGCTTGCCGAGTTAGATAAATCTCTGGAAGAGTCGCAGGCACACTTGCGTGATGACACAGCACGCATCGCCGACATTGCCATCTCTCTGGAAACCGATCAGCCGGCATTCGATGTGCTCAAAGACAGCCAAAAACATTCGGCCGAGCTACTGGTGCGGGCAGAATCCGAACTTCAAGAATGGCAGGCCCGTAACGATTCCTTCAACCGTCGCTATTCTGAAGCAACCCAGACTGCTCAGGTTGAACGCACCCGAATCGAACAATTCGAGCGCAGCATGGCGAACGCAGATTCTCGCCGCACCCGCTTATCTGAAGAGAAATTGTCGCTTGATCTTGAGCCGCTTCGCGAAAAAATTGAAGAGACGGTTGCGGAAGAATTAGCCGCCAAAGAAGACGAAGAACGTTTGCAGCAGACCTTGGAAGCCGCCAGCGAAAAGCAACAGTTGCAAAAAGAGGCCATCCGTCAGAGATCCGAAGAGTTAGATCAGACGCGTTCGCGTGTGCAATCAGGTTTGGGCCGTTTGGCATCGTTAGAGGCGTTGCAACAAGCTGCGCTTGAGCCCGATAGCAGTGCTGCTGACAGCTGGCTGCATCTAAATGAGCTTGATGACAATCCGCGCTTAGCACAATCCATCACTGCGGCACCGGGTTGGGAAACCGCTGTTGAGTTGGTATTAGGCCCGCACCTTGAAGCTGTCTGCGTCAACTCCGATAGCGTCATCGAGCGCTGTTTAAGTGATATGCCGGCAGCGCAGCTCACCTTAGTGAAAGGCGATTCCAGCCAGCAGTCCGCAGCGCCGAATTCTTTAGCCAGCAAGGTCAGTGGAGAGCTACCACTGGTTGAAATGTTGTCGGGTATCTACATCGCTGACAATGTTCAGGAAGCCTTAAGCCTGAAAGGGCAGCTCAAGGACGGTGAGTCTGTTGTGACTCGTGATGGCCTCTGGATGGGCAAATCCTGGTTAAGAGTGGCGCGTGCTGATTCTCAAGACAGCGTCTTGAAGCGCGAAGCTGAGATCACCGAACTTAAAGAGCAGATGGCGGCTCTCGATGCTCAATCGCAGAATCTGACAGAACAGCTCGACGAGCTTAACCAGCAGCAGGAAGAGCTGGAAGCCCGCCGCGAGACTCAACTGCATGCCTACAACGATGCGGTGCGTAACTACACGCAGCTGAGTTCCTCGTTGGCCAGTGATCGACAATCGTTGGAGCAGGGTGAGCGGCGTCTACGAGCACTTGAAGAACAACTCAGTGAGCTTGAGCAAGAACGAGAACAGGAATCGCATCAACGCGAAGACGCGCTGGAACGCAAACTTGAAGCTGTGGAGCAGCTAGAGGCATTCGAATCAGAACGCGCCAGAATGGAGTCTGAACACGAAACACTTCGAGCTAATCTGCAGAGCGCTAAAGATCAGCGGGACGCCGATCGGGATGCCGGCCAGGAGCTTGCCATCCGCGTAGAGTCCATGCGCAGTGCGAAGGTTGCGACTGAGCAGAACCTGATGCGTATGCAGGCCCGCATAGAGCAGCTCAGCGAACGCCGTACTCGACTAAACGCCATACTGGCAACAGAAGATGAAGACCCCCTGGTCGCACTGGAAGCCGGGCTTCAGCAGCACCTTGAGGCAAAACTGACTAGCGACAACGCTCTGCGTACGGCACGTGAGCAGCTAGACGCTATTGAAAACCGATTGCGTGAGCATGAGCAGGCACGTCAGCGTCATGATGTGCGTTCACAATCGGTACGCGAGAAGTTGCAGAACCAGCGCATGGCGGCACAGGAAGTTGTTGTCCGGCTTAAAACACTGGATGAGCAACTGGCTGAGCACGAGTATGTGGTTGCCGAAGTACTCGAAGGTTTGGCCGAATTAGAAATACAGCCCGATGTCGATACCTGGGCTGCCGAGCTAGAAAAAATTGAACGCTCTATTCAGCGACTGGGTCCGATAAACCTGGCCGCCATAGACGAACTGGCCGAACAGTCACAGCGTAAAGAGTATCTCGACGAACAACATAACGATGTGACCGAAGCGCTGGCTACACTAGAGCGAGCTATCGCTAAAATTGATCGCGAAACGCGCTCAAGATTTAAAGATACGTTCGAGAAAGTTAACGCGAAGGTGGAAGAATTCTTCCCGCGTTTGTTTGGCGGCGGCAGCGGTTCATTACAAATGACCGGAGACGACTTGTTAAGCACCGGTGTTAGCGTAAACGCACAACCACCGGGTAAGCGCGTAAGTAATATTCAGCTACTCTCAGGTGGTGAGAAAGCGTTAACTGCGGTAGCGTTGGTGTTTGCATTTTTCGAACTGAATCCATCTCCGTTTTGTATGCTCGATGAGGTTGATGCGCCGTTAGATGATGCTAACGTTGGTCGTTTCTGCGCGCTGGTCAAAGAAATGTCAGAGCGTGTACAATTTATCTTTATCACGCACAATAAAGTCACCATGGAATTGGCGCAGCAACTCATGGGCGTCACAATGAACGAGCCGGGCGTTTCACGTTTGGTTGCAGTTGATGTTAAGGAAGCGGTAGAACTGACAGGTGTTTAAAGCCTATGTCGTTTTATCGGCTGTTCACTGAATTGTTGGCAAACTAGAGTCTCGGAGGAATCGCACTTGGAAAATCTACGCTGGATCCTGATATTTGCAGGAGTTGCAATCCTTGTGCTGTTGTATTTTTCAGGCAGACCAAAGCAGCTGCCTACTCGTGACTCTCGCTCTAGTAAGCGTGGCAACGATTCCCGTCAACGCGGTCAGGCACCTGTTAGCTCAGACGTCGACCCGCTGCTCGGTGATCAGCCTCTGGGCGATCAATTCAATTCCTTTGAAGACGTCGACCCTGACGACTTCGTTCGTCCGGCCTCGAGTCCTGCGCACCACGAACCCTCTGCAGATTACGCATTCGAAGATCTGGAATCACCACCACGAGGCCTTAACAGCTTAGCGCAGAAGTTCGAAGCGTTTAGTGAGCGTCTTAGTCCCAAAAGACGCCAGCGAGTGGCAGAGTCTGAGCCCGATGATCTTGAAGAGGACATGCAGTCTGACTCTCAGCAGTCAACCAAAATCGTCACCTTGCACGTAGTTGCTGCACCGGGCAGCATTCTGCCGGGCGACCACCTGCTCGATATTTTTGAGCGTCGTGGATATCACTACGGCGAAATGAATATTTTTCACTCAATGCACAATGGAGCAACCGTTTTCTCAATCGCCAAAATGGTTGAACCGGGCTACTTTGATATCAATAGCGTGGAAAGTTTTGATACGCCGGGAATCACGCTCATTCTTCAGCTGCCCGGACCAGTCCCTGCCGATGTCGCTTTTGAGGTTCTGGTCAGTGAAGCGTTTGAAATGGGCAATGAATTGGGTGCGACCGTACTCGATGCTCACAGAAGTACGCTAACCAAACAGACTGTACAGCACATGCGTGAAGGCATTTACGAGTACATGCATCGTCAAAAGTACTTTGGAAGCGTGCCATCCTGATGTGAGTAATCCGGCCGATAAAATTGCAAAGCTCAGTCAAGCTTTGCATGACCATTCGTATCGCTACCATGTGCTTGATGAGCCGACAATTTCCGATGCCGAATACGATGGTTTGTTTCGCGAGCTGCAGGAACTTGAAGCAGCGCACCCTGATCTAATCAGTGAAGATTCGCCCACATTGCGAGTGGGTGCACCTCCGTTAGACGGTTTTGAAACGGTTGAACATGCCGTTCCTATGCTCTCTTTGGGCAATGCGTTCTCTCAAGAGGAGTTGCAGGATTTTGATAGGCGCGTAAGGGAGCGGCTCGAGCGCGAAGACCAACCGGTTGCTTATTTCGCTGAACCCAAACTGGATGGCTTAGCAATCAGCCTGCGATACGAAAACGGTGTATTCGTGCAGGGAGCGACACGCGGCGACGGACAGCGCGGTGAAAATGTCACTGACAATTTGCGCACCATCGATATGATTCCGCTGCGTTTGCGTTGCGAGAATCCACCCGCAGTCTTTGAAGCCAGAGGCGAAGTCTTTATGGCTCATGCCGCCTTCGATGCTTTGAATAAAACCATGATAGACGCCGGCAAGTCGCCGTTTGTGAACCCGCGTAACGCGGCCGCAGGCAGTCTTCGTCAACTCGACTCGCGCAAAACCGCGGAACGTCAGCTGTCTATCAACTTATACGGGCTTGGCGAAGTAGTCGGCATGGACCTGCCGGAGTCGCAATCAGGCGCTTTGTCCTTACTGAAGGAGTGGGGCTTCCCGGTTAACGCAGAGATCGCCGCGTGCGAGGGCATAGATGCGTGTTTTGATTTTTATAAAGCCATTGGTGCGCAGCGCGATAAGTTAGGTTATGACATTGATGGTGTTGTCTTCAAAGTCGATGCCATCGCGGAACAGCGCGAACTAGGTTTCGTATCACGAGCACCCAGATGGGCTATCGCGCAAAAGTTTCCAGCCGAAGAGATGCTCACTTTGTTAGAGGACGTCGAATTTCAAGTGGGACGCACGGGGGCTTTGACACCGGTTGCGCGTTTAAAGCCGGTGTTTGTGGGTGGTGTGACAGTGAGTAATGCCACCTTGCACAACATGGACGAGATAGCCCGCAAAGATGTTCGTATCGGGGACACAGTCGTTGTTCGCCGTGCCGGTGACGTTATCCCTGAAGTTGCCCGGGTGGTTCTGGAAAAAAGGCCTGACAATACATCGCCGATAGCTCTACCGTCAGAGTGTCCTATTTGTGCATCGCCTGTTATTGATAGTGATGCTGAGGTGAAAGCGCGTTGCTCGGGTGGACTGCTATGTGCAGCCCAAAGGCGGGAAGGGATTAAACACTTTGCGTCTCGTCGCGCTATGGATATTGATGGCTTGGGCGATAAGCTCGTCGAGCAACTTGCCGATGAAGGGCTCATAGAATCGATTGCTGATCTCTACACCTTGTCGGTAGAGCAAATTCAGACGATGCCGCGCATGGGTGAAAAGTCGGCCACGAACCTTGTTAATGCCATTGCTAAATCCAAACAGACCACGCTTGCCAAGTTTGTCTTTGCATTGGGTATTCGAGATGTTGGGGAGTCCGGTGCCGCGCTATTAGCGGACAAGTTCGGTTCCATCGATGCCTTGAAGGATGCCGACGAAGATGCGCTCACCAGTATCAATGATATTGGCCCGAAAGCAGCCGCAAGTGTCATGGGATTTTTCGCGAATGAGGACAATTTGGCCATCGTCCAGCGGCTCCTCGATAGCGGTATTGAATTCCCGGTCAGCGAAACGGTTGAGATCAGTACCGAGCTTGAAGGCAACACGTATGTGTTGACGGGTACCTTGAGCACTTATTCGCGCGATCAGGCTAAAGCCAAACTGCTTAAGCTGGGCGCCAAAGTCAGCGGCAGTGTGTCTAAAAAGACCACCGCGGTTTTTGCCGGTGAGTCGCCGGGTTCGAAGGTGACAAAAGCCGAGGCATTGGGAGTACAAGTAATGAGCGAAGAGGAGCTGATTGCGATAATCGGCCCGCCCGACGCGTAGTTCGACCAATTAAGCGCTTTTCTGCTCAAAGATTGCCGCTGAGAATAGGCTTTGCAGCCACCAACAAGGCCTTTGAGCCTAGGTACAAGGCGGGCTGTGATATTCTCCCGCGATTCATTTTGATTCACTTGTTTTAAAAAAGAGACACTAGCGAGTAGGCATGCCAACGAATCTTGCAGTAAACGGGGCCGCAGGGCGTATGGGCCGACAGTTGCTCGGCGCAATAGCAGAACGTGACGATGCGATGCTGACAGGAGCCTCAGATGCTCCGGGACAGGCGTCTATCGGTGTGGATGCCAGTGTACTCTCAGGCGGCGCTTCAACTGGCGTTACCGTGGAAGATAATCTGTCCACGATTGTCAAAACCAGCGATGTGGTTATTGATTTCACCGCCCCTAAGGTGTCGTTGGCCGTGCTTGAAGCATGTGTTGATACTGATACCGCAGTCGTCATCGGCACAACCGGATTCGACCCTGAACAACTGGAACAGTTAAACAGCTATGCCAAGCGAATGCCTATTATGTTCGCGCCCAATTACAGTATCGGCGTGACTGTGACACTCGATTTGTTGGAAAAAGCTGCACGTGCATTGGGTGATGACTACGATGTCGAAATCATCGAAGCCCATCATCGTCATAAAGTTGATGCGCCATCCGGCACCGCCATAAAAATGGGTGAAGTTGTTGCCGATGCGTTAGGTCGTGACCTTGCCACCTGTGCTGTTTACGGACGGCAGGGTATCACTGGCGAGCGTGATACTCAGACGATAGGATTCGAGACAATCCGAGCTGGAGACATCATTGGAGAGCACACTGTTCTTTATGCAGGGAACGGGGAAAGAATTGAAATTACCCATCGTGCCACTGACCGTATGACATTCGCTCGTGGCGCAGTCAGGGCAGCAGTTTGGTTGTCAAAACAACCCGCGGGTATTTACGATATGCGTAACGTTTTAGGGTTAGTCTGAACTCATCAGACACCCTCATAGTTTTATAATTTGAACCAGATAGTGACAAGGAGATTCTTTTGACGATTGCAATCGTTTTTCCAGGGCAGGGATCGCAAAGTGTTGGCATGCTGGCAGCCTTGAGCGCCGAGCATGAAGTGGTGCAAACCACTTTTGCCGAAGCATCAGACGAGCTTGGTCAAGACTTATGGACGTTGTCCCAAACCGGTAGTAAAGAAGACTTGGCTGACACCCGGGTGACACAACCGCTGATGTTTACTTCAGGTGTTGCCGTATGGCGAGTCTTGCAAAACGCCGGCATCCCAACACCTGCTGCATTTGCTGGACATAGCCTAGGAGAATTTGCAGCAATGGTCGCTGCAGGCATGCTCTCGTTCGCCGATGGAATCCGCTTAGTAAAACGTCGAGCTGAATTGATGGCATCCGCCGTGCCTGAAGGTGAAGGTGGCATGGCTGCGCTTATCGGTATGGACGATCAGGCCGTTGTTGATTTATGCGAATCGATTACGGGTGACAGGATCTCAGAGGCGGTTAATTTCAACGCCCCCGGGCAGGTGGCTATTTCCGGGCATATCGATGCGTTAGAGGCGAGCATTGAAAAAGCCAAAGAGTTAGGTTGCCGAAAAGCTTTAATGTTGGCGGTCAGCGTCCCCAACCATTCTTCACTAATGCGACCTGCTGGTGATGAACTTGCGAATACCATAGACGGTATTGAATGGTCAGAAGCATCAAGCCCGCTGTTGCAAAACGCCACGGCAAAGGTTGCCAGTGATTTAGCTAGCCACTTGGACTTGTTAAAAGCGCATGTCTACAGTCCGGTATATTGGACCAAAACGGTCGAATCACTGCGCGATGATCATGGCGTGACAACACTGATAGAAGCAGGCCCCGGTAAAGTGCTAACCGGGCTTAGTAAGCGTATTGATCGCAGTTTGCCTACATTGCCTGTTGACTCACCCGAGACTCTGGCTGCGGCATTGGACGCAATAAACACATAGGAATGCAACTCATGGCATTTATGTGCCTGAGTTGTATTAAGCTAAGTCAGGGTTGTGTCACCATTAATCTGTAACAAACCTGATTTGCCAATCTTCATAACTGATTTGGAAATTCAATAGTGACTACTTCAATACTCGAAAACCAAGTTGTACTGGTAACCGGTGCCAGCCGTGGAATAGGCGCTGCTATAAGTGATGTTATGGGGATTAACGGTGCCACTGTTGTAGGTACTGCGACATCTGACAACGGTGCAGCGGCAATTTCCGAACGTTTTAAAGCGGCGGGTATTAACGGTGTTGGAATGAAGCTCAATGTCACCGATGCAGAAGAGACCGCAGCTGTGATTGCAAAAATCTCTGCAGACTTTGGCAACATTTCGATACTCGTTAACAACGCAGGTATCACCCGGGACAATCTTTTCATGCGCATGAAAGACGAAGAATGGGATGATGTCATTTCGACTAATTTGTCTAGCGTGTACAGGCTCTGTCGCCTAGTCATTAAGCCCATGGTCAAAGCCCGAGGTGGTCGAATTATCAACATCAGTTCAGTGGTGGGAATTACCGGCAATGCCGGGCAGGTGAATTATGCTGCAGCCAAAGCGGGAGTTCTCGGATTGACTAAATCCATGGCTCGAGAGCTGGGCTCGCGTTCAATTACCATCAATGCTGTAGCGCCGGGCTTTATTGAATCTGATATGACAGACGCGCTGCCTGACGAACAGAAAGACAAACTGAAGGGTGAAATAGCGCTTGGCAGGCTTGGAACCCCTGATGATATTGCGCAAACGTGCTTATTTCTGGCGTCTCCTGGAGCGGCCTACATTACCGGTCAGACCATTAGCGTCAACGGCGGCATGGTGATGACCTAATTTTTTTGGTTCGCAGCGTATTATTTCGCCGTCTCGGCGGCTTCAGCGTTTAGAATACCGTACTCGGAATCGCTCATTTTCGGCAATTTTGCGAAAAACGCCTATCCGAGAAGATTCAGCGGTTGTTTTAGTACCGTCAGTCCCTAATTTAGCATCAAAGAATTTACGGAAGAGTTGGCAGGTTCTGTTGGAACTCACTACAATGGCGGCACGGCCAACGCCGCTTTCTTTTTATCGGAGGTTTACCCCACAATGAGCAGTATTGACGAACGCGTCAAAAAGATTGTCGTAGAACAGCTAGGTGTGAAAGAAGAAGAAGTCACTACCACAGCTTCATTTGTCGAAGATCTAGGCGCAGATTCTCTCGATACCGTAGAGCTAGTGATGGCACTGGAGGAGGAGTTCGAGTGCGAAATCCCCGATGAAGAGGCCGAGAAAATCACGACGGTAGCCCAGGCAGTCGACTACGTTAAGGCGAATCTCGACGACGCTTGATTCCGTCACCTTGTCCCTGTGCGTCACTCTAGTGCCTCAGCGAAACTTATCGCGTAAACACTTGATTGAACACAAGGTTTGGAAGTACGGTTAGGGGGCCGCAACGGGTCGATGTCCCGCTCTTAAGAGTTGGGTATCTGTGCGTGTTGCGGTTCTTTTGTTTTCTGCCCGCCTCATTTTAATGGGCCAAGGCGAGTCGTTATCGGAGCATGACGGGTTTGACGCGTAGACGAGTAGCAATTACGGGCTTGGGGCTGGTAACACCGGTCGGCGGCGACGTTGAAGAAAGCTGGAAAAATATTTTGGCTGGCGTGTCTGGTGCCGCGGAAATAAGCAGTTTCGATACGAGCAAATTCGGCACGCGTTTTAGCGCTTCAGTTAAAAATTTCGATTACACCGATTACTTCTCCAAGAAAGAAGCCCGCAAGATGGACACCTTTGTTCATTTCGGTATTGCAGCGGGTATGCAAGCCATCCGTGATGCAGGCTTGGAAGAAGCCGCAGAAAATGGCCTCGATTTGGAGCGAGTTGGCGTATCCATCGGTTCTGGTATCGGTGGTTTACCGAATATCGAAGCACAACACAAAGCGCTTCTCGATGGTGGTGCGCGAAAAGTATCTCCGTTCTTTGTGCCCTCCACCATCATCAATATGATCAGCGGTAATTTGTCCATTAAGTTTGGATATAAAGGCCCCAACGTGTGTACGGTTACTGCCTGCACAACGGGCACACACAACATTGGTGATGCCGCCCGTTTTATCGAATACGGTGATGCGGACATCATGATTGCCGGTGGTGCAGAGATGGCCACTTGTCCACTAGGACTGGCAGGCTTTGGCGCTGCTCGAGCTCTGTCTACCCGCAACGATGATCCGGCTGCTGCCAGCCGCCCGTGGGACAAAGACCGCGACGGTTTTGTGCTGGGAGATGGTGCCGGGGTTATGGTGTTGGAAGAACTAGAACACGCTAAGGCACGCGGTGCAAAAATTTACGGCGAAGTTGTCGGTTACGGAATGAGCGGTGATGCATCCCACATGACGCTACCTTCAGAAAACGGCGAAGGTGCTGCTCGGTGTATGAAAGCTGCCTTAAAAAACGCAAAGCTTGATGCATCAGATGTCGATTACATTAATGCTCATGGCACATCTACACCTGCGGGTGATGTCGCTGAAACCGATGCCATCAAAAACGCATTGGGCAGTCACAGTCAATCGGTTTTAGTCAGCTCAACCAAGAGTATGACCGGACACTTGTTGGGTGCGGCCGGTGGTATAGAAGCTGTGTTCTCTGTACTGGCTTTAAGAGATGGCATAGCACCGCCCACCATAAACCTGGACAATCCGGGTGAGGGTTGTGATTTAGACTACGTAGCCAACGAAAGCCGAAAAGCGGCTATTAAAGTCAGCATGTCTAATTCATTCGGTTTTGGTGGCACCAATGGCACCTTAATATTTGCGACTGACAGCGTGTGACTCGTTTTCTGTTGTTCCTGATAGTAGCCGCGGCCGGCGCGGGCTGGTTCGGCTGGTCTGACTATCAACGCTATTTGAATCAGCCAATCCAACTTGCTGCTGAAGGCCAACGCTTTACAATCGAGCGTGGCTGGTCTGCCAAACGTGTGGCTGATGAGCTTGAACGTGAAGGCATCATCGATAAGCGTTATTGGTTTGATGTCTATGCAAGACTTAGTGAAAAGGCCTCTGGGATTAAATCCGGTGAGTTCAACCTGCAGTCCCCGATGACGGTGCCTGAGCTGTTTGACACATTGGTCAAAGGTCAAACCATTCAATATTCCTTAAGCATTATTGAAGGCTCTAATTGGAAACAAGCCATAGCCCGGGTAGCTGCTTCTGACGACTTAACTCATACCCTGGATCAAGAAACTCTGAAGTCTCCCGAAGCGCTCATGAGCGCATTGGGGTTTGAAGGCATTTTCCCCGAAGGGCAGTTCTTTTCAGATACCTATGCGTTTCCAAAAGGCACTACAGATGTTGAGTATCTGCGGCGCTCGAAGAATATGTTGGATAAGGTGCTGAAGGAAGAGTGGGAAGGTCGTGAGGAGGGACTACCGCTGGAGTCTCCCTATGAAGCGTTGATACTCGCGTCAATCGTTGAAAAAGAAACAGCGGTAGCGGCCGAACGCCCTTTAATTGCTGGTGTGTTTCTATCCCGCATTAATAAACGCATGCGACTACAGACGGACCCCACCGTTATCTATGGCATGGGTGACAGCTATGATGGAAATATCCGGCGATCCGACCTGACAACCGATACTCCGTACAATACCTACACGCGCGCAGGATTACCGCCGACACCTATTTCGATGGTAGGCCGTGAAGCCATCAACGCGGTTATGCATCCTGAAGAAACGAAAGCTTTGTACTTTGTTGCGAAAGGTGATGGTACTCATCAATTTTCCGAGACCTTGGAGCAGCACAACGCGGCTGTTCGCAAATACCAGCTAAAACGATAGTGGATAGCAACAGCCCGATACGTGGAAAATTCATCACTCTGGAAGGGCTTGAGGGGGTGGGTAAAACCACTAACCGAACCTTTGTTGAATCTTTACTCAACGAGCACAACATAGAATTTGTTGGAACTCGTGAGCCTGGTGGTACTGAGTTAGGTGAATCATTGCGCAACTTGGTTTTGCATGCGGCTGGTCAGATGCAGAACGAAACAGAACTACTGCTGATGGCTGCCTCAAGAGTTGAGCACGTCGGTCAAGTGATAGAGCCTGCTCTAGCCAGTGGTCGTTGGGTTTTGTGCGATCGCTTTTTAGATGCAAGCATCGCCTATCAAGGGGCGGGTCGTCAGCTAGGTGTAAGCCGAGTGGCAGAGTTGCATAAAATGATGGGTGTGACGATCAAGCCCGACTTAACCTTGCTTCTGGATATGCCCGTTGAAGCCGGATTAGCCAGAATGGCTGCTCGTGGCAAGCCTGATCGAATTGAAAGCGAAGCGCTCGAATTTTTTGAACGCGCCCGTGCTGCTTATTTACAACGTGCAGCCGACGACCCTGACAGAGTCGTGATCATTGACGCATCACGTTCAGTCGAAGCTGTTCAAGCGTCTGTAAAATCTGCCTTAATGCCTTTTGTTAACGCCGCATAGTCTGATCATGGAGTCTTTAACAGCGTGTCCTCCCTGGTTGTTAGACGAAGGTGCTGCGCTACTGTCGCGTTCAAGCAGTGGAAGGTTGCCTCACGCTTTGTTACTTTCAGGTGTGGATGGCATTGGTAAGCGCGCCTTCGCTCAATGGCTTTCAGAATCCTTATTGTGTCGCGAACCTAATCGCTCAATGCAGACCGGTGTGCGACTGGGAGCCTGCGGTGAATGTGAATCGTGCCGCCAGCTATTAGCAGATTCCCACCCGGACTATAAAAAGCTTGTGCCTGAAGGGGCGAATGCGGCGATCAAAGTGGATCCAATCCGTGCATTGGTGGAATGGCTTCAACTGACGGCGAGTCAAGGCAGCTACAGGATTGCGCTTCTAGAACAAGCGGACACGTTAAACCGCAGTGCGGCGAATAGCCTCCTGAAGACGCTCGAAGAGCCGAGCGACCATGCTGTTCTTATTCTAAGCGCTACCAAGCTAGGTGCTTTGCCAGCAACCATCCGCAGCCGTTGTCAGAAAATCACGCTTAAGATGAGTGATCCCGCGTTAGCGTTGGATTGGCTGAAAGATCAGGTCAATGATCCTGAAGCGGCCTTGATCGAAGCGGGTGGAGGACCCTTTCTGGCGGTTGAAAACAGCAGTGATGAGAATTTGGCCTCCCAGGAGCTGCTTCTCAAAGCCTGGCAGGATCTATTTCTACATAAAGGGAGCGTGGGTCGAATCAGTGATTCTCTGTCAGATTTAGATACAAGCCTTTGCCTGGCCACCTTCAGCCGATGGTGTCTTTTGGCTGCAAAACAGCGCCAAATGTTGGAAATTGGCGTAAATCCTGCCGTGAAACAGGTGTTATCGGAGACCCAAGAACGGCTGAAAATTGAGCAGTGGTTCACACTTTATGACCGTTTGCTTCAATTGCACCGTTCAGACAGCGCCAGCTTTAAAACACAGACTGTGCTTGAGGGACTCTTTGCCGATATAAGGATCATGACTAACGGCTGAGTTTACGGCTTATGACTGAACAAACACGTAAAGGCATCATTTTGTTTTCCATCACTGATCGTGGTGCTCTTTATTCGTCCTATATGTCCTTCGCGAAAAACGGGGGAGTTTTCATTCCCACGTCGCGTTCCTACGACATGGGCGATGAAGTCTTCGTGTTACTCAAAATGATGGACGATGCCGATATGATTCCTGTTCGCGGAAATGTCGTGTGGGTAACCCCAGCGGGTGCGCAAGGTAACAAAGCGCCAGGTATCGGTGTGCAATTTAGCGTTGAGGATGCCGGTGGCACACAGAAACACATTGAACTGTTATTAGCCGCCTCTTTGAACAGCGATCGCGCAACTCAAACCATGTAGTGCGAAGCAGTCCAGCCGAAAGCTCGGCTGGCAGACTTGCCGGTTGTCCAGCTAGCTGAATCCTAATCTGATCAAATTTAATCACGCAATACGAGCAACTATTGCGTGTTGTCTTGTGGATTAGAGACATAACGCTTCTTTCTTGCCTATTATCGTCCACTAATACGTGGTTTTACTGGAGCCTTTTGCTCGGCTCCGGTACGCTTACGCTTTTTATGACAATGGACACGGCAATGGCGGCTGAAAAGAAGAAACACAAAAAAGACAACGGCGATAAATCCAAACAAAAGAAGGTTTCTAAGAAAAGCGCTGATAAATCCGCAACGTCTAAAACAGCCAAGAAAATCACTGCTTCCGAGAAACGTAAAGCGGTTATGGCGCAGTTTAAAAATGCCAGAATCAGTGATGTTTCCGACAAAGTCTTTGTTGCTGATAGCGTACTTCACGGCAAGGGTTTATTTGCCTCACAACGCATCAAAGCGGATACGGTGTTAGGCCGACTTGTAGGTATGCCCACTTTCGATGATGGTATTTACGTTCTCTGGATTACCGATGACTTAGGCTTAGAGCTGGTCAATGACTTTAAGTACATCAATCACGGTAAAAAACCTAATGCGGCCTACACAGATGAAGACGTAACCATCCTGCGCGATGTAGAACCCGGTGAAGAATTACTACACGACTACGGTTGGTAAGGTCCTGTTGCTTTGCATTGTTTACGCTTAAAGGAGGCCCAATGAGCCAGTCTTTAAAAAATCTTGAGCGACAGTTCCATCGTATCGCGCAGCTAGACCATGCCAGTACCTTTCTGGCATGGGATCAAGCGGTCATGATGCCCGATGCTGGAATGAATCCACGAGCTGCAGCTTTGGCTGAAATTGCGAGCATGCGTCATGAGCTCATGACGGCGCCCGCTATGGGAGACTGGTTAAACGATGCCGCCGAGGATTTAGCGAAAGGGTCTATTGCTCCCGCACTGGCTAATCATGTTAAAGAAATGCGGATTACGTGGCAGCAGTCTATGGCTATGCCTGCCGAACTCGTTCATGCCAAGGTTATTGCAGGTTCACGCTGTGAACATGGTTGGCGTACGCAAAAAGGGGAGAGTGATTGGAAAGGCTTTCTTAAAAACTTTAAGGAAGTGGTTGCTCTAGGGCGTGAAGAAGCGCTAGCGCGACAGGCACAAGCTCCCGAGCGATTTGACACGCCCTACGATGCGCTTTTGGATTTGCATTGTGCGGGTGATTCTCAGGCACTCATCGCGTCTGTGTTTTCAGAGCTTAAGGCTGAGCTGCCAGATTTATTAAAGCGTGTTTTAGAGCATCAAGCTCATCAAACACCTAAAGATTTAAGCGGCCATTACCCTATAAAGAATCAACAGGCTCTGAGTGAATCATTGATGAGTATGCTTGGTTTTGACTTTAATGCGGGTCGGCTTGACGTCAGTATGCATCCATTCAGCACGGGCGTATTGGGTGATCAACGTATTACAACGCGTTACCGGGAAACCGATTTTGCCGATGCACTTCAGGCAACGGCTCATGAAACCGGCCATGCAAGCTATGAAGCGGGACTGCCTCGTGAGCTGTCCTCTTACCCGATAGGCAGTTCGCGAAATATGTGTATCCATGAAAGCCAGAGTCTGCTGTTTGAAAAGCAGCTGTTTTTATCGCGTGCCTTTGGTCAAGCCATTATGGAGCCGCTGCATAAGCATCTACCGTCGACAGCATCGTTTACAGCCGATGATATCTGGGTAGCGCAAACCCGGGTGAAACCGAGTTTTATCAGAGTGGAGGCCGATGAAGTGACGTATCCGCTGCATGTCATGCTTAGATTTGATATCGAGAGTGCCTTGATTAATGGTGATATCGAAGCTGCTGATATTCCAGATGCCTGGGAAGCATCATTGAATAGTTACCTCGGGCTATCGACAAACGGAGATCACTCTATTGGGTGTCTGCAGGACATCCATTGGACAGATGGTGCGTTTGGTTATTTTCCCTCATACACCATGGGGGCGGTCAATGCCGCTCAGCTTAGTGCAGCCCTAAAACGTGAACATACCGATTGGCAGGATCGTTATGCCGCCGGTGATATCGGATTCGTGCGTGAGTGGTTGTCCGATAATATATGGCAGCATGGTTGTGAGTTCGAATCGCAGGAACTTATGAAAAACGCTACAGGGGAGGGTAGTGTAGCCAGCCACCTGATCGAGCATTTAAAGACACGATATCTTCATGAGACGGATTAAACAGTTCTTAGTCTTTTCCTGCTTATAATGCGGCTACGCGAGCTTTAAATAGTATTCATCGTCCCCCAATTCTGATTGCACAAGAGAATATTTCCATGACTCCTCCAGGCTTTGACCCAAAGTGGAAAGACTTCCCCGATTACATCATTGGTATTACAAAAGAGATCTGGGAAGATCGACAGATCAGTACGCTGCATCACTACTACTCTGACGATATTGTCGTAAGAACACCCGCCTCAGTGGTTGTGGGCAATAAAGGTGTTATTGGTGCAACAATGGCCACGCTGGCTGAATTTCCGGACCGAACTCTGTTGGGTGAAGACGTTATATGGAGCGGCGATGAGAACGTTGGGTTTTTATCGTCTCATCGAATATTGTCTACCGCGACGCATGCGCACGACGGTGTCTATGGCAAAGCATCTGGAAAGAAGCTGGTCTATCGCATCATTGCTGATTGTGCGGCCAAGGAAAACACGATTTACGACGAGTGGCTTATCAGAGATCAGAGCGCCATTGTCCGTCAACTTGGCTGGGAGCCGTTGGCTTATGCGCGTGATCTTATAGAACGCGAGGGTGGTCCCGATGCCTGCGTTAAACCACTCACACCTCAAAACGATATACCGGGTCCTTATCAGGCTAAAGGCAATGAGCATGAAGCAGGTCAGCGTTATGCCGATATTCTGACAAGAATTATGGGCGCTGAGATGTCGGCCATTCCCGCTGAGTATGATCGCGGTTGTCATTTGGAATTGCCTGGCGGTATTACAGGTCACAGTCACGCAGATGCTGATGAATTTTGGATGGGTCTACGGGCATCTTTTCCATCAGCAACGTTCAAGATAGATCATGTCATTGGTCGTGACGATCCAAGCATGCCACCACGTGCCGCAGTACGCTGGTCTCTTCACGGCAAACACGAAGGCTGGGGAATGTTCGGTAAACCGACGCAAGCGGATGTTTACATTCTGGGTATGAGCCACGCAGAATTTGGTCCTTGGGGGCTACGTCGGGAGTACGTGTTGTTTGATGAGACGTCTGTCTGGAAGCAGATCGTGCTGCAAACGGGGTAAGGCGCTGTATTAATTGTTTGGCCAGTGGCTGCTTGGTGCTATAACGATTTTTTCATAAACCAGCGTTGGTGCTCTGGAGGAAACTGCTCGGCACCGTTGCTTAAGTGTCCAAACTCCACGTACCCAAGCTTGTCATAGAAAACCTGAGAGGCCGGGTTTGACGTATCCAACCAGGCCGAATGACAGCCCATCGTTCGGCCTCTGTGTTCGGCCTCTCTCATAAGCGCTTGACCGATACCTTGGCCACGAAACGCTTGGTTTACCCATAGAGTTTTGATCAGTAACCAACCGTAGGATGAGCTGGCAGTCAAACCCCCTATCATGTCACCGCTATAAGACGATGCGCGAAGAACAAATTGTTCATTGCGTGATTGCCTGAGAGATTCGTGCAGAGCCTTCAGTAATTCGGACTCAATGGTATCCGCATCTGCGGCATCCGAATCTGTTATGCGGATATCCATTCGATAAGTCGCCTAGTGTTTATCCGGGTTGTGCTCGCCTAGATTAGGCGCTCTTTTGTCCAATGATAACTCTGCGTCGCTGAACTTGATGGGTGTCCGAACACCGGGTACGCCGTCTGGTTCAATCTGCATACCTCTAGCTTGAAATTGTTTGTCGGCAAAAACGTCAGCGACGGTATTGATAGGGCCGGCGGGTACAACGGCAACTTCAAGAGCGTCCAGCAGCGATTGTCGAGTCCATTTGTTTGTTTGTTCGCTTAACAAAGCTTCCAAATCATCGCGATTCTGTACACGCAAGGCATTGCTGGTGAATCGATCATCGTTAGCTAAATTGTTCAGGCTAAGAGCCTTACACAATCGCTGAAATTGCTGGTCGTTTCCGACAGCGATGATGAGATGACCGTCTTTGACTGGAAACGTCTGGTACGGCGCTATATTGGGATGTTTGTTACCCATACGTGTCGGCGCATTTCCACTGGCCAGGAAATTCATGGACTGATTGGCTAGAACGCCACTCATGCAGTCGAACAATGACATATCAATATGTTGGCCCTTGCCTGTTTGCTGGCGTTGAATCAGAGCAGACTGAATACCGACAACGCCATACAAACCCGTGAAAATATCTGCAAACGCAACGCCCATTTTTTGAGGGCTGCCATCGGGTTCGCCGGTCAAGTCCATAATGCCTGCCATGCCCTGAATCATAAAGTCGTAGCCGGCGCGCGTTGCATAGGGGCCTGTCTGCCCAAAGCCTGTTACCGAACAGTAAATAAGCGTTGGATATTCTTTACACAAGGTCTGTGCGTCTAAGCCGTATTGCGTTAAGCCTCCAACCTTGAAATTTTCAATAAACACATCGGCGTCTGCCAATAGGGTACGGACATAGTCTTGGCCTTCCGGTGTTTTTAAATCAACGGTAACCGATTTTTTTCCACGGTTGCAGGCATGAAAGTACGCGGCGCTGCGTTCACCTTCTATCTCTATCCAGGGTGGCCCCCATGTTCGCGTGTCATCTCCATTAGGACTTTCAACCTTAATGACTTCGCAGCCCAGATCTGACAGAGTCTGTCCTATCCAAGGGCCAGCGAGGATGCGTGCGAGTTCAACAACTTTAATTCCACTTAAGGGAGCTGCGTTCATGATTAAACCGTTTTGTTCACTAAACGTCTGAACGCCATTCGGATCCGCGATGTGCTCCATCGCAAAACGGTTTGTTTTTACTCAGCCCACAGCGGCACAGAGCTGTTTTTGTACCTTGCCAGGCCGATCTTCCACTGCCAGCCACAATACGAACATTTCCGCTGAGTCTAAGTGGGCCGTTTTCCATGAGGGTCACTTTCAAAGGGCCGCCGGTCTCTTCAAGCTGCGCGCCTTTATCACCAACAGCCCCGTAGTCTTTGAAATCGGAATTGGCGTGGCTATTGTCGCAATAAGGTTTGTTTTTACTTAAACCGCAACGACATAGCGATGCACGAAATTTGAGCCCTGGCGCATCGTCTGGCGCACCTTCTATTTCAAGCTCGCCTTGAAGCACGAGAGGTCCGCCATACACCACCGTAATGGTGTTTTCGGTTGCGCTTTTTTCACCATCGGTACCATCACTAAAGACAACGGATAAGGCACCTGTCGGACATCTTTTGACAACGTCAAGCACGTCTTCATTAGTACTCGTGTTGGGATCGCACCAGGGTTTCCTGCTCATGTCGAACAAGTCACCTTTCGCACGGCCACATTCAGCGACATGTATGCATAGCTGGCTGTTCCAGGTAACCGTTGCCGCATCACCGTTAAAGTCTTTGATGATTTTTTTTGCCATGATGTCGTTTGTCCTTTTTATGGTTTCTTAATTTGACCGGGCGCTATTAAAGTGCGCTTGCCCAGTCTGTTTCTTGGATGGGCGTGCTCGCGATGGAGGTCACTTTTCTCTCATTACCGTCAGCTTCAATAATGCAGTGAGCGCAATTGGGCAAGGACGAGAAACTGTGTAATTCGTTTAACGGAATTTTTAAATAGTAGGCCAGAATCGTTTTCATGATGGCGCCGTGACTGACCACTAAGATATTGTCATCTTTGTCAGCGTTATCGTGGGCTGCGATTATCGATTCGATGGCGCCTATGCCTCTTGTTTGAACTTCCGATGATTTCTCGGCACCCTCTACTTCAAATAGTGGCGAGCCTTTGGTGTGGAGTTCAACGAGTTCGGGGTACTGCTTTTCAATATCTGCCCAATATTGACCTTGCCAGACACCCAGTTTGACCTCCCGCAGATCATCCCGGTAGGTGACAGTGTCTGTTCGTGTTCCCAGTATGAGCTCGGTGGTTTGCCGAGTCCTTTTCGAGCTACTGGAGTACACCGCAATGATGTCCATGTCGATGAAATCTGCACCGCGGTCACGGGCTTGTTGCTTACCAGTGTCGTCGAGCTCCGAATCCAGTTGTCCTTGTATTCGTCTTAGAGCGTTCCAATCCGTTTGGCCATGTCTAACGATGTGCAGACGCATAATGTCGTGTTAGTGTTTTGTCAAAGTTCTCGTCCTAGGGTACCGCAACCGTCGATGATTTACCTTAGCGCTAATGCGTCGTTAGGAATTTTAATATGAGTGAAAACGATTGGGTTCAGGCTGTTCAGCGTGAGCTAGGTGTGCAATTTGGTGCGATGCGACAGGTCTCCGGAGGTGATTTTGCTCAGGCATGGTGTGTGGAGGTGGAATCCTCTGGCGTGGGGGCTTCTGCGGTTGAGGGCTCCAACCTATTCGTAAAAACTCACGCCAATCCACCACCGAATCATTTTTCGACCGAAGCGCGCGGTTTGGAATGGTTGAAAGCCACGGAATCAGTAGCGGTTCCGACAGTTCTAGCCAGTAGCGATGATCCCCCGTTTTTAGCGTTGGAATGGATTCATGAGGCGGGCAGGAGCGCTGGTAGTGAGGGGGCACTCGGAAGACAGCTTGCCAAGATGCACAAACATCCGGTGAGTTGTTTTGGTCGGGAGGACCGCCGGACAACGGGAAGTCTTGGATTGCCTAACGAGCCTTGCAGTAGCTGGGCAGAGTTCTATGGCACGCAGAGACTGCAACCGTTGGCCAAAATTGCATCCGACAGAGCGGCTTTGAGTCAGTTAACAATTGAGCGCATAGAAATTTTATCGCAGCGTCTAAACGAATTCGCCGAACTCGATACTGCTGCTTCCTGTTTACACGGTGATTTATGGGCAGGGAACCGATTGGTGGATAGTGATGGCCGTAATTGGTTGATCGATCCGGCGTGTCACGGTGGACATCGAGAATTTGATTTAGCCATGATGCGACTGTTTGGTGGGTATGGTGAGGATTGTTTTAACACGTATCAGGATAACTACCCGTTAGAAGCGGGTTGGAAAGAGAGAGTGCCGTTGCATCAGCTAGCACCGTTGATTGTGCATGCCATTAAGTTTGGACGAAGTTATGTTTCGCCGACGGAAGAGGCTTTGTCGCTGTATGTATGAAAGTGTTCAGTACTGAGTCGACATCATGAAGCTTAAAGATAAGACGGTCATTGTGACGGGTGGGGCAAGTGGTATTGGTGCTGCCCTGGTAAATCGGTTTTCAACAGAAGGTGCGCAGGTTGTTGTTGCAGATGTTAATAAAAGTGATGCAACCGAACTCGCGAAATCTATTGGCGGAACAGCGTATAAGTGCGATGTCACTTGTGAAGCGCAAGTTAACGAACTTGTAGAATTCACTGAGTCTGAATTGGGTTCTGTGGACATGTTCTGTTCAAATGCGGGAATCTGCTTTGGTCAGCCATCTCATGCTGCATCTGCGAGTAATGAGCATTGGAATCACTGTTGGAACGTCCATGTCATGGCTCACGTGTACGCGGCGCGAGCGGTATTGCCCGGCATGATTGAGCGGGGTGAAGGGTATTTGTTACAGATGGCGTCAGCGGCGGGTTTGTTGAATCAGATAGGAGATGCTGCCTACTCGGCCACTAAGCATGCCGCTGTGGGATTTGCTGAATCACTGGCTATCTCTCATGCTGATGATGGCGTAAAAGTATCCGTGATTTGCCCACAGTACGTATCGACACCCATGCTGGGCTACGGCGATGATGAGGAAAGCGACGCATCCGGTGTCATAACGTCCCAATCTGTGGCTGATTCGGTTGTGCGAGGAATCGATGAAGAAATATTTTTAATTTTGCCCCACCCGCAAGTTTCCAAATTTATCCAGCTCAAATCAGCGGACTATGACAAATGGTTGCAAGGAATGCGTACTCTGCAACACAGAGTAGTAAAAGAGGCTGGTTCAACGAATATTGCCGATATGCACAAGTGGGTTTGACGATAGGTTCTTTATGTCTTAATTCAAAATCGAAAAGCATCTGTATCAAGCACTCTCAATATTGTTTATGTTTTTTCATGAGTAAGCCTACTTTTGTATGAGGCGACACAAGGGTATTGCTCGTATACTTCAGGTGTCCTGCTCTTATCGTTAGGCCGGATGCATTCCTTGAAGCCCGTACACAGGTAGCTGAACAACAAGTCCATGGTAGATATTCTTCAATTAGCCACCGCTAACCTGGTTTCTCCGGTCATCTTGTGTTTTGCGCTGGGTCTTGTGGCTGCGTTAGCGCGGTCAGACTTGTCTGTACCCGAAGCAGCTGCTAAAGCGCTTTCAATTTATTTGTTGTTTGCTATCGGATTTAAAGGTGGCGTCAGTGTTGCAGGATACGGGTTAGACGGCACATTAATCTTGACACTTCTGTTAGGTATTGCATTGTCAGCCGTACTTCCTCTCATAGCGTTTTACCTACTACAGGTTCTGTCCGGTTTAGACAGGCTTAACGCGGCGGCCGTTGCTGGCCACTATGGATCTATTTCAATAGTCACATTTGTTGCAGCAACTTCTGTCCTTGAAAAATACGGAATTGCATCAGAGGGGTATATGGTCGCCGTTGCTGCCATTATGGAGGCTCCCGCTATCTTATCTGCGTTGTGGCTGGTTTCTCGAGGCAGTGACAGTTCAGCGCGAATGGACGCGACGTTGTGGCGAGAAATTTTACTCAATGGCTCGATTGTATTGCTCGTAGGGTCTTTCCTAATAGGTATGGCTACTGGCGAAGACGGATTGAAAGAGATTGAAAGTTTCATTGTTTCCCCATTTAAAGGCGTGCTTTGCCTGTTCATGCTGGACATGGGCTTGTTGGCAGGAAGGTCTCTGGCCAAGAGTCGCAAGTCTATTTCTATTGGATTGCTGGCGTTTGGTGTTCTGATGCCGCTAATCGGTGCATCGATAGCATTACCGCTCGGTTTTGCCTTGGGTCTATCAAGTGGTGGTACTGTACTTCTTATGGTTTTGTCAGCGTCAGCGTCTTATATCGCCGTTCCGGCAGCCATGCGCGTTGCTCTGCCAGAAGCCGATCCGGGTGTGTACCTCACCTTGTCGCTGGGTGTCACGTTTCCGTTCAATTTAACGCTTGGCATACCCCTATATGTCGCAGCCGCCAACTTTCTGTTCAGTTAAGCCGATATGAAAGCATATAAAGCAAAACGCGTAGAGATCATCATCGAGACACCCATGCAATCGCGATTGACCGATGCATTGGTCAAAGCGGGTGTTACCGGATATACGCTGTTACCGGTATTAGGCGGCCAGGGCAGATCTGGTCCCTGGACACGAGAGGGTGAGGTATCCAGAGCAGGCGGTATGACGATGGTATTGTGCATCGTGCGACAAGAAAAATTAGATACCGTATTGGATACTGCCTTCGCGATTGTTGAAAAGCATATTGGCGTTGTGTCTGTTACTGATTGCGACGTACTGCGTGCTGAAAGGTTTTAAGACGAGTATTTTCATCGTAATAAGATATCACTTGCCCGGTTACAACTTGTTACAAGCTGTCACGTCAACGAGATGGTTATCACGCGCTGAATTCAGATCATAGTCTGAAACACAATACGCACACCTCTCATGAAGTCTTTTTTCCGATCGCCCTCTCCATTCTGGTTGCTCATGGCTCTCCCATCAATACCCATGACTATGGCATTCATAGGCGGGGCAGATGCTGAGTCCTTACTTCACCCGACGGGTGAATTTGCCGCCCGATTTATGATTATCGCGATGATAATCAGCCCGTTCCGTCTGATGTTTCCAAAGAGTCGTTTTTGGATGTGGATGATGAGAAACAGACGGTATCTGGGTGTTGCTGCATTTTGCTATGCGTTAGCCCACACCGTTTTGTACATCATTGATATGGGGAGTCTTAGCAATGTACTTGGCGAGGCTTTGTTGTTGGGTATCTGGACGGGCTGGGTGGCCATGTTCATATTTTTACCCTTGGCGATTACCTCTAACGATTGGTCGGTCAAGCGAATGGGGCGGAACTGGAAACGCTTGCAGCAAGGTGTCTATGTCGCTGCTGTCGCTACCTTATTACATTGGATATTCGTGCATAACAATGTTGGGCCTGCACTCGTGCATTTTGTACCTTTGGCAGGTTTAGAAGTTTATCGAATTTGGAAAACGAGAAAGCCTCAGTTATTGAATGAAGTTTCTGGATAACTTTTTCGAATTTTATTAATTGGAGAGCGCCCGTTATGAAATACATACGATTTAAATCAGCTATTGCTCTTGCCACAATGATTGTGTTGCCATTGCATGTGGGGGCCACAGGTCGGATGACATGTGAGCCCATAGAAAGTACAGAGTGGATCAGCGACGTAGCTCTTGAGGATAAATTGGTGTCCGAGGGGTGGAAGGTTCGCCGTATGAAAGTTGATGGCGGATGTTGGGAAGTCTATGGGACTACACCCGAGGGGGATCGGGTTGAGGCCTACTTTCATCCGGCTAGCGGCGAGAAATTGTTAGTGGCTCAGCGCGGGAAAATATTGTTCCGGGCTGAGGGCGTTAAGTAGGAGTAGTCAGATTTTTTGCTCTTACAGGAATTTACCTGATACAGCCGGTTGACTTTGATCGGATAGGAGCCGATCAAAGTCAACGTGCTTTAGCAACCAATTAAATGTTTGACTGGTTCTTGGACAGTGCGTCCAATATACGAACCCAGCTTCGAATACCTTTGTGAAAACTTTTAAGTGAATATTTTTCATTGGGTGAGTGGATAGCGTCGTCGTCAAGACCAAAGCCTACTAACAGGCTATCCATTTCGAGAATGGTCTTTATATGCCCAACTACTGGAATTGACCCGCCGCAGCCTGCGTAAACTGCGTCGTTTTCCCATTCATCACTTAACGCTCGTTGGGCTTGTCTAAACGGTACAGAGTCGACTTGCATGACGGTGGCTTTCGATCCGTCCTTGGTTTTAAAACTGACGCTGCAATCAGGGGGTAACCGATCTCTAACATGTTGATAAAAGGCTTTTTGAATGGCATCCGGGTCTTGGTCTCCAACCAATCTAAAACTTACCTTGGCTGTTGCCGTTGAGGGCAGAACGGTTTTAAATCCTTCGCCGGTGTAACCGCCGGAAATACCATTCACGTCGCAGGTCGGTCTTGCCCAGATTTGTTCCAGCACGCTGTAACCCTTTTCACCTGCAGGCTCTGACAAACCGACAGACTCTAAAAATGCTTGCCCGTCGTGATTGAGTGAGGACCACTGTTGTTTGATACTGTCTGACAATTCTGGGACACCGTCATAGAACCCTGGAAGCGTGATCTGACCATTGTCATCGTGCAGGTCGGCCAGTATTCGATTGAGCACACGGATAGGGTTGATGGCAGGGCCACCGTACATGCCTGAGTGCAAGTCTAGGCTGGGTCCTGTGATGGTGACTTCTTCCCCAACCATACCTCGGAGCATGGTGGATATAGTGGGGGTGTTGCTGTCCCACATACCAGTATCGCAAACCAATGCAAGGTCGGCCTTCAGTTGCTGTTTATTCTCTTCAAGGAACGGGATCAGTGAAGGAGAGCCGCTTTCTTCTTCACCTTCAAAAAATAGGCTCACGTTGGCAGGCAACGAGCCCGTCACTTGTCTCCAGTAACGACACGCCTCAACAAAGGTCATGAGCTGCCCTTTATCATCGGCGGCTCCACGACCGCGAATGACTTTTCCGGCAGGTGTTTCTTCTATGGCAGGTTCAAACGGAGGTGTGTTCCAAAGCTCAAGAGGGTCAACAGGTTGGACATCATAGTGTCCGTAGAAAAGAAGATGCGGTGCGTCTTTGTTTGTACCCTTTTGATGACCAACTACCATGGGATGACCGGGTGTGTCGTGTCTGGCTGCCTCAAAACCTATGTTCTTGAGCTCATCCACTAACCAGTTCGCCGCATTCAAACAAGATTCCTTATAAGCAGGATCCGTCGAAATACTGTCGATCTTCAACAGCTCAAACAAACGCCCCAAAGCCTCCGGCATCCCGCCATCCACAGCCTCCAATACTCGCTCCAATTCACTCATCATCCGGGTCGGACCACGCTAGGTTGTTGATTAATCATTATAAATAGTGATAGTACGCACCAAATACACGCTTATTTCCATATTTTAGGCCCAAATTTACTGCTTTAAGCTAATTACAGGAGTGCTGTTGCACTTAGGTTTCTGTATTCGTAGTTCTATAGGGCTTAGGCTTTTTTGCCCCTCTTAAAACGCCCACGCAAACGCAAAAAACCTTGATTTAAGAAACAAAAAGTCCTGCTTTCCTAGAGTTTATGATGGAATATCAGTTGGTTATCGTGGTCCGACCCGATTAGGGGGGTGTTGTGGGGATAGAGGCGGGATTTAGGGCAGAGGGGTATGTGGCGGATGAGTCGTTGGTGTTGGCGATTGAACTGGCGCATTCTCTGAACAAGCCTTTGCTGATTGAAGGGGAGGCAGGCGTTGGAAAGACCGAAGTGTCTAAGTGCTTGGCGACTGTCACCAACAGCGAGCTGATTCGCCTGCAGTGCTATGAGGGGCTTGATGCGCAGCATGCTTTGTATGACTGGGACTATCAGCGACAGTTGCTGGCCATTCAACTAGCGGGTAGTGCCGATCCAGAGCAGCTTAAGAAAACTCTGTACAGCGATGACTTTTTAATCAGAAGACCATTGCTTAACGCGATTTCGAGTGACACACCGGTGGTCCTTTTAATTGATGAAATCGATCGCGCCGATGAAGAATTCGAAGCCCTGCTACTCGAGGTGCTTTCAGATTTCCAAATCAGCATTCCTGAATTGGGAACATTCAAGGCATCGTCTAAGCCCAGAGTCATCCTGACATCCAATGGTGTGAGGGAGCTTAGCGATGCACTCAGGCGTCGCTGTCTCTATCATTATCTCGACTATCCAGACGAGCAACGTGAGCTTGAAATTGTTTCGGCGAGAATCCCGGACATTGATTCTAAACTGGCCGGGCAACTGGTGAAAGTGGTGCAAAGACTACGTTCGGAGAGCTTACGAAAATCGCCGGGAATTGCCGAGACGTTGGATTGGGCAGCGTCGCTTATGCACATGAATGTAGATGACTTATACAAGCATCAAGATAAAGTAGAACAGAGCTTATCCGCGCTAATCAAAACGCGTGAAGATCTCAATTACCTGAAAAGTAGCAATGGCGAACTACTCTTTCCTAATCAACACAAAATGTCGTGAACGCATTCG
Organism: Granulosicoccus sp.; assembly: GCA_020627685.1. Classification (GTDB taxonomy): domain Bacteria; phylum Pseudomonadota; class Gammaproteobacteria; order Granulosicoccales; family Granulosicoccaceae; genus Granulosicoccus. The sequence continues at coordinate 21,846 of JAHDGK010000025.1, read as the reverse complement.
CAGTCACTCCAGATACTCCGCATCGAATAAATGCCTTTGCAGAATTTCTGCGAGCGAACCAGTTACGTGTTGACACAGGTTCCTTGCTCGACCTTCAACACATTGCAACGTCCAAGCTTCTACTGACCCGTCAACACTACAAACAAGCGAGTAGGGCATGTGTATGTCGGTGCCCAAAAGACTGGAATCGTTACGATGCCTTGTTTGATCTCTTTTGGAATGCTGATGGAGAACCTTTCATTGCAGACCCCGTTGAGAAAGACACCGATAGAACCTTAGACATCGCATCCTCCGGAAAACAACGTTTAATCGGATTGGCTGGAACCTCTGAGAAGCAAAGTCAAAAGGAAGAATCGCTAGGCGCGGGTGACTTTAAAGCCTTGTCGTTAGCCGATTTCCGATTTGTTTTCGATGCTTATCAAATGCGCATGATTGAGCAGCTTATTGATCGCATTGCAAAGCGAGCCCGAAAAAGGGTTTCCCGGCGCAATGTCGTATCGCATCGCGGAACACAAGTGGATTTGAGAAAATCGTTGCGCCATTCATTACGGTACAGCGGTAAGCCAATTGAGTTGTCTTACCGTCGCAAAAAACCTAAGCCAAGGCGATTTGTGTTGCTACTGGATATCAGTCAATCCATGGATATCTACGCACGATTATTCATGCGTTTTACAAGAATTTTAATGACTGTTTTTCAACGCTCCGATGCCTTTGTGTTCAATACCGATTTGTCTGAACTGGGTCAGGGGCATGCTCGCCTGAGTGAAGAGGATTTCGAACGAGTGCTGAACCGATTGGGTAAAGGCTGGTTAGGTGGAACTCGTATAGCGGAATCACTGGATACGTTTAACGCCGAGCACCTTAAGCGCTGCGTAGATACCAAAACAACCGTTTTAATATTCAGTGATGGTTGTGATACTTCCAGTCCGCAGGAGCTTGCTAAACGAGTCGACATTATTCACCGTAGAGCAGGTAAACTCATTTGGGTGAACCCACTGCTCGGCAGGTACGAAGAAGGCGAGGTCAATAAATACATGGATCCTGTCGTACCCTATGTCGATCGTTATTGCAGTGCTCATAATTTGGAAAGTCTGATCACTTTGGAACAAGAACTATTATCATGACAACAGTGCCTCCTGAAGACGCAAAGTCCCGACAACAAGCTCCGGCTATCGTTTGTTATAACGTGGAATCAGTACCGCGGCGCAATGAAGCATTTATAGAAGCATGGCGTGCAGAGCTTAGCGTTGTCGATACCGTCATTGTTAAACCCAGGGATGCTTCCACTTTTCGAGTGCCTGCGGGCTACGGCTTTCGTATATTGAGTGTGGAAGGATCACAAGTTGGAGATTTAAATCTTTGGAATGCGAATAATTTGTCGGAGCGATTTTTCAGCGGTAAGACTCGCCAGTTGCATGCGAGTCACGTAACTAGAGGCGATCGCTTATGGACGAACATTCCGAATATGCGCCCGATGGCAACTATTACCTACGACTCGCTTGAGTGGTACGGATGGGACGAAGATGGTGGCGGTGTCCATGATGTTATTGGTACCCGATGTGACCCGTACACCAATCATGTTTTGAATGGTGTCGATTACCATCACTGCTGTCATTCAAATTTAACCCGAGCCATGGCCGAAGAGCTAAACCTGCCAGCAGTAGAAGTTGAGCATCACATCCATGATGTATTAAACGTTTTTATGTGTACAGGATTTACACTGGATACACACCAGTACTTTATGAAGGCCAGCCCGGTTCGGCCCGGCGATTACATAGAGTTTCTAGCTGATATTGAATTACTGGGTGCTTTGTCAGCCTGCCCGGGTGGCAACTGCGGCAGTTCGCATTCAGATGATGAAACACCGTGCTATCCACTGCATGTTGAAATACTAAAACCTTCTGACGACGCCTTAGCTCAATTTCATGAGGAATCGCTGAGTGCGTATGATCGCACTCACGGTTTAATTTGAAAGACTGAGTAAGTGTTGAATATGCCAAGCCAGAGCTGAGTTGCTGCTGATTATCGGTACACCCACTCTGGCACTTGCCTGATCAATGAGGCTATGCATCTTAAGGTTGGTGCATGATGCAAATATCGCATCGATGTCTTGAGGTGTTCCGAGCTCATCAATTGCTGAGTTAATGGAGTCACCGGATATGCGTGCAACTCGGTTGTCCATGATCTCGTGGTACGAGGCTGCCCGCACGATCTCTATGCCTGCCGATTCGATCTCTGCCATAACAGCCTTGGAAACATCCGGGATATAGGGCGTTAATACTGCGAGTCTTTTAACGTTTAAAGCGGCTAGATTTGCTTTTACAGCGCTTAAGGGGTTGGTAACTGCAGTATTAGGAAAGATAGACTTTACGGCAGCTTCAACTTCGCGTTCACCAATAACAGTCGTACCCGAGGTGCAACCGTAAACGATAACTTTGAAGTCGGTGGTGTCGGGGAGTAAGGCAGTCACCTTCGGCAACTCCTGCTTCATTTGGTGCAAGGTTTCAGCAGTGACTTCCTGAGCATTCGGTATACGCGTATGGAATAAACGAACAGAATCGGGCAGCCATAGGCGCAGCTCGTGTTCCATAGTTTCATCAGATTGCAAAACCACCAAGCCGACAGCAGGCTCATTGGGATTATCTTCTTGCAGTTCAAATGTCAGATGCTTCATACAGTGAGTTATCCAATGATCGGGATGTCGCGTGCGGCTCTAGTGGAGAGTAATTCATAACCGGTTTCAGTGACTACTAGATTCTCTTCGTGAACCATCATTTTTCCCTCGGTATAGGTGTACCCGGGTTCCAGCGTCATAGTCATGCCCGCTTGCATAGGGGTGTTATCGAACGGTGCAATGGATGGAGTCTCTGTGAGTTGTATGCCCAGTCCGTGACCCAAGCGGCCCACTTCTGCAGAACCTGCTGACGCATTCCCAGGTAGCATCACTGCTTGCATGGCTGCGCATAGCTCGGCACATGTCACTCCGGGTTTTATCAGCTCCAAGCCTGCTTCTGTGGCATCCCAAACTCGTTGATGCGCTGCGGCCGTCTTCTCATCTACCGACCCGACAGCATAGTTGCGATCAAAGTCGGCAAAGTAGCCATCGAAGGTACAACCGGTATCCAAGATGAGAACGTCTCCGTTGCTAACGATATGATTACCCGGTGGTGAGATAATATCCTCGTAACCTCCGGGTGTAGCCGCACCTACAACGTAAGCAGCTTCATCGGCCCCGGCCTCAAGGCAGGCAATACGAAACGCTCGAAAAGCATCGGCTTCACTCATGCCTGCTTTTATAATTTCAGGTACGCGTGAAAAAGCCAGAGAAGCCGTTGAACATACGTAGCGTAGCTTTTCAATTTCCAGGTCAGATTTAACATGCCGTACGGCTCGAATACACTCAGTCGCATCAATCCAGTTAGCCTCGGGTAAATGGGACTTAATTTTTTCAATATCGTTTACCGGGCTGCGCACGTAAGTTTCACTACCCATTGGTAAGCCAACTCTGGCGTTTTTACCGGCAAGCTCAGTGACCGTATCAGTCAGTAAAGACACCCCGTCATCGACAGGATCAGGAGAAGACCACGTGCGAATATCATCAATCCATGTGCGACTCATGCACTGTTCACCAATGGCTGGAATGATGGCAACGGGTTTGCCTGACTGAGGAATCAATACATACCAGGGGCGCGTTGGGCTTTGCCAAAACTGAGTTAGGAACCCGGTGACATAGCGAATGTCGGCTTCTGTGCTCAGCCAAAGCACGTCTATGTTGTCATTTCTTAAGTTTTGCTGGATGGCTTTACAACGTCTTTGAAACTCAGCTTCTGGGAAGCCGCGTTCCGGTATATCAGGCATATGCAAGGGGGCAGGATGCATGTCAATGTGCTCAAAATTAGAAACAAGACTTTCCCAATCTTTGCGTGTCTGCACGGGTCAAGACTGGGTCCGTTGTTCGATAAAAATAGCGAACAAATATGGGCGGCAGTGTGACCAAAAAGGTAGAGTGTCTGCAAGCTAATTTTTTGTTCGAAGATCAATGTCAAATACTCGAAAAATAGTACTGACTGGGTGTAGCCAGGGTCTAGGTCTGGCACTGTTGGAGCAGTTCATCGCAGCTGGCCACACGGTGGCCGGTTGCAGTCGCTCAGAATCCCGCATGCAAGAGCTTCAGAACAATTTTGGCGCGCCTCACTATTTCAGCGCAGTTGATGTCAGCAAAGACGCTCTGGTCGCGAAATGGAGTGAATCCGTGCTCACCACGATAGGCGTGCCGGATCTCATCATAAACAATGCGGCCATTATCAATAAGCCTGCAAAATTGTGGGAAACCCCATCCGCAGAATTCCAACAGCTTGTCGACATTAATATTGTTGGAGTTCAATCTGTCATCCGCCATTTGCTGCCGGCCATGATCGAGCAAGGCCGTGGCGTTATTGTCAATTTAAGTAGTGGTTGGGGGCGCTCGGTTTCCGAAGATGTGGCACCTTATTGTGCAAGCAAATGGGCAATAGAAGGTATGACAAAAGCGTTGGCAGAAGAACTTCCAGTCGGATTGGCCGCGGTGCCTTTGAGTCCCGGTGTCATTGATACTGACATGCTCAGGCAAGCCTGGGGCGAGGGGGCTGGACAATTTCGAACACCGGCCGAATGGGCCGTTGACGCGGCGCCTTATATTCTAAATTTAAGCGCACAACACAGTGGGCAATCTCTGACAACACCGGGTTAGAAACCCCTTGACTAAATCTTATTTCCTGATCGGGGGTTTAGTGATCGGCCCTGACAAAGTATCCTAGGCGGATGCACACACAACCCTATTTAATCGCAGGTGTCGATGAGGTTGGTCGGGGCCCTTTAGCGGGTTCCGTCGTTGCCGCGGCTGTCATCCTCAACCCTGCCAAACGTATCGAAGGGTTGCTTGATTCCAAGTTGTTGACAGAGGCAGCTCGCGAGCGGCTAGACGTCGAAATCCGTGCGCATGCTTTGAGTTACTGTATTGCTGAAGCGAGTGTGGAAGAGATAGACACCATCAATATTTTGCACGCCAGTATGCTGGCCATGCAACGCGCTATTGAGGGCTTGAATATCCAACCGAATATCGCCCTGATTGATGGAAATCGATGTCCGGAAATTGACTGCCCCAGCACCGCAATCGTCAAAGGTGATCAGCGGGTGCAGGCCATTAGTGCGGCCTCCATTATTGCGAAGGTGTCACGCGATAATGCCATGATGGATTTGCATGAACAGTATCCTGAATATGGTTTTGACAGCCATAAAGGCTATCCAACCGCTCAGCACAGGCAGGCCATTCTGGACCACGGAGTTATCGACCTGCACAGACGGTCCTTTAAACCGGTTAAGGAAGCATTGGCTAAGGCCCGGCAGCATGAGGGTGCACCAGTCTGATGTCTGACATCGAACAAATCGCTCAGGAGACTCAAGCAGGCAATAAGGCGCCAGCGTTTGTGCATCTAAGCATGCACACAGAGTTCTCGCTGGTGGATAGCACGATCCGCATCAAGCCTGCGGCAAAGCGAATTGCCGAGAGTATGCCAGCTGCTGCGGTGACAGATCGAAGCAACATGTTCGCGCTGGTCAAGTTTTACCGCGCGGCTTTAGCCGCGGGTATCAAGCCTATTGCAGGCGTTGACTTAATGGTCAGAGGCGCGGCTGCAGATGACGCCATAACACGCGTTTTGTTACTTGTTCAAAATGAGGCGGGGTATGCGAACCTGACAAATCTGGTGTCCAGAGGCTATCAAGAGGGTCAGCAGGACGGCAGTCCGGTTGTTGATATTGAATGGGTCTTTGAAGCCAATCAAGGCCTCATAGCATTGTCCGGTAGCATAGATGGCGATGTAGGGCACACCCTAAAGCGCGGTAATACCGCTGATGCCTTGAATATTGCAAAGCGCTGGCAGGACGTGTTTGGTGATCGCTATTATCTGGAGCTGACCCGAACCAATCGCGAATTTGAAGAACAATACATCGCCGGTGCCTGCGACATTGCGGTAAAGCTCGATATCCCTGTTGTTGCAACGAATGATGTGAAGTTTTTAGAACGTGAAGACTTTCAATCTCACGAAGCCAGGTTGTGTATTCAGTCAGGGTATGTGTTGGCGGATACAAGACGCGTCAAGCATGTCAGTGAAGAGCAATACCTGAAAAGTGCGGCTGAAATGGCCGAGCTGTTTAACGATTTGCCTGTGGCTCTCAACAACTCTGTTGAGATCGCCAAGCGGTGCAATTTGACGCTAAATTTAGGTACACCGGTGTTACCGGATTTCCCCATCCCCGAGGGTATGACAGAGACTGAGTTTTTCTATCAGTCAGCGCGGGAAGGACTTGAAGAGCGGCTTGAGCACTTGTTCGATACGTCTCGCCCGGACTTTGCGGAGATTCGAGCGCCGTACGATGCACGCTTGACACGCGAGCTAGACGTTATCGCGGGCATGGGGTTCCCGGGCTACTTCCTCATCGTTGCAGACTTCATCAAGTGGTCACGCAACAACGACATTCCCGTTGGCCCAGGACGAGGTTCTGGTGCGGGTTCATTGGTGGCCTATGCCCTGATGATCACCGATCTGGACCCTCTCGCCTACGATTTACTCTTCGAACGATTTTTGAATCCAGAGCGTGTATCCATGCCGGATTTCGATATCGACTTTTGCATGGATGGGCGCGACCGCGTTATCCAATACGTTGCGCAGAAATACGGTGCGCATCGCGTCTCCCAAATCATCACCTACGGCACCATGGCAGCAAAGGCTGTTGTACGTGATGTGGGGCGTGTCATGAGTCATCCTTACGGTTTCGTCGATTCCATCGCCAAGATGGTGCCGTTTGAAGTCGGCATGACGCTGACCAAAGCCATGGCTGAATCTGAAGATCTGGCCCGCGCTTACAAAGAAGATGAAGAAGTGACTGCGCTTCTTGACATGGCGCTGTCGCTTGAAGGTTTGTCTCGAAACTGCGGTAAGCATGCGGGTGGTGTTGTTATCGCACCGACTGCATTGACCGATTTCGCGCCTTTGTATTGTGAGCCGGATGGTTCAAGCCTGGTGACTCAGTTTGATAAAGATGATGCTGAGGATGTCGGTCTGGTTAAGTTTGATTTCCTTGGCTTACGCACGCTCACTATCATTGACAACGCGGTAAAAGAGATTGATAAACACCGCGATGAGCCGCTTAATTTGTTAGCGCTCCCGTTAGACGATGCGCCCACCTATAAGCTCTTGCAGGATGCCCAGACGACAGCTGTGTTCCAGCTTGAATCGGCGGGTATGAAGCGACTGATTGAACGGCTGCGTCCAGATAGTTTCGAGGACATCATCGCACTCGTTGCCTTGTACCGGCCAGGGCCTTTGCAGTCGGGCATGGTGGATGATTTTATCGATCGTAAGCATGGCCGTAAACCCATGGCCTGGCCGCATGAGGATTACCAACTCGAAGAGCTTAAACCCACACTTGAGCCGACTTACGGCGTCATCCTGTACCAGGAACAGGTTATGGGTATCGCGCAGGTTATGGCGAAATTCTCTCTCGGAACAGCCGATATTTTACGCCGCGCCATGGGTAAGAAAAAACCCGAAGAGATGGCTAAACAGCGAGTGGGGTTCCTCGAAGGTTGTGTTGCTAATAACATCGACGCGGATCTTGCCGGCAACATTTTCGATCTGGTAGAAAAGTTCGCTGGTTACGGTTTTAACAAATCGCACTCTGCTGCTTACGCACTGTTGTCCTATCAAACAGCGTGGCTGAAATGTCATCATCCGGCTGCGTTTATGGCGGCTGTTATGTCAGCTGATATGGACAACACGGAAAAAGTGGTTGGCCTTATCGACGAATGCCAAATCATGGGGCTCACCGTTGAGTCACCTGATATCAATCGTTCGGCCGTTAGGTTTTCCGTCGTCGATGAAAAAACCGTTTTGTATGGTTTGGGGGCGATCAAGGGCGTCGGCGAAGCCGTACTGGCCAATGTGCTTGAGGCTCGCGACGAAGGCGGAGCCTTTGAATCACTTGATGATTTATGCCGCAGAGCCAGCCCCGGAACTGTCAACAAACGCGTGCTGGAGGCGTTGGTCAAGGCCGGTGCGGTGGATGCACTCGGGCCGAATCGATCTACCTTGTGGAGCCATTTGGGTAGCGCGCTTCGTGGAGCCGATCAATTTCATAAAAACAAAGACGCCGGTCAGGATGATTTGTTCGGGTTGGGAGAGCCGGTTGAGGCTGACGAGCCTGAACTCATGGTCTTGCAGGAAGATTGGACAGATCGCGAGCGCTTAAGAGCAGAAAAAGACACGCTAGGCTTATATCTTAGTGGCCATCCTATCAATGAGTACCTAGAGGAAATCAGCAACTTCACGCATGGTCGGCTTAAGGCAATCTGTGCGAAAGCCGGAAGTGCCGATAGCGGCCCGGGTTATCGACCGCGCGGGGTCCCGGTTGTGGCGGCGGGTCTTGTCATGGGCATGCGACAGCGCGACGGCCAGGGTGGTCGGATGCTGTTTGTCACCATGGACGATGGCACGGCGCGTTTGGAGATCTCTTTAAGAGGAGAGCAAATCGATCAGTGTGCGCATATGATCGTGAAAGATGAAGTGCTGATCGTTGATGGTGATGTCAGTCCGGATGAGTTTAACGGTGGCTATAAAATTCGCGCTCGTGAAATTTACGATATGGCCAGTGCGCGCGCCCGATTTGCACGTCAGCTGCTTATTAATATCGATGGTAAGCAATGGCCGGACTCAGCCATGGATGAGCTTGTCGATGCGCTGTCCAATTACAAGAGCGGCACTATTCCGGTTTGGTTCAATTATCAAAACGGGAATGCCCAAGCGCGTATCCGGGCGGGTAATCGATGGGCCGTGAATCCGCAACTGGAATTAATCGACCATCTGGGAAAGCTGACCGGAGAAGGAAATGTCGAGCTGGTGTACTGATCTTCGTGGTATCTGAATCGATCGTCGGAAAAAAGAATCATTAAATTGCTATATCGGGTACTGATTGTTTACGGATTCTTGTCCAAATACGCGCTAGAATGGGGCATCAACATTAGGGGCAGTTGCTAACTCAATGAATCCGAATTTTCTCGACTTCGAACAGCCGATTGCTGAGTTGGAAGCCAAGATCCGCGAGTTACAATTCGCCACTGAAGATGCGGATATCAATATCAGCGAAGAAGTTGATACGCTCAAGAAAAAGTGCGACACGCTGACAAGCAGCATTTTCGCCAAATTAAGCTCCTGGCAAATCGCCCAGCTAGCCCGTCATCCGCAGCGCCCATACACGCGCTTCTACATCGACAACGTTTTTACTGACTTCGACGAGTTGCATGGAGACAGACTCTATGCTGACGACTACGCCATAATCGGCGGGACCGCTCGGCTAAACGGTAAGCCCGTGGTGGTTATCGGTCACGAAAAGGGCCGCGATACGAAAGAAAAAATCCACCGCAATTTTGGCATGCCGCGACCTGAAGGCTATCGCAAGGCTAAACGTCTGATGGAATTGGCAGAGAGATTTTCGCTTCCGGTTATTACCTTTATTGATACCCCGGGTGCTTATCCCGGAATCGGCGCTGAAGAGCGCGGGCAGAGTGAGGCCATTGCGCGCAATCTATTCGTCATGGCCGGATTGAAAACTCCCATCATTTGTACCGTTATTGGCGAGGGTGGCTCGGGCGGTGCCTTGGCCATCGGCGTTGGCGACAGAGTGATGATGCTCGAATACAGTGTCTATTCTGTTATCAGTCCCGAGGGGTGTGCATCCATTTTGTACAAAAGCGTCGATAAGGCCTCTGATGCTGCTGAGGCAATGGGTATCACCTCCATGAAGTTGCTAGAACGAAAGCTTGTCGATCGGGTCATCAAAGAGCCTTTGGGTGGCGCGCACAGAGATCCAAAGCAAATGGCGCTCAACATGCAGGAAGTGCTCATTGAGGAGCTAGCATTACTCAGCAGCGCGCCCTTGGACACCCTGATGTCAAACCGACAGCAAAAGCTTCGGGCTTACGGGGAATTTAAAGAAGCAACATGACGCCATTCGATGCGGTGGCGGACTATGTCCGTCGACATTCGGACGTCAAACAATATTGCGTGGCTTACAGTGGCGGCATGGACTCACATGTTCTGTTGCTGCTCATGTCTCAGTTGCAGCAAGAGTCATCAGCGTTCGAGCTGAGGGCTATCCACATCGACCACGGACTGCAAGATGAAAGTGCTCAGTGGGCTGAGCACGCAGAGACAGTGTGTCAGCAATTGGAAGTGCCACTGCTTGTAGAGCAGGTTTCCGTCGACTCAGACGACGAGGGCCCCGAAGCCGCAGCGCGAAAAGCAAGATACGCGAGATTTTCCGAAACGCTTTATGCGTCCGAGCATTTGTTGCTTGCACAGCATGCCGAAGATCAGGCAGAAACATTCCTCTTGCAGGCGCTAAGAGGTAGCGGTTTAGACGGATTGTCGGGCATCCCCAAAAAACGGAGATTTGCAGCCGGGTATATGGGAAGACCGTTGATTGCGTGCTCGCAGGAGTCCCTTCGGGAGGTGGCCGAAAACAATGCGCTGGATTGGATCGAAGATCCGTCGAATACCAGCGAACAATACGACCGTAACTATTTACGGTTAAACGTCATGCCATTGCTACAGTCGCGATGGCCGGCGTTGGCTCAAACTCTAGGGCGCAGTGCTCATCGATGTGCTGCTGCGAGTCAGACGTTATTGGGCCTAGCCCAACAGGATCTGGACACCGCCACCATTGATGGTAGTGCAGAGCTGAATCTCTCGGCCTTGAAAGAGTTACCGCGCGAGCGTGCCTACAACGTGTTGCGCCTGTGTGTGCGACAGCGTGGACTTCGAATGCCACGGTTGCAGGACCTTATTCAGGTGATGGCGAATTTAGTCGAAGCCAGCGATGACTCCCATGGTGTGGTTAATGTGCGGGATTATGTCTTCAGGCGCCACAAGGATCGTCTGTACCTGCTATTGCCGTCGGCGGATACTCAACCGTTTCATTATGATTGGCTGGCGCCTTTCGATCCCTTGGAAATCGCCGAGACCGGGTTGACCCTCACGCGCGAACAATGCCTCGAGAAGGGTATTGAGCTAAGCCCTGACGCATCGGTTACGGTTAAGAGTCGTTCCGGTGGGGAACTACTCAAAATGGGCGAGCCGGCTTTCCACAAAGCTGTTAAGAAAATACTTCAAGAGTCCTCGGTGCCACCTTGGATCAGGGACACTATTCCGCTTATTTATATTGATGGAAAGCTTGCTGCAGTGTGGGGTATCGCCATTTCCGTCGACTATCAAGCGAATGGCGAGCCCATCATGACCTCACCTGTCAACATCGATACGGACAGAGCAGATCATAGTCTGGCGTAAGTCACGCTCCGGTTATTGAATATGTAATTCAAGCGCCAATAAGGTGCTTTTCCAATTGTTAGGCCTTGCCGGTTCTGGTAATCTCAACTCCCGTTCGATATGAAATGTTTCATGTCGTAGCGGGATCTTCCACGGAACGTTCCGCGTCACGCTTATTCGCCGTTTGTGTATCCAAGGCCATCTTGCTTTGCGATGCCATCCGCACCAACAGACTCAGTCTATGACGCGTTTTATATTCGTGACCGGTGGCGTTGTTTCGTCATTGGGAAAGGGAATTTCAGCAGCCTCACTTGCGGCGCTGCTTGAGGCACGGGGCTTAAAAGTCACCATGCTCAAGCTCGACCCCTACATCAACGTTGACCCGGGCACCATGAGTCCCTATCAGCATGGTGAGGTGTTTGTTACGCACGATGGTGCAGAAACCGATCTGGACCTAGGACATTACGAACGGTTTGTTCGCATACAAACGAGTCAAAGCAATAACTTTACGACAGGGCGTGTCTACGAGACGGTCATTGCCAATGAGCGACGAGGGGATTACCTTGGCGCCACGGTGCAGGTTATTCCTCACATCACAGAAGAAATTAAACGGCGTGTCATCGTGGGTGCAGGAGATGCCGACATTGCCATGGTTGAGATCGGTGGCACCGTGGGTGACATTGAATCCTTGCCGTTCTTAGAAGCTATTCGACAAATGGCTGTGGAATTGGGCCGTGAGAATACCTTGTTTATGCATCTCACCCTGGTGCCGTACATCGCATCTGCGGGTGAAATTAAAACCAAGCCAACACAGCACTCGGTTAAAGAGCTCCGATCGATCGGTATTCAGCCTGATATTTTACTGTGCCGTGCTGATCGTCAGCTCCCCGAAACTGAACGTCGAAAAATTGCTTTGTTCACCAATGTGTCTGAGCGTGCCGTAATTGCAGCGACAGATGCTGACACCATCTATGACATCCCTCGAATGCTTCATGCACAGGAGCTCGATGAGTTGGTTGTTGAGCAGTTCAAATTAGACTTGCCACCTGCCGATCTGAGCGAGTGGCAACGAGTGGTTGATGGTATTCGCCACCCCGGTAAGGCCGTCACCATTGGTATGGTGGGTAAGTACACCGAACTGACCGAATCTTATAAATCGCTTAATGAAGCCCTCACTCATGCGGGAATCCAAACCGATAGCCGGGTTAAGATCCGCTACTTGGATTCAGAAAAGCTTGAGCGGGGTGATCTTCGCGCCCTCAGTGAAATCGATGCCATCTTAGTACCCGGTGGTTTTGGTACGCGTGGTGTGGAAGGAAAAATCATCGCGGCTCAATATGCTCGAGAGAACAATATTCCGTACTTGGGCATTTGTTTAGGGATGCAGGTCGCTGTCATCGAACACGCTCGTCATGTTGCCGGAATTGAATCTGCAAACAGCAGTGAGTTCGATTTAGAAACGCCCGAGCCTGTTATTGCACTGATTACTGAGTGGCAGAATGAAGATGGAGAAACTGTCATTAGAACGGCTGACTCCGACCTCGGTGGAACCATGCGTTTGGGTGGGCAAACCTGCTCGATGCAACCGGGGTCTTTGTCTGCTCGGGTTTACGGTTCCGAAGAGATCGTCGAACGTCATCGCCATCGCTTCGAATTCAATAACAACTACACCAACCGACTCACCGAGGCAGGCCTTGTCATATCAGCCCGCTCGAGTGAATCGGCTTCAGCAACAGATAAGGCAGGCGAGAAAGCGCACTACGATCCTGAAGGCCTTGTCGAAATGATAGAGCTGCCAGATCACCCTTGGTTTATCGGCTGTCAGTTCCACCCTGAATATACATCCAACCCGCGTGACGGCCATCCGTTGTTTACTGGTTTCATCACAGCGGCTCTGAATTTTCAGTCTGAACGTCTTGAGACTGAGTCGGCAGAAGCAGGCACGGCAGAAATAAGCTAAATACCTTATCCGTTTTTTAAAAAAGGCAAAGGCCATGCAATTGTGCGGTTTCGAAGTGGGTTTGGATCGTCCTGTTTTTCTGATAGCCGGACCCTGCGCGATTGAGTCAGAGGCTTTGGCGTTGGAGACCGCAGCCATCTTGAAAGAGATGACTGACGATCTGGGCATACCTTTTATCTACAAGTCATCTTTTGACAAAGCCAATCGCTCGTCAACGCACAGCTTTAGAGGGCCGGGCATTGAAGAGGGGCTCCGTATTCTAGCGAAGGTGAAAGAGGAAATAGGCGTCCCTGTGCTGACAGACGTGCATGAAGATACGCCCATGGATGAAGTGGCCGATGTCGTCGATGTGCTGCAAACTCCGGCATTTTTATGCCGACAGACAAACTTTATTAACCGGGTCGCCAGTGCTGGCAAGCCGGTGAATATTAAAAAAGGCCAATTTCTGGCACCTAACGACATGGTGCATGTTGTTGAAAAAGCAGAAGCTACCGGTAACAAACAGATTATGGTGTGTGAACGAGGGGTCTCCTTCGGCTACAACACCTTAATGTCAGACATGCGTGGATTGGCTATCATGAGAAACACGGGCTGTCCGGTCGTTTTTGATGCAACGCATTCCGTTCAGCAGCCCGGAAGCCAAGGCGGGAGTTCCGGCGGGCAGCGTGAGTTTATTCCAGTCCTTGCCAGAGCAGCTGTCGCTGCAGGTGTGTCCGGGTTGTTTATGGAAACTCATCCAGAGCCGGAAAAAGCACTGAGCGATGGTCCTAATGCATGGCCTCTGGGCGATTTGAAGCCATTGCTGGAAACCTTGAAAATGCTTGATGCAACGGTCAAGGCGGGAGACTTTGCTGAGAATGCTTATCTCAATCCGTAACATGTAGTTTCAAATTCTTTTCAACCGATTTCATTTCGACAAACAGGACTTTTTAAATGACTTCACGAATCTCTGAGCTAAAAGCGCGCGAGATTATGGACTCTCGTGGCAATCCCACGATTGAAGCTGATATCACGTTATCGTCCGGCGCAACTGGACGGGCCATGGTGCCTTCCGGCGCCTCCACAGGAACCCGCGAAGCCTTGGAACTTCGCGACGGTGACAAGTCGCGTTATGGCGGCAAAGGCGTTCAGCAAGCGGTCAATAACGTTAATACCGTTATCCGTGATGCAGTCATGGGCCATGACGTTACCGATCAAGCAGGCTTGGACAAAATTATGCTTGAGCTGGACGGCTCTGAAAACAAAGACAAGCTGGGTGCAAATTCTTTGTTGGCGGTATCGATGGCGGCAGCACACGCGGGCGCGGCAGATTCAGGCTCCATGTTGTTTGAATACTTAGGTGGAGCGGATGCGGTTAATTTGCCAGTACCCATGATGAATATCATCAATGGTGGCTCGCATGCCGACAACAGCGTTGATATTCAGGAATTTATGGTCATGCCGGTCGGTGCGTCCTCATTCAAAGAAGCATTGCGCTGCGGTGCAGAGATTTTCCATGCACTGCGTGGTGTTCTGAATGGTCGTGGAATGAATACTAACGTGGGTGATGAAGGCGGATTTGCGCCCAATTTATCGTCTAACGAAGAAGCGATTGAAACCATCCTCATCGCCATTGAAAAAGCCGGTTACGAAGCAGGTAAAGATGTCTACCTCGCATTGGACGTTGCCAGCTCTGAATTTTACAAAGACGGCGTATACGATTTGGCTTCAGAGAGCCGACAGTTTGATGCAGCGGGTTTTGTTGATTACCTGGCAGATTGGGCGCAGCGCTATCCCATTGTTTCAATCGAAGACGGGTTAGATGAGAGTGACTGGGACGGTTGGAAGATTCTGTCCGATCGTTTGAACGATAAAATTCAATTGGTGGGCGATGATCTTTTCGTAACCAATCCTAAGATTCTGGCAAAAGGCATAGAGCAGGGAATTGCTAATTCTGTACTGATCAAAGTCAACCAGATTGGTACGTTAAGCGAGACCTTAGAAACTATTCGGATGGCGCACAAGGCCGGCTATACGACGGTGACGTCGCATCGTTCCGGTGAGACCGAAGATACCACTATCGCTGACTTGGCCGTTGCAACCAATTCGAAGCAGATTAAAACGGGTTCTTTGTCGCGCTCTGATCGTATTGCCAAATACAATCAATTGCTGCGCATTGAGGAATACCTGGGTGATCGAGCGGTATATCCAGGCGCCAGTGCATTCAATCAGTCGCTCTAGTGCGCGTATGTTTGTCATCCCCGGCTACACGCTGGTCGGGGAAGTCACTTAAGCGTGACACGTTCTCATGAAGGTTTTGCTGGCTATTTTGCTCGCCTTACTTATCGCGCTTCAATTGCGATTATGGTTTGGTGACGGCAGCTTGCAAGAGTTGTCTCGCCTGCGTGATGAAGCGGTGCATAGTCGTAGTGAAGTCTTACGATTGACCATGCGAAATCAAGCCCTTGCTGCCGAGGTCGCTGACTTAAAAAGCGGGCTTGATGCTATCGAAGAACGCGCCCGCGGAGAATTGGGAATGATTGATGAAGGTGAAACTTTTTATCAATTTATTCGGGAGCAGGGTAGCAAGGGTCGACGCTCCAACGCGATTGAGCCAAGTCCGGGGCCGGATCCGAATCAGGCGTCAGATGCTACTGGGACTACAGTGGAATGAATGAGCAACGATGGATCGTCGTGCCAGCTGCCGGTATAGGCGAGCGCATGGGTGGGCATACGCCGAAGCAGTACATGATGCTAGGTGGTAGTAGCATTCTTCAAATAACCCTGTCTCAACTACTACAAGTGCCTAACGTTGAAGGCATAGTGGTTGTCTTGTCCGCCGATGATTCGTTGTGGCCTACTGTCAATGCGGGAAATGACCGTCGGGTGCACACCACAATTGGGGGGCAGACACGTGCAGAATCTGTGTCAGCAGGCTTAACGTTTGTTTTGAGTCAATGCAACCCTGATACCTGGGTGTTTGTGCATGATGCTGCGCGACCGTTGATCCAGCTGAGTGATGTCCAAAGACTTAGCGATGCGGTTTACAACAGCGGGGCAATGGGCGGAATCCTGGCAACGCCAGTTCAAGACACGTT
Organism: Granulosicoccus sp.; assembly: GCA_020627685.1. Lineage (GTDB taxonomy): Bacteria > Pseudomonadota > Gammaproteobacteria > Granulosicoccales > Granulosicoccaceae > Granulosicoccus. The sequence goes on along the minus strand of JAHDGK010000025.1, from coordinate 5,449 downwards.
GAAACAGGCATCTGAGTATTACGGCATTGAACGGACAGTAAACCGCGCTGAACTTTGGCAGGCTCAGACACCGCAGTTGTTCAGAGCCGGTGAACTAGCCAACGCGATGAACAAAGCTATTGAAGAAGACAAAAAAACTGCTGAAGCTTTAGATCATCAAATATCTAATGACAACCAGCCAGCTCCCTTAACTGACGAGGCATCAGCAATGGAGAGACAAGGACACGAGCCCCTATTAGTGGAAGCTTTGCAGCCTAATTTCAAAATTACGCGCCCGGTTGATTTGACTATTGCCAATGCCTTACTTGGAGCACAGCGGTCATGAGAATAGGCAGTGGCTATGACGTACATGCGTTCAAAGCAGGCGACCATCTAATGATTGGCGGAGTACGAATCCCTCACAATCAAGCCTTTGAGGCTCACTCAGACGGCGATGTTTTGTTGCACGCTATCAGTGATGCTTTACTAGGAGCCGCAGGATTAGGCGATATCGGTCGGCATTTCCCTGATACCGATGCAGCGTATAAAGGGGCTGATAGCCGTGATTTATTGAGACAAGTCGTTGCTCAATTGGACGAGCGCGGATTCAAATGTACAAGTCTCGATGCAACTGTCATTGCACAGGCTCCCAAGATGGGGCCGCATATACCCGATATGTGTCAGGTGCTCGCAGCAGACTTATGCATGGATTTGTCTAGAATTAATGTCAAAGCAACCACGACAGAGCGTTTGGGTTTTTGTGGACGTGAAGAAGGGATTGCGGCAATGGCTTCGGTTTTACTCTCCGAACCCGGTGATACATAACAAGACGGTACAAACACGATGACGAAGCTTGCAATTATTGGTGGTACTGGACTTGCGCAAATGCAAGGATTGACCGTCACTCGACGTGAAATGGTCAAAACTCCGTTTGGTGCACCTTCATGCCCGCTAGTGTATGGAGAGTTGCACGGTAAGCCTGTTGTCTTTCTTGCGCGACATGGCAGCAGACACCGAATTCCTCCGCATAGGGTGAACTATTGCGCCAACATATGGGCTTTGCATAGTGTGGGTATAGAACACATTATCGCCGTTGCGGCCGTAGGCGGTATTCACGAGGATTGCCAAGTCGGTAAGATCGTCATACCCGACCAAATCATTGACTATACCTCCGGACGGGCTAACACGTTTTTCGATGGTGGGGACGAGCCCGTTGAACATATAGATTTTAGCTATCCCTATGGTGAGGTCTTGCGTAGTGCCTTATTGGCAGGTGCAAAATCAGCTGAAGATGTGCAAGTCGTTGAGCAAGGGGTCTATGGCGCAACTCAAGGACCTCGCTTGGAAACTGCCGCGGAGATCCGTCGAATGGCAAACGACGGCTGTACTATAGTTGGCATGACGGGGATGCCGGAGGCTTCGTTAGCAGCTGAGCTCGGCGTGTCCTATGCCTGCTTAGCGGTTGTGATCAATGCGGCTGCGGGTATCGATGGCAAAGCCGTCAATACTGCTGAGCTTCCTGCTGCCATTAGTGCAGGGATGGATAGTGCAAGTCGTGTACTAAATGCAGTGGTAGCCAATACAGATGCGTCAATCTCTTAGCGCTCAATCAGTGTATCAATGGTAAATCGATGTCCGGTGCATAAAGCATCGGAAATCATAGCTGGTAAACATCTGATAATCCGTAGTATAACAAGGCAGCAGTGTCCCGGAACCGAGACTTGCCTGTCTACTTTTCAATGGATTTAATGTAGTTGTCGCAAAGCCTTTAGCTCCTTAGGGAACTCTGTGTGTCCTCGATATTACTTTGGAGAAATATATGGCGTTAGATCCACCACTAAAAGATCTTGATATAAGCCTTGCCCCGTCGGGGTTTTACAAAGGCTTCAACAACACGGTTGCTGTTGCGTCTAAGGTCATCATTGCGTTGATTGTTGTTTGGGCTGTCATCAACCCGGAATCTGCTGGAAAGATTCTCGGTGACATGAAGAACTGGTCCTTTGCCCATTTAAATTACTACTACACCTGGGCTGTCGCGTTTTTTATTTTTGTCTGTTTATTAATTGCCATCGTACCCTCTTGGGGGCGCACCAAACTTGGCGATCCAGATGGGAAGCCTGAGTTCTCTAATTTCTCCTGGTTTTCAATGATGTTCGGTGCCGGTATCGGCATCGGGATGCTTGGATACGCAACGGGTGAGCCGATGTGGCACATGGGTGACAACCCTGATATACGAATGAGCGTTGAAGCCATTGGAGCGGCCTTGGGTGCTGCAAACGTCACGATGGCTGAAGGTGCCGATATTTGGGCTGAGTATCGTGCTCAAGTTGCTGCAGGCACCATCACGGCCATCGATGGTTTGGTCGAACCCAAAACTGCATCGACTATTGATTCTGTTTACCGATATTCATTCTTGCATTGGGGGTTAGGTGCTTGGTCTTGTTATGCGCTTGTCGGTATTGCGTTGGCTTTTTTCAGCTATTCACGCGGATTACCCTTAACTATTCGTTCCACACTGGCACCTTTGTTTGGTAAAAACTTAGAAGGGCCTGTAGGTCACATTGTTGATATTACAGCGGTTGTGGCAACTATCTTGGGTATCGCTCAAACCATCGGTCTTGGGCTTGCGTCGTTCTCATCCGGTTTGTACAACATTACCGGTGCAGAGTGGTTAGTTGTCGATGGTGAGCCAAGCACAGGTTCGCTGTTAGTCGCCCTCGCTGTTGTTATGGTCTGTTCAACGTTATCTGCCTTGTCGGGTGTCGGCAAAGGCATCAAGTGGCTCAGTAATCTTAATATGGTGTTGTCTTTCGGACTGTTAGCGTTCTTCTTGATCTTCGGATCCACTATGTTTGCGCTGACAATCCTGGGCAAAGGGACATTTAGCTATCTAATCAATCTTCCTGCCTTAACGTTTACCGTTTTTCCTGCCAATGGGGCTGGAAGTCCGGGTGAATGGCAGGGTTGGTGGTCGATTTTTTACTGGGCTTGGTGGATAGCGTTTGCGCCGTTTGTTGGAATTTTCCTGGCACGAATTTCTAAAAACCGAACTATTCGCGAGTTTGCTTTTGGCGCGATTGTCGCGCCTTCGCTCATGTGTTTCCTTTGGTTTTCTTTACTTGGCGGAACAGCCATTGATTTGGAATTAAATGGTGCAGCCGAGGGGCAGATCTACGCAAAGAGTCTAACGGCTCAATTATATGAAGTGATCAATATCATGCTATCGAGTGGCCTTGCAAAGGGTATGTCAGTGCTCATAGTTGTCTTATTGTTAACGTATCTTGTGACATCGGCGGACTCGGCGGTACTGGTTGTTAATACCATTAATGCTGGTGGTGAAGCGGGTGCGGCTGGAAAATCACACATCATTATTTGGGGCTTAATCCTCACTGCAGTCATTGCGGCGTTGCTTCTTGCCGGTGGCTTGAACGCTATTCAGGCGGCGATGATTGTCGGTGCTATACCGTTTTCTTTTATGATGATTCTCATGGGAATCTCGTTGATAAAAGCGCTTATACGTGATGGCATGCGAGCTAAATAACGATTATCTTGCAGTTGTGCGTTACGGTTAAAGTTTATCTTTAGCCACAAAAAAGGCTCGCGTTTGCGAGCCTTTTTTGCGTAAAAATCGATGAGTGCTGGTCAATGGATTTACGGCTGCCAGAACCACTTCTTACATTCCTTTTGTACAGTGAAGCTGTGCAATCCTAAATCTTGAATGACGCGTTGCGGGTCATTGCTCAGTAGCGCTTTTAGCTGCTTGCGGGTGCGATATCGCATGATCCATAGTTTCCACGGTAGCTCTTTTGTTGTCAGGCGGTTTGTGGACGAATAGGGGGTCGTGGAGGAAAGGGCGTTACCCAAAACTCTTGCGTAAGACATGATCCGAATCCTTTGTAAGGTGGAAAGGTCATGCTAAAGGGGGCGTCTACGCTAAACCAGATACAACCTAGACCAAGATCTCGCAGACAGATCAGGGATTAATTGCTCTGCTCTGTGTGTTTTGTCTCAAATCTGTACTGCTATTAGCATTCATCATATTGATATAGTGAACAGATGAGAACAGAATCGCCAAAGTATCAGCAGCTGGCGGAACAGACTCAGAGGCATTTGGAGGCTACGGGTCAGGCCGGCGATCGATTAATCTCACTGCGTGATTTCGCTTCCCGCGAGGGCGTCAGTATGAGTACGGCACTGCGTGTCTACGAGGAGCTGGAACTCAGCGGTGTGGTCGAGTCCAGACAGCGCTCAGGCTACTATCTGCGCGATACGGCTGTGCGGCGTATAGCACTTCCCAAAGCCTCGGCGGAAATCCCCGTAGCCCGTAATGAAAAGGAACTCATTGAAGGGCTGTGTAGTAGTGCCTGGCATGCACATAAGTTTACGGCCTACTTCGCTAGTGGTACACCGGATACGAGCACGGCAGGAGCAAAGGAAGTTGCTCGTATGATCAGGCAAACCGCGCGAAGACAACTGCGCGACTATGGGCCGGTCGCAGGCGACCCTCTGCTTCGCCAGGAGATAGTAGCGCGCTCTATCAAAAGCGGAATAGAAGCCAATATTGATGACTTGATCATCACGCACGGGGCACAGGAAGCGCTTTTTATCAGCATTAATGTTGTGACAAAACCCGGTGATTTAATCGCCGTGGAATCGCCTACCTATCACGGTTTAATTAATGCCGTAAAACAAAGCGGCCGTAATTTAATTGAAATACCCACTGATTCTTCCGACGGTATCAATCTGGCCGCGCTGAGCTTGGCACTAGAGGAGTTGCCAGTAAAAGCTGTTGTTGTCAGTAGTTCGGTGCAGAACCCGCTGGGTTGCAGCATGGATGACGATAGTAGAAAGGCATTAATCCATTTAGCGAATGAACACCGAATCACTGTCATTGAGGACGACACTCATGGTGAGTTGTTATACGCACGACATCGACAACCCAACCTGAAAGCTGTTGATACTCAAGAGCGCGTGGTGACGTGCGGTTCGTTCAGCAAAACGTTAGCACCGGAACTTCGAACAGGTTGGTTGGATGCAGGGCGATGGACAGAGCAGGCATTAGAATTTAAGCGAGCCGTATCGCAACGCTCAGGTTTGTTGGTTCAACAGGCAATTGCCAGGCATATGTCTGAAGGGCACTACGATCGGCACATTCGTTTATCGCGTGATGTATACGCAAAGCGCGGTCGGGCATTGCGAAAATTGATTGCGAAAGTATTTCCTGACGGGACATTGATCTCACAGCCATCAGGCGGTTTTCAATTGTGGGTTGAGATGCCTAAACGCTACAGCGCAATGGCTTTGGCTGAATACGCGCTGAGTAAGGACATAGCCATAGCCCCCGGCAAGTTATTCTCAAACCGTGGGCACTACGGCCATTGCGTTAGATTGTGCTATTCCAACTACCACGAAGAGCAGGGTGCATCTATTGAGTTGATGGGGGAGTGGTTAGGGGCATGGGCTGGGGGGC